>NZ_JAPVBK010000001.1:0-431176 GCF_026967885.1 Modestobacter sp. VKM Ac-2983
CGGAAGCTAAGCCTTTCAGCGCCGATGGTACTGCCCGGGGGACCGGGTGGGAGAGTAGGACGCCGCCGGACATAACTCCCAGGACGGGGTCACAGCTACGGCTGTGGCCCCGTTCCTGCATTTCCACCCTTTCTGCACTGCCGATCTTCGGGCCTTCTGTCCGTGGGCTTCTTTCTGCGCCGCACGCCGTTGCCCAGCTCCCGCACGACATGCCCGATCGGGCCTCGGAGCCGGGGGCGATCGGGCGTCCGGTGCTGCACGTCAGGGCTGTGCCTGTTTCGTCAGTCGAGATATGAGCAGCCAGGTACGCCGAACGGCCGGCGCGTACGGGACGCTGCCGGCCGTCGGATGGTGCATGGCGACATCACGGAACCGCGCGGCGAAGCCCCAGGTAGGCCAGAGCAGCGAGCGCGGCGGCGGCGACAGCGGGGAGCCCGATGGTCCAGGACTCGACTGATCGATCGCCCAGCCAGGCCCCCAGCTCGTCCCAGGCCTGGCGCCAGGTGAGCAGGAGGACCAGGCCACCCGCCCCGATGATGCTGGCAGCCGTCAGGACGTAGATGCCTGCGGTCCCCCAGCGCTTGTAGAGCACGCCGAGGCCGATCCCGAGGAACGCGCAGGCCAGCAACGGGACCGCGAAGACGACCACCTGCAGCGCCGGGTTGCCGACGTCGACCGCTCCGGGAGCCCAGAAGTCCAGGCCGACGCCCCATCCGTTGGTGGCGTTCTCGATCGCTGTGAGCGCCGAGAGCACCAGGCCGTACCCGAGCGCCTCGATGACTGCCACCAGCGCCGTGCCCAGGTAGAAGACGCGGCGGCTGAGGCTGAGCCCCATCGCGAAGGGGAACATCATCGTCACCGCCTGGATGAAGGTCACGAGCACGGTGATGTACAGCGCGGCCAGGCCGCCGGTGTTCGAGTCGTCAGCGCGGGTGTCCACGTCGGCCACGGCCCAGATCGCCACGTTGACCGCGAACGCGAGGGCGACGATTGCCCAGGCGATCCCGATGGAGACCAGTGGGTTGACGAGCTGGAGCCGGGCGGCACCCAGGACACGGTTCATCGGGGTGCTCCCTGGAGGGTGTGGTGATCGGCGGTCGACGGGGCGGCGGGCTGCGTTGCAGCGAGGCTCATGGCCACCACCAGCCGCTGGATCGAGGTCGGCTCGACGGTCAGGCCGAGGACGGCGGCGTCCTGCCGGGCCGTGGCCGACGACGCGCGGACGATCGCCCGGGCCTGGCCGGCCATCGACTCCAGGTGCAGGACCTGCCGGGTGGCCCCGAAGGTGGACACCTGGGCCGCCGGCCCGGTGACGGTCAGCGCCGTGGCGCGCAACGTCTCCGCATCGGCGTCGAGGAGGACTCGGCCGCGGTCGATGAGCAGCACGTGCTCGAGGAGGTCGCTGATCTCCTCGATCAGGTGCGTGGAGAGCACGATCGTGCGGGGGTGCTCGGCGTAGTCGGCCAGCAGGCGGTCGTAGAAGAGCTGGCGTGCGACGGCGTCCAGTCCCAGGTACGGCTCGTCGAACAGCGTGACCGGTGCACGCGAGGCCAGGCCCAGGACGATGCCGACGGCCGAGTTCATCCCGCGGGACAGCTTCTTGATCGGCCGCTTCCGGGGCAGGTCGAAGTCGGCGAGCAACTGGTCGGAGAGCGGCTGGTCCCACTGGGGGTAGAGCCGTGCGGCTGCCGCGACGGCGTCGCAGACCCGGAAGTGGTCCGGGTACCGCTGGCCCTCCTTGATGAAGCAGAGCCGGCTCAGCACGGCGTCGTTCTCGTACGGTGCGGCACCGAGCACCTGGACCCGACCTGCCGTGGGCACCCGATGGCCGGTGAGCAGCTGCATCAGGGTGGTCTTGCCGGCGCCGTTCCGGCCGAGCAGGCCGGTGATCGTGTCGGCCTCCACCGAGGTGGAGACGTCGGTCAACGCCGTGTGGCCGCGGAAGCGCATCGTGACCCCCTCCAGCGTGGCGACGGCGGTCACGACCGGCCTCCCCGCTCGCGCAGCATCTGGGCGATCTCGGCGATGCTGATGCCGACCTTGTCGGCCTCGGCCAGCAAGGGGGTGAGGTACTGCTCGGCGAACTCGCTGCGGCGCCGCTTGAGCAGCTGCTCGCGAGCGCCGGTGGCGACGAACATCCCGACTCCTCGTCTCTTGTAGAGGACCCCGTCGGCCACCAGCTGGTTGAGTCCCTTGGCTGCGGTGGCGGGGTTGATGCGGTGGAAGGCGGCCAGCTCGTTGGATGAGGGGGCCTGGCTCTCCTCGGGGAGGGAGCCGTCGACGATCGCGTCCTCGAGCTGCGTCGCGATCTGCCGGAAGATCGGGCCGGCGTCCTCGTTCACCCGGGCCCACGCCCCTTCGGGCTCGTGGGTTCATTACTCATGTAATGAACCATAGGACCGGTCGCACGAGTCGCACAAGTCCCCGCAACGTCACCGTCACACGGGCCGGTTAGGTTCCTGACTCCGCCGGCCCGCCGACGACAGGAGGACGACGCCCGTGTTGCTGTCCCCGCACGAGCAGGAGCGGCTGATGCTCAGCTACGCCGCCGAGCTCGCCCGACGCCGTCAGGCCCGGGGCCTGAAGCTCAACCTCCCGGAGGCGACCGCGATCGTCACCGACCACGTGCTCGAGGGCGCCCGAGACGGCGAGCTCGTCACCGACCTCATGCAGTCCGGCCGCACCGTGCTCACCCGGGACGACGTGATGGACGGCGTCCCAGAACTGCTGGAGGAGGTGCAGGTGGAGGCGACCTTCCCGGACGGGACGAAGCTGGTGACCGTCCACCACCCGATCCCGTGAGCGTCAGCGAGCGGGACGATCGAGCAGAGTTCGTGATCCCCGGCGAGGTCATCACCGCCGAGGGGGTCATCGAGACGCTGCCCGGCGTGGCGCGGGTCGAGCTGGCGGTGCACAACACCGGCGACCGGCCGGTCCAGGTCGGCTCGCACTTCCACTTCGCCCAGGCCAACCGGGCGCTCGCGTTCGACCGGGCCGCGGCGCACGGTCACCGGCTGGACATCGCCGCCGGCACGGCGGTCCGGTTCGAGCCCGGCATCCAGCGCACCGTCACCCTCGTCCCGCTGGCCGGCGCCCGCGTCGTCCCCGGGCTCACTGCGGAAGGTGGGCTGGCCTGATGGTGCAGCTGTCCCGGGAGCGCTACGCCCAGCTCTACGGCCCGACGGTCGGCGACCGGATCCGGCTGGCCGACACCGACCTGCTCATCGAGGTCACCGAGGACCGCTGCGGTGGTCCGGGGCTGGCCGGCGAGGAGGCGGTGTTCGGCGGCGGCAAGGTGATCCGCGAGTCGATGGGGCAGGGCCGGGCCACCCGCGCCGAGGGCGCCCCTGACCTGGTGATCACCGGCGCGGTCGTGCTGGACCACTGGGGGGTCGTCAAGGCCGACGTCGGCGTCCGCGACGGCCGGATCGTCGCGCTGGGCAAGGCCGGCAACCCGGACACGATGGACGGCGTCCACCCCGACCTGGTCATCGGTCCGGGCACCGAGATCCTGGCCGGGAACGGCAAGATCCTCACCGCCGGCGGCATCGACTGCCACGTGCACTTCATCTGTCCGCAGATCGTGCCGACGGCGATCGGCTCGGGCATCACCACGATGATCGGCGGCGGCACCGGGCCGGCCGAGGGCTCCAAGGCCACCACCATCACGCCGGGCGACTGGTACCTGGCCCGGATGCTCGAGGCGATGGACGGCATGCCGGTCAACGTCGCGCTGCTCGGCAAGGGCAACACCGTCTCCGTCGACTCGCTGGAGGAGCAGCTGCGGGCCGGGGCCAGCGGGTTCAAGCTGCACGAGGACTGGGGCTCCACGCCGGCCGCGATCGACGCCGCGCTCACCGTGGCCGGCCGCAACGGCGTCCCGGTCGCCCTGCACTCGGACACCCTGAACGAGGCGGGATTCGTCGAGGACACCCTGGCCGCGATCGCCGGCCGGAGCATCCACGCGTACCACACCGAGGGCGCCGGGGGCGGGCACGCACCGGACATCATCACCGTCGCCGGGCATCCGAACGTGCTGCCCAGCAGCACGAACCCGACCCGGCCGCACACGGTGAACACCCTCGACGAGCACCTCGACATGCTGATGGTCTGCCACCACCTGGACAGCTCGGTGCCCGAGGACCTGGCCTTCGCCGAGAGCCGGATCCGGCCGACCACGATCGCCGCCGAGGACCTGCTGCACGACCTGGGCGCGATCTCGATGATCGGCTCCGACGCCCAGGCGATGGGCCGGGTCGGTGAGGTCGTGATGCGGACCTGGCAGACCGCGCACGTGATGAAGCGCCGCCGTGGGTCGCTGGCCGGGGACGGGGCGGCGGACAATCTGCGGGCCCGCCGGTACGTCGCCAAGTACACGATCTGCCCCGCGGTCGCGCACGGCATCGACGGCGAGGTGGGGTCGGTGGAGCCGGGCAAGCTCGCCGACCTGGTGCTCTGGGACCCGGGGACCTTCGGCGTCCGGCCGCACGTGGTGCTCAAGGGCGGGATGATCGCCTGGGGGCAGATGGGCGACGCCAACGCTTCGATCCCGACGCCGCAGCCGGTGCTGCCGCGGCCGATGTTCGGCGCGTACGGCCGGGTGCCGGCGCAGACGTCGGTGCACTTCGTCGCCCCGGCCGCGATCGAGGGCGGGCTGGCCGACCGGCTGGCCGTCGACCGGCGGCTGGTCGCGGTCACCGACACCACCCGGCTGGGCAAGGCGGACATGCCGGAGAACACCGCGCTGCCGGAGATCCGCGTCGACCCGGACACCTTCACGGTCTCCGTCGACGGCGAGGTCTGGGAACCCGACCCGGTGCGCGAGCTCCCGATGGCCCAGCGGTACTTCCTCTTCTGATGGCCGGCTCCCGATGACGGCTGCGCTGCTCACCCTCGCCGACTCCCGGCTGCCCGCCGGGGGCCACACCCACTCCGGCGGAGTGGAGCAGGCGATCACGGCCGGGGTGCTCACCGACCCCGGTTCGCTGGCGGTCTTCCTGCGCCGGCGGCTGGCCACCTCGGGTGCGGTGGCCGCCGGGCTCGCTGCCGCCGCCTGCCGGGCGGCGGACGCCACCGACCCGGTGGCGTCCCTGGCCGCGCTGGACGCCGAGGCCGACGCCCGCACCCCCTCCCCGGCGCTGCGGGCGGCCTCCCGGCAGCAGGGCCGGGGGCTGGTCCGGGTCGGCAGCCGCGCTTGGCCTCATCCGGCGTGGGCGGCCCTTCCGGCGCAGCCGCACCACCCGCTGGCGCTTGGGATCTGCGCGGCGACCGGCGGGCTGACCCCGCGGGACGCCGCACACGCCGCCGCCTACCTGTCGATCAGCGGGCCGGCCACCGCCGCCCAGCGGCTGCTGGCGATGGACCCGATCACCGTGGCCGCGGTGACCGCCCGGCTGGCCCCGGAGGTCGACGAGGTCGCCGCGGCGTCCGCCGAGGACCTGCCGGCGGCCACCGATCCCCTCCTCGACCTGCTGGCCGAGGTGCACGCCGCCCGCACGGACCGCTTCTTCGCCTCATGACCGGGAGTGCACATGCCGCCTGACCACCGGATCGACGACTACGTCGACCCGTACACCCCCGAGCACCGGCACGGCGGGCCCCTGCGGGTCGGCCTCGGCGGCCCGGTCGGCTCGGGCAAGACCGCCCTGGCCGCCGCGCTGTGCCGCACGCTGGGCGCCGAGTACGACCTCGCCGTCGTCACCAACGACATCTACACGACCGAGGACGCCGACTTCCTCCGCCGCAACGCCGTGCTGCCCGACGACCGCATCGAGGCGGTGCAGACCGGGTGCTGCCCGCACACCGCGATCCGCGACGACATCACCGCCAACCTGGACGCCGTGGAGCTGCTGGAGGCCCGGCACCCGGGGCTGGAGCTGGTCTTCGTCGAGTCGGGCGGGGACAACCTGACCGCCTCGTTCAGCTACGGGCTGGTCGACGTCCAGGTGTTCGTGGTCGACGTCGCCGGCGGGGACAAGGTGCCGCGCAAGGGCGGGCCGGGGGTGACCGCCTCCGATCTGCTGGTGGTCAACAAGACCGACCTCGCGCCGCTGGTCGGCGCCGACCTCGGCGTGATGCGCCGTGACTCCGACGCGGTGCGGGGCGGCAAGCCCACGCTGCTGATCTCCTTGCGCGAGGACCCGGCGGCGACCGAGGTGGCCGAGTGGGTGCGGGAGCAGGTGCGCGCGAAGGCGTTGCAGACGGCGTCGTGAGGACGCTGGTGGAGGTGGTCGCCCGGTGCGACGGGCGGGGGCGCACGGTCCTGCCGGTCGTGCGCGCCAGCGGCCAGCTGGCCGTGCGGCGCACCGGGCCGGCGACGGTGCACCTGGTCGCGACGGCCTTCGGCCCGCTGGGCGGGGACGACGTGGAGATCCGGCTCGTGGTGGAGGCCGGTGCCCGGCTCGGCGTGCACTCGGTGGCCGCGGCCGTCGTGCTGCCCGCCCGGGGCCATTCCCCGCCGTCGCGGCAGGTGGTCCGGGCCGAGGTCGCCGGCGTGCTGCACCTGGCGCCGGAGCCCACGGTGGTCACCGCACGGGCCGACCACCGGGCCGAGCTGCACGCCCAGCTGTCCGGCCACGCCGAGCTGACCGCGACCGAGCAGGTCCTGCTCGGCCGGGTGGGCGAGGAGCCGGGGCGGTGGACCGGTACCACCCGGGTCGAGCAGGACGGCCGTCCGCTGGTGCACACCACGATCGGGCTCGGCCCCGGCGCGCCGGCCTGGCTGCCGCCGGTGGCGCCGCGGGCCTACGTCTCCACGGTCTCGATCGGTGGCCCGCAGTCCGAGGTGGCGACCGGGGTCGACGCCGTCCGGCTGCCGCTGCCCGGCGGCTGGGTGGGCACCGCGTGGGCGGAGGAGCTGCACGAGGCGGTGACCCGGTTGGCGTCGGTGACGCCGCGGCCGGTCGACGAGCTGGTGGAGGTGGCGCGGTGAGCGGGACGTTCGTCGTCCGGGCCCGGCGGGTGGTGCTGCCCGACGGGGAGCGGCCGGCCGCGGTGCACGTGCAGGACGGCGTCGTCGCCGCCGTCACCGGGTTCGACGAGGTCAGCGACCCGGTCGTCACCCTCGCCGACGACGAGGTGCTGCTGCCCGGGCTGGTCGACAGCCACGTGCACGTCAACGAGCCCGGCCGCACCGAGTGGGAGGGGTTCGCCTCGGCGACCCGGGCGGCGGCGGCCGGCGGGATCACCACGATCGTCGACATGCCGCTGAACTCGATCCCGCCCACGGTCGACGTCGAGGCGTTGCACGTGAAACGCGCGGTGGCGCAGGGCCAGGTCAGCGTGGACGTCGCCTTCTGGGGTGGTGCCGTGCCCGGCAACGCCGGCCAGCTCCCGCAGCTGCTCGCCGAGGGTGCCGTCGGCGTGAAGTGCTTCCTGCTCGACTCCGGCGTGCCGGAGTTCCCCCCGCTGGACGACGCCGGCCTCCGGGCTGCGCTCACCGAGCTGGCCGCGGTCGACGGGCTGCTGATCGCGCACTGCGAGGACGACGACGTGATCACCGCCGCCCCGCAGCCGGGCGGGCGGAGCTACGCCGACTTCCTCGCCTCACGGCCGGGTGCGGCGGAGGAGACCGCGATCGGCCGGCTCATCGCCGCCGCCCGGGACACCGGCGCCCGGGTGCACGTCGTCCACCTGGCCGACGCCGGGGCGCTGCCGATGCTGCGGGACGCCCGGGCGGACGGGGTGCGGATCACGGTCGAGACCTGCCCGCACTACCTGACGTTCAGCGCCGAGGAGGTGCCCGACGGCGACACGTCCTTCAAGTGCTGCCCGCCCATCCGGGAGGCCGGGCACCGGGAGGCGCTGTGGCAGGCGCTGGCCGCCGGGGACGTCGACCTGGTGGTCAGCGACCACTCACCGTGCACGCCGGAGCTCAAGCGGCTGGACGTCGGCGACTTCGCGCTGGCGTGGGGTGGGATCGCCGGGCTGCAGGTGACCCTGCCGGTGGTGTGGAGCGGCGCCCGGGCCCGCGGGTTCGGGCTCACCGACGTCGTCCGGTGGATGTCGGCCGCGCCGGCGCAGCTCACCGGGTTGGCCGGCAAGGGCGCGATCGCCGTGGGCAAGGACGCCGACCTGGTGGCCTTCGCGCCGGACGAGCCGTGGCGGGTGGCGCAGCTGCACCACCGCAACCCGGTCACGCCCTACGCGGGGCGGGAGCTCACCGGGGTGGTCCGCCGCACGTGGCTGCGCGGGCAGCCGCTGGTCGACGGGGCGGCTCCCCTCGGCCGGTTGCTGAGCAGAGAGGAGCGGTGAACCGGCCGACGCCGGCCCACCCGGTGGTGGGTCAGCTGCGCTGCTCGCCCTCCTCGCGGGCCGCCTCGTCCAGGACCTGCGGGTCGTCCTGGACCCCGCCGGCCGGGTCGGCGTTGCCGAGGGCCGTCTCGGCGGGCATCTGCTGGACGTGCTGCTGGGCGCGGGCCTTCAGGTCGTCGTCGGGGCTGGTCACGGGTCCTCCTGGGTGTTCGGTCCGGTCGGGTCGACAGCGCCCTACCCCCGCCGTGCCACAGTGACCCGCGTCCACCCCGATCCGTCTGGAGCCCGATGACCGGCCCTGCCCACTCCGGCCCCTCCTTCCCCGGCCCTTCCTTCCTGGCCCTGCCCGACCTGGCCCGCCGCGACCTCGGTGGCGCCGTCGTCGCCGCGAACGACGAGTTCTTCGCCGCCCGGGAGAACCTGGTGCTGCCGCACCCGGCCGTGCCGCGTGCCGAGTTCGGGCACAAGGGCAAGGAGTACGACGGCTGGGAGACCCGGCGGCGCCGCAGCCCCGGGCACGACTGGGCGATCGTGCGGCTCGGGGCGCCGGGGGTCGTGGCCGGGGTCGTCGTCGACACCGCGTTCTTCACCGGCAACTACCCACCGCAGGCCTCGCTGGAGGGCGCTGCGGTCGAGGGCCACCCCTCGGTCGAGGAGTTGACCCGCGCCGACTGGCAGCCGCTGCTGCCGCTGTCGGACCTGGTCGGCGACACCGCCAACGCCTTTGCCGTCGACTCCGACCGGCGGTACACGCACGTACGGCTGTCCATCCACCCCGACGGAGGCGTGGCCCGGCTGCGGGTGCACGGCACCGTGGTCGCGGACCCGAGGCTGGTGGACGCCGGGCCGTTCGACCTGGCCGCCCTGGAGAACGGCGGGCGGGTCACCGGCGTGAGCAACGCCCACTACGGCAGCCCGCACCAGCTGATCGGCCGCGGGACGGCCCGGTCGATGGGGGAGGGCTGGGAGAACGCCCGCCGCCGCGGCACGGGCAACGACTGGGTCGACCTCGACCTCGCCTGCGAGGGCGCGGTCACCCTCGCCGAGCTGGACACCTCGTGGTTCCTCGGCAACGCCCCCGGCACCGCGTCGCTGACCGGCCGCACCGCCGACGGTGGGGAGGTCGAGCTGCTGCCGCGCACCCGACTCCAGCCGGACACCCGGCACCGGTTCGTCCTGGACGGCGCCACGGGCGTCAGCAGCGTCCGGCTCGACGTCTTCCCGGACGGCGGGATGGCCCGGCTGCGGCTGTGGGGGCGCCCCACCGCCGCCGGCCGCGCTGCGCTGGGGCGCCGCTGGTTCGACGCGCTGCCCGACGTCCAGGCGCTGGAGGTGCTGGGCTCCCTCGGCGTCGACCCGGCCGAGGCGGGCCGGCTCGTCGGCCACCGGCCGCTGTCCGGCGAGCTGCCGCCGGCCGTCCGCGCCCTCCTCGCCGGTCGGGCCAGCTGACAGGGTCGGTCAGGTGCCGGTGATGTGCTCCGGCCGCACCGGCACCCGGGTCAGCGGGAGGCCGGTAGCAGCGCGGATGGCGGCGAGCACCGCCGGGCCGGAGGAGATGTTGGGGGCCTCGCCGACCCCGCGCAGGCCGTAGGGGGCGTGCGGGTCGGCGTACTCGAGGACCTCGATGCGCATCGGCGGCATGTCCAGGATGGTCGGGATCAGGTAATCGGTGAACGACGGGTTCCGCACCTTGCCGTCCTTGATGAGGATCTCCTCCATCACCGCAAGCCCGAGGCCCTGCGCGGTGCCGCCCTGGATCTGGCCGACCACCGCCTGCGGGTTGATCGCCTTGCCGACGTCCTGGGTGCAGGCCATCTCGACCACCTTGACCAGCCCCAGCTCGGTGTCGACGTCCACCACGGCCCGGTGGGCGGAGAAGGCGTACTGCACGTGCGCGAACCCCTGGCCGGTCTCCGGGTCGATCGCCTCGGTGGGGCGGTGCCGCCACTCGAGGGTCTCCTCCAGCACGTCGTCGCCCAGCAGGTCGGCCAGCGGGACGGCGATGTCCTCGCTGTCGGACACCACGGCACCGCCGGTCAACCGCAGGTCGGGAACGGTCCGTCCCACCAGCCGCTCCGCCCGGGCGAGCACCTGCTCGCGCACCTTCTCGCAGGCGGCCTTGACCGCCCCGCCGGTGACGTAGGTCTGCCGCGAGGCCGAGGTCGAGCCGGCCGACCCCACGCTGGTGTCCTTGGGGTGCACGACGACGCGCTCGACGCCGAGCTCGGTGCGGGCGATCTGCTGCTCCACGGTGACGAGCCCCTGGCCGACCTCGGCCGCCGCGGTGTGCACGGTCGCGGTGGGCTCGCCACCGACCACCTCCAGGCGCACCCGGGCGGTCGAGTGGTCGTCGTAGCCCTCGGAGAAGGCGACGTTCTTGTACGCCACCGCATAACCGACCCCGCGCCGGACGCCCTCCCCGTGGGTGGTGTTGGAGACCCCGCCGGGCATGTCGCGCAGGTCGACCTCACCGTCGCCGGACGCGGCCGGCAGCGGCATGGCCTCCAGCCGGCGTAGCAGCTCCACGACCGGGGCCGGGCTGTCGATCACCTGGCCGGTGGGGGTGGGCGACCCCTCCTCCATGGCGTTCCGGCAGCGCAGCTCCACCGGGTCCATGCCCAGCTCGGCGGCGAGCGCGTCCATCTGCGACTCGTAGGCGAAGGCGGTCTGCACCGACCCGAACCCGCGCATGGCCCCGCACGGCGGGTTGTTCGTGTACGCGCCGTAGCAGTCGACGTGCACGTTCGGGACGACGTAGGGGCCGATCCCCATCGTCCCGCCGTTGCCCACCACGGCCGGGGTGCTGGAGGCGTAGGCGCCGCCGTCGAAGTAGATCGCCGCCTTGACGTAGACCAGCTCGCCGTCCCGGGTGGCGCCGTGCTCGTAGCGCATCGTCGCCGGGTGCCGGTGCACGTGGCCGAAGAAGGACTCCTCCCGGTTGTAGGACATCTTCACCGGGCGGCCGGTGCGCAGCGCCAGCAGGCACGCGTGCACGTGCATCGACAGGTCCTCCCGGCCGCCGAACGCGCCGCCCACGCCGGCCAGGGTCAGCCGCACCTGCTCGGGCGGCAGGGCGAGGGCCGAGCAGATCTGCTTCTGGTCCACGTGCAGCCACTGGGTGGCGACGTGCAGCTCCACGCCGCCGTCCTCGGCCGGCACGGCGAGGCCGGACTCCGGGCCGAGGAAGGCCTGGTCCTGCATCCCCACCTCGTACTCGCCCACCACGACGACGTCCGCGGTCGGCGACGGGTCGCCGGTGCGGACCTTCAGGTGCCGCACCAGGTTCCCCTCCGGGCGCAGGTGGGCGTTCTCCCGGCTCAGCTCGGTGACCTCGGCGGTGGAGTCGTGCACCTGGTTCCAGGTCGGGTGCCCCAGCGCGGTGCGCGCGTCGGTGACCGGCTCCCAGACCTCGTAGTCGACCTGGATCCGGGAGGCGGCCAGCCGTGCGGTCTCGGGGTGGTCGGCGGCGACCAGCGCCACCGGTTCGCCCTGGTAGCGGACGACGTCGAGGGCCAGCACCGGCTGGTCGGCCAGCTCGAGCCCGTACACCTTCTCGCCCGGCACGTCGTCGGCGGTGAGCACGGCGGAGACGCCGGGGGTGGCCAGCGCGGCGCTGGTGTCGACCGAACGGATCCGGGCGTAGGGGTGGGGGCTGCGCAGGGTGACCCCCCAGAGCATGTCCGCCATCCACAGGTCGCTGCCGTAGGCGAACTCGCCGCGGACCTTGAGGACGCCGTCGGGCCGCTGGGCGTCGTCGCCGACCCCGCCGCTGCCCGGCCCGGTCAGGTGCTCCGGGGCCCCGGTCGGCGTGCGGGTCGGTGTGCTCATCGGTCTCCCCCTGCCGTGGGCTCGGCCATCCGGTCCGCGGCGAGCCGGACGGCGTCCAGGATCTTCTCGTAGCCGGTGCACCGGCAGAGGTTGCCGGCCAGCGCCTCGCGGGTCTCGGCGTCACTGGGCCGGCCGTGCCGGGTGATCAGGTCGTGCGTGGCGACCAGCAGCCCGGGCGTGCAGAAGCCGCACTGGACGGCGCCGGCGTCGAGGAAGGCCTGCTGGACCGGGTGCAGCGACTCGGCGTCGGCCAGGCCCTCGACGGTGCCGACCTGGCGACCCTCGGCCTGGCCCGCGGCGACCAGGCAGGCGCAGACCGGCAGGCCGTCGAGGTAGACGGTGCAGGAGCCGCACTCACCCTGCTCACAGGCGTTCTTCGACCCGGGCAGGCCCATCCGCTCCCGGAGGACGTAGAGCAGGCTCTCGCCCTCCCAGACGTCGTCCACGTGCTGCTCGGTGCCGTTCACGGTGCAGGTCAGACGCACGTCAGGCCTCCTCGGTCGCGGAGCGGTGGTCGGCCCAGGCCCAGGTCAGGGCGCGGCGGGCCATCACGGACAGCGCGTGGACGCGGTAGCGGGCACTCCCGCGGACGTCGTCGATGGGGGCAGCCGCGGCGGCGACCAGCTCCCCGAACCGGGCGATGGTCGCCTCCGGCAGCTCGGCACGGGAGTCCCACAGTCCGCTGCTGTCGAGCTCGCCGGCCAGGAACTCCTCGGCGGCCGGCGCGCGACGCGGCGTCGGGGCGGCCGAGCCGATGCCGGTGCCGACCGCGCGGCGGTCGGGGTGCAGGGCCAGGCCGAACGCGGCCACGGCGATGACCATCGCGTTGCGGGTGCCGATCTTGCTGTACTGCTGCGGGCCGCTGGCCAGGGCGACGTGGACGGCGGCGATCAGCTCGTCCTCGTCCATCGCGTTGCGCTTGACGCCGGTGTAGAAGTCGTCGATCGGGATCCGGCGGGTGCCCCGGGCCGATGCCACCTCGACCTCGGCCCCGGCGGCCAGCAGCGCGGGGTGGGCGTCGCCGGCCGGTGAGGCGGTGGCGAGGTTGCCGGCGACCGTGCCGCGGTTGCGGATCTGCGGGGAGCCGATGGTGCGGGACGCCATGGCCAGGCCGGGCAGCCGGTCGCCGAGCTCGTTGATCACCCGCGCGTAGCTCACCCCTGCCCCCAGCCGGACGGCGCCGTCGGCGACCTGCCAGTCGCGCAGGTCGGCCACCCGGGTGAGGTCCAGGAGCCGTGCCGGGCGGAGGTGGCCGAAGTTCAGGCCCACCATCACGTCCGTGCCCCCGGCGATCGGCACGGCGTCCGGGTGGGCGGCCTTCGCCTCCAGCGCCTCGGCCCAGGTGGCCGGTTGCAGGAAGTCCATGGGGCTCCTCGTCGGTGGGGGACGGCCACGGTAGCCCGGCCGTGTCACGGGGCGATGACGGGTGATGCGGTCCGGACACACCTCGGACACGTCCGGGCGGCAGGATGCGCGGGGTGCAGACCGCTGACCTGCTCGTGCACGACGCCGAGCTGATCGCCACCGTCGACGACGCCCGCCGCGAGCTCGCCGGAGGGTGGGTCGCGATCACCGACGGCGTGGTCAGCGGCCTCGGCGGCTCGGCCGACCCGCAGCCGGCCGCCGTCCGCCGGGTCGACGCCCGCGGCTGCCTGGTCACGCCCGGGCTGGTGAACACCCACCACCACCTCTACCAGAACCTGACCCGGGCCTACGCCCCCGCGCTCAGCGGCGGGTTGTTCGACTGGCTGGTCACGCTGTACCCGCTGTGGGCCCGGCTCGACGAGGAGGCGGCGCACGTCAGCGCGTTCGTCGGGCTCGCCGAGCTGGCGCTCTCCGGCGGCACGACGTCGACCGACCACCTCTACGTGCACCCGCGCGGCGCCGGCGACCTCATCTCTGCCGAGGTGGCCGCGGCCCGGGAGCTCGGCGTCCGGTTCTCGCCCACCCGCGGGTCGATGTCCCTCTCCGTCAAGGACGGCGGCTTGCCACCGGACTCGGTGGTGCAGGACGACGACGAGGTCCTGGCCGACTCGCAGCGGCTGGTGGAGGCCCACCACGACCGCTCGCCCACGGCGATGACGCAGATCGCACTGGCGCCCTGCTCGCCGTTCAGCGTCTCCCCCGGCCTGATGCGCCGCACCGCAGAGCTGGCCGAGTCCCTCGACGTCCGGCTGCACACGCACCTCGCCGAGACCCAGGACGAGGACGCCTTCTGCCTGGCGACCTTCGGCCGGCGTCCGGTCGACCACCTGACCGACGTCGGCTGGATGACCGACCGGACGTGGCTCGCGCACGTGGTCTGGCCGGACGCCGCCGAGGTCGTCCGGCTCGGTGCCGCCCGGGTCGGGGCGGCACACTGCCCCTCGTCGAACATGATCCTGGGCAGCGGTCTCGCCCCGGTGGCCGAGCTGCGGGCGGCCGGCGCACCGGTCGGGCTCGGGGTCGACGGCTCGGCGTCGGCGGACTCTGCATCGCTGTGGCTGGAGGCCCGCACCGCGATGCTGCAGGGCAAGCTCCGGCACGGCGCCGCGGCGATGTCGGCCCGGGACGCGCTGGAGATCGCCACCCGCGGCGGCGCCGCGTGCCTGGGCCGGGCCGGGGAGATCGGCGAGCTGTCCGTCGGCGCCTGCGGTGACCTCGCGATCTGGTCACTGGAGGGCGTGCGGTTCGCCGGCGCGCTGTCGGACCCGGTGGAGGCCTGGCTGCGCTGTGGTCCGGTGTCCGCGCGGCACACCGTCGTGGCGGGGCGGTTCGTGGTCGAGGACGGCGCCGTCGTGCACCCCGGGCTGGAGGAGCAGCTCGCCGTCCACCGGCGGGTGTCGCAGCGGATGCAGGCCCCGCTCGTCTGAGCGGGGCGCCGGGTCAGGTGGAGAGCTCTCCGCGGACCACCGAGACACCGGAGTGCGTCGGGTCGCCGTCGAGCGGCTCGACCGAGACGTCGACCAGCGGGTAAGCGGCGAGGTCGATGCCGTCGGGAAGCGGCAGCACGGTCGCGCCCTGCTGGACGATGCCGACCGGCACCATCCGCTGGGCATCGGCCTGCAGCAGCCACACCTCGTAGTAGGCGTCGTCCAGCGCCGGCACGTCGAGGTCGACCTGCAGCTCACGGACTCCGCCGCGATCCCGGACCTCCGCCGTGCCCGAGGCGATCTGCTCCGGCAGCGGGTCGAGCCCGGCCTGGGCCACCACGGCGCCGCCGGCGCCGTCCTGGGTGACCGCGACCGCCCCGGCGCCGATGACGCCGCCCACCAGCACGGCGGCGGCCAGCGGCAACCACCGGCTCGCCGGCCGGCCAGCGGAACGCGGCCGGAAGGGCAGGACGGTGGACCCGGCCGGTTCGGGATCGACCGTTCCGGCCGTCGCGGTTTCGGCCTGAGCCGGCCGGGGCATGGGGATCTCGCGTGCCAGACCGGCCTCGACCTCGGCCGGACGAGGGGAGACAGCGACCCCGGTCGCGGCGGCGATGGCTGCCCAGACCTGCGGGGGTGGGGCCACCGCCTGGCGGGGCGTGGCCAGTGCAGGGACGGCGAGGACGTCGACGCTCCGCCGCAGCGAGGTGACCTCCCGCTCGCACTCGGCGCAGTCGGTCAGGTGCGCGGCGCACTCGGGCGACGGCTGCTCGCCGAGGGCGGCCAGCGCCAGCTCGTCAGGATCGCAGTGCTGCACCGTCCACCTCCAACCGGTCTCGCAGGCGCTCCAGGGTGCGTCTGATGTGGCTCTTCACGGTGCCCAGCGGGATGCCGGTGCGTGCCGCGATCTGTGCATGGGTCAGGTCCTCGAAGAACGCGAGCTCGATGATGCTTCGTTGCGGCTGGCCGATCCGGTTCAACTCGCCCAGCAGGAGCACGCGGTCGGCCACCTCGGTGGCCAACTCGCTGCCGGGGCCGGCGCTCGGTGCTGAGCGCGCCTCGCTCGCGGCCGCCTCGGTCGAGCGACGCTGCCGCTCCCGCTTGGCCCAGGTGTCGGCGATCTTGTGCCGGCACACCCCCACCAGCCAGGCCGGCAGTGCCCCCTGGTCGGGGCGGTATCGAGCTCGCCCGGTCCAGGCCGAGATGAAGGTCTGCTGGGTGACGTCCTCGGCGTCGGGGCCGGGCCCGAAGGCCCGCACCGCCATGCCGTGCACCTGCGCCGCCCACCGCTCGTAGGCCCAGGCCAGGGCCTGCTCGTCGCCGTCGACGAAGCGCCGGGCGACCTCGGCGTCGTCCGGCTCGGCGCCCTGTTGCACCGAGCCCTGGGTGATGGGCACGTCAGCGACCGTACCCAGTGGCGGCCGACGGACGGCCAGGAGGCTCATGGGAGCGGTTCGGCAACGACGACCACGTTGTCGCGATAGCTGCGGAGCTCGGGGATGAAGGGGCCGCCGCAGGTGACCATGACCAGCCGGGGCGGGCCGTCCCGACCGAAGATCGTGTCCAGCGGCAGG
The DNA here is from genome assembly GCF_026967885.1 of Modestobacter sp. VKM Ac-2983. NCBI lineage: Bacteria > Bacillati > Actinomycetota > Actinomycetes > Geodermatophilales > Geodermatophilaceae > Modestobacter > Modestobacter sp. VKM Ac-2983. Next base: position 16,508 of record NZ_JAPVBK010000001.1, read on the forward strand.
ACCTGCTTGGTGATGGTCTCGCGGGAGACCACCTGCCAGCGGGTCTCCGCGCCGTTCGCGCCGGTGACCACGACGACGTCACCCACCTCGGTGCTGCGCAGCGGGGCCAGGGCGCCCAGCCCCTGCTCCCGGTCGTCGACGTGCCCGGCGAGCACCGCCGAGCCGTCGGCCCCCGGCACGGGACCGAAGCGGTACCAGCCGACCCGGTCCACGTCCTCCGGCAGCTCCATCTGACCGTCCGCGGAGACCCCCACCGAGTCCAGCGGGGCGTCCACTCCCCGGGCCGGCAGGCTCAGCCGGACCGGAGCCGCAACCGGTGCGGCCACGGTGGGCGCCGCGTCCCGGGTGGTCACCGGGGGGAGGTCGAGTGCAGGCGCCGACGGCGGAACCGCCCCGGAGGGGGACGGTGCCGCCGTCGGCGAGGGTGCCGTCACCGAGGGCGACGGCGCGTCGATCGCCTGCTCCACCGTGGTGCCCGCTGCCTCATCGGGCTGGGTCAGTGCCCAGGTGACCGGTGTCCCGATCGCCAGGGCGAGACCCAGCACCAACACGACGACGGAGCTGCGCACGGTGGTGCTCCTGTTCTCGGTCGGGTCAGACCCGGCTGGTGGCGTACTTGCGGCCGGCGAACGCGGCAGCGGCGAGGCCGGCCACGGTCAGGCCGACCAGCGGTGCCGGCATGCCCTCGTCAGCGGCCAGACCGGCCGAGCCACCGGGGACGCCGGTCGGGGCGGAGGCCCCGGCCTGGACCGTCTGGGTGGCCAGCTCGTAGCCGGCGTCGGCGGAACCCCACGCGTAGACGATGGTGTTGGCGCCCTCGGCCACGGTCAGGTCGGCCGGGCCGATCGCCACGGTGTCGGTACCGGCGAGGACCACGTCGGCGCTCACGTCACCGGCCGGGACGGTCAGCGACTCCTCGTTCGGGTTGACCAGGCCGTCGATGACGACCTCGCCACCGGCCCGGACGTCGACGGCGGGCGCCGCGGCCACGTGGCGCACGGTGAGCCGGCCCTCGCCCGCGGGGACCGCGGAGGTGTCGTTCACGAACGGGGTGAGCTCCGGGGCGCCGGCCTCGGTGAGGTGGGCGACCACGGTGGCGTCGGCGCCGGCCGGGATCTCCACGTCGTCGAGGCTGACCGCGACCTCGGCGGACTCCGGGTCGGCGCCGGCGGGGTAGACCGTCAGGTCGTACTCGCCGCCGGGGAGGGTGAGCGGCCCGGCGAGGGTGCCGGGCATGAAGTCGGAGATGAGCTCTTCACCGTTGGCGTAGACGTCCACCGGGGTCTCGGGGATGGCGTGCAGGACCGAGACCGTCGCGGTGTGCGAGTCGGCCAGCGCGGGGGTGGCCGCGAAGAGCAGGGCGAACGCGCCGGTGGCGCCGGCGGTCAGGGCGATCGGGCGGGTCTTGTTCACGATGACGTTCCTTCCGTTGGAATGCACTGTCGTCTCGGGCTTCCTGCCCATCCCCGGTCGGGGATTCACCTGATCCGGACCTGGAATCCGTCGGATCAGTGCGCCAGCGCAGTGACCGGACTGTGGTGCCCGCCGTCGTGCTGGGCCGGGTCAGCGCCCAGGTGACCGGTGTCCCGATCGCCAGGGCGAGACCCAGCACCAACACGACGGCGGAGCTGCGCACGGTGGTGCGTCTGTCCGGGTCGGTCAGACCCGGCTGGTGGCGTACTTGCGGCCGGCGAACGCGGCAGCGGCGAGGCCGGCCACGGTCAGGCCGACCAGCGGTGCCGGCATGCCCTCGTCAGCGGCCAGACCGGCCGAGCCACCGGGGACGCCGGTCGGGGCGGAGGCCCCGGCCTGGACCGTCTGGGTGGCCAGCTCGTAGCCGGCGTCGGCGGAACCCCACGCGTAGACGATGGTGTTGGCGCCCTCGGCCACGGTCAGGTCGGCCGGGCCGATCGCCACGGTGTCGGTACCGGCGAGGACCACGTCGGCGCTCACGTTGCCGGCCGGGACGGTCAGCGACTCCTCGTTCGGGTTGACCAGGCCGTCGATGACGACCTCGCCACCGGCCCGGACGTCGACGGCGGGCGCCGCGGCCACGTGGCGCACGGTGAGCCGGCCCTCGCCCGCGGGGACCGCGGAGGTGTCGTTCACGAACGGGGTGAGGGCGGGCTCGCCGGCCTCGGTCAGGTGGGCGGCCACCGTGGCGTTGGCACCGGCCGGGACGGCGACGTCCATGGCCTGCAGCAGCGGCTCACCGGACGCGTCCTCCGCGTCGGCCGGGTAGAGCGCCAGGTCGTAGTCGCCGGCGGGCAGCGTGAGCGGGCCGGCGAGGGTGCCGGGCTCGAAGTCGTCGATCAGCCGCTCGCCGTTGGCGTAGACGTCGACCGGGGTCTCCGGGATGGCGTGCAGGACCGAGAGGGTCGCGGTGTGCGAGTCGGCCAGCGCGGGGGTGGCCGCGAAGAGCAGGGCGAACGCGCCGGTGGCGCCGGCGGTCAGGGCGATCGGGCGGGTCTTGTTCACGATGACGTTCCTTCCGTTGGGGTGGACTGTCATCTCGTACTTCCTGCCAACCCCCGGTCCTGGATGCACCTGGTCCTGGATGCGCCTGTCCGGATCGTGTGGTTCGGAGATCAGGGCGCCAGTGCCGTGGCCAGCAGGTCCAGCTGATCGACGGTCGCGTCCAGGTGGGGGGAGACCCGGAGCACCGGGCCGGTGAGCTCACCCGGTGCCCGTTCCCGGCCGGCCTCCGTCGTCAGCACGCCGTGCTCGGTGCGCAGCCGGGTGACCACCTGCCGGACGTCGACGTCCGGCGGGGGACGCAGCGTGGTGAGGGCGGTCGGCTCGTCCAACGGCTCGGCCACCTGCCACCCAGCCCGCCCGTCGAGCCGCTCCCGGGTGGCGCGGCCCAGCGCGGCGAGCCGCTCGCGGACCCGGTGCGGGCCGGCGGCCAGGTGCTCGCCCAAGGCCACCACCAGGCCGACCCGGCCGGCCACGTGCGCTTCGTGCGACTCGTACCAGCGGGCGTGGTCGACGCCGGTGCGGTCCTCGTCGTACAGCTCCGGGCCGACGAGCGGGGAGAGCTGCGCGCTGACCGCCGGGCGCAGGACGAGGAAGCCGACGCCGCGCGGCCCGGCGAGCCACTTGCGAGAGGTGCCGTACGCGGCGTCCGCGCCCAGGTCGCAGTCGACGTGACCGAGGGCCTGCGCGACGTCCAGCACCAGGGGGACCCCGGCCGCCCGGCACAGGTCGGCGACCTCCCGCCCGGGCTGGACGACGCCGCGGTGGCTGGCCACCAGGGTGAGGTGCACGAACGCCGGCGGGTCGTCGCGCAGCGCCCGCTCGACACCGGCCAGGTCGGCCCGGCCGACGGCGTCAGCGGGCAGCACCACCGGCGTCAGCCCGGCGGCGGTGAACGCGGCGACGTTCTGCCAGTACTCCCCGGGCAGGACGCCGACCCGGGCGCCCGGCGCCAGCCGCCAGCGGGAGACCAGCGTGCGCACGGACGCCGACGCGCTCTCGGTGAAGGCCACGTCGGCGGCGGCCATCCCGACCAGCCCGGCCAGCACCGAACGGCCCTGCTGCAGCAGCCCGTCGGCGGCCTGTTCGGCGACGTAGCCGCCGAGTTCGGCCTCGTGCCGGGCGTGCCGGGCGACGGAGTCGAGGACGGCGGTGCTCTGCCGGCTGCAGGCGGCATGGTCCAGGTGCACGGCCGCCGGCTGCAGGCGGGCGGCACGCCAGGCGTCGCCGAGGTCGTCGTGGGGGAGGCCGCCTGCCGGGCTCACCGGGGCACCGACAGGGACAGTGCGACGTCACCGGCCCCGTCGGTCCACCAGTGCGTCATCCGGAGGCCGGCGGCGGCCAGCTCCTCCTCGACCCGGGCACGGCGGAACTTGCTCGACACCTCGGTGCGCATCTCCTCCCCGGCGGCGAAGGGCACCGTCAGCCCGATCGCGGCCAGCTCCACGACCTGGTCCCGGGCCGAACGCAGCCGCATCTCGATCCGCTCCTCCTCGGGGTCCCAGACCGCGACGTGCTCGAAGGCGGCCGGATCGGCGTCGCCGGCGAGCTCCCGGTTCAGCACCGCGAGGACGTTCTTGTTGAACGCCGCAGTCACCCCGGCGGCGTCGTCGTAGGCGCGCACCAGCCGGTCGGGGTCCTTGACCAGGTCGGTGCCGAGCAGGAGGGAGTCCCCCGGCCGCAGGGTCGCCGCGAGGGAGGAGAGGAACGCCGCCCGCGGCTCGGGCTCCAGGTTGCCGATCGTGGAGCCGAGGAAGGCGACCAGCCGGCGGCCCTCCTGCGGCAGGTCGCCCAGGTGCACGGTGAAGTCGGCGACCACCGCGTCGACCGCCGTCCCCGGATAGTCCGCGGTGATCTGGGCGCCGGCGGCCCGCAGCACCGTGGGGTCGACGTCGACCGGCACGAACCGGCGCAGCGTGCCCGCCTCGGCCAGCGCGGTGAGCAGCAGCCGGGTCTTCTCCGAGGTCCCGCTGCCCAGCTCCACCAGCGTGTCCGCAGTGGTGGCCGAGGCGACGTCCGCGGCCCGCTCGGCCAACAGCGCCCGTTCCGCGCGGGTCGGGTAGTACTCCGGGAGTCGGGTGATCTGGTCGAACAGCTCGCTGCCGCGCTCGTCGTAGAACCAGCGGGGTGGCAGCGTCTTCGGGCTCGCGGTCAGGCCGGCGCGCACGTCGGCGGCGAGCGCAGCGCCGGAGTCGACCGGGCCGAGGTGGTCGGTGAGCGTGAACGTCATGCGGGCTCCGATGCGTCGAGGGACGTCTGGGTCAGGCCGTCGGGGGTGACCTCGACGAGCGTCCGGTCGGGGACGTCGGCCCAGCGCGGGTCGTCGTCCCACGGTTCACTGGCCAGCGCCGTCCCCTCGTCGGTGGCCAGCACCGAGAGGGTGTCGCCCCAGGTGGTGGCCAGCAGGCGGGTGCCGTCGGCGGCGAGCAGGTTGAGCCGGGCGGCCGGGTCGGCGGCCCCCACCTCGCGGACGGTCTCGCCGAGCGCCGCCATGCCCCGGGAGAAGACCAGCGCGGCCAGCAGTGCACTGTCCACCACCGACTCGGCGTCGCGGGCCGGGGGCAGCACCGCCCGGTCGACCCGGCCGTTGTGCGACAGCAGCCAGCGGCCGTCGGTGAACGGGGCGGCCGCCGCCTCCTCGATGGGCATCCCCACGGTCGCCGAGCGCACGGCCGCCAGCACGCAGCGGGCCGAGACCGCGGGGGCGACCGAGGCGAAGGAGGCCGATCCCCACAGCGGCCGCTCCGACCGCCAGCGGGCCGGCTCCGGTCGACCGGCGGCCCAGAAGCCCACTCCCCAGCCGTCGGCGTTCACCGTGCCGTACCGCTGCCGGCGGGGGGCGTAGGACTGCACCAGCAGGGACGACGGCGGGTCGAGCACCAGGGCCGCCAGCGTCCGGGGCTGTCCGAGCCAGGCGAGGTGGCGGCACATCAGACGGCTCCGGTCATGCGTCGAAGGCGAGTCGGATGCCGCTGAAGACCTGCCGGCGCACCGGGTGGTCCCAGTTGCGGAAGCTCGGCCGGGACACCGAGGCGCCGACCGCCCAGGAGGCCCCGCGCAGCACCTTGTAGTCGCCGCCGAAGAAGGGGGCGGAGTAGTCGGCGTAGAGCATCGGGGTGAAGCCGGGCCAGGGCCGGAAGTCCGAGGAGGTCCACTCCCAGACGTCGCCCATCAGCTGCTCCACCCCGAGCGCCGAGGCGCCGGCGGGGTAGGCGCCCACGGGGGCGGGACGCAGCGCCAGGCCGCCGAGGTTGGCCAGCTCCGGGGTCGGGTCGGCCGCGCCCCAGGGGAACCGCCGCCGGCCACCGGTGGCCGGGTCCCAGACAGCCGCCTTCTCCCACTCCTCCTCGGTGGGCAGCCGCCCGCCCGCCCAGGCGGCGTACGCCTCGGCCTCGAAGAAGGTCACGTGCTGGACCGGTTCGTCCGCCGGCAGCTCCTCGACCAGGCCGAACCTGGTCCGGGTGCCCCCGGGGCCCCAGGACCCCGGTGCGGTGAGGCCCGCGTCGCAGCGGTGCTGCCAGCCGCGCGCCGACCACCAGCGGGGGTCGGTGTAGCCGCCGTCGGCGACGAACGCGGCGTACTCGGCGTTGGTGACCGGCACCCGCCCGATCCGGAACGCCGGGACGTCGACGACGTGCGCCGGCCGCTCGTTGTCCAGGGAGAAGGGCTCCTCGGTGCCGTCCACCCCGAGGCGGAACGGCCCACCGGGGACCAGCACGGTGGTGCCCGCCAGCCCCGGCCGGCCGGCCGGGAGCCGGGAGCCGGTGCCCAGCAGCGGTGGGCCGGCGCGCAGCTGCAGGGTCTGCAGCATCGTCTCGTCGTGCTGCTGCTCGTGGCTGACCACCATGGCGACGTCGAACGGGTCGTCGTCCGGCCCGGAGCGGTCGAGCCGGTCCAGCACCCGCCCCCGCACCTCGGCGCAGAACGCCCGGGCCTCCACCGGGGGCAGCAGCGGGAGCCGGACCCGTGCGGCCCGGGGGTGGGTGAAGGCGTCGTACAGCTGCTCGACGTCCGGCGGCAGCACCCCGGTGCACCGGGCGTTGCCGCCGCGCAGCAGCCACAGGTCCTCCTGCTGTCCGATGTGCGCCAGGTCCCAGACCAGCGGGCTCATCAGCGGCGAGTGCTGGCGCAGCAGCTCGGGCTCGTCGTGCTCGGTGAGCAGCAGGGTGCGTTCCCGGGCACGGGTGAGCTCCTGGGCGAGGGTCTCCCTCAGGTCGGTCATGTCCCCTCCTCGGTGTCGTCGGTCGCGGCCAGCAGCGCGGCTGCCGGGCCGTCGGTCCGGGCGGCGTGCAGCAGGGCGTCGCCGGGGCTGGCCCGGCGCTCGACCAGCTCGGCGAGGGCCGTGACCTGTGGCCGCAGGCCCGCCGGGGCCCGGCGCACGGCCACCTCCAGGCAGGCGACGGCGGCCGCGTGCAGCTCCGGGTCGGCCAGTCCGATCCGGGTGGCCTGCTCCCAGCGGCCGGAGACCGGCTCGGTCGCTGCGGCGGCGGTGTCGGCGGCCACCGGGTCGTCGAGCAGGGTGCCGGCCACCGCCGAGAGGGCCGGCCACCACGGCTCGGGCGCGGCGTCGAGGTACCGCAGTTCCAGGTAACCGCGCAGTCGGACCGGCGGGAACAGCGTGGTCAGGTGGTACTCCAGGTCGGCCGCGGTCGGCCGCCGATCGGTCGGCCCGGCTCCGCGGACCCAGTCCGCGAACGACGTCCGGCCGCGCACCGGGACGGCGTCACCCGCCGGTCCGCGCACCAGCATGACCGGCGCCGCCAGGGCGAACGCGGCCCACTCGTCGGTCGGGTCGGGCCCACCGGGCAGCGGGCCACAGCGAGCGGGGTCCAGCTGGGCCCAGATCCGCTGCCGCCCGGAGCGCCAGCCGGTCTCGCGACCGGCCAGCATCGGTGAGCAGGCGGAGACCGCCACCAGCACCGGGCCGAGCGCCTGGGCCAGCCGGACCCGCGTGGCCCACCCGGCTCGAGGCCCGGCCTCCACGTTGACCTGCAGCGCCGCGGTGCTGGTCATCATCGTGACCCCGGCCGCCCGGTGCCCCAGCGCCTGGAAGTGCTCCTCCATCGCCACGTAGCGGGGGCCCGGACTCACCCGTTGCGCGGGGCGGCACGGGTCCGCGCCCAGTGGGGCCAGCCCCAGGCCCGCCGTGGCCAGCCGGGCCCGGACGGCCGCCAGGTCGGACCGCAGGCCGGTGACCGCTGCCGTGACGTCGGGGGCCGGTGGGCCGGACAGCTCGACCTGGCCGCCGGGCTCCAGGGTGACCCGGCTGCCGCCGTCCAGCGGGGGCAGCGTCGCGACGGCGGCGGTGACCCGGTGCCAGGGCACCCGGGTGCCGGGGGAGGCCCGGTCGACCAGGTGGGCCTCGAGCTCCAGCCCGATCGGCCCGGTCGGCGCCGGGTGCAGCGCGCGGGCGGCGACGTGCTCCCGGGCGGCGTCGAGGTCGTTCAGGACGTCGTCGGCGGGATGGTCGGCCAGTGCTGTGGACGTGGTCATGCTGCCCCCTCCAGGTCCGGACCGGTCGTGTCGACCGCGGGTCGGTGCGGGGGCGGCGTGCCGGGTGGCGGCCGTCCTCGCTGACCATCTTCCACGGATGTGACCGCACGGCAACCCGCGTCCCCGGCCTCCTCGTCAGCTCCCGGCCGGCTGCACGCCTAGCTGGGGCGTGAGCGGGTAGGGAGACCGTGGACACGGCTGCCAGGACGGCGGCTCCGCGACGGGCAGGACGGGGATCAGCAGGCATGGACGGGGCAGCCGGGTCCGGCAGACACCGGGCGCTGATCGGCGACTCGGACACCGAGTTGGTCGACGGCACCGTCGCCTTCGTCTGCGCCGGGCTGGACGCCGGGGAGCCGGTGGTGGTCGCCTGCAGCGACCGGACCACCCAGCTCCTGCAGCACGCGCTCAGCGACCGGCCGCAGGTGACCTGGGTCCCGTGGTCCGACGTGTACGGGAACGGGCCGGCCGCGGCGATCACCGCCGTCCGCCGCCTGGGGGAGCGCCACCGGGTGGCCGCCAGTGCGGTGGTCCGCGTCGTCCTGGAGCCCATGCCCGGGTCCGACCACGACACCTGGCGGGAGTGGCAGCGGTACGACGCCGTCCTGGACCACCAGCTCGCGGAGGCGCACCGCACCGGTGACGACCCGCTGATGGTGCTCTGCCTGTGCGACACCCGACGGTTGCCGGCGCCCCTGGTCGACGCGGCCCGCGCCACCCACCCGGTGCTCCAGGTCGACGGGCAGGAGCAGGTGAACCCCGACCACGTCGACCCCGCGGAGTACCTGGCCTCGGTGCCCGTGCCGCCCGAGCCGCTGGAGGCGACCGAGCCGCTCGTCCACGCGGACTCGGTGCGCGACCTGCGCGGGCTGCGCCGTGACCTCGCCACCCGGGCTGCCGACGCCCGGTTGCCGACCGGTTCGGAGCCCGCGTTGGAGGATTTTCTCCTCGCCGTCGACGAGATGACCACGAACGCGCTGCGCCACGGCCGACCGCCGGTCGACCTGCGGCTGTGGGCCGGCGACGACCGGCTGGTCTGCACGGTGACCGACCACGGCGCCGGGCTGCAGGACCCGTTCATCGGCTACGGCCCAGCCCACGGCGACGACCTGTCGCTGGGCGGCATGGGGCTGTGGCTGGCCCGCCAGCTGTGCGACCACGTCGACATCACCGAGGCCGGCGACGGCGTGCAGGTCCGGCTCACCACCGTCCTGCGCTGACGTGATGGGGGAGCCCCGAGACCGGGACGACGCCGGTCGGGCCCGCAACGCCCGACCGCGCGACGCGCTGGGCCGGCCGCTGCCGCACGGGTCACCGGGCGAGCCGCGCGCCCCGGAGGGGCTGGTGCGCACACCCGGCCAGACGCTGGCGGAGGCGCAGCAACTGCTCGACGCCGGCCGACCGTTCCACGCCCACGAGGTGCTCGAGGACGCGTGGAAGACCGGCCCGGACGACGAGCGGGACCTGTGGCGCGGGCTGGCCCAGCTCGCCGTCGGCCTGACCCACGTGCTGCGCGGCAACCTGCCGGGTGCCGCCACCCTGCTGACCCGGGGCGCGCGGTCGCTGGACACCGCCGGGGCGGCCGCCGCCCGGCACGGCGTCGACACCGAGGGGCTGGTCGCGTGGGGGGACCGGCTGGGCGAGGCCGCCGCGGCCGGTGCGCCGCCGGACCCGGCGCCGCCGCGGCTGACCCTTCCGCCGGTGGGTGACGAAGAGCACACTCGGTGCCGATGAGGAGCTACGAAGCGGCCACCCGCATCGACGCCGGGGCCGAACACGTGTGGGGGGTCCTGGTCGACGTCGGCGGCTGGCGTGACTGGAACTCCGGGATCGACCGGGTGGAGGGCGCCGTGCGGCTCGGTGCCCCGTTGCTGCTGGTCGCCACCGGCACCCGGCGCCGGCCGCTGCGGGTCACGGTGACCGAGATCCGGCCGGCGGAGTCGATGCGCTGGCGCAGCGGCCTGCCACTGGACCTGTTCGTCGCCGAACGCACCTTCCGGCTCGACCCGCAGGGCGACGGCAGCACCGAGTTCACCCTGCGCGAGGAGTACCGAGGGCTGCTGGCACCGCTGATGATCCGCACCGTCCCCGACCTCAACCCGGCGTTCCGCCAGTTCGCGGTGGGGCTCAAGGCCCGAGCCGAGCAGCGGGCCGCCGAATTCCCCAGCTGAGTTCCGCATCGTGGGATGACTCGCCCGACAGGTGGAAAAAGGCCGTCCGTGGTGCCAGGATGGCCGAGTGACGTCCCTCACTCCTGACTCGGCAGCCACACCCGTCGTCCACCGCGGGCCGGTGACGTCGGCGTCGTACTCGATCACCGTGCGGCTCACCGCCGACGGCGACCCGGCCAGCGTCGGCCGGATCGCCACCGCAGTGGGCAACGCCGGTGGTGCGGTCACCGCGATCGACGTCGTCGAGTCCCGCCCCGACGGCCTCACCGTCGACGTCACCTGCTCCGCTGCCGACGCCGAGCACTCCGAGGAGGTCGTCGCCGCCCTCGACGCGGTCGACCACGTGCACGTGCGCAAGGTCAGCGACCGCACGTTCCTGCTGCACCTGGGCGGGAAGCTGGAGGTCGCCTCCAAGGTGCCGCTCAAGACCCGCGACGACCTGTCGATGGCCTACACCCCCGGGGTCGCCCGGGTCTGCCTGGCGCTGGCCGAACACCCGGAGGACGTCCGCCGGCTCACCATCAAGGGCAACACGGTCGCGGTGGTCACCGACGGCTCGGCGGTGCTGGGGCTGGGCGACATCGGGCCGGGTGCGTCCATGCCGGTCATGGAGGGCAAGGCGGCGCTGTTCAAGCGGTTCGGCGACATCGACGCCTGGCCGATCGCGCTGGACACCCAGGACGTCGACGAGATCGTGCGCACCGTCGAGCTCATCGCCCCCGGGTTCGGCGGCATCAACCTGGAGGACATCTCCGCCCCGCGCTGCTTCGAGATCGAGGCCCGGCTGCGGGAGAAGCTGGACATCCCGGTCTTCCACGACGACCAGCACGGCACGGCGATCTGCGTGCTCGCCGCGCTGCGCAACGCACTGCGGGTGGTGGACAAGCAGCTCGAGGACGTCGCGGTCGTCGTCGCCGGCGGTGGGGCGGCCGGGACGGCGATCGTCACCCTGCTGCTGGAGGCCGGGGCGACCAACGTGCTGGTCTGGGACCGGGAGGGCATCCTCGCCCCCGACGACGAGCGGCTCTCCCCGGCCAAGCTGGACCTGGCCCGGCGCACCAATCCCGCCTGCCGGCGCGGTGAGCTGCCCGACGCGCTCCAGGGCGCGGACGTGTTCATCGGGGTCAGCGCGGCCAACGTGATCCAGGCCGAGGTGCTCGCCGGGATGGCCGAGCGGGCGGTGGTCTTCCCGATGGCCAACCCCACGCCGGACGTCGACCCGGTGCGGGCGCGCCAGTACGCCACCGTCGTCGCCTCCGGCCGGTCGGACCTGCCGAACCAGATCAACAACGTGCTGGCGTTCCCCGGGGTCTTCCGCGGGCTGCTCGACGCCCGCGCGAAGGAGATCCGCCCGGGCATGCTGCTGGCCGCCGCCGACGCGCTGGCCGCGGTGGTGGGCGACGACCAGCTCAACGCCAACTACATCATCCCGAGCGTCTTCGACCCCGCCGTCGCCCAGGCGGTCGCGGCGGCGGTGGAGGAGTCGGCCCGCGCGGAGCCCGGGGCCACCGCCGACGTGCCCGGCGACGCAGACTGACCCAGGTGGGCACCTCCTTCGACGCACTGACCGAGGACGCGCTGCGGTCGGCCGGCAGCCTCAAGTGGACGCGGTACGGCGACGCGCTGGGCGCCTTCGTCGCCGAGATGGACTTCGGGACGGCGCCGGTGGTCACCCGGGCGCTGCACGACGCGGTGGACGCCGGGGCGCTGGGCTACCTGCCCGGCCCGGTCGCCGATGCGATGGCGCAGGCGTGCGCCGGCTGGCAGCTGCGCCGGTACGGCTGGGAGCTGCCGGCCGAGTGGATCACCCCGCTGGCCGACGTCGTCGCCGGGCTGCAGGCGGCGATCGAGCACTTCACCCCGGCCGGCGCCCCGGTGGTGCTGCCCACTCCGGCGTACATGCCGTTCCTGAAGGTGCCGCGGCTGATGGGCCGCGAGCTGGTCGAGGTGCCGATGGTCGTCCACGACGGCCGGGTCACCCACGACCTGGCGGCGCTGGACCGGGCGCTGACCCCCGGTGCCCTGCTGGTGCACGTCAACCCGCACAACCCGGTGGGCCGGGTGTTCACCGCGGCCGAGCAGCTCGCCCTGGCCGAGGTGGTGAGGCGCAACGGTGCCCGGGTGTTCGCCGACGAGATCCACGCGCCGCTGGTGTACCCGGGGGAGGTGCACCGGCCCTACGCCGCGCTGTCGGAGGCCACGGCCCGGCACACGGTGACCGCGACGTCGGCGTCCAAGGCGTTCAACGTGCCCGGGCTCAAGGCCGCGCAGCTGCTGCTGTCCAACCCGGTCGACGCCGCGCACTGGGCCGAGGTCGGCGAGCTGGCCGGTCACGGCGCCTCCACCCCCGGGGTGCTCGCCAGCACCGCCGCGTATGACGAGGGGGAGGAGTGGCTGGACGACGTCCTGGCGTACCTTGACGGCAACCGCCGGCTGCTCGCCGAGCTGCTCGCCGAGCACCTGCCGCAGCTGCGGTACACCCCGCCGGAGGGCACCTACCTGGCCTGGCTGGACTGCCGGGGCCTGGGGATCGAGGGCTCGGTCGGCGAGTTCTTCCTGCGCGCGGCCGGGGTGGCGCTGGTCGACGGCCCGGAGTGCGGCGCCCCCGGGGCCGGGCACGTGCGGCTGAACCTGGCCACCCCCCGCCCGGTGCTCCGCACCATCGTCGAGCGCATGGCCACCGCCGTCACCCGCTGAGGGGCCAAAGTCGCGATTTCGGCCCCTGAGGAGGACGACGGGGACGGCGTCCGGCGTGGATCATGGGCGGGTGCCCGAGTTGCCCGAGGTGGAGGCGCTGGCGGCGTTCCTGCGGGAGAACGCGGTCGGCCGGATCGTGACGCGCGTCGACCTGGCCGCGGTACAGGCGATCAAGACGTTCGACCCGCCGCTCTCCTCGCTGGCCGGGCTGGAGCTCACCGGCGCCGCCCGGCACGGCAAGTTCCTCGACCTGGACGTCTCCGGGCTGCACCTGGTCGTCCACCTGGCCCGGGCGGGCTGGCTGCACTGGCGGCAGAACCTGCCCACCGCACCGCCCAAGCCGGGGAAGGGCCCGCTGGCGCTGCGGGTGCACCTGGAACCGCGCGAGGGGGAGCTGCCCGAGGGCTTCGACCTGACCGAGCAGGGCACCCGCAAGGGGCTGGCCGTCTACGTGGTCCGCTCGCCGACCGAGGTCCCGGGCATCGCCCGGCTGGGCCCGGACGCACTGGAGCTGGACGCCGAGACCCTGGGGGCGCTGCTGGCCGGCCGGCACACCCAGCTCAAGGGCACCCTCACCGACCAGACCGTGCTCTCCGGCATCGGGAACGCCTACTCCGACGAGATCCTGCACGCCGCACGGCTCTCCCCGTTCAAGATGGCCGACAAGGTCACCGACGACGAGCTGCTCCGGCTGCACGCCGCGACGCGGGAGACGCTGACCGGCGCGCTGGACCGTCAGCTGGGGCAGCGGGCGGCGACGCTCAAGGGGGAGAAGCGGGCCGGCCTGCAGGTGCACGCCCGCACCGGTCTGCCCTGCCCCGTCTGTGGGGACACCGTGCGCGAGGTGTCCTTCGCCGACACCTCGCTGCAGTACTGCCCGACCTGCCAGACCGGCGGCAAGCCGCTGGCCGACCGGCGGATGTCCAAGCTGCTGCGCTGACGCGGCAGGGCCACCATGGCGTCATGGCCCTGGTGACCTTCGACCTGTTCAGCGCGCTGATCGACTCCCGGACGGGCGGGTCGGCGGTGTTCGACCGGCTCGCCGCCGGCCACGGCTGGGACGTCGCCGGCAGTGACCTGTACGACGACTGGGACGCCCGCAACAAGGCCTCGCAGAAGGACGTCACCGACTGGGTGCCCTTCGCCGAGCACTGCCGGCGCGCCCTCGCCGACACCTACGCCGCCCGGGGCCTGGACGCCGACCCCACCGCGGACACCCTCGCGCTGCTGGCGTCGCTGCCGGACTGGCCGCTGTGGCCCGACGTCGGCCGGGCGCTGCCGCTGGTGGCCGAGCAGCACCAGGTCGGGGTGCTGTCCAACGTGGACGACGACCTGTTCGCCCGCACCCGCGCCGCCGACCTGGTGCACCCGGACGCCGTCCTGACCAGTGAGCGGCTGCGCGCCTACAAACCGCACCCGGAGATCTACCAGCGGGCGGCCGAGGCCGGGGCCGCGGTGCACGTCCCCGCGTCCGCGCGGGACACCCGGGGGGCGCTGGAGGCCGGGCTCACCGTCGTCCGGGTGCGCCGGCCGGGGCACCGGGTCGACCCGGACGGGCCGCAGCCGCAGCACGAGGTCCCCGATCTCCTGGAGCTCCCCGGCGTGCTCGCCGCCCTGACCGGGTAGCCCGCAGCCGGACGCGGCCGACCCCGGTGGCTCGACTGGCCGGGAGGGAGCCGACGAGCAGGAGCGGACGAGGAGGAACCGATGAGGGACACCCCCCGCGTCGTCGCGGTGGTCGCTGCGGCGGTCGCCCAGATCGTCGGGAGCCCGCTGGGCTCCGCCATCGCCGGCCGCAGCGTCGGCGACGTCAGCGACGCCGACCGCTCGCTGGTCACCCCGGCCGGCTGGGCCTTCAGCATCTGGGGGCTGATCTTCGCCGGGTCGCTGGCCTGGGCGGTCTACCAGGCGCTGCCCGCCCAGCGCGAACGCGAGGTGCACCGGCGCACCGGGTGGCCGCTGGCGATCGCGTTCGCCGGGAACGCCGTCTGGGAGGTCGTCTTCCCCCTGGGCGGGGCCTGGCAGTACGTCGCCACGGTGCTGATCTTCGGCATCACCGCGGCGACCGCCGTGGCCTACGTCCGGCTGCAGACGGTGCCGGCCGACGGGCTGGCCCGGCTGTTGCCGCGGGCCACCGCCGGGCTGCTGCTGGGCTGGCTCACCGTGGCGTCGGTGGCCGCCGTGGGCAGCGCCGGGGTGTCGCTCGGGTTGTCGCCGGACACCCTGGCGGCCCAGGCCTGGGCGGTCGCCGCGCTGGTCACGGTCGCCGGGATCGCCGCCGCGGTGCTCCTCGGCTCCCATGTCGCCGCCGGCCCGTTCGCGGCCGCGGTCATCTGGGGCCTGCTCGGCATCGCTGCCGCCGAGGGGCCGCAGCAGGTCGCCGTGGCCGCGATCAGCGCCGCCGCCGTCGTCCTGGTGGCGCTGGCCGGCCGGGCACTGACCCGGACCGACCGCAGCGCCCTGCTGGTCGGCTGAACGCGCCGGGCTGCGCTGCCGTCAGCCTCGGCTCCCGGCCCGCCGGGAGGCCAGCCGCCGGACGCGGGCGGGGGAGGCCGCCGGCCGGCCCGGGGGGACGTCGTCGGCCGAACCGACCGCCGTCCACCAGTCGCGCACCGGGGGCGGGGCCAGCACGTCGACCCGCTCACCGGGCTGCGGGACGACCACCGTCACCCGGTGTGCCTCGGCGGCGGCGAGCAGCCGCTGCACGGGCTCGGCCCAGCGGTGGAAGGCGAGGTTGAACGTCGCCCAGTGGATCGGCACGAGCACCCGGCCACCGAGGTCGCCGTGCGCACGCACGGCCTCCTCCGGGTCCATGTGGATGGCGTGCCAGGCGTCGTTGTAGGCGCCGATCGGCTGCAGCGTCAGGTCGAAGGGCCCCAGGCGTGCGCCGATCCCGGCGAAGGCCGGGGTGTAGCCGGTGTCGCCACCGAAGAACACCCGGTGCCGGGGGCCGGCCACCACCCAGGACGACCACAGCGTGGTGTCCCGGGCGAAGAACCGGCCGGAGAAGTGCCGGGCCTCGGTGCAGGTGAGGGTGAGCCCGGCGATGGTCGTGGCGCCGTCCCAGTCCAGCTCGACGATCCGGTCCTCGGGCACGCCCCACCGGCGCAGGTGCGCACCGATGCCGAGCGGGACGACGAACGGCGCCGACTGCTCGCGGACCAGAGCCCGCACGGTGGGCAGGTCCAGGTGGTCGTAGTGGTCGTGGCTGATCAGCACGGCGTCGACCGGCGGCAGGCTCTCCACCGGCGCCGGGGGCTCGTGCAGCCGGGTGGGGCCGAGCAGCGGGGAGGGGGACACCCGCGCGCCCCACACCGGGTCGACCAGCACCCGCCGGCCGTCGATCTCGAGGAGGGCGCTGGAGTGCCCGAACCAGGTGACCGCCAGCTCGGCGGCCTGCTCGGGCACCTCGGGGACCGTCAGCGGGATCGGCCCACCGGGCAGCCCCTTGTGCCGGTCCTCGTGCCACTGGCGGAGCAGGCCGTCCCGGGCGTTGGCCGGGGCGAGCGCCGGGGTGGGGAGGTTGTTGTGGAACTTGCCCTCGGCGAACTGGGAGGAGCCGGTGACGGTCGGGCGGAGCCGGCGCTGGCTGGCGCCGAGGGCGACGGGCAGGCCCCAGGCGGCGCGGGCGACCCAGCTCGCGCCGCCCAGCAGGGCGGTGGCGGCGGTGGCGGTGGCGACACGACGGAGGAACGGCACGTCCCCAGCATCCCCGACGCAGCTGGGCGTTGCCCAGGAAGTGACGGGGAAGACGCTTGTGCTCTGCTCACCGGGGGTGAGCAGAGCACAAGCGTCCGGGGGACTCCCGACCCCTGGATCACGGGGGCGGGAGAGCCTCGTCAGCCGGCGATCGCGGCCACCGGCGGGGTCTTCGCGGCACGCCGGGCCGGCAGCACCGAGGCCAGCAGCCCGGCCACCGTGGCGACCAGCACGATCGCGCCGATCTGCAGCCACGGGATGCTGATCACCACCTCGCCGATCTCGCCGAGCGCCGAGGCCGCGCCCACCAGGCCGTAGGCGCCGCCGACCAGCACGCCGAGCACCGCAGCCACCCCGGCGACGAGCACCGCCTCCCAGGCCAGCAGCGCGCGCAGCTGGCGTCGGGTCAGCCCCAGGGCCCGCAGCAGGCCGCTCTCCTGGCGCCGCTCGACCACCGAGAGGGCCAGGGTGTTGCCGACCCCGATCAGGGCGATGAGCACGGCCACACCGAGCAGGCCGGTGACCACCAGCAGCAGGACGTCGACCACCTCGTCGATCGCGGCCCGCTCGCTGGCCAGCCCGGTGACGAACGCGGTGGGCAGCGCCGTGCCGGCCAGGTCGGTGACCTCGTCGATCACCGCCGTCTGGTCGACCCCGTCGGCCATCCGCAGCCACATGGTCTCCACCGCTGCCTCGGGCACCAGCGCCTGCAGGTCGGTGGTGGTCAGCAGCGTCCGGTCGGTCTCGCCGGCCACCACGGTCAGCGTGCGCGAGCGGTCACCGGCGGTCAGCGTCAGCGAGTCGCCGGGCTGTGCGCCCCAGGAGTCGGCCTCCCATTCGGCGAGCACGACCTGGCCGAGCTCGGGCAGCGTGACGTCGCTCGTCGAGCGCAGCACCGGGAGCGCCGAGGCAGCGTCGACGCCGCTGACCCAGCTCTCCGTGCCGTCCGGCCCGGTGACCGTCGCGGCGGTGAGCCCGCTGGCCTCCACCACGCCCTCCACCGACTCCAGCTGGCCCTGCAACGTGGCCGGGATGGGCTGGTCGAAGCTCTGGACGATCACGTCGGTCGGGTAGTTGGCCGCCAGTCCCGCCTGGGCGCTGGCCCGGGTGGAGCTGGCCCCGACGACCATCGCCGTGGTCAGCGTGACGCCGATCAGCAGCGCGGTGGCGGTGGCCGCCGTCCGGCGGGGGTTGCGGGTGGCGTTGCCGGTGGCCAGGCGCGCCGGGAGCCCGCCGAACCGGCTGAGCAGCCGGCCCGCCGCGGCGACGACCGGCGGCACTGCCCGCTGGGCGAGCAGCAGGAGCCCCAGCGAGCTGAGCACCCCGCCGCCCAGCGAGACCAGGATGGCCGCCGTCACCACGCCCAGGGTCATCAGCGCCACGCCGGAGACGGTGAGCAGAAGTCCGGTGACCAGCCGGGCGACGCCGCCGCGGGAACGCAGCGGGGCCGGGTCCGTCGGGCGCAGCGCGGCCAGCGGGGCGACCCGGGTGGCGGCACGGGCCGGGGCCAGCGCGGCGATCAGCGTGGTGACCGTGCCGACGGCGATGCCGACGCCGACCACGTACAGCGGCACCGAGACGCCGGACAGCGGGATGGGGGAGTCGATGCCGGACACCAGGGCCGAGACGCCGGCAGCCAGCCCGATCCCGGCGAGCACGCCGATCACGGAGGCGACCAGCCCGGTGAGCAGGGCCTCGCCGAGCACGCTGCGGCGCACCTGCCGGGCGGTCGCACCGACGCAGCGCAGCAGCGCGAGGTCGCGGGTCCGCTGCGCCAGCAGCACGGCGAAGGTGTTGGCGATGACCAGCCCGGCGACGAGCACCGCGATGGTGGCGAACACGAGCAGGGAGGTGGTGAGCCAGTCGGCGTCACCGGTGAGCATCGCGACGGACACCTCGGCCTGCTCGGTGCCGGTGCGCACGGTGACGTCCTCGCCGGACAGGGTGGCGCGCACCTCCTCGGCCAGGAGGCCGGGGTCGGTGCGGGTCGGCCCGGCGATGCGCAGCTCTGTCGGCTCCGTCGCGCCCCAGGCCTGGGCCTGGTCGGCGGTGACGTAGGCCTTGCCGTAGATGCCGGCGGTGGGGTCGCCGCCCAGGTCGACCACGCCGGTCACGGTCGCGTCGACGGTGGTCGCGGTCCCCTCGTCGTCGTAGACGGTGACCGGCAGGACGTCGCCGACGGCGGCACCGACGCGTTCGCTCACCGCGACCTCACCCGGGCGGACCGGCAGCGAGCCGTCGGCCAGCTGCTGCCAGCGCAGCGTCGGGTCGCCGGCCACCGACTCGACCAGCAGGTACTGGGCGCCGGTCCGGCCGGGGGCGACCGCCTGCACGGAGGTCTGCCAGGTCGGGTCGACGGCCTGCACGGCGGTCAGCGCGGCGAGGGTGTCGACGTGCTCGGCCAGCCCGGTGCCGCTGTCGGAGGTGACCACCGCGTCGGCGTCGACGTACTGGGCGCCGGCTGCCTCCAGGACGGTGGCCTTCGTGGTCTCGTTGAGCACCAGGGTCGCGACCACGAAGCCCACGGCGATGACGATCGCCAGGGTCGAGGCGACCAGCCGGCCGGCGTGCGCCCGGATGCTGGCCAGGGTGACTGCGCGCATGACGGTCAGCCCCCGAGCCCGCGGAGCGCGTTGATGATCGAGTCGGTGGTCGGCTGGTGGACCTCACCGGCCAGTTGGCCGTCGGCCAGCAGCACGACCCGGTCGGCGTAGGCAGCGGCCACCGGGTCGTGGGTGACCATCACGACGGTCTGGCCGGTCTCCCGCACGCTGGAGCGCAGCAGGTCCAGCACCTCGGCGCCGGCGTGGCTGTCCAGGTTGCCGGTGGGCTCGTCGGCGAAGACGACGTCGGGGCGGGGGAGCAGCGCCCGGGCGACGGCGACCCGCTGCTGCTGGCCGCCGGAGAGCTCGTGCGGGCGGTGCTGGAGCCGGTCGCGCAGGCCGAGCCGGCCGATGACGGAGTCCATCCACGCCCGGTCCGGGCGCTGCCCGGCCAGCTGCATCGGCAGCAGGATGTTGTCCTGGGCGTTGAGCACCGGCAGCAGGTTGAACGACTGGAAGACGAAGCCGATCCGCTCGCGGCGCAGCGTGGTCAGCTGGTCGTCGCGCAGGCTGGTCAGCTCGGTGTCGCCGAGCCAGACCTTGCCGCTGGTCGCGGCGTCGAGGCCGGCCAGGCAGTGCATGAGGGTGGACTTGCCGGACCCGGAGGGGCCCATGATCGCGGTGAACGCCCCCCGGTCGAACGCGACGTCGACGCCGGCGAGCGCGTGCACCGCGGTCTCACCGGAGCCGTAGGTCTTGCGCAGGTCGGTGGCGCGGACGGCGGCGGATCGGGTCGCCGCGGGCTCACCCGGGACGGTCATGACGGGGACGGACACTTCGGCCTCCAGAGGCGGTGATCAGGGCGTGATCACGTTCTCGCCCGGCGGCCTCCGCTCGCGTCGCCGCAGGGGCTGGTCTCCGTGCTGGCTGTGGTGCACCTGTGGGCTGACCCGGGGTCATCCCACAGGGGCATGCCCGCCCGCGGGCGGCGCCGAGTGCTGCCTCGCCGACGTCTTGGCGTGCCGGCAGGCGTCGACAGCTCCGCACTCGGCGGACCGGCCCCCTCCAGGGGCCCGCCGCGAGCCTGCGAGGGGTGGGGAGGAGGGGGCCCTTCAGCAGCCCGGGGCGTCGCGGAGGAGGTCGGCGGGGGCGACCAGGCCGGTGCGGTAGGCCAGGACGACGGCCTGCACCCGGTCCCGGGAGCCGGTCTTGAACAGCACCCGGCCGACGTGGGTCTTCACCGTCGCCTCGCTGACGAACAGCTGCGCGGCGATCTCGGTGTTGGACGCGCCGTAGGCCATCAGCACCAGCACCTCCCGCTCCCGCGGGGTGAGCTCGGTCAGGGCGCTGGGGTCGACCTGGCTGGTCCCGCCCCCGTTGCCGGCCCCGCGGAGGATCGGCGCGACGTGCTGCAGCAGTCGGCGGGTGGAGCTGGCCGCGATCACCGAGTCGCCGGCGTGCACGGTGCGCACCGCGGCCAGCATCTCCTCCGGCGGGGCGTCCTTGAGCAGGAAGCCGCTGGCCCCGGCCCCGATCGCGGCGACCACGTACTCGTCGAGGTCGAAGGTGGTCAGCACGACCACCCGCGGCGGCTCGGGCAGCGCCGTCACCTGCTCGGTCGCGGCGATGCCGTCGGTGCCGGGCATCCGGACGTCCATCAGGACGACGTCGGCCGGCGTCCGGCGCAGCAGCTCGACCGCCGCTGCGCCGTCCCCGGCTTCCCCGACCACGGTGAGGTCGGGCTGGGAGTCGATCACCATCCGGAACCCGGCCCGCACCAGCTGCTGGTCGTCGACGAGGACGACGCGGATCTGTCCTGTGCTCATCGGGATGGACCGTAGGGCAGGGCGGCGTGCACGCCGAACCCGCCGCCCGTGCGCGGCCCGGCGGCCAGTGTCCCGCCGTGCAGCGCCGCCCGCTCGCGCATGCCGAGCAGGCCCTGTCCCTGCCCGTCGGACTCCGCGATCGCCGCCGACGCGCCGCGGCCGTCGTCCAGCACGGCCAGCTCGAGGGCGTCCGGGCGCCAGTGCAGCCGAACCCACGCACGGCCGGCCGGGCCGGCGTGCTTGAGCACGTTGGTCAGCGACTCCTGCACGATCCGGTAGGCGGCCAGCTGGGCGCCGGCCGGCATCGGCTGCGGGGTGCCCGCGACGACCAGGTCGACGGCCAGGCCGCTGGCCCGGACGTCGGCCACCAGCTGGTCGATCGAGGCGACGTCGGGCTGGGGGGCGTACTCCTGCCCGTCGCCCTCCCGCAGCACCCCGAGCAGCGTGCGCATGTCGGTCAGCGCCTGCCGGCCGGTGGCCGAGATCGCCTCCAGCGCCCCGGTCGCGGCCGCCGGGTCGGTCTGCCCCGCATAGCGCCCGCCGTCGGCCTGGGCGATGACGACCGACAGCGAGTGGGCGACGACGTCGTGCATCTCCCGGGCGATCCTGGCCCGCTCGGTCGACGCCGCGAGCCGCATCTCCTGCTCCCGCTCCAGCTCCAGCAGCCGGGCACGCTCCTCCAGGCCGGCGACCTGCTGCAGCCGGGCCCGGCGCAGGTCGCCCAGTGCCCAGCACGCCACCACCAGCACGCCGATCACGCCGGCGGCGAAGACGAAGCCGTACCAGGTGCCCCCGCCGAAGTAGACGGCCGAGGCGAGCACGGCGCCCAGCAGGCCGACGGCCAGCCCGGCCCGGCTGGCCCAGCGGGGGGCGTACGCGGCCAGCGCGTAGACCATCACCGGGGCGGCGATGTTCGCGGGCAGGAAGTACCCCGGCAGGAGCACGAGCTGGAGCAGGCCGGCGGCGATGACGACCGCGGCGGCACGGACCGGCCGGCGGCGTCGCCAGGCCAGGGGGACGAGCAGCACCAGCGACAGCAGGACCGCTGCGGCGGCGGAGGACCCGGAGTAGGTGCTGTCCGTGGAGACGGAGACCAGGACGAGCACCGCGATCCCGGCGAGGACGGTGTCGACGCCGAACGGGTGCTGCCGCGACCACGTGGCCGCGCGCTCGAGCAGTGGTTGGTCCGCAGCGACGGGGACCCGGGCCGGTTCTGCGTCCTGCGGGCGGCTGCGGCGCAGCGACCCCAGCGCCCAGGCCGCGACGACCAGCACCCCGAGCAGGGCCGTCGTGGTGACGACGACGGTGGGCGACGAACCCGCGAAGAACGTGGCTCCGGCGAGCACCGCGCCGAGCAACCCGGTGACCAGCCCGGCCCGGCCCGCCCAGCGGGGACCGTAGGCCGTCAGCGCGTAGACCGTCATCGGGACGGCGACGTCGGCGAGCAGCAGCTCACCGGGCAGCAGGCGCAGCTGGAGCAGGCAGACCAGCACCAGCACGGCAGCGGCGTGGACCGGGCGGCGGCGTCGCCAGGCCAGCGGCGCGCACAGTGCCAGACCCAGCAGGACGGTCGCCGCCGGGCTCGATCCGCCCATCCCGGACAGCCCGGGCACCGGGACCGTGACCAGCGCGACCAGGCAGGCGAGGAGCACGTCCACCTCGAAGGGACGGCGCCTGGTCCACGCCGCCACCCGTTCGAGCAGCGGCTGGTCCATGCTGCCGACCCTAGGCAGGACGGTGCCGTCCGTCGTCGTCCCGCGGGGTGAACCGCGTGTCCGCCCCCGGGATGAGCCTCGGGCCGGCGCCCGGGTGTCGGACGGCACTGGCAGGGTGCCGGTCGTGTCCTCGCCCCTCGGGTCGGCGTTCTGGCGGCTCTGGTCGTCCAGCGCTGCCTCCAACCTCGCCGACGGGGTGAACCGCGTCGCGTTGCCGTTGCTGGCCGCCACCCTGACCCGCGACCCGGTCGCGGTCGCCGGGCTGACGGCGCTGGCCTTCCTGCCCTGGCTGCTGTTCGCGTTGCCGGCCGGCGCGTTCGTCGACCGGACCGACCGCAAGCGCGCGATGGCGGTCGCCAACGTCGTCCGGGCCATCGCCCTGACCGCGCTGGCGGCCACCGTGCTGACCGGGACGGTGTCGCTCGTCGTCCTCTACGCCGTGGCCTTCGCGGTGGGGGTCGCCGAGACCGTGTACGACAGCGCGGCCCGGGCGATGCTGCCGCAGGTGGTCCGCCGCGACCAGCTGGACCGCGGCAACGGGCTGCTCACCACCGCCGAGGAGGCCAGCCAGGGCTTCATCGGCGCGCCACTGGGCTCGGTGCTCTTCGTCCTCGCCGCCGCCGCGCCGCTGCTCACCACCGCCGGCGGGTTCCTGCTCGCCGCCGTCCTGGTGGTCGGCATCGCCGGCAGCCACCGGCCGGCCCGCGCGGCGGGCCCGCGCACGACCATCCGCCGGGACGTCGCCGAGGGCGTGAGCTGGTTGTGGCGGCACCGCTTCCTCCGCGGCCTCACGTTGGTCTCGGCGAGCACGGCCCTCACCTCGGCGATGACCACCGGCGTCTTCGTGCTCTACGCCCTGGACACGCTGGAGATCGGCGAGGCCGGGTTCGGCCTGCTGCTGACCGCCTCCGCAGCGGGCGCGGTGGTCGGCGGGCTGACCGCCGCGCCGCTGGCCCGCCGGATCGGTCGCACGGCGACGCTGGTCGCCGGGTGCGTGCTGGCGGCGCTCACCTTGGGGGGCATGGCCTTCACCGAGAACGGTGTCGTGGCCGGGGTGCTGTTCGCAGCCGGGACGGCGGGCGTGCTGTTCTGGAACGTGCTCACCATGTCGCTGCGGCAGGCGCTGATCCCGGAGGCGCTGTTCGGCCGGGTGCAGGGCGGCTACCGGACGCTGGTCTGGGGCGGCATCCCGCTGGGTGCCCTGGCCGGTGGCCTGCTGGCCGACGCCACCAGCGTGCCCACCGTCTTCGCCGTGTCCGGCGCCGTCCAGCTGGTGCTCGCCGGGGTGCTGTGGTGGCTGCTCGCCGCCCATCGGGAGCTGGTGGCGAACGCCTTCGCCGCGGACGAGGAGCCGGCGCCGGCCTGAACGTCAGGCGGGACCGGGGACGTCGACGTGCAGGACGTGCGGGCCGCCGCCGTCGGCGTCGTACCCGGTGTCCAGCTTGAGGTCGCCGGAGGGCAGGCCCTGGTCGGCGCACCAGTCGTGCAGCCGGCCGAAGCTCTCCGCGACCTTGACCAGCGGCCCGTCGTGGACCACCCGCGCCCAGCGGCCCGCGGGCAGGACCACCGCGCGCATCCCGGCCGGCACCGCCGTGGCCGCGCCGGTGAGCACCCCGACCGTCTCCCGGTAGCGACCGCCACCGAGGTGCTCGCTGGCCTCCACGTAGCCCGTCGCCGCGGGGTCCGGCAGCTCGGTGGCCCGGCTCAGCAGCGCCTTCCAGGCCGTCGGCACCCGGTGTCGCAGCTCATCGAACGGGGCCTCCAGCTGCACCCCGACCACGCGGAGCTCGGGCAGGTCGGTCAGTTCCGCAGCGATCGTCGTCACGTCGGCGGACCGTAGCGGCTCAGGGATCCGCGCGACCAGAGCGCGGCGGGTCAGGCGGAGGCGCGGCGATGCAGCAGGTCGGCCTGGTCGGCGGCGGCGCAGTCGGCGGTGAAGTCGGCCAGCACCCGGCGGAGCGCCACCCCCAGGAGGTCGGCCCGCACGTGCAGCTCGTCCCGGGGCAGCAGCGGCAGCCCGGTGCTGCCCACCCGGGCCAGCAGCGCCACGTCCTCGTCGAGGACCGTGGTCGCGGTCGCCTGGGCCTCGGCGAGGGCTGTGGCGAGGGCATCGGGGGACGCCGTGCCCCGGGTCTGCTGCACGAGCACGCAGGTGTGCACCCGGGTCGAGTCGGCGTCCTCGGGCTGCAGCAGCCGGACGACCGTGGTGAGCAGCCCCGTCCACGGGTCCTCCTCCCGCCGTACCAGCTGGAACGGGGCCCGGTGGACGGCGATCACCCGCCGACGGTCGGCGCGTTCCTCCTGCACGCCGGAGAAGCCGCCACGCTCGTACGTCAGCACCGGGACGGCCGGCTCCGACACCTCCGACGCCGGGCGCACCGGGCGACGGGACGTGTCGAGGAAGGCGTCGGCGAGCGCGCCGGCCGACGCGGGGCTGCGCACCGGGGCCAGCCAGCCGGACACCGCCTGCGGGTCATCGGTCTCCGGGACGGCGAGCACCTGGTCGCGCGGCTCGGCCGGGGCGATCCAGACGACGCCGAGGCGCTCGACGACGGCCCACGCGGGGGGATCGGCGTCCAGTGCGCCACCGGCCCGCCGGTGCACCGTCCAGGTGCGGCCCAGCAGCCGGGTCTGCAGGTAGCCGCCCTCCCGGAGCTCGGTGGCCAGGGCGACCGGGTGCCAGGCGTGCTCGAGCGCGGGGTGCAGGTTGTCCAGGACCGGTCCGTCCGGCGGCGGCAGGTCGGGCACCGGCTCCGGCGACGGCGCGGCCCCGGTCGTCCGCGGTGGCCGTGCCGTCGGCGTGGGGTCGGGGGCCAGCCACACCCAGCCGTCCCGTTCCTCGACCGCCCAGGGGGCGGAGAGGTCGGCCCGCGGCGGTGGGGTGCCCACCGGCCCCAGCGACGGGATCTCCACGCAGCGGCCCTCCGCGTTGAACTGCCAGCCGTGGTAGCTGCACTGCACCCGCCCGTCGACGACGGTGGCGGTGGTCAGTGGCACCAGCCGGTGCGGGCAGCGCGCCGACAGCGCGGTCACCTCGGCCCCGGGCCGGGTGCGGAGGACGACGTAGGCCTGCCCGCCCGCGCCCACCTGGAGCGGCGTCGTCCCCACCTCGCGGGAGCGGGCGACGGGGAACCAGCCGGTGGCGGACGTGGCCCGCCCACCGGCCCAGGACGTACCCGTCCGGGAGTCCGGGGTCCTGGAGTCGAGGGTCCTGGAGCCGGGGGTCCTGGAGCCGGGGGTCCGGGAGCTCGTGGTCCTGGAGGAGGCCATGCACCCATGGCACCAGCCGGCCGTTTCCCCGGCGTTGCCCCTGCGTGGACTTCAGGCGTCGTTCGAGACCATTCCGGTAACTATCGGGACACCCCGACTCCCATTGTGAGCGTCCACACCCTAGGGTGACCGCGATCACCCGACAGGCAACACACAGTGAGGTGCCATGTGACGCCACCGAACGAACGCAAGCTGCTGACCCCAGAGGAGTACCGCGCGGCGCAGGACTCCCCGGAGTTCACCGAGCTGCGTCGCCGGTTCCGCAGCTTCGCCGTCCCCATGACGGTCGCCTTCCTGGTCTGGTACGCGCTGTTCGTCCTGCTCTCCACGTACGCGACCGACTTCATGTCGACGGAGGTGTTCGGCAACGTCAACATCGGGATTCTCCTGGGCCTGGGGCAGTTCGTGAGCACCTTCCTGATCACCCAGCTCTACGTGCGGCACGCGAGCAAGAACACCGACCCCATCTCCGACGAGATGCGCACCCGCCTCGAGGCCCACGAGTTCGCTTCCCCCCGGAACCAGGAGACCCCCCGTGGCTGACGTGTTCGCCGCCGAGAGCGCGACCATCGGCGAGCCGGCGATCAACATCTCGATCTTCGGCGCCTTCGTGGTGGTGACGCTGATCATCACCTTCCGGGCCAGCCGGAACAACAAGAGCGCAGCCGACTACTACGCCGCCGGCCGCAACATCACCGGCACCCAGAACGGCCTGGCCATCGCCGGTGACTACCTCTCGGCGGCCTCGTTCCTGGGCATCGCCGGGGCGATCGCCATCTACGGCTACGACGGCTTCCTGTACTCGATCGGCTTCCTCGTCGCCTGGCTGGTGGCGCTGCTGCTGGTCGCGGAGCTGATGCGCAACACCGCCCGCTTCACCATGGCCGACGTGCTGGCCTTCCGGATGCGGCAGGGGCCGGTGCGCACCGCAGCGGCCATCTCCACGCTGTTCGTCTCGCTCTTCTACCTGCTCGCCCAGATGGCCGGGGCCGGTGGTCTGGTCGCCCTGCTGCTGGGCGTCAGCGGCGCCGCGGCCGAGGCGGTCGTCGTGGTCGTCGTCGGTGCGCTGATGATCTTCTACGTGCTGGTCGGCGGCATGCGCGGCACCACCTACGTGCAGATGATCAAGGCGACGCTGCTCATCGCCGGCGCCCTGGTCATGACGATCTGGGTGCTCGCCGAGTACGGCTTCAACCTGTCCTCGCTGCTCGGCGGCGCGGTCGCGTCGGAGGGCCAGCAGGTCCTGGAGCCCGGCGCCCAGTACGGGGTCTCGAACGCCACCCGGCTGGACTTCATCAGCCTCGCGCTGGCCCTGGTGCTCGGCACCGCCGGGCTGCCGCACGTGCTGATGCGCTTCTACACCGTGCCGACCGCCAAGGACGCCCGGAAGTCCGTCGTCTGGGCCATCTGGCTGATCGGCGGCTTCTACCTGTTCAGCCTGGTCATCGGCTACGGCGCCGGTGCCCTGGTGGGCTCCGAGACGATCCTCGCCGCGCCCGGTGGGGTCAACGCGGCAGCCCCGCTGCTGGCCTTCGAGCTCGGCGGCACCGTGCTGCTGGGCATCATCGCCGGCGTCGCCTTCGCCACGATCCTCGCGGTCGTCGCCGGCCTGACGATCACGGCGTCGGCGTCCTTCGCCCACGACGTCTACGCCTCGGTGCTGAAGAAGGGCCAGGGCGACCCGAACGCGGAGGTCCGGGTCGCCCGGATCACCGCCGTCGTCATCGGCGCGGTCTCCATCGGGCTGGGCATCCTGGCGCTGCAGGCCGGGATCAACATCGCCTTCCTGGTGGCCCTGGCCTTCGCGGTGGCGGCCTCGGCCAACCTGCCGACGATCCTCTACACGCTCTTCTGGAAGAACTTCACCACCCAGGGCGCGCTGTGGTCGATCTACGGCGGGCTGATCGTCTGCATCGGCCTGATCATCTTCTCGCCGGTCGTGTCGGGCTCGGAGACGGCGATGTTCTCCAACTTCGACATCGCCTGGTTCCCGCTGCGGAACCCGGGCCTGGTCTCCATCCCGCTGTCGTTCTTCCTCGGCTGGCTGGGCACGAAGGTCTCCAAGGAGAAGCCGGACGTCGACAAGTACGCCGAGCTCGAGGTCCGGTCGCTGACCGGCATCGGCGCCGAGAAGGCCGTCGCCCACTGAGGGCCTGAGCTGAGCAGGTCCTGAAGGCGCGAGGCGCGTCCCCGGTGGGGGCGCGCCTCGCGTCGTCCCCGGGGGCCTCAGGCGGCGGCCGGGGCGGTGGCCGGCTCCTCCCGCGCTGCGGCGGGCAGGGCGGCGGGCTCCGGCAGGACGGCGTCGACGGCGGTCGTCGCGGCGCTGACCGCACCGGCGGCGGAACGGCGCCGGCGGACGGCGGAGCGGCTGACCAGCCCGGCCAGCACCACGCAACCGGCGAGCACGTGCTGACCGGGGGCGAGCAGGGCGACGACGACCGCCGCGGCGTAGACCACCGAGAGCAGCACCGTGGCGACGGGGAGCCGGCCGGCCAGGTGCAGCGCCGGCAGGCGGGGCACGGACAGCCGGGGCAGGGAGAGGTGGGGGGTGGGGACGGGCAGGTGCACGGCGGACCTCCAGCGAGTGCTCGGGCGCCCGCCGGGCCGGCGTCCCGGGTCCGCTGGGGAGCGGAGCCGGGGCGCCGGCACGGCGACGGCGCAGCGGGCGTGCCCCCTGTGGCGGATCACAGGAGGCGACGCGTCACTTGAGGGCGTCCTTGGCCTTCTGGAGGATCCCCTGCATCGGCACCGGCGGGGTGCCGTACAGCCGCGGGTCGCCCGGCGGCAGGATCGGGGCGTCGGCGTTCGCCGCGATCGGCCGGGCGGTCAGCTGGTTGTCGGTGCCGTCCAGCGCCGGTCCGTTGGCCCAGCGGCCGTTCGCCGCATCGGGGCCGTCGGAGGCGTCGAGGAACGCGTAGGCGAACTCCGGCGGCTCCTCGTCCAGCGGGAAGGCCGCCGGCACCGGGATGTTGTCCAGCCCGTCCGCCTTGAGCTCCTCGGCCGCGGCGAGCCACTGCATCTGGTGGTAGTGGTCCCGCGCGATCAGGAAGCGGAGGGTGTCCTTGACGCCCTTGTCGTCGGTCATGTTGTAAAGCCGGCTCACCTGCAGCCGGCCCATCATCTCGGCGGTGGCGTTGTAGTGGAAGTCGGCCATCAGGTTGCCGCTGGCGGTCACGTACCCGCCGCTCCACGGGAGGCCCATGCTGTCGCGGTAGTAGGCGCCGCCGCCGTTGACGATGGCGTGCTGCGGGTTGGCCTGCCCGTAGGCGGCAGCGCTCTCCTTCGAGTGGTCGGCCGAGTCGGGCTTGAGCGGCTGGTGGTCCAGCAGCCGGTCGATCAGCGTCACCAGGATCTCGACGTGCGCCAGCTCCTCGGTGCCGATGGCCAGCAGCATGTCCTTGTACTTGCCGGGCAGGCGGCAGTTCCAGCCCTGCAGCAGGTACTGGGTGGCGACGGTCATCTCGCCCCACTGGCCGCCGAGGACCTCCTGGAGCCGGCGGGCGTAGTTCGCGTCGGGGCCGTCGGGCTTGGCCTCGTACTGCAGGGCGTGGGTGTGCGTGAACACGGGCGTTCTCCCTCTGCGTCGGTCGCTGTCGCCGCCCTCGCGGTGACAACAGACAGATGCCCCCTCCCGGTGTCACCCCCGTGCCGTCCGCTGGCCCGCAGGGGCCGACCTGTCGGCACCCCCGCAGGAGGGTGCCCTCACCGGTCCGGCAGGCGCACCACCAGGGTGAACGCGCCGTCGGCACCGCGGGACCACGCCAGCCG
The DNA here is from genome assembly GCF_026967885.1 of Modestobacter sp. VKM Ac-2983. NCBI lineage: Bacteria > Bacillati > Actinomycetota > Actinomycetes > Geodermatophilales > Geodermatophilaceae > Modestobacter > Modestobacter sp. VKM Ac-2983. Next base: position 46,165 of record NZ_JAPVBK010000001.1, read on the forward strand.
CCCGCCGAGCTCCCGGGTCTGCCGCTGCACCGACCACAGGCCCAGGCCGCTGAGGTCCACCGGCGGGGTCGTCCGGTTCAGGTGCCCCAGCACCTGGTCGGCCGGCACGCCCTGCTGGGTCACGGCGAGGTCCACCCACCCGCCCCGCCGGTCGACCTGCAGACGAACGGGCTGGCCGCGGCCGTGCCGGTGGGCGTTCTCCAGCAGGTTGGTCAGGATCCGCTGGACCCGGGCGTCGGCCACGGTGACCTCGGCGGCGTCCGCGTCCAGCTCCACGTCCAGCTGGTGGTCCGGCAGCCCGGAGGCCCCCACCGAGGCGCGGACCACGTCGACCAGCTGCCGGACCCCGCGCCGTTCGGGCGCGCCGCCGGTCGCGTTCGCCGTGCGGAGCATCGAGGCGAGGTGCTGCGCCTGGCTGCGGGCCAGGTCGAGCAGCTCCGGCCGGCGTTCGTCGTCCTCCAGCCGCTCCAGCGCCGCCTCCAGGGCGGCCAACGGGCTGCGCATGTCGTGGCACAGCGCCCGCACCAGCGCGTCACCGGTGCTCACCGGCTCAGCGGCGGGGTGGGGCAGGTGGCTGCGCACCACGCGCAGCAGGTCGGTGAGCAGTGCGGGCAGCGTGGCGGGGCGTGTGTCGGCAGCGAGGGTCACGGGCACCTCCGGTGGAGCGGTCGGTCAGCCACGCCGGGCGCAGCCGATCTCTGGGAGTGACGTGGAGGGACTCGACGTCGGTGCCGCTGCTGAGCACCGTCCCCCCGTGGACGTGGTGGTGGTCGACGACCACCCGTTGTTCAGCCGAGGCCTGGAACTGCTGCTGCCGCCGGAGAGCGGCGGCCGGGTACGGGTCGTGGGGACGACGGACGACGCCTCGGCCGGCGCGGCCCTGGTGCTCCGGCACAACGCCGACGTGGCCGTCGTGGACCTGCACATGCCGCCCCCCGGGGGCACCCGGGCGATCGCGGCGATCCGCCGGGCACGGCCGATGACCCGGATCGTGGCGCTCTCCGGGCTGGCCGAGGCCGATGCGGCCCTGGAGGCGCTGCGGGCCGGGGCCAGTGGGTTCCTGCCGAAGACCGCCAGCCCCGAGGCGCTGGTCCGTCCACTGCTCGCCGTCCTCGACGGCTGGTCGGTGATCCCGGAGTCGCTGCTGCGCCAGCTGCTGGACGACGCCGCGCCCACCGCGGACCAGGGCATCGCCGCCCAGCTGACCGCCGACGACCGCCGGCTCTGGCGGCTGGTGGCCGCGGGCACCAGCACCGTCGACATCGCCACGACGCTGCACGTCTCCGAGCGCACCGTGAAGCGGCTGGTGGCCAACCTGCTGCGCCAGCTGCGGGTCTCCACCCGGGTGGAGGCGGCCGCCCTCGCCGGGCGGGTCGGACTCGACTCGACCGGGACGAGGCCGGTGCGCTGAGGGCTGCGGCGGGGCGGGCATCACGCCCCGGCTACCCGGAGCGGCGCGACGCACCCGCGGACCGTGCAGTTCCGGTTTGCCGCGGCGGGTCGTGGCTAGGGTCCGCCCATGCCTGCACGGATCGTCCTGCTCGGTGCCACCGGTCACACCGGTGGCCGGACGGCGGCCGCCCTGGCCGCCCGGGGTGCGCGGCCGGTGCTCGCCGGGCGCGACCCGGCCCGGCTCGCCGCCCTCGCCGACCGGCTCGGCGGCGCGGCCGGTCCGCTGGAGACCGCAGCCGCCGACGTCACCGACCCGGGATCGGTGCGCGCGCTGCTCGGTGCCGGGGACGTGCTGGTCACCACGGTCGGGCCGTTCCAGCGGCTGGGGGAGGCCGCCGTCGCCGCGGCCACCGACGCCGGGGCGGTCTACCTGGACTCGACCGGTGAACCGCCCTTCCTGCGCCGGGTGTTCGAGGAGTTCGGGCCGCGGGCGCAGGCCTCGGGCGCGGTGCTGCTGACCGCCTTCGGCCACGACTACGTGCCCGGGGTGCTGGCGGGTGCGCTGGCCCTGGCCGAGGCCGGCGACCGGGCCCACCGGCTGGACGTCGGCTACGGCCTGGACGGCGGCCGGGGGCAGGGCTTCTCCCGCGGCACGCTGGTCTCGCTGATCGGGGTGCTGCTGGAGCCGGGGCACGCCTGGCGCGACGGCCGGCTGGTCGAGGAGCCGGCCGGGGTGCGGGACTGGCGGTTCGACGTGGCCGGCCGCACCCGCCGGGGGCTGTCGGTGGGCGGCTCGGAGCACCTGACGCTGCCCGACCTGTCGCCGTCCCTGCGTGAGGTCGGCGTGTACCTGGCCTGGTTCGGCCAGGCGACGCCGGTCGCCCACCGGCTCGCGCCGCTGGCCCCGTGGCTGGGCCGGGTGCCGGGGGCCACGGCGCGGGTGGAACAGGTCGCCGACCTGGTCGGGCGCCGGTTCGCCGACGCGCCGACGACCGAGGGGGAGGCCCGCACCCACGTCGTCGCCGAGGTGCGCGACCGGTCCGGGGAGCGGGTCGCCCGGGTGCGGCTCCGCGGCGGTGACCCCTACGAGATGACCGCGGACCTGCTGGCCTGGGGGGCGGTCCGGGCCGCGGACGGCGGGGTCCAGGGCGCCGGCGCCCTCGGCCCGGTGCAGGCCTTCGGGCTCGACGAGCTCACCGCCGGGGCGGCGACCGCCGGGCTGCGGCCGGCGTGACCCTGCTCGCCTGCGTCGACATCGGCTCCACCTGGACCAAGGCGGCGCTGGTCGAGGCGGCCACCGGGCGGCTGGTCGAGACGCGCCAGGCGCCGACGACCCCGGAGGACGTGGTGGCCGGCGTCCTGGCCGCGACGGAGGGGTGGGACGCGGCGGTGCGCGCCTGTTCCAGCGCCGGCGGGGGACTGCGGCTGGCGGTCGTCGGCTACGAGGAGCTGATCAGCGCGGAGGCCGGGCACCGGGCCGCACTCTCCGCCGGCGCCCGGGTGGTGCACGTGGCCGCGGGCCGGCTGGACGCCGCGGCGCTCGAGCAGCTGGCGGCCGCCGCCCCCGACGTCGTCCTGCTGGTCGGTGGCACGGACGGCGGCGACGCCACCGTGCTGCGGCACAACGCCGCCGCCCTGGCGGCCCCGCTGCAGGGTCCCGGCGCGAGCCCGCGAGGGCTGGGGCGCAGTGGGGTCCTTCCGTGGGCCGTCCCGGTCGTGGTGGCCGGGAACGTCGCGGTCCGGGCGGGGGTCTGCGCCGTGCTGGCGGCGGCCGGCACCCCGGTCACCCCGGCCGACAACGTGCTCCCCGACATCGGGCGGCTGGCCCCGGAGTCGGCCCGCGCGGCGATCCGCGACGTCTTCCTGACCCACGTGATCGGCGGGGCCCGGCTGTCGGCGGACCCGCGGCTGCGCCGGTGGGTGCGGGCGGTCACGCCGGACGCGGTGCTCGACGGCGTGGCGGTGCTGGCCGAGCTGCGGGCCGGCGCCGAGGCCCCGGGTGTGCTGGTGCTCGACGTCGGTGGGGCGACGACCGACGTGTACTGCGTGCCGGCCGTCGACGCCGAGCAGGCGTCGCTGCACCGGGCGGCGGTCGGGGTGCCGGCCCGGCGGCGCACCGTCGAGGGCGACCTGGGCGTGCACGCCAGCGCCGACGCGCTGCGGCAGGCGGCCGGGGACGAGGGGCTGCCCGTGCCCGGGGACGACCCGCTGGCCCTCGGCGAGGCCGCGGCGGTGGTGGCGCTGCGCCGGCACCTGCGGGCGGAGGCGGCCTACGGCCCCGGCGGTGCGAGTGCGCGCGGGGTGGGGCTGGTGGTGCTCTCCGGCGGGGTCTTCCGGCACGCGGCGCCCGCGGCGACCGCCGCGGCGGTGCAGCGGGTGGCGGCCGACCGCGGCGGGGCCGGAGGGGTGCTGGCCGGCGCGCGGGTGGTCGTCGACGGCCGGTACGTGCTGGCCGCGGCCGGACTGCTCGCCGGGGACGCCCCGGCGGCGGCGTCCGGGCTGCTCAGCGGGCTGCTCGCCCGCTGAGGAGGGTCGCGGTCAGCCGACCCGGAGGCTCGGCTCGGCCGTCGTCCCGGACCAGCCGGCAGCCGTCCTGGCCCTGCCGGCCGTTCGCCGGGGAGGGTCAGTGGTACGGGGTGAGGGTGCCCGCCCAGCTCCCGGATGCAGCCTGCGCGAACTCGGCGGCCTCGTCGGCGGCCATGTCCCGCGCGGTGTAGCCGCCGCTGCCGGCACCGACGCACGCCAGCACGGTCACCAGGCCGGCCCGGCGTTGGGCCAGGGACTGCCGCACCTCCCACCCCACCACAGCGCGGTCCTGCAGCACGGTGTGGCTGCGCACCAGCCACCCCGAGCGGATCGCGAACGAACGGGGGCCGGCCACGTGCCCCAGCGCGGTGTAGCGGGCCAGGCCGAGCGGGATGCCGAGCAGCACGAGGGCACCCCCGGCGGCCAGCAGCGGCCACCAGCCCGTCATCGCCGTCAGCACCCCGCCCGCTGCCGCCACCAGCAACCCGGGCACGGTGCCCCGGGCGATGCTCCGCCGACGAGCGGCCGGGGGGTGCCGGTGCAACGGACCGGGGTGGTCGACCAACTCGACGGAGAGCGCCCGGGCGAGCTCCGCCGGTCCCAGTGGCAGCACCTGCCCCCGCCGCGCGGCGTCCCCGAGGCCGGTGACCAGGGCGCTGACCCGAGCCGCGCCGACCAGCCGCATGCCCAGTCCCTCGCTGATGGTGCAGCCACGGATCCGGTCGATGTCCAGCTCGGTGTGCCTCCGGGTGACCAGGCCGCGGACGGCGACGAGCGCCCCGCCGCGCCGGAGCAGCCGGAACCGCCAGTTCACCAGGGCGCTGCCGATGATCGAGCCGAGGATCAGCAGCAGCAGCCCGCTGACGACCAGCCGGACCACGATCCGGGTGTCGGAGACGTCCGGCGACCAGAACTCCGGGACGAACTGGTCGGGCAGCTCCTCGGCGGCCCGGAGCAGCGCACCGCCGGCGGCCAGGGGCACCGCCAGGTAGCTGCCCACCAGGGGGGCGTAGACCAGCCAGCGGTAGTCGAAGCGGAGCAGCTCCTCCTCCGGGTCGGCGGCGGCGTGCCGGCCGCCCTCGCCCGCGTCCTGCGCGGCGGCGTGCGTGAGCAGCCGGTGGCGCAGCCGGTCGCCCTCGGCGCGGGTGACGCCGTCGATGACCAGCTCCTCCTCGCTGGTCACCGAGCCGGCCGCCGCGTCGATCCGCACCCGGACGAGCCCGAGCAGCCGGTGCAGCACCGGCGCCTCGACCTCCACCCCCCGGATCCGGTCGTTGGGCACGGTGCGGGCCGACCGGGAGAGCAGCCCGCGGGTGACGACGATGGCGGACTCCCCGTCGGTGTAGCTGAACCGCCACCAGCTGATCGCCGCCCCCAGCAGCGACAGCACGGTGATCCCGACGACCAACGCGACCACCGTGCCCAGGCCGTCACCGAGGCCGCGGGTGATCCCCAGGGCGAGCACCGCCGGCACCAGGGCCCGCGCCTGGCGGAACGTCACGGTGTGCAGCAGCAGCACCCACGCCGACGTCCGCCGCCCCAGCGCCTCCGGTGCGCCGGTCACGTCGCCTCGTCGCGTACGAGCTCCGCCCGGCGTGCGAGGTCCTCGGCCACCCGCCGGGCCACGTCCACCTCCAGGTGCGGCACCCGGACGGTGCCCTGCGAGGAGGCCGTCAGCACCGCGACGGTCGCCAGCCCGAACAGCTGCTGGAACACCCCGCGGTTGACGTCGACGGTCTGGATCCGGGAGATCGGCACCAGGGTCCAGGTGCGGGTCAGCCAGCCGGTGAGCGTGTAGACCGCCTCGGCGGTGACCTCCCAGCGGTGCACCCGGTACCGCAGCCGCGGGCGGATCGCGATCGCGACCACGGCGTAGACCAGCACGATGGCCGGGCCCAGCCAGCGCAGCAGGGGGACGGCCCAGCCGGCGTCGGCGGGCACGAAGACGATCGCGGCCGCCACGATCGCCGCGTACACGATCGTGCCGAGCACCGCCTGCGTCACCCAGAGCCCGATCGCGGCGTGGGACAGCGACCAGGCGGGTTCCCGGACGGGGGCCGGCGGGGGAGCGGACATCGGGTCCATCCTCGCAGTGCCCGGCCGGCCGAGGGACCGCACCGCCGGTGGCGCGCTCCGGTGCGTGCCACGATGGATCGCGTGATGATGCCGCAGCAGGTCCCGACCGTGCCCGCCGCCGAGGTGCCCGACGACGCCGTCGTCCTGGACGTGCGCGAGGGCGACGAGTGGTCGGCCGGGCACGTCGAGGGCGCGACGCACATCCCGATGGGCGACGTCCCCGCCCGGCTCGGCGAGGTGCCCGAGGGCGACCCGCTGTACGTCACCTGCCGCAGCGGGGGGCGCTCGGCGCGGGTGACCGCCTGGCTCAACCAGAACGGCTACGACGCGGTGAACGTCGGCGGCGGGATGGGCGAGTGGGACGCGGCCGGCCGGCCGATGGTGAGCGAGACCGGCCGCCCGCCCTACGTGGTCTGAGCGGACCCCGAGTCCTGGCTCAGTCGCGCACGGGGTAGTCCGCGAAGCGGGCGCGCAGGTCCTTCTTGGAGAACTTGCCGACGCTGGTCTTGGGCACCTCGTCGATGAACTCCACCGCCTCGGGCATCCACCACTTGGCGACCAGGGGCTGCAGGTGCTCCAGGATCTCTGCCTCCGTCGCCGTCTGACCCTCGTTGAGGACGACGCACGCCAGCGGCCGCTCGTCCCACTTCGGGTGTGGGATGCCGACGACGGCGGCCTCCTTCACCGCCGGGTGGCTCATGATGGCGTTCTCCAGGTCGACCGAGGAGATCCACTCGCCACCGGACTTGATCAGGTCCTTGGTGCGGTCGGCGATCCGGATGTTGCCGAACTCGTCCAGCGCGGCGACGTCCCCGGTCTTCATCCAGCCGTCGGGCGTGGTCAGCTCCACGCCGGCGTCGGGCTCGTAGTACTCCTTCGCGCACCACGGGCCGCGGACCTGGAGCTCACCGGTGGCCTTGTCGTCCCAGGGCTGCTCTTCGAGGGTGTCCGCGTCGACGATCCGGGCCTGCACGCCGTACAGCGGCAGGCCGGCGCGGGCTCGCCGGTCGGCCTTGGTGGCCTCGTCGGCGTCCGCCCAGCGGGTCGACAGCGTGCCGCCGGAGGCGACCGGGTGGGTCTCGGTCATGCCCCACGCCTGGTAGATCGGCAGGCCCACCTGCTCGCGGTAGGCCTCCGACAGCGCCTTCGGGACGGCGGAACCGCCGCAGCCGATCTTGCGCAGCCGGTGCGGGCGCCCGGCGAGGTGCGGCAGCATGCCCTGCCAGATCGTGGGCACGCCGGCGGTGAAGGTGACCCCCTCGTCGACGATCAGGTCGGCCAGCGCCTGAGGCTGCATCATCGCCCCGGGGAAGACCATCGCCGCGCCGGCGGCCGGGGCGGCCTGTGCGATGCCCCAGGCGTTGGCGTGGAACATGGGGACGACGGGCATCGCGACGTCCTCGACCCCGATGCCGAAGCCGTTGGGGGAGACCACGGCCATGGTGTGCAGCACCGTGGACCGGTGGGAGTAGACGACGCCCTTCGGGTTGCCCGTCGTGCCGCTGGTGTAGCACATGGAGGCGGCCGCGTTCTCGTCCGTGGTGGAGAACTCGACCGGGTCGGCGTCGGCCAGCAGCGCCTCGTAGTCGAGCACCCGCGGGTCGTCGGGGATCTCGTTGTCGCCGCCGTCGTCCATCACCACCACGTGGCGGACGGTCGTCATCGTGTCGATCAGCGGCCACAGCAGGGGCAGCACGGTGCGGTCGACGAAGACGACCTCGTCCTCGGCGTGGTTGGCGATGTAGGTCAGCTGCTCGGGGAAGAGGCGCACGTTGAGGGTGTGCAGCACCCGCCCGGTGCAGGGGGCGGCGAAGTAGAGCTCCAGGTGGCGGGCGGAGTTCCAGGCGAACGTGCCCACCCGGCCGTCGGCGCTGATGCCGAGATCGTCCAGCACCCCGCCCAGCCGCCGGGTGCGCTGCGCCCACTCGGCGTAGGTGGTGCGCACCTTGCCGCTGGGGTTGTTGGTGACGATCGGGACGTCGCCGTGGTGCTGCTCGGCGTGCCGGAAGATCGTGTCGATGGTCAGGGGGACGTCCTGCATCAGCCCGCGCATGCGGGCATCGTGCCAGTGACGGAGGTCACCGGCCAGCCTGTGGCCGAGGCCGTCGACGGTCCGCTGCGGACCCGAGGAGGAGACATGGACGTCGCCGACGCCGGCCCGGTCGAGGACGCGGTCGCGGCCGCCCGGCGTGCCTTCCCGGGGTGGTCGACCACGCCGGCGGCCGACCGCCAGGCGCGGCTGCGGGCACTGCGCCAGGTCGTCCTGGACCGGGCCGAGGAGATCGTGGCCACCGTGCGCGCGGAGACCGGCCGGCACCCGGCCGACATCGCCGTGGCAGAGGTGCTGCACGCCGCGGCGCACCTGGACTGGCTGGCGAGGCACACCGCCGGTGCGCTCGCCGGCCGGCGGACCACCGTCTGGCCGCTGGTGCACAAGCGGACGGAGGTGCACGCCCGGCCGCGCGGGGTCGCCGCCGTGCTGGCGCCCTGGAACTACCCCTTCCTGCTGGCGCTGCTGCCCGCGACGACCGCGCTGGCTGCTGGGTGCACCGTCGTCCTCAAGCCCTCCGAGCACACCCCGGACGCGGCCCGGCTCCTCGAGCGCCTGGTGACCGAGGCCGGCTTCCCCCCGGACGCGCTGCGGGTCGTGCCGGGCGGGGCGGAGGTGGGCGAGCTGCTGGTCACCGCGGACGTCGACGTCGTCTCGGTGACCGGGTCGGCGGCGACCGGCCGCCGGGTCGCCGCGCTCGCCGCGGACCGGCTGACGCCGGTGGTGGCCGAGCTGGGGGGCACCGACGCCATGATCGTGCTGGCGGACGCCGACCTCCGGCGGGCGGCCCGGGCGGCGGCCTGGGGTGCGTGCTTCAACGCCGGGCAGTCCTGCGTGTCGATCGAGCGGCTGTACGTCGTCGCCGCCGTGCACGACCGGTTCCTCGCCGAGCTGGAACGGGCCTTCGACGAGCTCACGGTGGGGGGCGGGGGCCGCCGCGACATCGGGCCGATGGTCCTGCCGGCCACGCTGGCGACCGTCCAGCAGCAGGTCCGGGACGCGGTGGCCGCCGGTGCGCAGCTGCACCGCGGTGGCCGGCGGGTCCGCGTCGGGTCCCGGGACCACCTGGAGCCGACCCTGCTCTCCGCCGTCCGGCAGGGCTCCGACCTGGTGCAGCAGGAGACCTTCGGCCCGGTCCTGCCGGTGCTGTCGGTGCCGGACGAGGAGACGGCGGTCCGGCTGGCCAACGACTCGGCGTACGGGCTGCAGGCCTCGGTCTGGACGGCCGACCGGGCCCGCGGACGGTCGCTGGCCGGGCGGCTGCGGGTCGGTGCGGTGGCGATCAACGACTGCCTGGTCAACTACGCCGCCCCCGGGCTGCCGTTCGGCGGCCGAGGAGCGTCCGGGACCGGCCGGCAGGGTGGGGTGGAGGGCCTGCGGGCGTACTGCTTCACCCAGACCCTGACCGACAGCCGGTTGCGGCCGCGCCGGGAGCTGCAGTGGTTCCCCCGGATCGGTGGCGCCGGGACGTGGATCAGAGTGGCTCGGCTGCTGTACGGCCGGCCACGTCGGGCTCCCCGAGCTCCTTCCGGACCCGCTGCTCAGCGGCCGTGAGCGGGTTGTCGCTGTCGGTGACCGCGTTGATCAGCTCGACGATCGGGTAGCCCTGGGCCTCCTCCTCCTGGAGCTTCTGCGCGAACCCGCCGGACCGGATCTGCGCCAGGACGTCACGGAAGTGGCGCTCCATCCCCTCGGCGTCCTGGCCCATCGTGCCCAGGAAGCCGCCGTACATCGCCACCAGACCGTGCGAGCGGACCGACTCGAAGAACCCCGCGCTCGCCATCGTGCTGATCACCCGCGACATCTCCCCGGACAGGTAGAGCTCGCTGACCAGGGCCTCGGCCGGGAGCCCGGCCTCCAGGCCCAGCCGGAACGCCAGCTGGAAGGTGGTGCCGAGGTAGGAGCCGACGCTCTGCTCGATGAACAGGTCCAGGGTGGCCTCCTGCTCGGCGCTCAGCTGGATCGCACCCCGCCGCAGCGAGCCGATCGCCGAGGCCAGCGCGAGCAGCCGCTCCTGGGCTCGGCCGGTGGCGTCCTGCTCCACGTTGACGTAGCTGAGGAAGCCGCTGCCCTCGACGAACGTCGTCCGGACCTCCTCGCCGAGCATCCGGGGCGCCAGCAGCAGGACGTCGACCCCGGCCGGTGGCTGCACCAGCCCGAAGGCGAGCACGTAGCCCGACGCGAAGCAGATCGCCGACCCGGGGGTGAGCCGAGGCGCGACCTGCTCGCGGAAGACCTGGGGGATCGCCTCGTCGGGCAGCAGCAGGTAGACGACGTCGGCGCCGACCACGGCCTCGCCGAGGTCGAGGACCTCGAACCCCTCGGCGACCGCGCGCCGGCGGTGGTCGTCGTCGATGTTGCCGACGGTCACCGTCAGCCCCCGGTCGCGCAGGTTCAGCGCCACCGACCGGCCCAGGTTGCCGTAGCCGAGCACCGTCACCGCGGCGCCGGCCAGCGCCGCGGGGTCGGCGTCGGCCTCGCGGTAGAACACCGTCTCCTGCTGAGTCATGCGGTCGGCTCCGTCTCTGGTCGTGTCATCTCGGTCGGGCGTCGCCCGGCGGTCACCGCTTGCGGGCCAGGGTGAGGCCGTCGGCCATCGGCAGCACGACCACCTCCACCCGGTCGTCGGCCACCAGCCGGCTGTTGAAGGCCCGGAGCGCCGCGGCGTCCCCGGACGCGGCCGGGTCCAGCACCCGGCCGCCCAGCAGCGTGTTGTCGTACACCAGCAGCCCACCCGGCCGGGTCCGGGGGAGCAGCTCGTCGTGGTAGGCGGCGTAGCCGGCCTTGTCCGCGTCGACGAAGGCCAGCTCGAAGCGCTCCTCCCGGGGGAGCGATCGGAGGGTGTCCGCAGCCGGGCCGAGCCGGAGCTCGATCCGGTCGGTGAGCCCCGCCTCGGCCCAGGCGTGGGCGGCCGTGGTGGTCGCCGCCGCGCTGATGTCGCAGCACAGCAGCCGCCCTCCCGGTGGCAGGGCGCGGGCGATCGAGATCGACGAGTACCCGGTGAACGTGCCGACCTCCACCGCCTGCCGGGCGCCCACCAGGTGGGTCAGCAGGGTGAGCAGCGGGCCCTGCTCGGGGGCGATCTGCATGGTCGCGTGCCGCGGGTACTGCTGGCGGGTCCGCGCGACCAGCCGCTCCTGCACCGGGTGGGCCGGGGTGCTGTGCGCGAGGACGTAGTCGACCACGCCCGGGGTCGGGGCCACCCGGCGTGGCTCCCCGGGGGCCCGGGTCACCGCACCGGCCGTGGCCGGTCCGGACGGCGTCGGGGGCCGGTCGTGGTCCCCGACGCCCCCCGGTGCGCTCACCGGCAGGTCAGCGGCGGAAGCGGGACTTGTGCGACGTCTCCCGCATGTCCTGCTTGAGGTGGGAGAACATCAGCGCCCCGACCGCCGCGGGCACGACGACGTGCCAGGCGTGCCCGATCCGCTCGAGGCGTTCGGCCCGCTCCCTCTCCTCGGGGGTGAGCGTCACCACCGTGCCGGTCGCGGTGCCGGCGGGGCCGCCGACCGCGGTCACCGTCGCGGCGCGCTTCGCATAGATCTTGTTGCCCTTGGTGCGGGCCTTCATGGCGGCCACGGAGGCGCCGAGCGCCACCCCGGTCAGGGTGGCCCGCATCGCGTCCTCGGGGCCGTCGTTGATCCACTTCGGCACGCCGTTGTCGAACGGGGCGCCGTCGTAGCGCACCATGCTGGTGCCCCACACGTAGGCGGTCACGGCGCCGGCCGTCAGGCCGCGGGACGCCTTCCAGCCGGCGTCGAGCACCCGGGCGCGATCGGCCGGGTCGTCGATCGCCCCGCCGACCCCGCGGAGCAGGGAGCCCAGCGCGGCGAGCGAACTGCCCCACCAGGCTGCCAGACCCATGTCCCGGATCGCCCGGTAGTTCCTGTCGGACCTCTCGCTCACGTTTCCTCCTGGGATGGCTGTCGGGTCGGCCGGGGCCTCGTCGGCCGTGGCCTCGTCGGCCGGTGACCCTGGAGCGGACGCCGGGCCGGCTCTGTCTCCGAGTGCGACCGCTACCGGGGCTGGGTACGGTGGGACCTACGGATGTGAGGATCGTCTCAATTCGGGGTGGGGTGCGCATCTTGAGCTCGTCCCGGGACCGGGCCGTCCGCACACCCGGGGGCGAGCGGGCCGTCGCCCTCCGGGGCCTCTACGAGGACGTCCTGGGTGTCGTCGGGGTCGGTGCCGACGACGGGTTCTTCGTGGTCGGCGGGTCGTCCCTGCTCGTCGAGGTGCTGCTGGAGCGGGTGGTGGGCGAGTTCGGCGTGACCGTGCCCGTGGAGGACTTCTACGCCGAGCCGACGCTGGCCGGCCTGCAGACACTGGTGTTCCCCGCGACAGGTGGTGATCCGGGGCGAGGTGAACCCGCCGCGGAGGCGGACCTGCTGGCACTGCTGACCGAGGCGGCCGGCGACGACCCGGCGCGCGCGGCGGTCACCGGCCCGGACGGCACCCTCACCTACGCCGACGTGCTGGCCGTGGTGGCCGAGGCGCGTGCTGCCGCCACGGACCGACCGGCGGGCCCACGGGTGGTCCGGCTGCCGACGACGGCGGCGGGTGCCCGGGTCGCCCTCGCCGCACTGGCCGGGCAGGAGCCGGTGCTGCTGCTGGACCCCGCCGCGACCGGGGCCGAGGAGCAGCAGGCCTGGACGGCGCTGGTCGGTGAGCTCGCCGCGGGGCGCCGGCTGCCGGCGGTCCACGCCGTCACGACGTCCGGGTCCACCGGGCGGGCGAAGGTCGTGCTCACCCCGAACGACGGCACCGTGCGCCTCCGGCTGAGCCAGGCCCGGGACCTCGGCGTGCACCCGGGGGACCGCTACCTGGTGACCGCACCGCTGCACTACGGCTACGGGCTCGGTGCCGGCCTGCTCGCCGGCCTGCTCGGCGGGGCCACCGTGCTGCTCCCGCCGCAGCCGCCGACGCCGGAGGCGCTGCGGACCTGGGCGGAGCAGCACGCGATCACCCTGCTGATGGGCGTCGGGCTGCCCTACCGCTTCCTGCTGGCCGCCGGGGCGTCCCTGCCCTCCCTCCGGCTGGCGATGGTCGGCGGTGAGCCGCTGGCGCCGGCGCTGGCCGACGCGTGGCGGGAGCGCACCGGCGTCCCGCTCGCCGACGCCTACGGCACCAGCGAGACCGGGCACGTCAGCACGAACGTCGCGGGGGTCCCCGGCTCGGTGGGCCGGGCGCTGCCGGGCGTGGAGCTCCGGGTGCTGCCCGAGGGCGGGGTGCCGCAGCCGACGGGCACGGGGGAGCTGCTGGTCCGGTCCCCCGCGCTGGCACTGGGCTACGCCGGTGACCCGGAGCTGACCGCCGACCGGTTCCGGGACGGCTGGTACCACACCGGCGACCTCGCGGAGGTGCGCCCCGACGGGCAGCTGTTCCTGCACGGCCGCCTGGACGACCAGCTCAACGTGGGCGGCGCGAAGGTCGACCCGCGCGAGGTGGAGGCGGCGTGCCGCGAGGCGCTGGAGCTGCGGGACTGCGCCGTCGTCGGGCAGCCGCTCCCGTCGGGCCGCACGGAGATCTGCGCCTACGTCGTCGCCGATCGGCCGGTGAGCCGGGCCGACCTGGTGCAGGCGCTCGGCGACCGGCTCAGCAGCTACAAGATCCCCACGCGGGTGGTGCAGCTGGACGCACTGCCCCGCGGCAGCAACGGCAAGCTCGCCCGCCAGGAGCTGCCCCGATGACCGTCACCGGTGGGCGGCCGGACCCGTCGCCGGCCGGCGATCCCGCGGTGGCGGCCCGGCTGGCCGAGGGCTCGCTGGCCGACGTGCCGCTGGCGGTGCTGCAGGCGGGGCTGCGGCTGCCGCTGCACGACCACCTGGGGCTGGAGCTGACCGGGCTGCGGCCGGTGGTGGTCGAGCTGCCGCTGACCGACCGCTGCCGCACCCAGGCCGGCCCGCTCCACGGCGGTGCGCTCGCCACGCTCGTCGACGTGGCCGGCAACGTCGCGGTCGCCACCAGCGGTGCGGTCGACGTCTCCCGCTACGGCCTGGTCACCGTCCGGGCCGAGATCGACTTCCGGGCCCAGCCGACCGGGGAGCGGGTCCGGGCCGAGGCCGAGGTGGTCGAGGTCGGCCGGCGGTCGGCGCGGACCGAGTGCGTCGTGCGGGACGACGCCGGGCGGGTCGTCGGCCGGGCCACGCTGACCACCCGGATGCTGCCGCGCGCGGGGCTGCCCGGGACCGGCCTCGCGGGCGCCGGGTGCTGACCGCGACGGGGCCGGCGAGTGGACCCACGGCCGGGGGCCCACCGCTGTCCTGGCCGCAGGAGGTGCTGTGGCTGGCCGAGCGGATGCGCCCGGGCACCGTGCTGGACCCGCGCTGCGCGGTGCACCGGGCCTTCTCCTTCCCGAAGCCGCCGGACCTGGAACTGCTCGGGCGGGCGCTCACCGCGGTGGTGGCGCGGCACGACGCCGTCCGCACCGTGCCGGTCCCGGAGGACGACGGGGTGCGCCTGGTGGTGTGCCCCCCCTCGGCGGTGACGGTCGAGATCGCGGCGCTGCCCCCGGGCGCCGGGGACGACGAGGTCCGCCGCGGCGTCCTCGCCGCCGCCACCGCCCCCTACGACCTGGTGGCCGGTCCGCTGCTGCGGGCGGCCTGGCTGCCCCGCGAGCGCGGCGGGATCCTGGTCCTGGCCCTGCACCACTGGGCCGGCGACGTGGCCGCGCTCGACGCGCTGCAGCAGGAGGCCGCCGAGCTGTACGCGTGCCTCCGCGACGGCCGCCCGGCACCCCCGGCGCCACCCGGCTACGCCGCCCTGGCCGCGGCCCGGCGGGCGGCGGACCCGGCCGGGCACGAGGAGCTCGCGGCCTGGTGGCGGACGGAGCTGGCCGGGGCCCGCCGGGGCGCCCTGCCGGGCAGCGGGGCGGGCCGGACCGGCGGTGCGACCGGGATGCTGGCCCGGCCACTCGGCGGCCCGGCGTCGACCGCGCTGCTGGAGCTCACCGCGGCCCACCGGGCCTCGCCGTACATGGTGCTGCTCGCCGCGATCGGCGCGTTGCTGGACGACGGCCGGGGCGACCCGGACCGCCTGGACGCCACCGTCTTCACCGTCGACGGCGGCCGGTCGGGGGCCGAGCGCCGGGTGGTCGGCTTCCTGTCCGAACCGCTGCCGCTGCGGCTGCGGCTGGATCGCACCCAGCCTTTCGGTGTCGCGGTCGCCGCCGCCCGGACCACGGTCCTGGCCGCGATGGGGCACCGCGGCGTCCCGTTCGTCCGGCTGCTGCAGACCGCGCCCCGCCTGGCGGTCGCCCTGCTCCGCGGGCGGCGGCCGGCCACGCTGGTGCAGTACTTCTCGCCGGCCGACCTCGAGCTCGGCGGCCGGCGGGGACACGTCCTGCCGACCTTCCCGGCCACCGGCGCGGTGGAGGCCCACCCGTGGGCGGTGCCGGTGGACCTGGACGTCACCGTGGAGCGGCGGGGCGCCGAGCACAGCGTGGCGATCCTCTTCGACCCCGGGCTCTGGGACCGGGCCGACCTCGAGTCGACCCTGGACCGGCTGGAGGCCGTGCTCACCGGTGGCCTGGCCCACCCGGAACGGCCACTGGCCCGGCTCGCCGACGGGCCACGATGACCACCGGCGAGGCCGCGGTGGCCACCGGCCCGACGGCGCCGGGCCCGGTGGACTGGTTCCCGCTCCAGCTGCCCGGCGTGCCGGCCGGCCCGGCGGCCGCCCGTGCGGCCGCCCTGGCGGGCAAGCGTGCCCGGACCCCCGTCGAGCCGATGGCCGCCTTCGGCGAGGACGGGGCGGTGTGGACGGTCTACCGGTACGACGACGCCGCCGCCGTCCTGGCCGACGACGCCCGGTTCTCCCTCGGGGTGGTCGAGGAGCGGTACGGCGCCGTCCTCGGCCGGTCGGTGCTCACCGTGGCGCCGCGGGCCCGGCGGGCGCTGCGCCGGGTGCTCGCCACGCACCTGCACCCGGACGACCCGGCGGTGGCGGAACTGGTCGAGTCGGTCGTCACCGAGCGGGTCGCGGCGCTGGCGCCGGCCGCGGACGGCCCGGTCGACCTGGTGCCGCTGCTGGCCGCCCAGGTGCCGGCGCGGGTGCTCGTCCGGCTGCTGGGGCTCCCGGGGGAGGAGTGGGCGGCGGTCGCCGGGCTGGCGTCCGCCGCGGCCGGGTTCCTGTCCGATCCGCGGGGCGCGATCCGCGCGGCCCGGGCGCTGCGCCGGTCCTTCGCCGGGCGGCTGCACGCCACCGGCCCCGGAGACGACGTGGTCACCGCCCTGGCGCGGGTCGAGGTCGACGGGGAGCGGCTGGCCGAGGCCGAGGTGGTGGCGTCCCTGCTCCTGCTGGCCTGGGCCGGCACCGAGACCGCGCACCCGGCGGTCCTGACCTGCCTGTACGCCGTCCTGGCCCACCCCGGGGTGGCGTCGGCGGTCCGCGCCGACCCGGCACTGGCCCTGGCGGCGGTCGACGAGGCGCTGCGCTGGGAAGCGCCGGTCCAGGTGACCTCCCGCCGGGCGGAGCGGGCGACCCGGATCGGGGACACCGTCGTCCCGGCGGGCGCCACGGTCCTGGTGCACCTGGGCTCGGCCAACCGGGACGAACGCCGGTTCGCCGACCCGGACCGCTTCGACCTGGCCCGCAGCGGCAGCCCCGGCCACCTGGCCTTCGGCACCGGCGTGCACCGCTGCCTCGGCTGGCAGCTGGCCCGCACCGAGGTCGCGGCGTGCGTCCGGGTCCTGCTCGACCGCTGGCCGGACCTGCGGCTGGCCGAGGACTCTCCGCCCCCGGAGGGCGCGGTGCTGCGCAGCCCCCGCCGGCTGCTCGTGCACCTGCGCTGAGACCGCGCCCCATCCGCCCACCGAGCCCCATCTCCAGCCACCGGAGGACACGTGCGACAGGTCCCGCTCCGTCCCAGCATGACCCTCGGCGAGGTCCTCGCCACGGCCGCCGCAGCGGCCGGGGACGCCCGGCTGGTCGCCGACGGCACGCAGGTGACCCTGCGGGAGCTCGCCGACCGGGCGGCGGACCGGGCGGCGGAGTTGCGCGGCGCCGGCCTCGGGCCGGGGGACGCGGTGGGCCTGCTGCTGCCCAACGGGATCCGGTACGCCGAGGCGTTCTTCGCCACGGTCCTGCTCGGAGGGGTGGTCGTCCCGCTGGACAGCCAGTCGACCGACCGGGAGCTGGCCGAGGTCGGCCAGGCGGTCGACCTGCGGGCGACGGTCGGCGAGCGGGACCGTCCGCCGGCGGCCGGCCGGGTCGACGTCCTCGTCACCGGCGAGGGCTGGCAGGTCCCCGGCGACCCACCGCCGGTGCCCGGGCCGCCGGTGGTGCGCCGGCGGGACGACACCGCCGCCGTCTTCTTCACCTCCGGGACCACCGGGGCCCCCAAACCGGTGCCGCTGACCCACCACGCCGTCGTGCGTCCGCTGATCGCCCTGCAACGGCTGCACGCCGCCTTCTTCGGCGGCTCCCCGGTCACCCGGGTGCGGAAGGTGGCGACGGTGACCGCACGGCACGGGACCAAGCTGCTGAAGGCCAGCGGCCGGCAGACCTGGCTGACCGCCAGCCCGTTCCGGGCGATGGCGGGACACCAGGTGCTGACCGGGTCGCTGCTGCTGGGGCACGACCTGGTGACGACCCCCAGCTTCGTCCCCCGCCGCGTCCTGGAGCTGGTCGACGCACACGGGGTCAACGTGCTGGCCGGGACGCCGGCCATGCTGGAGCTGCTGCTCCGCGTCGAGGACCTCTCGCCCTACGACCTGTCCTCGCTGCTGGTGATCGGGCTGGGCGGCGGGCCGGCGGCCCCCGACCTCGTGGAGCGGGCGCGCAGCCGGTTCGGTTGCGCGGTGACGGTGGGCTACGGCTCCACCGAGCTGGGCGGTGGGGTGCTGGCGACCCGCCTGGAGGACCCGCTCCGGGCCCAGGCGGAGACCGTCGGCCGGCCGTTCCCGGGCACGGAGGTGCGGATCGTCGACGAGTCGGGTGCCGAGGTGCCCGCCGGCACCCCGGGGGAGCTGCTGTGCCGGCCGCCGGGCGCGGCCGGGGACTCACCCTGGCTGCACACCCGTGACCTCGGGGTCCAGGACGACGCCGGCAACATCCGGATCCTCGGGCGGGTCGACGACCTGATCGTGCGTGGCGGGCAGAACGTGCACCCCTCGGAGGTCGAACGGGTGGTCGCCGAGCTGCCGGGCGTGGACCGGTGCGCGGCCGTCGGCGTGCCGGTGCACGGCGACCAGCAGGTGTGGCTGTTCGTCGTCCCCGCCGGGGAGCAGGAGCTGGCTGCCCAGGACGTCCGCCGGCACTGCCGCGCGCAGCTCGCCCCGGCCAAGCAGCCGGACCGGGTCCGTTTCGTGGCAGAGGTCCCGGTGAACGAGTACGGCGAGGTGCGGCGGAACCGACTGCGGGAACAGGCGGTTGCAGAGCTGACGGGCGACCGGGAAGGGGCCACGCAGTGACCGACGGACGACTGTCCCTGGAGGAGTTCCGGGACCGGCTGGCCGAGGAGCTCGAGGTGGACCTCGTCGACGCCGGACCCGGCAGCCGGCTGGGTGACGACCTGGAGCTGGACTCGGTCCAACGACTGGAGGCCCTCGTGGCCGTGGAGGACCTGGGGGTCCACCTCCCCGACGACAGCGTCGGGCCCGAGCAGACCCTCGGGGGCCTGCACGAGCTCTACCTCCGAGGTCGACCCGCCGAGCCCTGAGACGTCGCCCCGGCCCTGCGCCCGCGGCCGGGCCAGGGTGCGCACGCACCGACGGTGACCCGTGGATCGCCCAGCGCAACCGCAGTCCCGCGGTGTGTCGCCGCCGCGTCACCTGGTCGAGCGACGGATGAACGCGTCGTTACGCGACCGTGACGCTCAACTTGGTCGACGGGCTTGACGGACCGGGGTTGTTAACGCTCACACTGTCTCAGCCCGCAGCGGCGGGCCTGCGCCATCAAGGGGGCAGATGTCTCGAAGGAGAGATGTGGCAGTGAACAAGAAGCTCGGTCTGACCGCCCTGGGCGCCTCGCTGGCGCTCACCCTCACCGCATGTGGCGGAGAGGGCGCCGGCAGCACCAACGACACCGAGAACGCAGCTCCTGAGGACCTCACGATCGGCGTCTCGATGCCGACCGAGACCTCCGAGCGCTGGATCGCCGACGGCGCCAACGTCGAGGACCAGCTCGAGGGCGCCGGGTACGACGTCGAGCTGCTGTACGCCGGTGACGACATCCCGACCCAGTCGCAGCAGATCGACCAGATGATCGCCCAGGGCGTCGACGCACTGATCGTCGCGGCGATCGACGGCACCGCGCTCAGCGCGCAGCTGCAGAACGCGGCCGACCAGGGCATCCCGGTGATCAGCTACGACCGGCTGATCCGGGAGACCGAGAACGTCGACTTCTACGTCAGCTTCGACAACTTCAAGGTCGGCGTCGCGCAGGGCACCGCCCTGCTGACCGGCCTGGGCATCACCGACGAAGAGGGCAACCCGACCGGGGCCACCGGGCCGTTCAACATCGAGCTGTTCGCCGGCTCGCTGGACGACAACAACGCCGGGTTCTTCTTCGAAGGCGCGATGTCGGTGCTGCAGCCCTACATCGACAACGGCACGCTCGTCGTCAAGTCCGGCCAGACGAGCATCGAGCAGGCCGCCACGCTGCGCTGGTCGCAGGAGACCGCCCAGCGGCGCATGGAGGACCTGCTCACCTCCAGCTACAACGACGGCTCGGTCGTCAACGGCGTCCTGTCGCCCTACGACGGCATCTCCCGCGGCATCATCACCGCGCTGCAGAACGCCGGGTACGGCCCGACGCAGGACGCGCAGCCCAAGCCGATGCCGGCGATCACCGGCCAGGACGCCGAGATCGCCTCGGTCAAGCTGATCGCCGACAACGTCCAGGACTCCACGGTCTTCAAGGACACCCGGCTGCTGGCCGAGCAGGCCGTCGCCGCCGCCACCGCCTACCTCGAGGGCGAGGAGCCGGAGGCCAACGACACCGAGACCTACGACAACGGTGTCAAGGTCGTCCCGTCCTACCTGCTCCCGATCGAGACGGTCTACCAGGACGACATCCAGTCGGTCCTGATCGACTCCGGCTACTACACCGCCGAAGAGGTCGCCGCAGGTCAGACGGACTGACGTCCACCCACGAGGAAGGCGATCTTCAGCCGGAATGCTGCCGGACCCGGCCGGGTCCACCCCACCTGCCGGACACCGGCCGGTGGGGTGACCGCAACTGCACACCCGAGTGACCCGTACTCGGTCCATCCATCCCTTGTGAGTGACGAGGACGACGGAGTCCATGGACGACAACATCCTGGAGATGCGCTCCATCACCAAGACCTTCCCCGGGGTCAAGGCCCTGGAGGACGTGTCGCTGACCGTGCGACGCGGCGAGGTCCACGCGATCTGTGGTGAGAACGGCGCGGGCAAGTCGACGCTGATGAAGGTGCTCTCCGGCGTCTACCCGGCCGGCAGCTACGACGGCGAGATCGTCTTCGACGGCGACGTGTGCCGGTTCTCCGGCATCCGCGACAGCGAGCACGTGGGGATCGCGATCATCCACCAGGAGCTCGCGCTGGTGCCCTACCTCTCCATCGCGGAGAACATCTTCCTGGGCAACGAGCGCCGCGGCCGCGGCGGCCTGATCAACTGGCACAAGGTCAACGCCGAGGCCAGCGAGCTGCTCGAGTCCGTGGGCCTGCACGAGAACGCGATCACCCCCGTCGGGCAGCTCGGCGTCGGCAAGCAGCAGCTCGTGGAGATCGCGAAGGCGCTGTCCAAGGACGTGAAGCTGCTCATCCTGGACGAGCCCACCGCGGCGCTCAACGACACCGACTCCGCGCACCTGCTCGGTCTGATCCGCAAGCTCCAGGAGCGCGGGATCACCTCGATCATCATCTCGCACAAGCTGAACGAGATCACCGCGATCGCCGACAACGTGACGATCATCCGGGACGGGCAGACCGTCGAGACGCTGAGCCTGCGCGCCGGCGAGGTCACCCAGGACCGGATCATCCGCGGCATGGTCGGCCGCGACCTGGAGTCCTACTACCCCGAGCGCGAGTCGCACCCGGGCGAGGAGGTCCTCCGCGTCGAGGACTGGACGGTCAAGCACCCGACCCAGGATCGTCTGGTGGTCGACCACGCCGACTTCTCGGTGCGCGCCGGTGAGGTCGTCGGGATCGCCGGGCTGATGGGCGCCGGGCGCACCGAGCTCGCGATGAGCATCTTCGGCCGCTCCTACGGCCGGCTGGTCTCCGGCAAGGTCTTCATGCACGGCAAGGAGGTGAAGACGCGCTCGGTCACCGAGGCGATCGACAACGGCATCGCCTACGCGACCGAGGACCGCAAGAAGTACGGCCTCAACCTGATCGAGGACATCCGGCGGAACATCTCCGCCGCCGGCCTCGGCAAGCTCTCCCGCCGTGGCTGGGTGAACAGCAACGAGGAGACGAAGGTCGCCGAGGCCAGCCGGAAGAGCATGAACATCAAGGCGCCCAGCGTCTCGTCGATCGTGGGCAAGCTCTCCGGCGGCAACCAGCAGAAGGTCGTCCTGTCCAAGTGGCTCTACACGGACCCGGACGTGCTCATCCTCGACGAGCCCACCCGCGGCATCGACGTGGGCGCCAAGTACGAGATCTACACGATCATCAACGACCTCGTGGCGGCCGGGAAGGCCGTCGTCGTCATCTCGTCCGAGCTGCCCGAGCTGCTCGGCACCTGCGACCGCGTCTACACGCTGTCCGCCGGCCGGATCACCGGTGAGGTGCCGGTGCGTGAGGCCACCCAGGAGAGCCTGATGGCGCTCATGACCAAGGAGAGGGAGCTCGCAGCATGACCAGGACCGTTCCCCCAGAGGCGGGTCAGACCCCACCGAACGCCGACTTCACGCCCAAGCCCGCCGGGCAGAGCGGTTCGGGCAGCATGCGCGAGTTCCTCCGCAGCAACCTGCGCCAGAGTGGCATCTACGTCGCCTTCATCGCGATCGTCGCGCTCTTCACGTTCCTGACCGACGGCACCCTCCTCAGCGCCGGGAACGTCACCAACCTGGTCCTGCAGTACTCCTACATCCTGGTGCTCGCCATCGGCATGGTCATCGTGATCATCGCCGGGCACATCGACCTCTCCGTGGGGTCGGTCGTCGCGCTCACCGGAGCCGTCTCCGCTGTGCTGGTCATCGACCGGGGCCTGCCGTGGTGGGTCGGCATCCTGGCCGCCATCGCGGTGGGCCTGCTGGTCGGCGCCTGGCACGGCTTCTGGGTCGCCTACGTCGGCATCCCGGCGTTCATCGTGACCCTCGCCGGCATGCTGCTGTTCCGCGGGCTGACGCTGCAGGTGCTGGACAACGTCTCACTGTCCCCGTTCCCGGCGGAGTACCGCGAGGTGGCCAGCGGGTTCCTCAACGGCCTGCTCGGTGGCTACGGCTACGACGCCTTCACCCTGCTGATCGGCGGCGTGGCGGTGGCCGGCTACGCGGTCAGCGGGTGGCGCTCCCGGGCTGCCCGGACGCGCTACGGGCAGCCGGTGGAGTCCCTGGCGCTGTTCATCGTCAAGGTCGTCGCCGTCGGCGCGGTCGTGATGGCCTTCGCCTGGCAGCTGGCCAACGCGCGCGGCCTCCCCATCGTGCTGATCATCCTCGGTGTGCTGGCGATCACCTACGGCCTGATCACCAAGAACACGGTGTTCGGGCGCCAGGTCTACGCCATCGGCGGCAACCTCTCGGCGGCGACGCTGTCCGGCGTCAAGGTCAAGGCCGTCAACTTCTGGATCTTCGTCAACATGGGCTTCCTGTCCGCGGTGGCCGGGGTCATCTACTCCTCCCGGTCCAACGGGGCCCAGCCTGCCGCCGGCGAGATGTTCGAGCTGGACGCCATCGCCGCCGCCTTCATCGGTGGTGCGGCGGTCACCGGCGGTGTCGGCACCGTGGTCGGGGCCATGGTCGGTGGTCTGATCATGGCGGTCATGAGCAACGGCATGTCGCTCCTGGGCGTCGACCAGTCGATCCAGTCGGTGGTCAAGGGCCTCGTCCTGCTGCTGGCCGTCGCCTTCGACGTCTACAACAAGCGGCGCGCCGGAGCCTCCCGCTGACGTAGGTCGCGGAGCCACCAAGTCGAGGGCGGCACCGGCGCCGTCCTCACCTCGAGGACGGCATCGGCGCCGCCCTCTGCTGAAGGGGGAACCGTGCTGCCCGATGGAGCGCCGCGCGCGTTGGCACTCTCCGACGTCGCCGTGCACGCCGGCGTCTCGCACCAGACGGTGTCCCGGGTCGTCAACGGGCACCCGAACGTGGCGCCGGCGACCAGGGAACGCGTCCAGCGGGCCATCACCGAGCTCGGCTACCGGCCGAACGCGGCGGCCCGCGCCCTGGTCACCGGATCCACCCGCTCGTTCGGGCTGGTGGTCTCGCACATCAACCAGTACGGGCCGGCGCAGACGCTGCTCGGGCTCGAGAAGGCCGCCCGCGCGGCCGGCTACTCCCTCGGGGTCGCCATCCTCGACGACGACAGCGAGGCGGCGATGCGCGAGGCGGTCGACCGCTTCGTGGCCCAGTCCGTCGACGCGGTGGTGGCGCTGTCCACCTACGGCCAGGCGGTGGACGCGCTCCGGCGGTTCGAGGCGCCGGTGCCGCTGATCGCGGTGCAGGTGGGCCGCGACGAGTCCCGGCCCACGGTCTGGGTCGCGCAGGAGGTGGGGGCCGAGCTGGCCACCCGGCACCTGCTCGAGCTCGGGCACCGCACGGTCCACCACGTCACCGGGCCACCGGACTCGCTGGAGGCCCGCGGGCGCGTGGTCGGCTGGCGCCGTGCCCTGGAGGACGCCGACGCGCCCGTGCCCGAGCCGCTGCACGGGGACTGGTGGCCGTCCTCGGGGCACGCGGCCGGCCGGGCGCTCGCCGCGCGGGCGCGGGCCGGGGAGGACGTCACTGCCGTGTTCGTGGCCAACGACCAGATGGCGCTGGGCCTGCTCAGCGCCCTGGCCGACGAGGGGCTGTCTGTGCCCGGGGACATCAGCGTGGTGGGCTTCGACGACGTGCCCGAGTGCGGCTACTTCAGCCCGCCGCTCACCACGGTGCGGCAGGACTTCGCCGAGCTGGGCCGCCGGGGCGTCGAGCTGGTGCTCTCCCGGCTGCGCGGGGAACCCCTGGAGTCCCAGCCGGTGCTGCCGCAGTTGATCGTGCGGCGGTCCACCGGACCGGCCCGCCGGACGGTTTGACTGAGGTGTTGTTAACGCTAACAATCGAGCACCGTGCCGCGGCCCACAGCCGTCCGGCTCCTTGCGACCACGCCCGGCACGGTGGGCGGAGAGGGCTCCTGAGATGACGATGGACGCAGGCACCGCGATCACCTCCGGTCGCACCGCCCTGGGGATCGAGTTCGGTTCGACCCGGATCAAGGCCGTGCTGATCGGCCCGGACCACGCGCCGCTCGCCGTCGGCAGCCACGACTGGGAGAACCAGCTGGTCGACCGGCTCTGGACGTACTCCCTGGAGGACGTGTGGTCCGGGGTGCAGCAGAGCGTCGCAGCCCTGGCCGAGGACGTGCGGCGACGCCACGGGGTGGAGCTGGCCGGCGTCGGTGCGCTCGGCGTCTCCGCGATGATGCACGGCTACCTGGCCTTCGACGCCGACGGCGAGCTGCTCGCGCCGTTCCGCACCTGGCGCAACACGAACACCGGTCGCGCAGCCGAGCGGCTCAGCGCCGAGTTCGGGTGCAACATCCCGCACCGGTGGAGCGTCGCGCACCTCTACCAGGCCGTCCTGGACCGCGAGGAGCACGTCAGCCGGGTCGACCACCTGACCACGCTCGCCGGGTACGTGCACTGGCAGCTCACCGGCGAGAAGGTCCTCGGCGTCGGGGACGCCAGCGGCATCTTCCCGATCGGCGCCGACGGCGGGTACGACGCCACGATGCTGGCCCGGTTCGACCAGCTGGCCGCCGAGGCCGGGGTCGAGCTGACCCTGGCCGAGCTGCTGCCGACCATCGCCGTCGCCGGCCAGCCGGCCGGCACGCTCACCGAGGCGGGCGCGCGGCTGCTCGACCCCACCGGCGTGCTGCGCCCCGGCGTGCCGCTCTGCCCCCCGGAGGGTGACGCAGGCACCGGGATGGTCGCCACCAACTCGGTCGCCCCCCGCACCGGCAACGTCTCCGCCGGGACGTCGGTGTTCGCCATGGTGGTGCTCGAGCGCGAGCTCGCCCAGGTGCACCGTGAGCTGGACCTGGTGACCACGCCGGCCGGTGACCCGGTGGCGATGGTGCACTGCAACAACGGGGCCAGCGAGCTCAACGCCTGGGCCGGGCTGTTCGCCGAGTTCGCCCGGGCGCTGGGCGCCGAGGCGGATGCCTCCCAGGTCTTCGAGACCCTCTTCACCGCCGCGCTGGGCGGGGCGAGCGACTGCGGCGGCATGCTCGCCTACAACTACCTCTCCGGCGAGCCGATCACCGAGTTCGAGGAGGGCCGGCCGCTCTTCCTGCGCTCGCCGGACAGCCCGCTGGACCTCGGCACCTTCATGCGGACGCACCTGTTCTCGTCCCTGGCCACGCTGCGGATCGGCATGGACGTCCTGCAGAAGGCGGAGGGCGTGCGGCTGGACCGGATGTTCGCCCACGGCGGCATGTTCAAGACCGAGGGGGTGGCGCAGCGCTTCCTGGCTGCCGCGATCGACACCCCGGTCTCCGTCGGGGACGTCGCCGCGGAGGGGGGCGCCTGGGGCATCGCCGTCCTGGCTGCCTTCGCCACCCGGCGCGAGCCGGACCAGAGCCTGGCGGACTACCTGGACGGGACCGTCTTCACCGACGCCAGCCTGACCACCGCCGAGCCCGACCCCGCCGACGTCGCGGGCTTCGACGCGTTCATGGCGCGGTACGTCGCCGCCCTCCCGGTCGAGCGGGCCGCCGTGGCGCACGTGGCCGTCGGCGACCGGCAGACCGACCCGACCCCGTCCGCCGCCATCACCGAGGAGCAGCCGGCATGACCGCCACCCCCACCCGCACCGAGCAGGGGACGTTGCGCGCGCAGCGCGAGCACGTCGCCCACCTGCACTCCTATCTCACTCGCTACGAGCTGGTCACCTGGACCTCGGGCAACGTCTCCGAGCGGGTCCCCGGCGAGGACCTGTTCGTCATCAAGGGCAGCGGCGTCGAGTACGACGAGCTGACCTGGGAGGGCATCACCGTCTGCGACCTGGACGGCAACGCCGTCGACGGCGTCAAGGCGCCGTCCTCGGACACCGACGCGCACGCCTACGTCTACCGGAACATGCCCGAGGTCAACGGCCAGGTGCACACGCACAGCACCTACGCCGCGGCCTGGGCGGCCCGGCACGAGGAGATCCCCTGCGTGCTCACGGCGATGGCCGACGAGTTCGGCGGGCCCATCCCGGTCGGGCCGTTCGCGCTCATCGGCGACGACTCCATCGGCCAGGGCATCGTCGAGACCCTGCAGGGGCACCGCTCGCCGGCGGTGCTGATGAAGAACCACGGCGTCTTCACCATCGGGGCCTCGGCGAAGGCCGCGGTCAAGGCCGCCGTCATGACCGAGGACGTCGCCCGCACGGTGCACCTCTCCCGGCAGCTCGGTGAGCCGGTCCCGATCGCGCAGGCGGACATCGACTCGCTGTACGCGCGCTACCAGAACGTCTACGGACAACGATGAGCACGAAGGAGCAGCAGGTGGCATTCGAGGGTTCGGAGATCTGGTTCCTCACCGGCAGCCAGGGGCTGTACGGCGAGGAGACCCTCCAGCAGGTCGCCGAGCAGTCGCAGCAGGTCGCCGCGATGCTGGACGGCGCCGACGCCGTGCCGGTCCGGGTGGTCTGGAAGCCGGTGCTCACCGACGCCGGCGCGATCCGCCGGATGATGGGGGAGGCGAACGAGGACCCGAACTGCCTCGGCGTCATCACCTGGATGCACACCTTCTCCCCGGCGAAGATGTGGATCTCCGGGCTGGACGCGCTGCGCAAGCCACTGCTCCACCTGCACACCCAGGCCGACGCCGCCCTGCCGTGGGCGACGATCGACATGGACTTCATGAACCTCAACCAGGCCGCCCACGGCGACCGGGAGTACGGGTTCATGCTGACCCGGTTGCGCACCCCGCGGACCACCGTCTCCGGGTACGCGGGCAACTCCCGGGTGCAGGCCCGGGTGGGCTCCTGGGCCCGCGCCGCCGCCGGTGCCGCTGCCGCCCGCGGCCTGAAGCTGGCCCGGTTCGGCGACAACATGCGGAACGTCGCGGTCACCGAGGGCGACAAGGTCGAGGCGGAGATCCGCTTCGGCATGTCGGTCAACACCTGGGGCGTCAACGACCTGGTCGCGGTCGTCGAGCGGGTGCCCGAGTCGGCCGTCGACGCGGTCGTCGCCGAGTACGGCGACCTCTACGAGATGGACGCCGACCTGCGTCCCGGCGGCGACCGGCACCACAGCGTCCGCTACCAGGCCCGGATCGAGGTGGCCTTGCGCTCGTTCCTGGAGGACGGCGGCTTCGGCGCCTTCACCACCAACTTCGAGGACCTCGGCGGCCTGCGGCAGCTCCCCGGCCTGGCCGTGCAGCGGCTGATGGCCGACGGCTACGGCTTCGGCGGCGAGGGCGACTGGAAGACCTCCGCGCTGCTGCGGGTGCTCAAGGTCGCGGCCCAGGGCCTGCCCGGTGGCACCTCCTTCATGGAGGACTACACCTACGACCTGGCCTCGGAGACCCCGAAGATCCTGGGCGCGCACATGCTCGAGGTGTGCCCGACGATCGCCGGGGACAAGCCGCGGCTGGAGGTGCACCCGCTCGGCATCGGCGGCCGCGAGGACCCGGCCCGGCTGGTGTTCACCGCAGCCCCCGCCGCCGGCATCACGCTGGGCTGGTGCGACCTGGGCGACCGGTTCCGCTGGGTGGCCAACGAGATCGACGTCGTCGACCCGTCCGAGCCGCTGCCGAACCTGCCGGTCGCCCGGGCGGTCTGGGAACCCCGGCCGGACTTCGAGACGGCGACCGAGGGCTGGCTGACGGCCGGCGGGCCGCACCACACGGTGCTGTCGACCCAGCTGGGAGCCGAGGAGCTGACCGACCTGGCCGAGGTCTTCGACACCGAGCTGGTGCTCATCGACGCCGACACCACCCGGCGCAGCCTGGCCAAGGAGCTGCGCTGGAGCGCCGCCTACCACCGGCTCAACCAGCGCCTCTGAACGCCTGACGCGCGACGCCCCGCCCGGTTCTGCGGGCGGGGCGTCGTCGTCTCACCCGTAGTTCCGGGCGACGCCGTCGAGCAGCGCGGTGAACGCCTCGGCGGCGGTGACCTCGCCGTCCTGGTCGGCCGTGGCGTCGAGCACCCAGGTGCCCTTGCCGCGGGCGTCGGGGACGGCCAGCTGGAACGACGCCTGGTCGACCGAGCTGCACCGGATCAGCACGCCGCCGTCGACCACGTCGGCCCGGGGGCAGGGGGTCGGATCGCCCTGGGGCACCCAGTCGAACGCATCGCGGGCGACGTCGGCGGGCGTCGTCCCGTCGCCCAGGAAGCCCACGCGCACCGTGAACGGGTAGTCGATGGTGTCGTACAGCAGCGGTACTGGCGCCCAGGTGCACGCGCCGGGCAGCGTGCCGGTCCAGTAGCTCATCCGGGACCCCAGAGCAGCGGAGAGGCCGTCGGACAGCACCGGACAGGTGGAGAGGTCGTCCGCGGTGTCCCGGCCCGGGTACGGCTTGGGCTCCGGCAGCCACCGGTCCCACTCGGTGGGCGAGGGGAACGCCAGGGACGGCGGCAGGGCGTCGACCACCCGGTCCAGGTCGGCCTGCGCCTCGGCGGTCAGCCGTGCCTTCTCCGCCGCGGACACCGCCGGGATCGGTTCCTTGCCGTAGGCCTCGGTCGCACCGCCGGTGACCGGGCTGTCGTCGGGCACCGGTGTCCCGGACGGCGTGGATTCTCCGGGCGGCGGCGGCGTCGGTGCCGTGGCCGGCGCCGACGACGTGACCGTCGGCCGCGCGGTGCCCCCGGGGAGCGGTGCGGAGGACGGTGGGCCGACGGCGACCACGCCTCCGACGGCCACCGCGGCCACGCCGACGGCGACCGCCGTCAACGTCCGCCGGGTCCGGCGCCGGTGGCGCCAGCGGGCCACCGCGTCGGCGGCATCGCCGCCTCCGCCGGCGGTCAGCTCGTCGGCCAGACCGTGCAGCCGGCCCGCGAGGTCGCGCTCGTGGGGGTTCACGCGTGCCTCCGGGTGGTCCGTGCCGGGTCGGGGGACGGTTCGGGGGAGGGGTGGAAGGACGGCCCGGGGGAACGGTCCAGGACGGTGCGCAGCACGGCGAGGCCGCGGGAGACGTGCTTGCCTACCGTGCTCACCGAGCAGCCCATCAGGCGTGCGGTGTCGGCCTCGCTGAGGTCGTCGAGGTGGCGCAGCACCACCGCGGTGCGCACCCGCGGGCTCAGCTCGCGCAGCGCGGTGCGCAGCTCGTCGGCCTCGGCGTGCAGCGCCTGCAGGTCCACCCGGTCCGGGGAGTCGGGGAACCACTCGACCACCTGTTCGGTGTTGCTGAGCCGGCGCAGCCAGCTCAGGTGGCCGTTGACCAGCATCTTGCGCACGTAGGCGACGGGGTCGTCGGCGCGGCGGACCGTGCTCCACCGGCCGTACGCGCGGGCCAGCGCGGTCTGCAGCAGGTCCTCGCCGCGGCCGCGGTCACCGGTCAGCAGCACGGCGGTGCGCAGCAGCCGTGGGCCGTGCGCACCGACGAAGTCGGTGAACTCCTCGTCCTGCTCCTTCGCCACCGCATCCCTTCCGCTGGTCCCACTGAGGAGACGCATCGGCAGTCCGGCTGGCCCCCAGGTCCCCCGGTCACGATCCGGTAACGGCTCAGCGGGCGCGGTGAGTGGGCCTCTGGCAGGGGCCGGAGGATCTCGTCCGGAACGGACGACGCCCCGGCCGGTTGCCCGGCCGGGGCGTCGTCGTGCCGATGGTCCGGTCGGCCCGGATCACCGGTGCGGGCCGGTCAGCGCGTGACCGCGCCGACCGACCCGTCGCGCTCGTGGATCAGTACCAGTTGTTGGCCTGGGAGTGCGCCCACGCGGCGCACGGGGTGCCGTAGCGGTCGCTGATGTAACCCAGACCCCAGGTGATCTGGGTCGCCGGGTTGGTGCGCCAGTCCGGGCCGGCCGAGGCCATCTTCGAGCCGGGCAGCGCCTGCGGGATGCCGTAGGCGCTGGAGTTCGGGTTGTCGGCCGTGGGGTTCCAGTTGCTCTCCTTGGTCCACAGGCTGTCCAGGCAGGTGAACTCGCCGGCCCCCCAGCCGCGCTCGGCCACCATGGTCCGGCCGATGCTGCGGGGGTCACCGGTGGCGGTCCGGTCGGCGCTGCGGCTGGCGGCCTGCTGGGCCGGCCGGCTGGGCGCCGGGGCCGCGGGTGCTGCCCCGCCGCCGAGGGTGAGGGCCTGCCCGACGCGGAGCACGTTCGGGTTGCCGCCGATGGTGTCGCGATTGGCGGCGTAGATGCTCTGCCAGGTGGTGCCGTGCGCCGCGGCGATCTTGCTCAGCGTGTCGCCGGCGCGGACGACGTAGCTGCCGGAGGCCGCTGCCGGTGCGGCCGCCGGTGCAGCCGCGGGGGCCGAGCCGCCGCCGATGGAGAGCACCTGGCCGACGCGCAGCACGTTCGGGTTGCCGCCGATGGTGCCCTGGTTGGCCGCGTAGACGGTCTGCCAGGTCGTGCCGTGGCTGCTGGCCAGCTTGCTGAGGGTGTCCCCGGGGCTGACGGTGTGGCTGCCGGTGTGGGCCTGGGCGGGCGCGATGACCCCGAAGGACATCGCTGCAGCTGCCGCGACGACCATGGCCGGGCGCGCCGCGGAAGCGAAGGCGGATCGCCCGGAGGAGCGGTCGCGCCGTGCCGTGAAGCGATTGAGCATGGGTGTGTGTGCCTCTCGCCGCCTGCGGAGTTAGCTGTCGGGTTCGGGCGAGAGCTGCCCGGCCGCGTGCTGCGGCTTCACCCCAAGGCCCGGAGGCCTGGTCTTGCGAGGTGGGTCCCCCGCGCCTGCCCGTGGTCTCGTGACGTCCGGGCCGACGGTGGGCAGGTTCGGCGGTGTCGTCGTCCGGAGCCCGCCGTGTGGCGGACGGACCAACGGTAGGCAGGCCGTCGGCCGGCGGAGCCGGTCGGCGGTGAGCTTTCCCGGGCTCCCCGACGCGGTCAGCACGAGCTGTGACGGATCATGGACGCGCCGTGGACTGGTGCCCCCGGGTCGTTTCCCGACGCAACGGCATGTGGTCCGCTGCACCGGGGCCGGGGCTGGGGGCTCAGCGGCCGGTGAGCACGACCGGCAGGTCCTGGAGCCCGCGGATGACGAACTCCGGGCGGCGTCGGGCCGGGCGGGCCAGCTCCAGCCGGGAGGTGCGGCTCAGCAGCGCACCGAAGGAGGCCTGCAGCTCGACCCGCGCCAGCGGGGCGCCGATGCAGAAGTGCACCCCCGCGCCGAAGGAGATGTGCGGGTTGTCGGTGCGCCCCACGTCGAGGGTGTCGGGGTCGGTGAAGACGGCCGGGTCCCGGTTCGCGCTGCCCAGCAGGGCGGCGACCTTCTGCCCCTGGGCGACGGTCACCCCGCCGATCTCGACGTCGGAGGTGGCGGTGCGCTCGAACAGCTGCAGCGGCGAGTCGAAGCGCATCAGCTCCTCGATCGCCGTCGGGAGCAGGTCCGGGTCCGCGCGCAGCCGATCCAGCTGGTCCGGGTGCTCCAGCAGCGCCAGCAGGCCGTTGCCGCTCACGTTGACCGTCGCCTCGTGCCCGGCGTTGAGCAGCAGGATGCAGGTGGTGACCAGCTCGTCCTCGGTGAGCCGGTCGCCCTCGGAGTCGCGCACCGTGACCAGGTGGGTGAGCAGGTCCTCCCCCGGGGCGGTCCGCCGCTCGGCGGCCAGCTCGCGGAGGTAGGCGACGAACTCGGCGGCGGCCCGCTCGGCGTCGGCCTCGACCTCCGTCGTCCGGCCGTACTCGTACATCTTGACGATGGCGTTCGACCACGGGCGCAGCAGCGGCCGGTCGGCTGCCGGCACGCCCAGCAGCTCGGCGATGACGGCGACCGGCAGCTCCTCCGCCATCCCGGACAGCACGTCGACGCCGGTGTCCCCGGCGGAGCGCTCGACGAGGGAGTCGACGAGGGAGTCGGCCAGCTCCTGCACCCAGGGTCGCAGCCGCTCGACGTGTCCGCGGGCGAACGCGGCGCTGATCAGCCGGCGCAGCCGGGTGTGGGTGGGCGGCTCCATCTCCAGGATCGCGTTGCGGTGGATCAGGTTGAAGCTCTCGAACCGCTCCGCCGGCGCCTTGTCCGACCAGATCCGGCCCAGCCGCCGGTCCCGCAGGACGGCGTTGGCCTCGGCGTGGCCGAGGGCCAGCCACATGCCCTGCTGCTCGTTCCACTGCACCGGCGCCGCGGCGCGGGCCACGGCGAAGGCCGGGTAGGGGTCGGCGACCAGAACGGGGTCGGTCAGGTCGAGCGGAGCAGGGGCCGGCGTCACCGGCAGCAGCGTACTGAGGGGAGCGGCGCGGCACGGCAGTGCGGGCGGCCCCCTCGCAGGGTCCCGCCGCGAGCGTGCGAGGGGCGGGGGGCGAGGGGGTCCTTTGACTACCCTCGCATGCATGGCCCGCACTACGACCCGCCGTCCCGCCGCCCCGGCTGCGACAGCCGGTGAGACCAACCCGAAGGCGCCCTGCCCCTGCGGCTCCGGCCGCCGCTACAAGCACTGCCACGGCTCCGGCTACGGCCAGCCGGTGCTCCGCCCGTTCGAGGGCCTGCCCGGCGAGGTCGACTGGGTGGCGCTGCGCGAGCTCGTGCCGGCCGCCACCGCGAAGCTGACCACCACGGACGGCCGGTCGGTCACGCTGGCCAGCGTCCTGCCCGGCGGCACCCCCGCCCTGGTGCGCGCCAACGGGGAGATCCTGCTCGGCGTCCAGCTGCAGACCTCCTCCGACGACGTCAGCCGCGACCTCGGCACCGCGCTCGCCGCCGCGCTCGAGGCCCCGGCCGGCGCTCCCGTCGACCCGGGCCCGATCGGTGCCGCCGGCTCGGCCGGGCCGCGGCTGCAGGAGCTGCTGGACCTCTCGGCGCCGTTCGAGGTCACCGTGCACGACGACTTCGGCTTCTGGCTCGAGGGCGCCGACGTCGACGCGACCGCCCGGGCCAGCCTGCAGCAGGCCAACGAGATGGTGATGCCCACGGTGCGGCTGGCCGGCCTGGAGGCCGCGTACTGGTGCCGGCCGACCACCGAGCGCGGGCACGTGCGCTGGGTGCGCCCCGAGCCGGAGGAGGCGCTGCTGGACGCCCTCGCCCGGCTCGGCGCGGCCGAGCAGCTCAGTCTGGGGGACGGCACCCGCTACGCCGGTGCCTTCCGTGCGCTGGGCCTCGCCGTCCCGGTGTGGGACGTGCCGGGTGAGGTGCCGGGCGCCGAGTGGGCAGGTCCCTCAGCGGAGCTGCACTCCCGGCTGGAGGCCGCGCTGGCGGTCACCGAGCCGCTGAACGCCGACGAGCGTCGGGCCCGCGCCGGGCTGCTGTCCCGTCAGGTCACCCTGCGCTGAGCCGAGGGCCCGTCCCCCTCGCCGACTGCGGCGAGGGGGACGGGCCAGGCCTACCGTGGGGGCCGCACAGCGGAGTTGAGAGAGGACTGACGTGGGCCACGAGCACGGCGGCATGGGCGGGATGCACGTCCCGGAGCTGCCGCCGACGACCGGGCGGGTGCTGGGCCTGGACCTGGCCGCCGCCTCGCCGGTGGCCTGGCTGGCCGTGCTGCTGGCCGTCGGCTACCTGGTCGGGCTGTGGCGGCTGCACCGGCGGGGGGTGCGCTGGGCGCCGACCCGCACCGTGGCCTGGCTGATCGGCTGCGCCAGCCTCTTCCACGTCACCGCCAGTGGCCTGCAGAGCTACGGCATGGCGCTCTTCAGCCTGCACATGGTGCAGCACATGGTGCTGAGCATGATCACGCCGCTGCTCCTGCTGCTCGGCGCCCCGGTCACCCTGATGCTGCGCGCCCTGCCCGCGGCGCAGGGACCCGCGGGGGTGCCGCGGCGCGCGCTGCTCGGCGCCCTGCACAGCCGGCTGGGCCAGCTGGTCGCCTCGCCGTTCTTCACCGTGCCGCTGTTCATCGCCAGCCTCTACGGCGTCTACTTCACCCCGCTGTTCGACGACCTCATGTCGACGACGGTCGGGCACACGTTCATGCTGCTGCACTTCCTGGTCACCGGGCTGCTGTTCTTCGGCCCGATCATGGCCATCGACCCGTGGCCCCGGCGCTCCGGGCACGGCGCCCGGATGCTCGAGCTGCTGCTGCCCGCCCCGTTCCACGCCTTCTTCGGCGTGATCGTGATGATGAGCAGCTCCGTGCTGCTGACGAGCTACGCCACCCCGCCGGAGTCCTGGGGCATCGACCCGCTCTACGACCAGGGGGCGGCCGGCGGCATCGCCTGGTCGTTCGGTGAGTTCCCCACCGTGCTGGTGCTGGCGGTGGTCTTCTTCCAGTGGACCCGCTCGGAGGAACGGTCCAACCGGGCCGCCGACCGGACCCGGGACCGGGCGATCGCCCGCGGCGAGAGCGGCGAGGACCCCGAGCTGACCGCGTACAACGAGCGCCTGCGCCGGCTGGCGGCCCAGCACCCCTGACCGGTGGGGCGGACGTCGGGACCTCGGCCCCGGGAGGGGCGGTGCGCTAGGAGGGACGGCGGCTGCGGGGGTGGTCGGCGGCGACCAGCGCCTCGACCAGGTCGGCCCGGGCCCGGGCCACGCGCGAGCGGATCGTGCCGATCGGGCAGCCCGCCACCTCGGCGGCCTCGGCGTAGGGCAACCCGATCAGCTGGGTGAGCACGAAGGCCTCCCGGCGCTCGGGCTCCAGTCGGTCCAGCACATCCTGCGCGGCGACCGACCCGCCCACCTCGTCCTCCGGCACGTCGCGGACCAGGTCGGCCAGGTCGGTGTCGTCGGAGACCAGCACCAGGCCGCGGCGCTTCCGGGACCGCAGGTGGTCGGCGCAGACCCGCCGGGCGATCGACAGCAGCCAGGTGCGCAGCGACGACCGGCCCTCGAAGCCCGGCAACGCCGGGAGCGCACGCAGGAACGTCTCCTGGGTGAGGTCCTCGGCGACCTGGCGGTCGGCCAGGTGCGCGCACAGCCGCCACACGTCGGTCTGCGTCTCCCGGATCAGCGCGGCCTGAGCCAGGCTGTCGCCCTCGGCTGCGCGGGCAGCGAGACGTTCCAGCTGCCCCACGTGGACCCTCCGGGAACTCTGCGGTCGTCGGCGGCGACTATGCCACCGTGAGCTGTGCAGCCTGTCGTGAGGCGGTCTCCGCCGACCTGGACGGCGAGTCGCCGGGCCTCCCGCAGACCTGGGTCGACGAGCACCTGGGCAGGTGCCCGGCCTGCCGCGGGTGGGCCGAGGCCGCGGCGGAGGTCACCCGGCGGGCCCGGCTGACCCCGGTCGCGGCGGTGCCCGACGTGACCGCCGCAGTGCTGGGGCGGCTGCCTGCGGTGCAGCCGGCGGTCCGCTCCCGGGCGTGGCTGGACGCCGCCCTCCGGCTCACCCTGCTGGCCGTCGGCGCCGGTCAGCTGGCGGTCAGCCTGCCGGCGCTGCTGGGCACCGGTGCTGCGGCGGCCGCCCCGGTGCACCTGGCGCACGAGACTGGGGCCTGGAACCTGGGACTGGCCGCCTGCTTCCTCGGCGTCGCCGTGCTGCCGCGGCTGGCGGCCGGGGCCCTGCCCTTCCTGCTGCCCTTCGCCGCGGTGCTCGCCTGGGTCACCGTCGGGGACCTGGGGGCCGGTCACGTGCACACCGGCCGGGCGGTCGGCCACCTGCTGCTGCTCGGTGGGGCCGTGCTGGTCAGCTGGCTCGCGCTGCGGAATCGCGGCGTCCGCACCGGGCCGACCGGGGAGCGGGTCGCCCGGCCGGTGACGCGGTGGGCCGCCGCCCGGGGAGCGGAGCCCGGGCGGTGGACCGAGCGTCCTGCGGCGCCCGGCTGGCGGGGCGCCGGCCCGGCCGCGCGTGCCGTGGTCCGGGCCGAAGGCGGCGGCGAGCGCGCGGCCGCCTGACCGCGTGCCCCTGGTTCACTGGCCGCGGTGACCAGCCGGTGCGACCGGCAGCTGACACGGAGGAGACCCATGGACCGTCGCCTGGCCCTGGTGCCGCTCGCCGTCCTCGTCCTGGCCGGCTGTACCGGTGACGGCGAGGACGACAGCGCGGAGGCAGGGGGGACGACGGCGACCGCCGCCCCCGGCGAGGTCGAGTGGGGCGCCTGCGGGTTCGACGTCCCGGCCGGGGTCGACATCGAGTGCGGCACCCTCGAGGTGCCGGCCGACCGCGACGACCCGGGCGCCGGCACGGTCAGCCTGGCCTTCGGCGTGGTCGCCGCGGCCGCCGAGGACCCGGCGGAGGAACCGCTCGTCTACCTCTCCGGCGGGCCGGGCCAGGGTGCGCTGGAGATCGTGCCGCTGGCGTTCGGTGAGCTGTACGAGCCGCTCGCCCAGGAGCGGGACCTGATCCTGCTCGACCAGCGGGGGACCGGGCTGACCGAGCCCTCGCTGGCCTGCGAGGAGTACAGCTCGTGGGTGCGGGAGTCGCTGGGCTCCGACGAGCCGGTCGAGGAGCTGGCGGCCCAGGCCACCGCCGCGCTGGACGAGTGCCGGCAGCGGCTGGTCGACGAGGGCGTCGACTTCGACGACTACGACAGCGCCGCCTCCGCCGCCGACCTCGAGGACCTGCGCCGGGCGCTGGGCCACGAGGAGTGGGACCTCTACGGGATCTCCTACGGCACGCGGCTGGCACAGACCGCCATGCGCGACCACCCCGAGGGCATCCGGGCGGTGGTGCTCGACGCCTCGTACCCGATCGACGCCGACCTCTACGAGGAGACGCCGGGCAACGCCGCCCGGGCCCTGGAGGGGCTGTTCGCCGCCTGCGCCGCCGACGCCGGGTGCGCCGAGCAGTACCCCGGCCTGGAGCAGACCGTCACCGACCTCGTCGCGGAGCTGGACGCCGAGCCGGCGACGGTCACGGTGCTCGACCCGATGACGGGCGAGCGGGTGGAGGGCCCGCTGGACGGCGCCGGCCTCGTCGGGTTCCTGTTCCAGAGCATGTACTCGACCGAGCTGATCCCGTTCCTCCCGGAGATCGTCGAGGCGGCGGCGAACGACGACTTCGGCACGATCGGCCTGCTGCTCGGCGCCTTCGCCCAGCAGCTGGACCTGGTCAGCGTCGGCCAGCAGCTGGCCGTGCAGTGCGAGGAGGAGATCAGCTTCAGCGACCGGGAGCTGGTGGCGGCGGCGGCCGCCGAGCACCCCCTCGTCGAGAGCTTCTTCGCCAACGCGCCCACGATGGGACCGGCCATCTTCGACGTC
The DNA here is from genome assembly GCF_026967885.1 of Modestobacter sp. VKM Ac-2983. Classification (NCBI taxonomy): domain Bacteria; kingdom Bacillati; phylum Actinomycetota; class Actinomycetes; order Geodermatophilales; family Geodermatophilaceae; genus Modestobacter; species Modestobacter sp. VKM Ac-2983. The sequence continues at coordinate 83,481 of NZ_JAPVBK010000001.1, forward strand.
TGCGCCGACTGGGACGCCGGCGAGCCCGGCCCGGCGGAGAACGAGGCGCTGACCAGCGACATCCCCACCCTCGTGCTGGCCGGAGAGCTCGACCCGATCACCCCACCGCGGTGGGGCGCGCAGCTGGCCGCGGACCTCGACGACAGCGTCTTCGTCGAGTTCCCGTCGACCGGGCACGGCTCGGTGGGGACCCACGAGTGTGCCGTTCAGCTGACCCGCGACTTCCTCGCCGACCCGGACAGCGAGCCGGACGCCTCCTGCGTCGACGACGTCGAGCTCCCCGCCTTCACCCCGGAGGCCGTGCAGGTGGAGATGACGGCCTGGGAGAGCGAGGAGCTGGGCGTCGCCGGTCTCCGGCCGGAGGGGTGGTCCGAGGTGCTCCCCGGGGCGTTCCAGCAGTCGCCGCTGGTCTCGCTGGTGCAGCAGGTGGTGCCCGGGGCGACGGCCGACCAGGTGCTCCAGCAGGTGGCCGGGCAGCTGGGCACCGGTCAGCCCCTCGAGCCGGTGGACCAGCGTGAGACCGGGGCGGCCACCTGGGACGTCTACCGGCTCGACGACCTCGGACAGCGGGTCGACCTGGCCCTGGCCGACACCCCGGCCGGGCTCGCCGTGGTGCAGCTGGCCGCGAGCCCGGCGCGCAGCGACGTCTACCGGGACCAGGTCTTCGACCCCGCGGTGGAGGCCTTCGACCCCGGCGCCTGACCGACCCCGCCGCCTGACCGACCGGGCTACGCCGGGACGGCGTCGCGCAGCACCGGGCAGCTCATGCACCGCGGGCCGCCCCGGCCGCTGCCCAGCTCCGACCCCGCGATCGCGATGACCTCGATCCCGGCGGCCTCCAGGGCGGCGTTGGTGACCGTGTTCCGCTCGTAGGCGACGGCGAGCCGCGGGGCCAGCGCGAGGGTGTTGTTGCCGTCGTCCCACTGCTCCCGCTCGGCGGTCACCGGGTCGAGCCCGGTGTCGATCACCCGCAACCGGTCGATCCCCATCGCCTGCGCGGCGGCGATCAGGAACGGCTGCGGGCCCTCGACCGACAGCTCGGCCGTGTCGGGGGACGCGTCCCCGGCCGTCACGGTCCAGGCCTGCAGGTGGTCGGCGATCGCCGGGTACATGACCATCGCGTCGACGTCGACCATGGTGGCGACGGTGTCCAGGTGCATGGTGGCCCGCTGCTGGGCGATCGGGACGACGAGCACCGTGTGGGCCAGCCCGCGGGCGAACACCCGCCGGGCCAGTCGCTCCGCGCCGCCGGGCGTGGTCCGCTCGCCCACCCCGACGGCGACGACGCCCGGGGACAGCAGCAGCACGTCGCCGCCCTCCAGGTGCTCCAGGTGCGGGCCGTAGAGCTGCTCGACACCGGCGAACCGAGGGTGGTGGGTGTACAGCGCCGCGGTCAGCGCGCTCTCCCGGTCGCGGGCCGGCATGGCCAGCGAGGTGACGGCCACCTGCCCGCCGACCCACACCGAGGAGTCGCGGGTGAACATCAGGTTGGGCAGCGGCGGGACGACGAAGTCCCCGCGCCCCATCAGCTCGTAGGCCAGCCCGCGGCCGCCGCGCAGCTCGTCGTGCGCGACCCCGGTGATCAGCGCCGTGGCGAGGTCCTCGGGCGCCAGGCCGTCCAGGTGGGCGGTCGTGGCGTGCTGCAGGGTGGCGCCCAGCCGCGGGTCGTCGACGGCGGCGGCGATGACCTCCGCGCGGGCGGCCGGCAGCGCCATCACCTCGGCCAGCAGTCGGTCCAGGTGCAGCACCTCCACCCCGCGCTCGGTGAGCGCCGCGGCGAACGCGTCGTGCTCCTCCTGCGCGCGCGCCACCCAGGGGACGCCGTCGAAGAGCAGCTCGTCGTTGTTGCGCGGGGTGAGCCGGCGCAGCTCGGCGCCGGGGCGGTGCAGGAGCACGGTGCGGAGCCGGCCGACCTCGCTGGTCACGCCGGGGGTCACGGGGATCGGGGCGGGCATGGCCCGAGCCTGCTGGATCTTGCTCGGGTCGGCCAGCCCGGAACGGGTGAGTCCGCCGGTGCGGTCCCGCCGGGGAGCCGGCGGTCGTGGTGGACTGCGGCGGTGACACCTGCCGACCACCCCCCTCCGTCGGCCGCCGGGGGCGGGCAGCCGCGCTGGCTCGTCGTGCTGCTGTCCGCGGGCCTGTCGCTGCTCGTGGCCGCCCTGGTGCTGTTCCTGCTGGGCGTCTTCCAGGTGGAGCAGATCGGATCGGCCGGGCTGCTGCTGGTGCTCGTCGCGGCTGCCGTCGTGGGGGGCTTCGCCGCCCGTGCCCTGGCGGCCAGGCTCCCGCCACCCGGCCGGCGCCCGCGGGGCTGACCGGCGTGTCGGGCCGCTGATCGGAGCGCGCCTGGTCAGGGCCGCGCCCCCCGATCAGGGCAGCCTCTCCTGGCTGGCGGGCGTCCCGCGGAGCTGTCAACCTCGGGTCATGACCCAGATGCTGGACATGCCCCAGGTGCAGGACTGCTCGGTCGACAGCTGTTCGTACAACGCCGACCACGCCTGCCACGCCGGCGCCATCACCGTCGGCGGCGACCACGCCCACTGCGGCACCTTCGTCGAGATCTCGTTCCGTGCCGGGCTCGAGCGGACCGGCGTCGTCGGCGCCTGCCACCGCTCGGACTGCGTGCACAACGAGGCCCTCGAGTGCCGCGCGTCCGCCGTGCAGGTCGGCTCGGGCACTGACGCGGCAGACTGCCTCACCTACAGCACCCGCTGACCCCCGCCGGCGTCCCCGCGGGGGTGCCGGCTCACGCGACCAGCTGCTCCAGCTCGTCGGCGCCGGCCACCGGCTCCAGGGCCAGCGCGGGCGTGCGCAGCACGGTGTCGGAGACCGAGAGCGCCGCGATCGGGTCGCCGTCGTCCACGAGGACGGCGCGGCCCGCGGCCGCGACCGGCCGCAGCGCGGCGAGCACGGTGCGTCGGTCGTCGGCGGCCAGGCCATCGGTCAGGTGGTCGACCAGGACGACGGACGCCGGCCCGGTGCGCGCGCCCTCGACGTCGTCCAGCCGCTGCTGCACGCTGTCGCCGGGGGCGGCGGTCAGCCGGGTCACGGCGAGGGAGGCGTGCCCTCCGGCGCACCGGGCGCTGCCCGGGTCCAGGGCGGCCATGGTCGCCGCCCGTGCCCCAGCGGGACCCAGCAGCACCGTCACGCCGCCGACCGGCAGTCGCAGACCCATCACACCATCCTCGCGTCGAGTGAGGCGAGGCTAACCTGACCGGGTCGCCCGGCGCCAGTCACCCGCCGAGGGCGGTCAGGAGCGCGCTGGCCGGTCCGGGTCCGTGGCGGCTTCGGCGGCGGGGGAGGCGGCGCCGTCCCGGGGCAGCAGCCGGGACAGCCCGGCTCGCGTCAGCGCCGGCTGCAGCTCGGCGGGCACGGCCAGCAGCCGCAGTCGTCCCCCGCGGCGCTCCGGCTTGCGGCTCAGGTGCACCAGCAGCTGCAGCCCCGCCGCGTCGATCGCGGTGACCGCGGCGAGGTCTGCCCGGTCCGGCCAGTCCGACGGTGGGACCAGCAACCGGAAGCGGCGCACCACCTCCCGGTCGATGCGGCCGGAGAGCCGCAGCAGCGGACCGGTCTCGTCCTCGCCCGGGACCACCTCGCCGGCGGCAGGATCGAGGCCGCTGGACACACAGCACCGGTACCCCTGTCGAGCTGCCGAAACGTGCTCGGTCGGTGCCGACGGCCTGGTGGCGGTGCGCGCGCCACCCCGATCCTGTCCACGCAGCGGGAAGGGTTTTCCACTCTCTGGTCCGACGGTGCAGGGTGACGGGGTGGACACGTACACGCACGGGCACGCCGAGCCGGTCCTGCAGGCACACCGGTGGCGGACGGCGGAGAACTCGGCGGGGTACCTGCTGCCCTGGCTCCGCCCGGGGCTCGACGTCCTCGACGTGGGCTGCGGCCCGGGCACGATCACCGTCGACCTCGCGGCCCGGGTGATGCCGGGGCGGGTGGTCGGGCTCGACGTGTCGCCCGCGCCGCTCGCGGAGGCGCGGGCGCTGGCCGAGCGGGCCGGCGTGGCGGTGGAGTTCGGGGTGGGCGACGGCTACGCGCTGGCCGCCGCCGACGACTCCTTCGACGTCGTGCACGCCCACCAGGTGCTCCAGCACCTGACCGACCCGGTCGCCGCGCTGCGCGAGATGGGCCGGGTCTGCCGGCCCGGTGGGCTGATCGCCGTCCGCGACGTCGACTACGCCGCCACCACCTGGTTCCCGGCGTCCGCGGGGCTGGACCGTTGGCTGGACCTCTACCAGCAGGTGGCCCGGGCCAACGGGGCCGAGCCGGACGCCGGCCGGCGGCTGCGGTCCTGGGCGCACGCCGCCGGGCTGCGGGAGACCGTGGCCACGACGTCGGCCTGGTGCTTCGCGACCCCCGACGAGCGGGCCTGGTGGGCGCGGTCCTGGGCCGGGCGGGCGACCGCCTCGGCCTTCGCCGAACAGGCCGTGGGCGCCGGGCTCGCCACCCCGGGCGAGCTGGAGACGATCGCGGCGGCCTGGCTGCACTGGGCGGAGGCCGACGACGGCTGGCTGGGCATGCTGCACGGGGAGCTGCTCATCCGGGTGTGACGCCCCTCGGCACGGGTCAGATCGGCGCGGGCACCGGCTGCTCGTCGGCGTGGGCGATGTGCCGCAGCGAGCGCCAGATGAGCACCACGAACACGGCCGACCCGGCGAAGGCGAACCAGAACGGGGCGGTCACGCCCCAGTGCTGGGCGAGCACCCCGCCGAGGCCCGAGCCGACCACCAGCCCGCCGTAGACGCCCACCACGTTGACGCTGCCCACCCGGCCCTGCAGCGCCGCCGGCACCGCCCGCTGCCGGACGGCGACCGACGTCGTCCCCCAGATGAAGGCGTGCGCCCCGAACACGAAGAAGACCGGCAGGGCGACCCACGCACTCGTGGTCAGGGCCAGCGCGAGGTGGGTCAGCGTCTCCACGACCAGGCCGATCCGCATCAGGTCCCCCAGGCTGACCCGGCGGGTGATCCAGCCGTACGTCAGGCCGCCGACGATGCCCCCGACCGCACCGACGGTGGTCACCAGCCCGAAGCCGATCTCACCCAGCCCGATCCGCTCGGTGGCGTAGAGCACCAGCACCGACCAGGCGGCGCCGAAGGTGACGTTGAAGATGGTGATGGTCAGCACCAGGGTGCGGACGGCGGCGTGGTGCCGCGCCCAGCGCAGCCCCTCGGCGATGTCGTGCCGCATCGCCGTCCGTCGGTCCGCGACGCGCTCCCGGGCGGGCAGCAGGACCCGGGTGACCAGCACCGCCCCGAGGGCCACCAGCACCGCCTGCACACCCAGCGCCCACGCCGCACCGACGGTGAACAGCGCGGCCCCCAACGGTGGGCCGGCGAGCTGGTTCACCGTGATGAACCCGGTCTGCAGCCGCCCGTTGGCGACCGCCAGGTCCTCCCGGGCCACCAGCATGGGCACCAGCGTCTGCGAGCTGTTGTCGGCGAACACCTCGGCGGTGGCGAGCAGGAACAGCGCTGCCAGCACCGCGGCGATGGACACCCGGTCGGTGGCCACCGCCAGGGTCAGCACGGTGAGGACGACGGCGCGGGCGAGGTCGACGGTCAGCACGATCAGCCGCCGGTCCAGCCGGTCGGTCAGCGCCCCGGCGACGAGGCCGAACAGCAGCGGCGGCAGCCACTGCACCGTCGCGGCCAGCGCCACCAGGAACGCGTCCCGGGTGAGCGAGGCGACCAGCAGGGGCCCGGCGGCCAGCGCGACCCCGTCCCCGAGGTTCGTCGTCCAGGAGGAGGCCAGCAGCCAGCGGAAGCTGGTGCCGAGCCGCGCCGGGACCAGGACCTGACCGATGCGGCTCACGAACGCCAGACCTTAGCCGTGCTCAGGGACGGCGTCGTCCGGTTTCCGCTCCGGGCGTCAGGCAGGCGCGGGGAAGCGGACGTGCGCCTCGAGCGTCTGCAGCGACCGGTGCATCCCGACGGTGACCGCGCCGAGGGCGAAGAAGCCCTCGTCGTCGGCGATCTCGGAGCTGCGCAGCAGCGCGGTCAGCCGGTTCGACGCCGACACCGCGGTGGCGATCGCGGCGTCCCGGTCGTCGGGCTGGTCCTCGGCGGCGTGGAAGGGGAGCCGCACCACACCGGCCAGGCCCTCCAGTGCGTCGGCGAGGACCCAGCCGGTGCCGTCGTCCACCCGGTCCAGCCCGCGCCGGTGCGGTTGGAACTCCACGACGAGCGTGGTGAGGTCGTCGACCAGGACGGCGACGCGGTCGAGCGCGCGGGACTGCGCCCGGACGCTGCCGGCTGTGCCCTGCCACCGGTTCGCCCGCGGGTTCGCCCGCCGGGCCCGCTCGACCTGTGTCTCGGCCCGGCGCATCTGCTCCAGGGCGGTGTCCAGCGCCTCGCCCTGCTCCTCCCACTCGTGCGGGGCCGGGAGCTGCCCGTTGCGCAGCGCCACGGCGATCGTCTCCAGGTGGGCGGCCAGCGTCTCCCGGGTCCGGGCGATCCGTTCGACGGCGGTGGTCAGCTGCAGCGGCGGGAACAGCGCCGTCGTCACCAGGACGCCGATCACGGCGCCCAGCAGGGTGAGCCCGGCGTAGCGGAGGGCGTACTCGGCCGGGTCCGACGTCCCGACCGTCAGCATCAGGACGGCGGCGAAGCTGACCCAGCTGGCCTGCTCGCGGAACAGCGACCGCCACTGCTCGACCACGATCGCCAGGGCGACGATCAGCGCGATGGTCAGCGCGTTCGGCACCGCCCGGGTGACCTCGTAGACCACGACGGCCAGGGCGAAGCCCACCAGGATGGCGGCGAGGCTGCGCCACGCCGCCGAGGCGGAGTCGGCGATCGTCGGGCTGACCGCGATGACCGCACCCAGCGGCGCGTAGTAGGCGTACTCCGACAGCATCGGCGGCAGCAGCACGGCCACCTGCCAGGACAGCCCGGCCGCCAGCGCCGCCCGGACCATCCGCTGCACCCAGGGCTGCTGTAGTCGCCCGATCACCGAACCCACCCGACCAGGATGCGGCCCACCGTCCGGACAGCGGCGCTGGGGGGACGTGACGTCCCTCGCCCGAGGGGCCGTCCCGCACCTAAGGGGCCGAAGTCGCGCCCTTGCCCGAGGTCGGGCATGGCTCGAAGTCGGACCCGGCACGGCTCGGCTGGCCGCGGACACCGCACGCACTGCCGGTGAGGGCCGCTCGCGTGCACCCGCCATCCATCGTGGCTGAGCTCGGCGGCCGCGCGGCCACCTTCGGGCAGGCCGTCAGCGGGACGACGGCGGATACAACATGACCTCCTTTGTGTTGTACCGAGCACGGTCGCCTCAATCGCCGGCGGCTCCACGGCGTTGCGGTGCCACGGTCGGGGGGGCGTCCTGCGGACGGAGCGATGGGCCTGCTGGCGCAGTAGCCGTCAGCTCTCTGCATCTGTCAGCAAGGCACATCGGCTTACGAATCGCCCTGGGCTTCAGATGCGGCGGCTCCGAGGTTCGAGCGCCGTCGTCCCTCTGCCGCCTTCCTCGGCCTACTTGCGCTGATCGTTGATCTTGCGGCCGACGGCGAAGCGCGAGACGGCGGGGATGATGAGCCCCAGACGCATCGGTGCGATGCCCGGTGCGGCCGCCCCGGCCGCCCAGAGGATGGCCCCGGAGATGGCCAGCGCGGCCGCGATCAACAGGACGCGGTCGAGACGCTGCCCTTCGCCTCGAACCCGGTGAGGCTGGCTTCGAGCTCGATGGCCGCACCGTCCTGAAGCCATCGTCGTCGGGCGGGGGCGGAGGGCCGCCGTACTCGCTCCTTCGCCACCGAGGCGCTGCGAAGCTGGGTGCTGCGCTGCAAGACGTTCAGGACGCTCTGGGTCGTGACCGCAGCCGGCACACTCGACCGTTCGCCCAACTACCTGCTTGCCTCCCCGCGCGCCTCCGGCGGTGAGGAGTAGGCATGCCTGCCAGAACGCGGGCGGCGCAGGTTCTCTGACTAGAGATGTTCCATAGCAGACTGATCCGCGATGCGATACCGCCAGTATTTGCGCAGCACGACCCGGGGAGATTGTAGAGCCACTCTCCCCGGATCGTGCTGCGTTGCCATTCAATTGCTCCAGTGGACGTTGACGGCGTCCACCTAGAGGCCAGTTCTAGCCTGGCAACGATTCAACCCCTCGTCCAGAAGCCGGACGCGCGGTCGTTCTGGTTGGCGGACATGGAGGTCGAAGAAGTGTGGGGGGGCGCAGTGAAGAGGGTTCGGATCTCGGCGTAGGGGGTGGTGAGGTAGTACACGTCGATGTACTTACCTCCACCGTTCACCCACGAGGACAACTGGTACTGGAAGCCGTAGTCCTGGAACTTCACCCCGGGGTAAGGGTAGGAGTCGGACCACTGCAGCCGGCGGCCGCCGTAGTTGCTGTTCTCGTAGAAGCAGTACCAGTCGTTGCCGAACGTCACCGTGGGGCAGTTTCCGACCGAGGCTGCGGCGACTGCTTGGACCGAAGCGGACTTCTCCGCGGCCGTGCCCGCCGGCACCATCCCGGCGGTCTCCTGGGCTGCGCGCTCATCGTGGGAGCTGTGCGTGCTCCCTTGGCGGGGAAGGAAACGAGGACCTGCCCGTTCTCCCAGCCGACCTCGTTGGCACTGATCTGGGTGCCACCGGGGGTCAGCTGGAGCTGGGCGTCGATGCGCGTCTGGACGGGCAGCGCCTCGTTGTGGACCGTGGCCATCAGGGCCGCTTGGGAGGGCGCTGCCGAGGCGGCAGTGGTGCCAGTGATCGTTGCGAATGCAACCGCGGCAATGACCACGGCGAGGGAGCGAAACCTACGCATGATTGGACCATTCCTGGCTTCGGGAACGGGAACTGTGCGCGCCCGGCAACACTGGCGGATTCGCCACCTAGGCGTCAACGGACCACTACTACGTGTGTACATCGTCGGCGCCGCTCGACAGGCCCCGAGCGACCGGGACTTGGGATCATTTCGCCCAGCGGTGTAACGCGTCGGTCCCATCCGGCCATGAGGGAGCGCGAGCCCGATGACGCCAGCACAAGAGCGGTTCAGTGCGCGTACGCCGCCCACTGCTACTAAGTGTGTACGTCGTCTATTGAGTGTGTACATCGTCGGCGCGCTCGACGGGCCCCGAGCGACCGGGACTTGGGATCATTTCGCCCAGCGGTGTAACGCGTCGGTCCCATTCGGCCATGAGGGAGTGTGAGCCCGATGACGCCAGCACAAGAGCGGTTCAGCGCGCTGTACGCCGCCCACTACGGCGAGGTGCTGGCCTACTGCCTGCGGCGCGCAGCGCCTGAGACCGCACGCGATGCCGCGGCCGAGACCTTCCTCGTGGCTTGGCGTCGGCCAGACAGCGTTCCTGACGACCCCATCGCCTACCTGATCAAGACGGCCAGCCTGGTTCTGCGCGGACAGGCCCGCTCCTCCCGCCGACAGGACCGCACCGCCGCCAAGCTTTCGACGGTCAGCGACCAGCTCTTCGCTGATCACGCCGACGTGGTGGCGGTATCGGCGGACATGACGCAGGCGCTGAGACGGCTTTCCGCCGGTGATCGTGAGCTGTTGATGCTCAGCGCATGGGAAGACCTAGATGCGGCCACGATCGCGAAGGTCATCGGGTGTTCGACGGCTACGGCGCGGGTCCGGCTCCACCGGGCTCGCCGGCGACTCGCCCAACACCTGCAGGAACCCAGTCCCGCGCACCAGTCGAACCCCAGCCCGGTGCATTCGTTCAAGGAGACGGCATGAACCAGCACAAGCTCCTCCACGACCAGCTCCGAGCGGAGAACCCAGTGACGATGACGCGCGAGCTGGACGCCCGGGCCGTAGGTGACCTCAAGGGCATCCTGGCCACTCCTCAGCAAGCCCCAGCCCCGCGCACTTTCCCAGCGCCGACGCTGGGGAGGGCGGCCCTTCCTCGTCCCCGATGGGCGATCGCCGGTCTCGTTGCGGCCGTCCTCGCCATCGCCGTGATCGCCTTGATGACCTTCTCTCCAGGAGGCGGGGGGCAGACTGCCTACGCGGCGACCCCAGACCAGCTCACCGTTCTGGGCGATGACGCCTTCGCCGCTGCTGGGCTGTCTGCATCCGCTAGTGCACCAGAGCTGCTGCGCACCATCGCCGAGCGGGCAGCAGGAGCACCGGATGACACCGGCCAAGGCATGTACGCCCGGATCCGCACCGAGAGCTGGAACCTCTTCACCCGCATCGATGGGGAGCGAGTGAGCAGCGAAGTCGTGCCCCAGACACTCACGTCGTGGACCGCACCTGATGGCAGCGGGAAGAGCGTCACCGCGCTTGCCTTCCCCGGCGGCAAGACCGACATCACGACGGTCGAAGGCGGCGCTGGGAGTCGGGCGCTGATGTGGCCCCTTGGTTCCCTGTCTTCTGACCCGGTGACCCTTGCCGACCAGCTGGGTGCCGAGCACCCCGCAAGCAACGGGCCGGCAGAGCGGCTTGTGGCCGTAGCCGACCTCACCCGAGAGCAGCCGATCAAGCCCCCGGTGCGAGCAGCGGTCCTGCGGTACCTGGCCGAGACCCCAGGCCTGAGCACTACCGGGATGGTCACCGACCGGGCGGGGCGCACTGGCCTGGCGGTCCACGTGGACAGCAGCATGGGTGGTCTCCCCGAGCGTCGAACCGTCATCATCGACCCCAGCGATGGCCGTGTGCTCGGCACGGAAACCATGCTCACCACGACAGCTGGCGAACTGAACGTCCGCGCTCCTTCAGTCATCAGCTACACCAGCTACCTGGAGGCGGCCTACGTCGGCTCCCTCGACTGAGAAGCGCCACACGCCTACTCCGGAGCACGTCATCCGCTGGGAGTGAGGTATCAACTGCCCAGTGCCGATGACATTCATCGGCACTGGGCGGTCCGCATGAGGGGCTGGGCCACCAACAAGCGAACGGCGGTGACATGAAGCTGTGACGACGGCCGACAACGAGGTCGTTTCGGCCAGTCCCGCCACCGCTGGAGATCTGCGCCCGGTCGACGGCCTGCTCATGGCGGCCCGGGGCTCCTGGTGGCGGGCTCGGGCGTTCTGCGGCCGGCCACTGAGCATCGACCCCGTGGACATGGACACCGGCAAGCCGGCCACCCCAAGCTGGGGCACCCTGTGGCTCCGCGCAGCGTGGCGCGTCTGGGAGCCGCTGGCGTGGCCCGGCTACTGGCTGCTGCACCTGGGTGTCGTCGGTGCCGAGGGGCCCGCGGTCGTCGTCGTTGGCCGGGCCGCCGGCGTGGTCCCCAACCCGGTCAGCCGCAGCCGCCGCAACTAGCGCTCAGTTCTTGCCGTCGAGACGACGCCCCTCCGTCTCAACCCGCAGCTACCGTTCCAGGCGGTTCAGCAGCTCCACCCGTGGCTGCCCCCCCGGCTACGAGGGCCAGACCCCAGGGAGCGGGCGGGCTTCTCCCCTTCGGCGATCTGCCGTCGCAGAAGCTGCTGCGGCCTTCGACACCGTCCGCCTGGGCAGTGCGAGGCTGTGAGGGGTCCCCAACTATTGCCCAACCGACCGACCGCGTCAGGGTCGTGTCCTAGCGTTCTAGCCGAGGACGATCTCAGCTCGCCCTCCACGGGAGGCTCGCTTGCTGCGACGTCGATCGCTCGTCTTCGAGGGAGAGGGCGAGGTCGTGCCAGGAGGTGACCGTCACGTGGTCGGGCACCGGCAGCTGCCGCGGTGGCCGACCAGGATCGCGTGGTGACGCCACTCCACTATCGGCCCACCGCCGCTGCCGTGCGTCAGGCGCACCACCGACGTCCTGGCAACCAGCCGGAGGACCTGCCCGCCGAGGGCTTCGATGAGGTCGACGTAGTCCGGCCGCAGGTCCCCGAGCACCATCGGCTGCACGCCGTAGCCGGCCAGCCCCAGGGCCATCCGGCGGACGATGGTCGACTCGCCCAGCCCAGGCCGGCCGAGGACGGACATCGAGGGCTGGGAGATCAGGTTCCCGCGCTGGAACCACGACACCCAGCAGGTGCCTGCAGATAGCTGGCCGGTCCGCGGTCGCGGCCGACCCAGCCACGCGGGCCGGCCGCGAACTCGGAGCGGTGGTCGATGTGCTCGTCGACGTCGTCTTGGTGGTCTTGCTGCGGCCGATCATGGGGACTCCCGGATCTCGGCCGGCACCCGCAGGTGGCGGGGCAGCACGAACCGATGGGCAGTACGGCGGCGAACGCGGAGGCCTGGGAGCCGTAGACGGGGCGCAGCAGCAACGCCGCGGCGGCGGAGAGGTTCTCGATGGCGGCGCGGGCGTCGGGGAGCCGGCCGGCGCTGGTGACGCCGGCGGTGGTGACCAGCACAAGTTCACCAAGCCGGCGCCGCGGGCCTCTTCCTCATCACCAGGATGCGGCCCACTGCCCCGACGACGGCACAGGGGGCAACGTGTCGTCGCTCGCCCGAGGGGCCGTCCCGCACCCGAGGGGCCAAGATCGCGACTTTGGCCCCTCGGGCGGGTTCAGCTCTGGCGGGCGGCGTTGGCCTGGACGGCGGTGCTCACGTACTGCGCCAGGCCCGGGGCGATCCGCTCGTAGTACGCGGTGAACCGCTCGTCCTCGACGTACATCCGGCCGAGCCCGGCGTGCACCTCCGGCGAGCAGTCGTAGAAGTGCCGGCTGATCTGCTGCCGGTGCTCCTCGGCCAGGTCCAGCGCCGCGGTGGAGTCGGCCGGCACGCCGGCGACCAGCGCGGCGGCGAACCGGCGCTCGACGTCGTCGGACTCGGCCTTGACCCGCAGCCAGTCCTCCTTGCTCATCGCCGCCGTCCGGCGCTGGGACTGTGCCCAGGCGTCGGTGTCGCCCCACCTCTCCTCGGCCTCGGCGGCGTACTCCTCCGGGAGCCAGTCGCCGAACACCTCGAACCGTTCCTCCGGGGTCAGGGAGATCCCCATCTGCCGTGCCTCCATCTCCTTCTCCACGGCCGCGACCATCGCCTGCGTGCGCTCGAGCCGGTCCCGCAGCAGCCGGTGCTGCCGGCGCAGGTGCACCGCGGGGTCGGCGTCGGGGTCGTCCAGCAGGGTCGCGACCTCGTCGAGGGGGAACCCGAGCTCGCGGTAGAAGAGCACCTGGTGCAGCCGGTCCAGGTCCCGCACGTCGTAGCTGCGGTGGCCCGCCGACGTGCGTTCGCTCGGCCGGACCAGCCCGATCCGGTCGTAGTGGTGCAGCGTGCGCACCGTGACCCCGGCCAGCCGGGCCAGCTCGCCCACCGTCCAGCTCATCGCCCCTCCTCTCTCGTTGACGGAGACCACGCAACAGCCTGACGTCGCGTCAGGCGCAACCCCCGAGCCACCAAGATGGCCATCTTTGTGGTGGTGGGTGGTTCGGACGGGGGGACGGGGGGGAGACCTCAGGGCATGGCCGATGACGTCCGCACGCCCGTGTCCGCCGACGACCCGTTCCCGCGCTCGCGGGTGCAGGTCGCCGACCAGGAGATGGCCTACGTCGACGTGGGGGAGGGCGACCCGATCGTCTTCCTGCACGGCAACCCGACGTCGTCCTACCTGTGGCGCAACGTGATCCCGCACGTGCGGCAGCTGGGCCGCTGTCTCGCCCCCGACCTGATCGGCATGGGGGAGTCGAGCAAGCTGGCCGACCCGGGGCCGGGCAGCTACTCCTTCGACCGGCACGCGCAGTTCCTGGCCGAGTTCCTGGACACCGTCGGCGCCACCGAGCGGGTCACCCTGGTGCTGCACGACTGGGGCTCGGGACTGGGCTTCGACTGGGCCGCGCAGCACCCCGACGCCGTGCGCGGCATCGCCTTCATGGAGGCGATCGTCACCCCGATGATCTGGGCGGACTGGCCACGGGCGGCGAAGCCGGTGTTCCAGGCGATGCGCGGGGCGGACGGCGAGCGCAAGGTCCTCGACCAGAACGTGTTCGTGGAGAAGATCCTCGCCGCCGAGGTGCGGCGCGGGCTGTCCGCGGAGGCGCACGACCGGTACCGGGCGCCGTTCCGGGAGCGCGCCGACCGCTGGCCGACGCTGGAGTGGCCGCGGCAGCTCCCGATCGAGCACGTGCCGCCGGGCGTGCACGACGTCGTCGACCGCTACGGCCAGTGGCTGGCGCACAGCGACGTGCCCAAGCTGTTCGTCAACGTCGAGCCGGGGTCGATCCTGGTCGGCCGCCAGCGCGAGAAGGTCCGGCGGTGGCCGGCGCTGACCGAGGTCACCGTGCCGGGTGGGCACTTCGTGCCCGAGGACTCACCGGAGGAGATCGGCCGCGCGCTGGCGGAGTGGATCCCGACGCTGCGCTGAGCTGCGGCGGCGGGTCAGCCGTGCTGGCCGGTGCCCTGGCGGTCGTGCTGGATCGAGGTCATCGCCTCGTTGGCCGAGGCGACCAGCGACTCCGGCGTCGAGGCCCGGCCGGAGAGTGCCACCCCGACGCTGAGTCGCACGTGGTGCTCGACGCCCGGCCGTGGCCGCAGCGGCGCGTCGAACGCGGCCGCGACGCGCAGGGCGATGCCCTGCGCGTCCTCGGCGATCTGGAGGCCAGGGCACAGCAGCACGAACGTCTGGGCGCTGATCCGGGCGACGACGTCCCCTTGCCGCACGGCGCCGACCAGCCGGCCCGCCGCCTCGGCGCGGGCGGCGTCGGCGACGGCGGAGCCGTGGGTGTCCTCCAGGACGGCGATGCCTTCCAGGTCGCAGGAGAGGACGGCGAGCCGGCCGGTGGTCGGGCCGGCGGCGGCCAGGGCGAGCTCCAGCCGGTCGATCAGCAGGCTGCGCACCGGGAGGCCGGTGAGCGGGTCGGCCACGGTCCGCTGCCGCAGCCGCTGCGCGAACTGGCGCTGGGCGGCGACGACCGCCGCCGTCTGCACCAGCACGTCCTGCGACTCCTCGAGCCTGATCGTCTGCATGACCTCTCCCTGCTCCGTTCCCGGCCGCGCGCCGGGCGTACAGGAGGAGTCGACGCGATCCCGCCGGCGCTTGACCGTCCCGGCCGAGGTCTGCCCCCTCCGGGTGCCGCCGCGGAGCAGCCGCGAGCAGCGCCCGGCCGTCCTAGGCTGCTGGCATGGGTGAGGTCCTGCTGCTGGTGGTCATCGGGGTGCTGCTGCTCGCGATCGTCGGACTGGGGGTCCGGGCCTCCAGCCGCGGCAACGCGGCCGGGCGCAACGGCAACGACCCGGCGCGCCCCGACGACCCAGCTGCCCCGGACGCCCGCGGCGCCGTCAACCGGAGCAGCTGGATGCTCGGCGGCGGTGGGGGAGGGGGCGGCGGCTGACCGGCGGGGCTCAGCCGGTCAGGGCCCGGACGGTCTCCACCACCGCGATGACGGCGAACACCAGGAACAGGCCGGCGGCGATCCGGTGCAGCAAGGCCACCGGGAGACGGTCGGCGAGCCTGCGGCCCAGGAACGCGGCCAGCCCGGAGATCACCAGCAGCGCGGCCCACGCCCCGACGAAGACCGAGAGCGGCTCCTCGTAGCGGGCGGCCAGCCCGGCGGTGGCCAGCTGGGAGAGGTCACCCCACTCGGCGGCGAACAGCACGCCGAAGGAGATCGCCGCCGCCCGCACGAACGAGGTCTGCTCGCGCGCCTGGACGGTGGCGTCGTCCTCGTCGCCGCCCTTGCGGGACTCCCGCCACAGCAGCACCGCGCCGGTCAGGAAGAGCACCGCGACCACGCCGCTGACCACCGCCTCGGGAAGCAGGGAGAGCAGGCTGCCGGCGGTCACCGCGATCGCCACCTGCAGGCCGAAGGCCAGGCCGACGCCGACGAACACCGGCAGCGGCGGGAAGCGGGTGGCCAGGACCAGGGTGGCGAACAGCGTCTTGTCGGGCAGCTCGACGGGGAGGATCAGCACGAAGGCAGCCAGGACGACGGACAGGACCACGAGTTCTCTCTCTGCTCGCGCCGACCGGCGGGGCTGAGGGGCGCCTCCGTCCGGCAGCGCACCGATGGGTGGACTGCGGGCGGAAGGTCTCGCCCACCCGCGGCGACGCGGGCCCGCTGACCGGGCGCGCGAACGCGCCAGCATGTCGACCAGCGGTCGGGGGGCTACTCCCCTTCTCGGTCCAGGAGCGTAGCCGACGTCCCCGGGTGGGCCCGGTGTGCGGCTGCGGTCGCCGCCCGCAGCACCTCCTTGGCCGGCAGGCCGAGCGAGCGGGCCAGGGCGGCCACGTCCTCGAACTCCACGCTCACGTTCACGACCCGGCCGTCGAGGCGCGCGACCTTCACGCCGACCGAGCCGCCGAGGACCGCGACACGGTGCTCGGCCCGCGGTAGCGCGACCTTCTGCACCGGCTGCACGCGCAGCCCGATGGTCGAGGTCGCGGCCACGACGACGTCCTGCACCGAGGCGCGCACCGAGGGCCGGCACAGCACCGACAGGGTGTGCGCCGGGCGGCCCTTCTTCATCAGGATCGGGGTGAGCCAGGCGTCCGAGGCGCCCGCGGCCAGCAGGTCGGCGAGGACCCCGGGCCACAGCCGGGGGTCCAGGTCGTCGACGTTGGCCTCCAGCAGCAGCCCGGTGGCCGGCTCGTCCACCGGCTCGCCGAGCACCAGCCGCACCAGGTTGGGCAGCTGCTCCGGGTCCCGGCCACCGGCGCCCGACCCGACCCGGGCCACTCGCATCGGCGGCAGCGTCGTCCACTCCTGGACGTGCGCCGCCACCAGTGCCGCGCCCGTCGGGGTGCACATCTCGGCCGGCACCGGCCCGGCGACCACCGGCACCCCGCGCAGCAGCTCCAGGACCGCGGGACCGGGCACCGGCACCACGCCGTGCGCCCCGCGGGCCGACCCGCTGCCCAGCGCGACCGGGGAGGCGCTGAGCCGGTCGAGCGCGAGGTGGGCGAACCCGGCCACCACACCCACCACGTCGGCCAGCGCGTCCAGCGCCCCCACCTCGTGGAAGTGCACCTCGTCGGCGGGCACCCGGTGCACCCGGCCCTCGGCGACCGCCAGCCGCTCGAAGACGGCCAGGGCACCGTCCCGCACCGCGGGGGGCAGCGCGGCGTCGGCCAGGACCGACCGGACGTCGGCCCAGGTCCGGTGGACGTCGCTGGCCGGGGCGTGCACGTGCACCCGGGTGGCCCCCAGCCCGTGCCGGGTCGTCGGCTCGGCGGTCAGCGTGACCGGCTCGACCGGCAGGCTCGACACGGCCGACGCGAGCACCTCCAGCGGCACCCCGGCGTCGACCAGCGCCCCGAGCAGCATGTCCCCGGAGGCGCCCGCGGCGAGGTCCAGCCACCCGATCGTCACGCGCCGATCATGACCTGACGGAGTCGATCATCGGCAGGTGGTCGCCCGACACACCGGGCAGGGCAGCCGGACGCCGATGATCAACTCGGTGGGAGGGTGGCGGTGCGGCGGGCGATGCGGGCGGCGAAGACGCCGGCGGACCAGCCGTTGTCGATGTTGCTCACCACGACGCCGGGCGCGGCGGAGTTCAGCATGGTGAGCAGCGCGCTGAACCCGCCGAAGGAGCTGGCGCCCTGGCCGGCCGACGTCGGGACGGCGACCACCGGCACCTCGGTCAGCCCGCTCACCACGCTGGCCAGCGCCGCGTCCAGACCCGCCACCACAACGAGGCAGTCGACGTCGGTGAGCAGCGACCGGTCGGTCAGCAGCGGGTGGATCCGGCTGCCGCCGACGTCGTCGACCCGCACCACCTCGGTGCCGGTGACCCGGGCGACGAAGGCCGCCTCGGCGGCGATCGGGGTGTCGCCGCTGCTGGCGCACAGCACGCCGACCCGGCCGATCGGCTCGGGCACCGGGCCGACCGCGGCGGACATCGCCGCAGCGTCCATCGTCGTGTAGGCGTCGTGCTCGGTGGCCAGTGCGACCAGGGTGTCGGCGCTGGCCCGCACCACCACCGCCGGGTGGGCGGGGTGTTCCCGGCGGGCCTCGCGCACGAGAGCGAGCACCTGCTCGGTGCTGCGCCCGGTGCCCCAGATGACGTCCGGGCCGGTGGCCGGGACCGGCGCGGCGACCGTCGTCACCGCCGGCGGCGGCACCGGCGCCGGGGCGGGCGCGGGGCTGACCACCGGACCGGCCGCCGGTTGGGCTGCCGGGCGGGTCGAGGGGCCGCCGAACAGCTCGTCCAGCGGGCTGCGCAGCCGGGCCGGCGGCTCGACGTCGGCCGGCTCCACCAGCAGCGGGGCGAAGCCGCCGGTGGCGTCCTCGGCCTGCTCGTCGCGGTCCTCGGGGATCGGGGAGGTCACCTCACCGACGGTGGACGAGGTCGGGACGCCCACCGACGCCGTGTCCGCCGCGGCCGGGTCGGCCTCGGCCACGGGGCCGTCGATGGCGTCCGGGGCGGTGTCGACGGCCCGCGTCTGGGTGACGCCGGACAGCCGGACGACCCGGTCCCGCCCGGCGCGCTTGGCGTCGTAGAGCACCCCGTCGGCGGCGGCGAACAGCGTGCGCCGGTCGTCGCCGCGGGCCGCCTGGGCGATGCCGACGCTGATCCGCACCGGGACCTCGACGCCCAGCGCGGACCAGTGGTGCGTGGCGATCGAGCGGCGGATGCGCTCCATCGCCCGCTCGGCCTGCTCGGAGGTGGTGTCCGGCAGCAGGATGACGAACTCGTCACCGGCCCAGCGGCACACCTCGTCGGTGTCCCGGCAGCCGTCGACCAGCAGCTGGCCGACCGCCCGGAGCACGGCGTCGCCGGTCGGGTGCCCGGCCGCGTCGTTGATCGCCTTGAACCGGTCGATGTCGACCACGGCCAGCGCCGGCACCGCCCCCGCCGACAGCAGCCCGTCGAGCCGGGCCTCCGCGTAGCGGCGGTTGGGCAGGTGGGTGAGCGGGTCCTCGTAGGCCTGGCGGCGCAGCTGACCGGCGGCCCGCTCGGTCTCCAGCAGGCTCTTGCGCCGGCCGAACAACTCGACCCAGCGGGTGCGCCGCTCGTCGACCCGGTCCAGCTCGTCGGCGAGGTAGGCCTGCAGGTAGGGCAGTGCCCGAGCCGCGTCGTCCAGCTCGGCGTGCAGCGTGCAGAGCTCGCGCAGCGCGGCCCGGCGCAACCGCGGCAGCCCGTGCTCGGTGGCGGTGGCCAGCGCGGTGGCCAGGTGGTCGTCGGCGGCCCGCGGGTCACCCGCGCGGCGGAGCGCCCGGCCCAGGCCCAGCTCCGCGGAGGCCAGGAGCGCGAGGTCCTCCGCGCCCTTCGCGGCGGAGACGACGCTGGTCAGCAGCGACCGGGCGGCGGCGTGCTCACCCAGGCCGACCAGCGCCCAGCCGTGCACGACCTGGGCGTCCAGCAGCCCGGGGACGCCGGGGTGCAGCTGCCCCAGCGCGCGGACGGCGAGGTCGTGGGCCTCGGCGAAGTGCGGGGCCGCGGCGTCGGCGCCGCCGTCGTCGAGCAGCCCCTCGCCGACCTCGGCGCAGAGCGCGGCCAGCCGGGTCGCGGCCTCGGCGGCGAGCGCGTCGACGGCGTCGTCCTCGGAGTCGGTGCCGGCCGCGTTGATCGCGTCGGCGGTCAGGTCCGCGGCTCGGCGCTGGTAGTCCAGCGCCAGCGGCATGAGCTCCAGGTCGGCGAGCACGGCGGCCAGCGAGCTCAGCGTGTGCACCAGCAGCGGGCTCGGCGGCAGGGCCGGGTCCAGCAGGCTGGCCGCCTCGACCGCCTCGTCCATCGCCGCGTCGACCCGGCGGGACAGCAGCTCGATCCGGGCGTGCCGGACCAGCCCTGCGGCCCGCTGCAGGTCGTCGTCCTGGGCGTCGAAGGCCGCGCGCGCCGAGCGGACCAGCGAGATGGCCAGCGCCGCGTGCGTGGCCGACTCGGAGCGGCTGTCGCGGTCGACGGCCTCGTCCGGGGCGTGCAGGTCCAGCGGGCCCTCCTGCTCGGGGCCGCCCTCGACCAGGGGGTCGCCCAGCAGGGAGTAGCCGGCCCGCCGGAGGCGCCGGACCAGCAGCTCGGCGCGGAGGGTGTCGGCCCAGGCGCGGGCGAGCGAGGTGAGCGGCGCCGCCGAGTGGTCGTCGACCGGGGCGGCCGGCAGCTCGCCGTCGATCTCGCGCAGCAACGCCTCGGCCGTGTCCAGCTGCCAGTTCATGAGCGCTGAGCTCACTCGCTGGTGCAGGAGACCCGGTGGCACCAGGGCACTGTCCCCCGCAGTCGGCGGCGTGTCACGCACCGGCGCGTCGGCCGGTCCCTCCTGTCCCACGGACCTCTCACGGACCCGCCACGACCTCACGAGGCGACCTCTGCGCTGTCGTCGAAGGCCCAGCCGGGCCGTCGCGGGGTCGTGCCGAGCACCTCCGCCACCAGGTCGTCGACCGAGGCGTCGGCCGGCAGTGGACCGGACCGCGCGGTGGACGCGGAGCCCTGCTGCAGCCCACCGGACGCCCGCACCCGGTTGCGGCCGCCCCGCTTGGCGCCGAACAGGTTCAGGTCGGCCCGGTCGAACAGCTCCCGCCAGGACCTCGGCCCCGGGGCGCCGGCCGGCCCGGTGGTGGCCACGCCGATGCTGACGGTCACCGGTGCGGGCATCTGCAGGTCGCCCCACTCGGCGCACGCGACGGCGCTGCGCAGCCGTTCCGTGGCGACCAGGGCCTGCGCCTCGGTGGTGCTCGGCAGCACGACCACGAACTCGTCGCCGGCCCAGCGGAAGACCTCGTCGCCGGTGCGGCTGTGCTGGTGGAGCAGCTCGGCGACCCGGCGCAGCACCGCGTCGCCGTGCAGGTGCGAGTTCTGGTCGTTGACGGCCTTGAAGCCGTCGACGTCCACGACGGCCAGCGACACCGGGTCGCCGTCCAGCGGCAGCTCGGCCAGCCGCCGCTCGGCGCTGCGCCGGTTGCCCAGGCCGGTCAGGGCGTCCTCGAGGGCGTGCCGGCGGAGCACGGCGGTCTGCCGCTCCGCCTCGCGCAACCGGCTGCGGCGCACGAACATCTCCGCCCAGAGCTCCCGCCCGCGCCGGTGCGCCCGGGTGGTCTCGGCCCGGTAGGCCTCCAACCAGTGCAGCGCCTCGGTCGTCGACCCCATCGCCGCGGTGGTCTGCCCCAGTTCCAGCAGGCACTGCCGGTACCGGCGGCGGTCGTTGACGGCAGCGAAGGCGCCGGAGGCGTCCACCAGCAGGCCGACGGCCTCCTCGCCCGCACCACGGTCGGCGCCGGGCCGGCCGGCGCACGACCGGCTGAGCAGCCTGGCCAGGACCAGGTCGGTGTACCCGACCAGCCACATCGCGCCGTCGCCGGCGGCCAGGTGCCGACGCACCCGGCGCAGCGGCGGGAGCGCGTCCTCGAGCTGACCGGCCAGGGTCAGGGCCCAGGCCTGGACGACGTCGAGCAGGTCGGCGTCGGCGTCGCTCGGGTCCCACGGCAGCGCGCGGGCGCTGGTCGCACACTCCAGCGCGGCCCGGGCCAGCTGGTGCGAGCGGTCGGACTGGCCGCGCCGGTGCACCGTCTGGGCGAGCTCGGCGTGCTGCTGGGCGCACAGCCGGAGCAGCTGCCACTGGTCGCCGAGGTCGGGGAGGGCGGCAGCGACCCGGGCGCCGCGGAGCGACTGGGCCACGGCGAGCTCCTCGAGGTCGAGCCGGGTCAGCGCGAGGGACAGCCAGTGGTGGGCCTGGTGCAGCGGACGGCTGGGTGGCTCCCCGAACAGCTGGTCGGCGAGCAGGCTGGCGTCCACGGCCAGGTGAATCGCCGCGTCGAACCGGTCGGCGGCCACCTCCAAGTGCGCCAGGTAGGCCAGGGTCAGGGCGTGCTCGGCGGACGGGAGGCACTCCCCGAGCGTGGCCCGGGCCGCCCCCACGGCGTCCGCAGCGCCGTCCAGGTCGTCGTCGAAGAGGGCGGCGCGCGCGGTGAAGGCGGCCGACCACGCGTCCCAGCAGGGGTCGCCGGTGGCGCTCAGGTCGTCCGCCGCCCGGGCGAACTCGTCGGCGAACACCCGGGCGTCCTCGGCGGCGCTGGCGGTCAGCAGCCGCCAGCGGGCGGTCTGCAGCCGCTCGTCGGCGGGGAGCCCTGGGTTCACGCGTCCCTCCACTCAGCTGTCGGGGCACGCGAGGCGCACGTGTCCGGCCGGTGGCGAGGCAGCTCCCCCCGTACCGGGGACCCGACGGGAGTCGGGGTCCGACACGGCCGCACTACCCTCGCCGGATGCCGACTGCACCACGCAGCACAGCCCCGACGGAGTTCGCCTATCTGGGTCCCGAGGGTACCTTCGCCGAGGCCGCGCTCGGCACGGTCACCGGGGCGCTGGGACTGGTCGGCACCCGGCCGGAGGCCAGCGTCGCGGCCGCGCTGACGGCCGTGCGGACGGGGGAGTGCGCAGCCGCCCTGGTGCCGCTGGAGAACTCCGTCGAGGGCTCCGTGCCGGCCACGATGGACGGGCTGGTGGCCGGCGACCCGCTGGTGATCACCCGCGAGGTCTTCCTCGAGGTGGCCTTCGTGCTCGCCGTCCGGCCGGGGAGCACCGCCGCCGACGTGCGCACCGTGGCGAGCCACCCGCACGCGCTGGCCCAGTGCCGCAGCCGGCTCGCCGAGTCCCTGCCGGGGGCCGACGTCGTCCCGGCCGCCTCCACGGCCGACGCCGCCCGCCGGGTCGCCGAGGGCGAGTTCGACGCCGCGGTCTGCGCGGCGATCGCCGCCGACCGCTACGGGCTGGACACGCTCGTCCCCGACCTGGCCGACCACCCCGGCGCCGTGACCCGCTTCGTGCTGGTGGAGCCGCCCGGTGGGCTGCCGGCCCCGACGGGGGCGGACAAGACCACGATCACGGCCGTGGTGCACGACCGCACCGGCGCACTGCTGGACCTGCTGGCCGAGTTCGCGGTGCGTGGGATCAGCCTGGCCCGCATCGAGTCCCGGCCGACCCGGGAGCGGCTCGGCGTCTACTCGTTCTCCATCGACGTCGAGGGTCACGTCACCGACCGGCGGGTGGGCGACGCACTGGCCGCGCTGCACCGGATCTGCGCCGAGGTGCGCTTCCTCGGCTCCTACCCCCGGGCCGACGACCAGCCGGGCAAGCCGGTGGAGGAGCGGGTGGGCGACCAGGCCTTCGCCGCAGCGGAGGAGTGGGTGGCCCGGGTGCGCGCCGGGACGGCGGTCTGACCGTCGTCCCGCACCCGTCCCCATGATCACCGAGTGTGCCCTCTCGGGCACCCGCTGCACATTCCTTGGGCGGGACCGTCTCGTCACATCCGCCCGGGGCAGGGCTTGCGCTGGAGTCCACTCCAGCTCCTAGCGTCCCCGGCATGAGAACAGTCACCGGTCTCGCCGCCCACGGCCCGCACGAGCCACTGCGGCCGATCGAGTTCACCCGCCGCGAGCTGCGGCCCGACGACGTCGCCGTCCGGGTCACCCACGTCGGCGTCTGCCACAGCGACCTGCACGCCGCCGAGTCGCTCGCGGCCGGCGCCCCGCCGCTGGTGCCCGGCCACGAGTTCACCGGCGAGGTGACCGCGATCGGGGCCGAGGTCACCCGCTTCCGGGTCGGCGACGCGGTCGCCGTGGGCAACATCGTCGACTCGTGCGGGCGGTGCGACAACTGCCTGGCCCACCGGGAGCCCTACTGCCGCGAGTTCCCTGCGACGACGTACGGCGGCCGGGACCTGCACGACGGCAGCCCCACCCAGGGCGCGTACTCGACCGAGTACGTCGTCCGGGACGCCTTCGTCTACGCCCTGCCCGCCGGGCTCGACCCGGCCGCGGTCGCGCCGTTGATGTGCGCCGGGGTCACCACCTGGTCGCCGCTGAACCGCGCGGGCGTCGGGCTGGGCACGCAGGTCGGCGTCGTCGGCCTCGGCGGGCTGGGCCACCTGGCGGTCAAGTTCGCCGTCGCGCTCGGCGCCCGGGTCACCGTGTTCACCACCTCGGCGGCCAAGGCGGACGCCGCCCGGGCCCTCGGCGCGCATGATGTCGTCCTGTCCACCGACGCCGCGGCGATGGCCGCCGTCGCCGGCCGGCTGGACTTCGTGCTGGACACCGCCTCCACCGCGCACGACCTCGGCCCCTACCTGGGCACGCTCCGTCTCGACGGCACGCTCTGCGTGCTCGGCCTCCCGGAGCAGTACGTGGTGTCGCCGATGAGCCTGCTGGGCCGCAGGCTGACCGTCTCGGGCTCCGGGGGCACCGTGGAGACGCAGGAGATGCTCGACTTCTGCGGCGCGCACGGCCTCACCGCCGACGTCGAGGTGCTGCCGCTGGACCAGGTCGACACGGCGTGGGCGCGGCTGGCCCGGGGCGACGTCCGCCACCGCTTCGTGCTGGCGGTCGCCCCGTGAGCCGGGTGGACTGGCGCGGGCAGACGACGCTGGTCACCGGTGCCAGTGCGGGGATCGGTGCGGAGTTCGCCCGCCAGCTGGCCGCCCGGGGCTCGCACCTGGTGCTGGTCGCCCGTCGTGCCGACCGGCTGGAGGGCCTGGCCGCCGAGCTGACCGCGGCCCACGGGGTGACCGCACGCGTCGTCCCGCTGGACCTGGCCCGGCCGGCGGCCGGGCGGGCGCTCGCCGCCGAGGTCGACCGGCAGGGCATCGCGGTCACCAGCGTGGTCAACTGCGCCGGGTTCGGCACGCACGGGCCCTTCGCCGGAGAGGACGCCGACCGGCTGGCCGAGGAGATCGCCGTCGACGTCACCGCGCTGGTCGACGTCAGCCGCGCCTTCATCGGCCGGCTGCGGGCGGCAGGCAACGGCGTGCTGGTCAACGTGGCCAGCATGGCGGCGTACGTGCCGAGCCCGGACATGGCGGTCTACGCGGCCAGCAAGGCGTTCGTGCTCAGCTTCACCGAGGCGCTGTGGCAGGAGTCGCTGGACAGCGGGCTGCGGGTGCTCGCCCTGTCGCCGGGCGCCACCGACACCGAGTTCTTCGACGTCCTGGGCAACGACGCCGCCGACGGCGGCCGGGGCCGGCAGTCGCCGCAGGAGGTGGTGGCCACTGCGTTCCGGGCGCTCGACCGGCGCGACCCGCCGCCCAGCGTGGCGGTCGGCCGGGCCAACCGGGCCTCGGTCCGGGCCGTGCGGCTGCTGACCCGGCGGCGCGCGGTGCTGCTGATGGCCGCGATCACCGGTCGGGCGGCCGAGGACGGGGTGGCCCGCCGTGCCGCCGCCTAGCCTGGCGGTCATGACCGCGGTCACCCGGGAGACGTCCCTCGGCATCCGGCAGGTCTCCGAGGAGACCGGCCTGAGCATCGACACGCTGCGCTGGTACGAGCGGGAGGGGCTGCTGCCGCTCGTGGAGCGGAGCGCCGACGGCCGGCGGCGCTACCCGCCGGGGGCGCTGCGGTTCATCCGGCTCGTGCAGGCGCTCCGCCGCACCGGGATGCCGGTGGCCGACGTCCGGCGCTTCGTCACCCTCGGCGGCGGGGAGCTGGCGAACCACCCGGAGCGGATGGCGCTGCTGGAGCAGCAGTGCGCCCAGATCGAGCAGCGGATGGTCGAGCTGCGCGACGACCTGACCGTGGTGCAGGCCAAGATCGCCCAGTACCGGGAGCTGATCGCCCGCGGGGTGGACTGCGAGGACGAGCTGCCCGACGACCTGCTGGCGCAGATCTCCGCCGACCCGCGGCTGCGCGGGGTCGTGCCGGGGTTGCCCGCCTAGAGGTAGAGGCCGGTCGACTCCTCGATCCGCTCGGCGGCGACGGCGTGCACGTCGCGCTCGCGCAGGATGATCAGGTCCTCGCCGTGCACCTCGACCTCGTGCTGGTCCTCCGGGGAGAACAGCACCTGGTCGCCGACCTTGACCTGGCGCACGCTCGGACCGATGCCCTTCGCCTCGCCCCAGACCAGCCGCTTGGCGACCTGGGCGGTCGCCGGGATGAGGATGCCGCCGCTGGACCGTCGGTCACCGTCCTCCTTGCGGAGGGAGACCAGCAGCCGGTCGTGCAGCATCTTGATCGGCAACCCGCCGGTGTTCGCGTCGTCCTCAGGCACGTCATCGAACGCTACCCGGAGGCTCACCCCCAGCCGAGGGCGTGCAGCTTCTCCTCGTCGATGCCGAAGTGGTGGGCGATCTCGTGGACGACGGTGATCGTGACCTCCTCGGCCACCTGCTCCTCGTCCTCGCAGATGTCGCAGATCGCCTGGCGGTAGATCATGATCCGGTCCGGCAGCGCCCCCGAGTGGTCCCAGCCGCGCTCGGTGAGTGCGTATCCCTCGTAGATCCCCAGCAGGTCCGGTTCCTCGGGGTTCCGGTCCTCGACCAGCACGACGACGTTGTCCAGCAGCGCCATCAGCTCCTCGGGCACCTCGTCCAGGGCGTCGGCGACGAGCTCCTCGAAGCGGCGGAGCGGGATCGCGTCCATCAGCGCCGGCTCACCAGCTGGTCGGCAGCGGGCGGCCCTCCTCGTAGCCCGCTGCGCTCTGCACACCCAGCACCGCCCGCTCGTGCAGCTCGTCGACCGTGCGGGCACCGGCGTACGTGCACGACGAGCGGACGCCGGCCACGACCTGGTCGATCAGGTCCTCGACGCCGGGCCGGGCCGGGTCCAGGTACATCCGCGAGGAGCTGATGCCCTCCTCGAACAGCCCGGCGCGGGCCCGGTCGAAACCGCTCTGCGTCGACGTCCGGGCCTTCACCGCCCGGGCCGAGGCCATCCCGAAGCTCTCCTTGTACCGGCGGCCGGCGCCGTCGTCGTAGAGGTCCCCGGCGCTCTCGTAGGTGCCGGCGAACCAGGAGCCGACCATCACGTTCGCCGCACCGGCGGCCAGCGCCAGGGCGACGTCGCGCGGGTGCCGCACGCCGCCGTCGGCCCAGACGTGCTTGCCGAGCTCGCGGGCGGCGGCGGCGCACTCCTCGACCGCGGAGAACTGCGGGCGGCCGACGCCGGTCATCATCCGGGTGGTGCACATGGCGCCCGGGCCGACGCCGACCTTGACGACGTCCGCCCCGGCCTCGATCAGGTCGCGGGTGCCCTGCGCGGTCACCACGTTGCCGGCGACGACGGGGGTCGAGCCCGCCACGGCGCGCACCGCGGCCACCGCCTCCAGCGCCTTCTCCTGGTGCCCGTGCGCGGTGTCGACGACCAGCACGTCGACCCCGGCGGCCAGGAGGGCGTCCGCCTTGCCGGCGACGTCGCCGTTGATGCCCACCGCCGCGGAGGTGAGCAGGTGGCCGTCGGGCCCGGTCGCCGGGGTGTAGATCGCCGAGCGCAGGGCGCCCTTGCGGGTGACGACGCCGACCAGTCGGTCGCCCTCGACCACCGGTGCCGCGCTCACCCGTTCCCCGGAGAGGACGTCGAAGACCTTGGGCAGGTCGGTGCCGGCCGGGATGGTCAGCGGGTCGCGGGTCATCACCTCGGCCAGCTGGGTGAACCGGTCGACGCCCTGGCACTGCCCGTCGGTGACCACGCCGACCGGGGCGCCGGCCTCGACGACCACGACGATCCCGTGCGCCCGCTTGGTCAGCAGCGACAGCGCCTCGCCCACGGTGGAGGTGGGCAGGAGGGTGATCGGGGTGTCGTACACCGGGTGCCGGTGCTTCACCCAGGAGACGACCTCGCCGACGACGTCGACCGGGATGTCCTGCGGCAGGACGGCGAGCCCACCCCGCCGGGCCACCGTCTCGGCCATCCGCCGTCCGGAGATCGCGGTCATGTTGGCGACGACGATCGGGATCGTCGTCCCCACCCGGTCCGGCGTGGTCAGGTCGACCTCCAGCCGGGAGCCGACCGTCGAGTGCGCCGGCACCATGAAGACGTCGGCGTAGGTCAGGTCGTGGGCCGGGCGGGCGTCACCGAGGAACCGCATGGCCCCAGTGTCCCAGGCCGGGTGCCCAACCTCAGTGCCCGTCCCGGGCGTCGGCATCACCCGCGCCAGCGGTGCAGCAGGGGCAGGCCGAACCAGTTGACGACCAGGATGACGAAGACCGCGGTCGACACCGGCACCGATGCCCACGGGCCGAACAGGACGTCGGTGACCAGGAACACGACCGAGACCAGCGCGACACCGAGCAGCGCCAGTGCGGCCACCATCTGCCTGGTCGCCGTCTGCGCAGTTCCGACGTCAGCTCGGCGAGTTCCCGGTCCAGCCTCTCCTCGTCGGGCTGCTGCGGATCTCCTGCACCATCACGATCGCTCCCCTGCCCATGCGCGACCGCTACCCCACCGGCGTGGCCCGGCACGCGCCCGTGTACTGGAGCGGGTCCGTGCAGGTGCTGACGACGGACTCCGGCGGATCAGCGCCGCCGGCTGTCCGGTGGGTCACCGCGTCAGGTCCGGACGGTGACGAGCTGGTCACCGGAGACAGGTGCGTCCGGAAGGGGAGTCCCGCCGGCGAAGCCGACCCGGGGCATCGCCGTCCACACCGGTGCCCGGCGGGTGAGGGCGGCGACCAGGCCGCGCAGCCGGAACCAGGCGTGCACCTGGCGGTAGCCCACGTTCTCCAACACCCCGGCGACCAGCAGGGCGAGCAGGTCCCGGCCCCGGCGGTAGCGGTGGAAGGTGAACTCCTCGACCGCGATCGTGGTCGTCGACAGCAGCGTCCCCAGCGCCAGCGCCAGACCGACCATCACCAGCATCGTGCCCGGGTCGAGCAGGCCCAGGCCCGCCGACAGGGCCACCGAGGCCAGCCCCACGACCTCGACCACCGGGCCGAGCAGCTCGAAGAGCAGGAAGAACGGCAGCGCGACCGTCCCCACGACGCCGTAGCGGGGGTTGCCGATCATCCGGCGGTGCTTCCACAGCAGCTGCCCCAGGCCGTGCGCCCAGCGCGTGCGCTGCCGGCCCAGCACCTGCCACGTCTCGGGCACCTCGGTCCAGCAGACCGGCTCCGGCACGAAGACGACGCGGTGCGGACGGCGCTCGCGGCGGAGCTTCTCCTGCAGGGTGACGACCAGTTCGGCGTCCTCGGCCAGCGACCGCGGGTCCAGGCCGCCGATCTCGATCAGCAGGTCACGTCGGAACAGCCCGAAGGCCCCGGAGATGATCAGCAGCGCGTTGGCGTCGGCCCAGCCGGTGCGCCCCAGCAGGAACGAGCGCAGGTACTCCACGGCCTGGATCCGCACCAGCCAGTTCCGCGACAGCCGCGGTTCCAGCACGGTGCCCCGGTCGGTGAGCGCCCCGTTGGCGGTCCGGATCACGCCACCGGTGGCGACGACCTGGCCGGGGTCCTCCACGAACGGCCGGGCCACCCGCAGCAGGGCGTCGGACTCGAGCAGGGAATCGCCGTCGACCATGCACACCAGCGGGTGCCGGGCCAGGTTGAGGGCGGCGTTGACGGCGTCGGACCGCCGCCCGACGCTGGTCTTGCGGATCACCGTCAGCGGGTCGCCGGTGGTGGCGCGGTGCACGGAGAGGACCTCGCCGTCCACCCGCAGCGCCGCCGTCGGGTGGGGGACCACCTCGCGGAGGGCGTACCGGTCGGCCACCAGCTGGAAGGTCCGGTCGGTCGAGCCGTCGTCTACCAGCACCACCTCCAGGGCGGGGTAGCGCTGCCCGAGCGCGGCGGCGAGGGTGTCCAGGACGCCGGCCTCCTCGTCGTGCGCGGGCACCAGCACGGAGACGGCCGGGGTCAGCGGGCTGGCGAAGATCTCGTCGTGCCCCTCGGCGCCCTTCCAGCGGCGGCCGGCCGCCACCCGCCGGGCACCGGCGAGCACGAGCAGCAGCATCGTGAGGTCGAGGACGACGACGTAGCCGAAGACCGTCCAGTTCAGGGCCAGGACGACGTCGGTGGCCAGCTCTCTCATCGGGACGTCACCGGCCGGCGCCACTGCCGTGCGGTCGCGACCGCGTCGAGCGCGGCCAGCGCGGCCCGGCCGGCCGGGCTGGTCCCGACGGCCAGCACGCGGAGCCGGCCGCGGCCCTCGTCGCCGATCGCGGCCAGGGCGTCGGCGCAGGCCGCCCGCACCCCGGGGTCGGTGGCGTGCAGCCCGGAGACCAGTGTGGAGATCCCGGCCGGGTCGCCGATCCGGCCGAGGGCCTCGGCCGCGACGCGCTGTAGTGCGGGCACCGGTCCCGTCGCGAGCAGCCGGGTGAGCTCCGCGGTGGCCTGTGGGGAGCCGATCCGGCCCAGGGCGGCGGCGGCCGCCCGCCGCACCTCGGTGGGCTGCCCGCGGTCCTCGAGCAGGGTCAGCAGGCCGGGCGTCGCGAGGGGGTCGCCGTGCACGCCCAGGACCTCGGCGGCCAGCGCCCGGGCGGGTGCGCTGCCCTCGGTGAGGGCGGTGCGCAGCGCGGGCAGGACGGGGGTGCCGAGGTCCAGCAAGGCCATGCCGACGACGCCGACCGGCAGGGCCCGGGGACCGGCCAGGGAGACGAGCAGCGGGGTCACCGACGCCGGGTCACCGGCCTTGCCGAGGGCGCGGGCAGCGGCGCTGCGGACGTCTGCCGACCGGTCGGTCAGGCACGCCGCCAGGGCCGGGGTGTGGTCGGTGGCGGCGGCCGAGCCCAGGAGCGTCGCGGCCCGTCCCCGCCGCCAGGCGGCGCGTGCGGTGAGGTCGGCGGCGGCGCGGTCGACCACCCCGCGGGCGCCCAGCACCCGCTGCAGGGCGCGCCGGTCGCTGCCGCGCAGCTGCGGCAGCAGGTCGAGCACGAGCTCGTCGAGGAGGGCGGGGGCGGAGGTGACGTGCGGGCCGTGCGCCGGGTCGTCCCCGTCGTCGTCCAGCAGCGCGTGCACGGTGGGCATCAGCTCGGCCCGGCGCCGGGCGTCGCGGGCCTGGGTGCGGGTCCGCTGCCGGTGCTGGAGCCCGACGGCGAGCAGGAGCACGACGACCAGCCCGGCCAGCACCACGCCCAGCGCCAGGGCGACGCCGGCGGCGGTGGTCACACCGGGACGCTGCCCGCGGGCAGGGCGGCGGTGACCCGGCTGACCAGCTCCCGGGTGCTGAACGGCTTGGTGACGAAGTCGGTGGCGCCGGCGGCGAAACCGCGCTCCAGGTCGGGTTCCTGTGCCTTGGCGGTCAGCAGCAGGACCGGGGTGCCGGCCAGCGCGGGGTCCGGGTCCTCGCGGACGGCCCGGCAGACCTCCAGCCCGTTCCTCCGCGGCATCATCCAGTCGAGCACGACCAGGTCCGGGCGGAGCTCCCGGATCGCGGCCAGGCCCGCCTCGCCGTCGGTCTCGACGGTGATGCGCAGGCCGAGCCGGCTCAGCCGGAAGGCCACGAGGTCGGCGATGACGGGGTCGTCGTCGACGACCAGGACGTGGGTCATGGGGCTCCGATCAGCAGGGGAGGGTGCGTCGCTCCATCGGCAGGTCGGCCGACCGGCTGAAGCCCCACCGCCCGCCTCAAGGAACGGACGCCGCCGGTCGATCTCAGGAGGGTGACCGCCGAGCAGCACCCTCCGACGTCCCCGGGTCGACCCCTGCGCGTGCTGCTGCGGCGCCCGCTGCTGGTCGGGCTGGCCGCACTGACCACGGTGGCGCTGACGACCCTGGGCCTGGCCGTGCTCTCGGTGGTGCTGCTCGGCGGCCGGGTGGACCGGGCCAACACGGTGCTCAGCGCCCTGCAGGACAGCCACAGCGCGATGATCAACCAGGAGACCGGCCTCCGTGGCTACCTGGTCACCCGGGAGGACCGGTTCCTGCAGCCCTACTTCCAGGGCGTCGCCGACCTGGCAGAGCTGGACGCCGAGCTCGCCGGCCTGGCGGCGGAGGACGACGGGCTGCAGGAGGAGCTGGCCGGCCTGCAGGCCGCCGAGGCCCGCTGGATCGACAGCTGGGTCACCCCGATGCTGGCCAGCCCGCCGGGGATGGCCGACGTCACGGCGCTCAGTGACCTGCTCAGCCGGGACAAGCGGTTGTTCGACGCTTACCGGGAGGTCCAGGCGGACGTGCGGACCGCGGTGGAGGGCCGCCGCGACGAGGCGATCAGTCTCCAGCGCAACGTGCTGCTCGGCGGTGCCGCACTCGGGCTGGTGGTCGCCGGGGCCGTGGCCGTCGCCGTCCGGCGGGCGAACCGACGACTGGCCGAGGAGCTCCTGCCGCCCACCCGGGAGGTCCGGGACACGCTGGCCGCCCTGGCCGACGGCGACGTCGGCCGGCGGGCGACCGAGAGCGGGCCGACCGAGTTCCGTGAGATCAGCCAGGACGTGAACGCCCTGGGCCAGGCGCTCGAGGACCGCAACGCCCTGGTGGCCGAGCGGGAGCGCGAGCTGACGGACGCCCGCGACCAGGCCGAGCGGGCCGGCCAGGCGAAGACGGCCTTCCTGGCCACCATGAGCCACGAGATCAGGACGCCGCTCAACGCCGTCCTGGGGCTGACCGACCTGCTGCTGACCACGGGCCTGACCCCGGAACAGCGCGGGCACCTGGAGACGATCGCCGGCAGCGGCGACAGCCTCCTGACGCTGATCAACGACATCCTCGACTTCTCCAAGATCGAGGCCGGCGAGCTGGACCTGGAGACCGCGCCGTTCGACCTGCACGACCTGGTCTACGACGTGGCCCAGCTGCTCGCCCCGCAGGCCGCCGGGAAGGGGCTGGACCTGCTCGTGGACGTCCCGGCCGACCGGTCCTGGCGGTTCGCCGGGGACGGGCCGCGGCTCCGGCAGGTGGTGATGAACCTGGTCGGGAACGCGCTCAAGTTCACCACCTCCGGCCAGGTCCTCATCGGCGTCACCGCGACGCCCACCGGCCGCGGTGACGAGGTGGCCTGCGCGATCTCGGTCTCCGACACGGGCATCGGGATCCCCGCCGCCCAGCGTCACCGGCTCTTCCGGTCCTTCAGCCAGGTCGACACCTCCACCACCCGCTCCTACGGCGGAACCGGCCTGGGGCTGGCGATCAGCCAGCGCATCGCCCGCGCCATGGACGGGGACATCGACGTCGCCAGCGAGCCCGGGCGTGGCTCCACGTTCACCGTGCGCGTCCGGCTGGGCGCCCTCGCGGACCAGCAGCCGCCCTGCGCGGCGAACCTGGCCGGCCGCCGGGTGCTGGTCGTCGACGACAACCCGACCAACCTGCGCATCCTGGACCACCAGCTGGCCCAGTACGGGGCGCACTGCGTGCTCGCCGCCGACGGTGTCGAGGCGCTCCGCGAGCTGGCCGCGGGTGACCCGTTCGACCTCGCCGTGCTCGACCTGCACATGCCGGGTATGGACGGCGTCGCCCTCGCCGCCGCGGTGCACGGGCGTCCGGAGACGGCGACGCTCCCGCTCGTGCTGCTCAGCAGCTCCGCCGGCGTCCACGCCGGGGAGCTCGCCGAGTTCGCCGCCCGGCTGCACAAGCCGGTCCGCCCCGACCGCCTGCTGAACACCCTCTGCACGGTCCTGACGGCAGCGCCGACGAGCCCGGCCGGCCCCGCCCGTGCGGCGGCGTCCGGGCGGCCGGCCTCCTCCGGGACGACCGGCAGGCTGCGGGTCCTGGTGGCCGAGGACCACGCGGTCAACGCCCGGCTGATGAGCCTGTACCTGGACCAGCTCGGCCACGACTGCGACCACGTCGAGAACGGCGAGCAGGCGGTGGCGGCCGTACTGGAGGGCGTCTACGACGTCGTGCTGATGGACGCCCAGATGCCGGTCATGGGCGGGGTGGACGCCACCGCGGCCATCCGCGCCCTGCCGGGTCCCCAGCCGGTGATCATGGCGGTCACCGCCAGCGTGCTGGCCAGCGACCGGGCGGCCTTCCTCGCGGCCGGCGCCGACCTGTTCCTCACCAAGCCGGTGCGCCTCGCCGTCCTCGAACAGGCGCTGACCCCCTACGCCACCGGCGGCAGCACGTCGGTGCCGGCGGTGCCGGTCGCAGAGGTGGCCGTCCCGGGCGAGCCGTCGCCGCTGGACGCCGAGACGGTCGAGGAGCTGCGCGACCTCGGC
Organism: Modestobacter sp. VKM Ac-2983; assembly: GCF_026967885.1. Taxonomy (NCBI): domain Bacteria; kingdom Bacillati; phylum Actinomycetota; class Actinomycetes; order Geodermatophilales; family Geodermatophilaceae; genus Modestobacter; species Modestobacter sp. VKM Ac-2983. Next base: position 117,040 of record NZ_JAPVBK010000001.1, read on the forward strand.
GACGACGGGTTCCGGCACCTCTACGGGCAGTACGTGGCGAGCCTGGAGTCCACGGTCGCCGCGCTCCTGGCCGCGGCCGGGGGCCCGGCGCAGGCGGCGGACGACGAGGGGTCCATGGACCGGCTCGCCCACCGCCTGAAGGGCAGCAGCGCGGCGCTCGGCGCGCTCCGGCTCGCCGACCTGTGCCAGCGCCTGGAGGACCTGGGCAGCGACCTGTCCCCGGCGCACGGGGACCTGCTGTCCACCCTGGATGAGGAGAGCACCCGGGTGCGGTCGGCGGTGCGGACGCTGCTCGAGGTCCCGCAGTGACCTCGGGCGGTCCGGAGCCGCGGTCCACGGCACCTACGATCAGGACGTGATCGACCTGCGCCTCGTCCGCGAGAACCCCGACCTCGTCCGCGCCAGTCAGCGTGCCCGGGGTGCCGACGAGTCGCTGGTCGACGCGCTGCTGGCCGCCGACGCCGAGCGCCGGGCCGCGGTCAAGGCCGCCGACGACCTGCGCGGGGAGCAGAAGGCGGCCTCCCAGGCGGTCAAGAAGGCGAGCCCGGAGGAGCGTCCCGCCGTCCTGGAGCGGGCGAAGGCGCTGGCCGCCCAGGTGAAGGAGGCCGAGGAGGCCGAGCGCACCGCCGACGCGGCGCTGCACGCGCTGCACCTGCGGATCCCCAACGTCGTCCACCCCGACGTGCCCCCGGGCGGCGAGGACGACGCCGTGGAGATCCGGACCGTCGGGGAACTGCCCGCCTACGACTTCGAGGTGCGCGATCACCTGCAGATCGGCGAGGCCCTCGGCGCCATCGACATGGAGCGGGGCGCGAAGGTCTCCGGAGCCCGCTTCTACTTCCTCACCGGCCCCGGCGCGCTGCTGGAGTTCGCCCTCGCCCAGCTGGCGATCACCCGGGCGGTGGCCGCCGGGTTCATCCCGGTGATCGCCCCGGCCCTGGTCAAGCCCGAGGCCATGGAGGGCACCGGCTTCACCGGCGAGCACGACGAGGAGATCTACCGGGTCGAGCGCGACGACCTGTACCTCGTCGGGACGTCGGAGGTCGCGCTGGCCGGGATGCACGCGCGCGAGGTGCTCGACCTCTCCGCCGGGCCCCGCCGCTACGCCGGCTGGTCGTCCTGCTTCCGCCGCGAGGCCGGCTCCTACGGCAAGGACACCCGCGGCATCATCCGGGTGCACTGGTTCGACAAGGTCGAGATGTTCAGCTTCTGCGCCCCCGAGGACGCCGCCGCCGAGCACCGCCGGCTGCTGCAGTGGGAGGAGGAGTTCCTCCAGCTCCTCGAGCTGCCCTACCGGGTGGTCGACATCGCCGCCGGCGACCTGGGCACCAGCGCCGCCCGCAAGTTCGACATCGAGGCGTGGTTCCCCAGCCAGGGCGCCTACCGCGAGCTGACCAGCACCTCGGACTGCACCACCTTCCAGTCCCGGCGGCTGGCCATCCGCAGCCGGGACGCCGACGGGAAGCCGCAGCCGGTGGCCACGCTGAACGGCACGCTCTGCGCGATCGCCCGCACCATCGCCTGCCTGCTCGAGGTCCACCAGCGGGCCGACGGCTCGGTGCACGTGCCCGCGGCGCTGCGCCCCTGGCTGGGCGGCCACGAGGTGCTCACCCCGGGCATGTCCCTGACCGCCGTCACGGCGCCCGGCCTCCCCGCATGACCGTCCACCAGCCGACCGGGGGCGGCCTGACCGCCCCGGCCGCGGCCGTCCACGCGGCCGAGGTCGTCGACCTGGGCGACCTGGGCGCGCGGCTGGGCGGCTGGCGGCCGAAGCTGGTGGTCAGCGACCTGGACGGCACGCTGCTCGGCTCGGCCGGGGAGGTCAGTCCTCGCACCGCTGCGGCCATCGCCGCCTGCCGGGGCGCGGGCGTCCCGGTCGTCGGCGCCACCGGCCGCGGCCCGCGCCTGCTGGAGAGCGTTCGCGCCGCGCTGGGCGGCCAGGGCATCGCCGTCCTGGCGCAGGGCGGGTACGTCGTCCGGTTCGGCCGGGACGGCGCCGCGGACGAGGTGCTGCGCACCGTCGGCATGCCCCGCGACGTCGCCACCGAGGTCATCGCCGCGATCGAGGAGGTGGCCGGCGAGCTGATCGTGGCGGTGGAGGACGCGGCCGAGCAGGCCGAGGCGCTGCGCCCGCTGCGCGTCCAGCACGGCTTCGACTGGCCCTATCCCGAACCGGCGCACCTGCTGCCCCGGCACCAGGTGCTGCCGGTCGGTGCGGTGCTCAAGGTCTTCCTGCGCTCCTCCCGGCTGGGCGAGGACGAACTGGTCGCGCTGGCCCGCTCGGTCGTCGACCCGGCGGTCGCCGAGCTCACCCACGCCGGCCTGGGGTTCATCGAGGTGCTGCCGCCGGGGGTCACCAAGGCCACCGGGCTGGCCGTCGTCCTGGACCAGGTGGGCGTCGGGTTCGGCGACGTCCTCGTGTTCGGCGACATGCCCAACGACCTGCCGATGATCGAGGCGGTCACCGCAGCCGGGGGTCGGGCGGTCGCCGTGGCCAACGCCCACCCCGCCGTCCGGGCCGCCGCCGGGGACCGCACGAGCGGGCACGACGCCGACGGCGTCGCCCGCTACCTCGAGGCCGTGCTCGCACTGGGGGACACCGATGTCTGACTGGCGCCCGAAGCTCATCGTCAGTGATCTCGACGGCACGCTGCTGCGCAGCGACGAGACGATCAGCGACGCGACCCTGGCCGAGCTGCGGCGCTGGTCCGACGAGGGGGTGCCGCTGGTGCTGGCCACCGGCCGCCCACCCCGGTGGATGCTCGGGGTGCGGGACCGTCTCGGCGGCGGCACGGCGATCTGCTGCAACGGTGCGGTGCTGTTGGACCTGGGGGAGTTCCAGGTGCTCGAGGAGCACCCGGTGCAGCCGGAGGTGCTCCGGCAGATCACCGAGCGGCTCCGCGAGCACCAGCCCGACACCTGGTTCGCGGTCGAGTACGGCGACCAGTTCCGGCACGAGCCCATCTACCAGCCGCGCTGGGACCGGGACGCGCCCGGGGTCGCCGTGGCCACCCTGGCCGAGATGGTGGCCCAGCCGGTGGCCAAGCTGCTGGCCCGGCACGAGCGGATGGGCCGCGACGAGTTCGTCGCCCTGGTCGCCGAGATCGTGGGGGACACCGCCACGGTCACCAACTCCTCGTCCGATGCGATGGCCGAGATCTCCGCCGTCGGGATCACGAAGGCCACCGGCCTGGCCCGGCTCGCGGCCGAACGGGGGCTGACGGCGGCCGACGTCGTCTACTTCGGCGACATGCCCAACGACCTGGCCGCCTTCGACTGGGTCCGGGAGGGCGGCGGTCGGGCCGTGGCGATGGCGCACGCCCACCCGGACGTGCTGGCGGCGGCCACGGACGTGACCGACTCGAACGACGCCGAGGGCGTGGCGGTCCTGCTGGCCTCCCTGCGCGCCTGACCGGTCCGTCAACGGACTGAGCCGTTCCGTTACCGGATCTCAGGTGGAGTCGTCCGTCCATGGTGCCGATCCCATGGGCGAGGGGCGCGCTGGTGCGCCCGAGCGACGAGAGGCACGGCATGGACGCGATGAACGACCACGAACCCACCACGCACGCCCCTGACCCGGCGGACGAACCCGGGCGCAACCCGCTGGCCCGGCTCGGGCTGCGCGGCAGGCTGCTCGCGGCCTTCCTCACCGTCGCCCTGATGACCCTCCTCGTCGGCGGCCTCGGCATCTCGCGGATGTCGGCGCTGAGCCACCAGGCCGAGGTGGTCTACGAGGAGGGCGCCGTCCCGCTCCGGGACATCCTGCTGCTCCGGTCCACCTACTGGCAGTACCAGGCGACCATCTCCCGGTCCACGGGTGCGGGCCTCTCGCCGGAGATCGTGCAGGCGCTGCAGGAGCAGACGGTGACCATCCGGGAGACGCTGGACGGGCTGCGCGCCGACCTGGAGGAGGTGGCCCTCCGCCCGGCCACCGAGGCCGCTTTCCAGGACTTCCAGGCCGCGATCACGCTGTTCGACGACACCAGCGCGCAGATGGCCGAGATCGGGGCTGCCGGCGGCGACCCGATGTCCGTGCTGCCCACGCTGATCGAGGCCGAGACCAACGCCATCGATGCGCTCACGGCAGCCAGCGACGCGCAGATCACCGCCACCGAGGCCACCGTGCAGGAGGCTCGCGACGCGTACAGCGCGGCTCGCACGCTGACGCTGCTCGGCGTGGCGATCGGCTTCGCGGTCTCCGTTTCGCTGGCCGTCCTGATGGCCCGCAGCGTCACCCGCCCGGTGCAGCGCATCCGCGAGACCCTCGAGCAGGTCGCCGGCGGCGACCTGCGGGTGCGCGCCGGCCGGACCGGTGGTGCCGAGCTGGGTCAGGTCGCGGAGTCCCTCGACGAGACGCTCGACGCGCTCGGCAGCGTTCTCACGCTGGTCAACGACTCGGCCGGGCGGCTGGCCACGGCGTCGCTGCAGCTGAACGCGGGTGCGGAGGCGATGGCCAGCAACGCGCGGAGCGCGGCGGGTCAGGCCGACGTGGTGGTGGCATCGGCCGGGGAGGTGGCCTCCAGCGTGGACACGGTGTCGACCGGGTCGCAGCAGATGGAGGCGGCGATCCGGGAGATCTCGCAGAACGCCAGCGAGGCGTCCCGGGTGGCCGGTCAGGCGGTGAACGTCGCGGAGAACACGACGCGGACGGTGGGGAAGCTGGGTGACTCCTCGCAGGAGATCGCCACGGTGGTGAAGCTGATCAACGGGATCGCGGAGCAGACGAACCTGCTGGCGCTGAACGCCACGATCGAGGCGGCGCGGGCGGGTGAGGCGGGCAAGGGCTTCGCGGTGGTGGCCAGTGAGGTCAAGGAGCTGGCGCAGGAGACAGCGCGGGCGACCGAGGACATCTCCCGTCGGGTGGAGGCGATCCAGGGGGACACCGCCGGTGCGGTGGAGGCGATCGGTGAGATCAGCAACGTGATCGGTCAGATCAACGACTTCCAGGCCACCATCGCCGCGGCGGTGGAGGAGCAGACGGCGACCACCAACGAGATGAACCGCAACGTGGCGGAGGCGGCGGGCAGCTCGCGGAGCATCGCCACCGCGATCTCCGGGCTGGCGGCCGGCACCGCGGAGACCAACCAGCGGGTCGCGGAGGCCCAGCAGTCGGCGGCCGAGCTCTCCCGGATGAGCGACGAGCTGCAGGAGGCCGTCAGTCGGTTCACCGTCTGAGGCAGTCCCGACCCCGGCGGCGCCGGTCACCGCAGTCGCGGTGGCCGGCGCCGTCGTCGTCCCACCCCGTGACGGCAGTCGCGCGGCACGCGGGTCAAGAACTCCCCACGGGTGCCGATCTCATCGGTGGTGGGCCGCACGGGCGCGCCCGTGGGCAGAAGAGGGACAGATGGACGTCAGCGCGCAGGGACCGGCAACCGCCACCGAGTCGAGGGCAGGCGTGACCTCGGGGCTCGCCGGCCGGGTGGGGCTGCGCGGGCGGCTCCTGCTGGCGATCCTGCTGGTGGCGCTGACCACCCTGACCGTCGGTCTGGTGGGGATCCAGCGGATGTCGGTGCTCAGTGACAAGGCCGAGCAGGTGTACTCCGAGGGTGCCGTGCCGCTGGACGCCCTGCGCCAGCTGCAGGCCGGGTGGTGGCAGTTCTCCGCCAGCAACGCCCGGGCCAGCATCGCCTCGCTCCCGGCGGAGACCCGGGCGGCCTTCGCCCAGACCTCCACCGAGAACCTCACGACGCTGACCGAGGACACCGCCGCCGCCGGTGAGCTGCCACTGTCGGCCGCCGCGCGGGTGGGCTACGACCAGTTCGCCGCGGCGTCCCAGCAGTACCTCGGGCTGCTGCAGCAGCTGTCGGCCGGCCAGGGTGCCCGCACCCCGCAGGAGACCATGGCCCTGATCGCCCAGATGAACGACACCGAGACGACCATCTCCGCGGCGCTCGTGGAGGCCACCGACGCGGCCGCCGCCGATGCGGTGAGCACCGCAGCGGAGGCGCGGGACGCCTACACCAGCGCACGCACCCTCACGGTGGCGATCATCGTCATCGGGCTGTTCGTCTCCGTGGTGCTGGCCCTGCTCGTCGTCCGGTCGGTGATGGGCCCCGTGCAGCGTGTGCGGGAGGTCCTCGACCAGGTCGCCGACGGCGACCTCAGCGTCCGGGCCGGCGCCACCGGTGGTGCCGAGATCGGTGAGGTCGCCCGCTCGCTCGACTCGACCCTGGAGTCGCTGAGCGGCGTGCTGCGGCTGGTCAACGACTCCGCCGGCCGGCTGGCGGTGGCGTCGCAGGCGCTGAACACCGGCGCCGCCGGCATGGCCCGCAGCGCGCAGGCGGCGACCGGTCAGGCCGACGTCGTCGTCAGCTCCGCCGGGGAGGTCGCCGCCAGCGTCGACACCGTGGCCACCGGCTCCCAGCAGATGGAGGCCGCGATCCGGGAGATCAGCCGGAACGCCAGCGAGGCGTCCCGGGTGGCCGGGCAGGCCGTCGCGGTCGCGGAGAACACGACGCGGACGGTCGGCAAGCTGGGTGACAGCTCGCAGGAGATCGCGACGGTGGTGAAGCTGATCAACGGGATCGCGGAGCAGACGAACCTGCTGGCGCTCAACGCCACGATCGAGGCCGCCCGTGCGGGTGAGGCGGGCAAGGGCTTCGCGGTGGTCGCCAGTGAGGTCAAGGAGCTGGCGCAGGAGACCGCCCGGGCGACCGAGGACATCTCGCAGCGCGTGGAGGCGATCCAGGCCGACACCGCCGGGGCGGTCTCGGCGATCGGCGAGATCAGCTCGGTGATCGGTGAGATCAACGACTACCAGGCCACCATCGCCGCTGCGGTGGAGGAGCAGACGGCGACCACGAACGAGATGAACCGCAACGTCGCCGAGGCGGCGGGCAGCTCACGGAGCATCGCGACCGCCATCTCCGGGCTGGCCGCGGGCACCCAGCAGACCAACGAGGGCGTCGCCGAGGCGCAGCGCTCCGCCGCGGACCTGGCCCGGATGAGCGACGAGCTCCAGGACGCCGTCCGACGGTTCACCGTCTAGGGGACCGGCACGAGCGGCCCCGGTGCAGTACGCGCCGGGGCCGTTCGCGTTGCTCGGCACCGGATGGTGGCCGACCGGGCCACGCAGCACCCGCGGACTGCCGATGAGGCCTCCACCGTCTGCCGCAGCTGGAGGTGACGGCGTCCAGCTGCCTGCTGCTGGTGGACGTCGGCGAGCCGGTGGCGTTCGCCGTCGATGCGTTGCGCAGCATCGATCCGCTGGCCTGGCGGGACCCCGACCAGCCCCGGCGGGGCGCGGATCGGCTGGACCGGCTGTTGCAAGGCTCCCCTCTGGTGCAGGTCGGGGCGGACACCCGGCTGCTGCCCTGCCTGGACCTGCAGCAGGTGTCCCGCACGCTGCACGGCCACGCCGGGCCGCCGGCTCCCCGGTCGGCCCCTGCCGAGGAGCTCCTCGTCCGCTGACCGTGGTCCCGGGGCCGGACGACGGCCGGATCGTCGAGGGACTGCCGCCAGGCTGAGCCCGGCTCTAGAGGTACTGACCCCCGCCGGGGCGGTGCTCCTGGGCCGGCGCGCCGGGTGGGAGGGCCTTGCGGCGCATCTCCTCCAGCTGTGCCCGGGCGGCCATCTGCTGGGCGAACAGCGCGGTCTGGATGCCGTGGAAGACGCCCTCCAGCCAGCCGACCAGCTGCGCCTGGGCGATCCGCAGCTCGGCGTCCGAGGGGGTCTCGCCCTCGGTGAACGGCAGCGTGATCCGGTCCAGCTCCTCGCGCAGCTCGGGGGCCAGCCCCTGCTCCAGCTCGCGGATCGAGGAGGCGTGGATGTCACGCAGCCGGTTGCGGCTGGCGTCGTCCAGGGGCGCCGCCCGGACCTCCTCGAGCAGCTGCTTGATCATCGTGCCGATCCGCATGACCTTGGCGGGCTGCTCGACCAGGTCGCCGACCCCGGCCATGCCGCCGTCCTCGCCCTCGGGCAGGTGCATGCCCCCGACCGGCTGCCCGTCCGGCCCCACGACGAGGACCTGCTGGGGGTGTGGTCCACCGGTGCCTGGTGCTGTCATGCCCCCATCTTCCCCCGGCGCCGCGAGGCACCGCCGGGGTGCCGGTCGCGGGCGGCACCGACCGGGCGACTGACTACGCTCCCCGCATGTCGTCGGGGGAGGGCCAGCTGGACGTGGCCCGCATCCGGGGACTGTTCCCCGGGCTGTCCGACGGCCTGGTGCACGCCGACGGGCCCGGGGGCGCGCTGGTTCCGGAGAGCGTGGTGCGCGCCGTCTCGCAGGCGATGCGGGTGCCGATCGCCGGCCGGGGCGCGGTCTTCGCCTCCTCCGCCCGGTCCGAGCAGCTGGTCGCCGGTGCCCGGTCCGCGGTGGCCGACCTGGTGGGCGGGGTGCCCACCGGGGTGGTCCTCGGGCCGAACATGACCACGCTGACCTACTCGGTGGCCCGGGCGCTGGCCAAGCACTGGCGCCGCGGTGACGAGATCGTGGTCAGCCGGCTGGACCACGACGCCAACGTCCGCCCGTGGCTGCAGGTCGCCGACGAGGTCGGCCTGGGCGTGCGGTGGGCGGAGGTGGACATCGAGACCGGGGAGCTGCCGGACTGGCAGTACGACGAGCTGCTCACCGACCGCACCCGGCTGGTCGCCGTCACCGCAGCCAGCAGCGCGATCGGCACCCGGCCGCACGTCGCCTCGATCGCCGAGCGGGCACACCGGGTCGGGGCGCTGGTCTTCGTCGACGCCGCGCACGCCGCGCCGCACGCCCCCCTGGACGTCGACGAGCTCGGTGCCGACTTCCTCGCGCTCTCGGCCTACAAGTGGTGCGGTCCGCACGTCGGCGCGGTGGTCGCCCACCCGGGGCTGCTCGAGGAGCTGTGGCCGGACAAGCTGCTGCCCGCGTCGGAGCGGGTGCCCGACCGGTTCGAGACGGGCGCCCCGCCGTTCGAGCTCTACGCCGGGGTGGCGGCCTCGGTGGACCACCTGGCGGCGCTCTGTCCCGAGGCCGCCGGCACCCGGCGGGAGCGGCTGCGCGCCTCGATGACCGCGGTCAGCCGCTACGAGGAGGAGCTCTTCACCCGGCTGGACGCGGCGCTGCGGGCGATGCCCCACCTCCAGGTGCTCGGCGACCCGGGGTGGACCACGCCGACGCTGTCGTTCAGCGTCGACCGGATGCGGCCCCGCCAGGCGGCCACGGAGCTGGCCCGGCGTGGCGTCTGCGCCTGGGACGGCGACTTCTACTCCCGGGAGCTGTTCGACGCCATCGGGGTGAACGAGACCGGCGGTGCGGTGCGGCTGGGGCTGATGCACTACAACACCGCCGAGGAGGTCGACCGCCTCATCGAGGCCGTCGCCGACCTGCGCTGACGCTCAGCCGGGCAGGAGCAGGACCTTGCCGATGTGGGTGCTGGACTCCAGCAGGGCGTGCGCCTCGCCGGCCCGGGACATCGGCAGCCGCCGGTCCACGATCGGCCGGACGACGCCCCGCTCGACGTCGGGCCACACGTCGTGCCGCACCGCCGCCACGATCTCGGCCTTGCCGCCGGGCCCGGTCGCCGGCCGCGAACGCAGCGTCGTGGCGTGCACCGAGCCGCGCTTGCGCATCAGCTTGCCGAGGTCGATCTCGGCCTTGGTGCCGCCCTGCATGCCGATGCCCACCAGCCGGCCGCCGGTGGCGAGCAGGTCGAGGTTCCGGGCCAGGTACTTGGCCCCGATGATGTCCAGGACGACGTCGGCCCCGTGCCCGTCGGTGGCCTCCCGGACGACCTCGACGAAGTCCTGCTCGCGGTGGTTGACCACGATCTCGGCGCCCAGCTCGCGGCAGAAGGCCAGCTTCTCCGCGCTGCCGGCCGTCGTCGCCACCCGGGCACCGGCGCGCGCGGCCAGCTGGATCGCCATCGTGCCGATGCCGCTCGAGCCACCGTGCACCAGGAAGACGTCGCCGGCCCGCAGCCCGGCGAGCATGAAGACGTTGGACCAGACGGTGCAGACCACCTCGGGCAGCGCCGCGGCGGTCGCCAGCTCGACGCCGGCCGGCCGGGGGAGCAGCTGACCGGCGGGGACGGCGACCCGTTCGGCGTACCCGCCACCGGAGAGCAGCGCGCACACCTCGTCGCCCACCGACCAGCCGGTCACCTCGGCGCCGACCTCGCTGATCACGCCACTGCACTCCAGGCCCAGCACCTCGCTGGCGCCCGGCGGGGACGGGTAGTGCCCCTGGCGCTGCAGCGTGTCGGCGCGGTTCACCGCGGTGGCGGCCACGTCGACCAGCACCTCACCGGGCCCGCACACCGGGTCGGGCACCTCACCCCAGCCGAGCACCTCGGGGCCGCCAGGGGAGGAGATCGTCACCGCACGCATGCCCCGACCTTAGGGCCGCCCGGGCCCCCCGGCCCGCGACGATCATGGGCTGCCGGTGGCGACGCGCCGCCGCTCAGCGGCGTGTCGCCCCGCCCGCTCCATGATCGTCGCGGGGGTGGTGCCTCAGCGGTTCTTGAGGTCCTTGCGGAGGATCTTGCCGGCCATCGACTTCGGCACCTGGTCGATGAACTCGACCAGTCGGATCTTCTTGTGCGGGGCGACGTGCTCGGCCATGTAGGCCTTGACGTCGTCCTCGCTGATCTCCGAGCCGGGGGCGCGGACGACGAAGGCCTTGGGCAGCTCGTCGCCGGTCTCCTTGTCCAGCACCCCGATGACCGCGGCGTCGGCGATCTGCGGGTTGTTCAGCAGCACGGCCTCCAGCTCGGCCGGCGCCACCTGGTAGCCCTTGTACTTGATCAGCTCCTTGACCCGGTCGACCACCGTGTAGCGGCCCTCGTCGTCGACGATCGCCACGTCACCGGTGTGCAGCCAGCCCTCGGCGTCCAGCGTCTCCGCGGTGGCCTGCGGGTTGTTCAGGTAGCCCTTCATCACCTGCGGCCCACGCACCCACAGCTCGCCGCGCTCGCCGGGGCCGGTGTCCTCGCCGGTGGCCGGGTCGATGAGCCGGCACTCGGTGTTGGGCAGCGCGTAGCCGACCGTGCCCTTGGGGGTCTCCCCGGCGCCGGCCGGCTCGAGCCCTGCCTCGGGGGTGGTGTGCGAGACGGGGGAGAGCTCGGTCATCCCGTAGCCCTGGCCGACCGCGGTGCCCTCGACGGCGCCCTTGCGGAGCCGGTCCTGGGCGGCCTGGGCCAGCGACTCGTCCAGCGGGGCCGCGCCGGAGGTGACGCTGCGCAGCGAGGAGAGGTCGAACTGGTCGACCATCGGGTGCTTGGCCAGCGCGAGCACGATCGGCGGGGCGACGAACGCCCGGGTGATCTTGTGGTCCTGGATGGTGCGGAGGAAATGCTCGAGGTCGAACCGCGGCAGGGTGACGACGGCGCCGCCCCACTGCAGGCCCTGGTTCATCAGCACGGTCAGGCCGTAGATGTGGAAGAACGGCAGGACGGCGATGATCCGCTCGTTGCCCTCCTCGACGCCGGCCAGCGGGCGGGACTGGCTGACGTTCGCCACCAGGTTGCGGTGGGTCAGCATGACGCCCTTGGGCAGCCCGGTGGTGCCGCTGGAGTACGGCAGCGTCACCAGGTCCTCGGCCGGGTCGATGTCCACCTGCACGGCGGGGGCGCCGCTGGTGAGCAGGTCGCGCAGCGAGGCGTGACCCTCGGCGCCGTCCATCACGATGACCTCGTCGACCGGCGAGCGCTCGGCGGCGGCCAGCGCCCGGTCCAGGAACGGCGAGACGGTGACCAGCACCTTCGCCTCGGAGTCCTTCAGCTGGAAGGCGATCTCCTCGGGCGTGTAGAGCGCGTTGACCGGGCTGATGACGCAGCCGGCGGCGGCGATCCCGTGGAAGACCACGGGGTACCAGATGGTGTTGGGGCTGAAGACGGCGACGACGTCACCCTTGCGCAGCCCGCGGGCGTGCAGCGCCGCAGCGAGCCGCTCGACGTAGAAGGCGAGCTCACCGTGGGTGATCGTCTCGCCGGAGAGGCCGTCGATCAGGGCCGGGCGATCAGCCCGCTCTGCGGCTCCGGCCAGCACGAACTGCGGTACCGACAGCTCGGGGATCTCGACATCGGGATAGCGACTGGCGAACGCCACGGGGTCCTCCTCGACTCAGGTGCGGTGACGCCAGTCTCACATTCGGCGTGTCGCGCGCCACACCCGGGCTACCCGCCGGTAGCTCCGAGGGGTCGTCCCCGCCGGAGGCGAGAGGTCATCGAGGCCAGAGGACCGACTGCGTGCAGCGGAAGAGCGCCAGCGTCTTCCCGGTGGCCTCGGCGGTCACGACCGCGTCCCAGACCTGCGTCGTCCGGCCGGCGTGCACGTTGGTGGCGACGGCGGAGATGCGGCCCTCCCGGGCGGTGCTCAGGTGGTTGCTCTTCAGCTCGATGGTGGTGAAGCCGCTGGACCCCTCGGGCAGCAGCGCCCGGGTGGGCAGGCCGCAGCTGGTGTCGGCGAGGGTGACCACGGTGCCGGCGTGCAGGTAGCCGTTGGGCGCCAGCAGCTCGGGCCGGACGTCCAGGTGGGCAGTGAGCCGGCCGGGCTCGTGGGTGTCGACGACGATGCCGAGCAGGCCGGGGAAGGTGCCCGGCAGCAGGTCGTTGAGCTCGTCGGCGGTGTGGAACCCGGTGGCGGCCATGCCCGGCAACCTATCCGTGCAGTTCTCCGCGGTGTCGGCCTCCCTGCAGGGGCCCGCGCCGAGCCTGCGAGGAGCGGGGGGCAGGGAGGTCCTTCTTCAGGCCAGGCCGCGGGTGGTGCGGACCGGCGGCCGGTCGCCGCGGATCGAGGCGACCATGTCCAGCGTCTGCCGGGTCGCCGCCACGTCGTGCACCCGGAACACCCGGGCTCCCAGCCAGGCGCTGACCGAGGTCGCCGCCAGGGTGCCGGTCAGCCGCTGGTCCACCGGCAGGTCGAGGGTCTCCCCGACGAAGTCCTTGTTCGACAGCGCCACCAGCACCGGCCAGCCGGTCGAGACCAGCTCGTCCAGCCGCCGGGTCGCCTCCAGCGAGTGCCGGGTGTTCTTGCCGAAGTCGTGCCCGGGGTCGATGAGCACCCGCTCGGGGTCCACGCCCGCGGCCACCGCGGCCTCGGCGAGCGCCGTCGTCCGCCGGACGATGTCGGCCAGCACGTCGTCGTAGGTGACCCGGTGCGGGCGGGTGCGCGGCGGCAGCCCGCCGGCGTGGGTACAGACGATCCCCGCACCGGCCCCGGCGGCGACCACCGCCAGCTCCGGGTCCACCCCGCCCCAGGCGTCGTTCACCACGTCGGCGCCGGCGGCGAGCGCCTCCCGCGCCACCTCGGCCCGCCACGTGTCGATCGAGATCGGCAGCCGCGGGTGCGCGGCGCGGATCGCCGCGACCAGGTCCACGGTCCGGCGGATCTCCTCGGCCGGGTCCACCTCCGCACCCGGCGCGGCCTTCACCCCGCCGACGTCCACCATGTCCGCGCCCTCGGCGACCACCTGGTCGACCCGGGCCAGCGCGGCATCCAGCGCGAAGGTCGCACCGCCGTCGTAGAACGAGTCCGGGGTGCGGTTGACGATGGCCATGACGACCAGCCCGCCGTCGGGGACGTCGAGGGCACCGATGCGCAGCACCGAGACAGCCAACCACGCCATGATCTGCGGTCATGACCGACTTCGTGCAGGCCCCCGAGCGCGTCGAGCCGCCGTACCGGGACGCCGAGCGCCCCGCGGTGCAGGCCTGGCTGGAGTACCAGCGGGGCACGCTGCTGACCAAGTGCGCCGGCCTCACCCCCGAGCAGCTGGGGGAGCGGTCGGTGCCGCCGTCCGCGCTCAGCCTGCGCGGGCTGGTGCGGCACATGACCGAGGTCGAGCAGGGCTGGTTCCGCCACGTGCTGGACGGGCAGGACGTGCCCGACCTCTACAGCTCGCCCGACGACTGGGACGGGGACTTCGACGGCGTGGGCCGGGACGCCGACGAACCGGACACGGTGGCCCGGGAGTTCGCCCGGTTCGCCGAGGAGTGCCAGGTCAGCCGGGAGATCGCCGACGGGTTCGGCTCACTGGACGACCTGGGCCGGGGCCGCACCAGCCGCAGCGGAGAGCAGGTGTCGGTGCGCTGGGTGTACCTGCACATGATCGAGGAGTACGCCCGGCACAACGGCCACGCCGACCTGCTGCGCGAGCGCATCGACGGCGCCACCGGCGACTGAGGACGACGGCAGACTGGGCGGGTGACCGTGTTCCCGCCTGCCCCCACCCGCGTCGTCCCGCCGTTCTCCGGCGGAGAGCGGGCCGCGGTGGAGGCCTGGCTGGAGTTCCACCGGGCGACCTTGCTCGCGAAGTGCGCCGGCCTGACGCCCGGGCAGCTGGGCGAGCGCGCCCTGCCGGAGTCGGCCCTGAGCCTGCGCGGGCTGCTCCGGCACCTGACCGACGTCGAGCGGTACTGGTTCACCCGGGTGGTCGCCGGCCGCGAGGCGCCGACGGTCTACTGGACCGACGAGGAGGACGCGGAGTTCGCCGGGGTGGGGGCCGAGGGCGACGACCCGGTGAGCGCCGTCCCGGCGGAGCTGGCCGCGTTCACCGCCGAGGTCGAGGCCAGCCGGGCGATCGCCGCCGGGCAGGGCTCGCTGGACGACCTCAGTGCCGGGGTGCGGTACGGCGAGCAGGTGACGCTGCGCTGGGTGTACCTGCACATGATCGAGGAGTACGCCCGGCACAACGGCCACGCCGACCTGCTGCGCGAGCGCATCGACGGCGCCACCGGCGACTGACGCAGCTCACCACCGAAATGGCCATTGTGGTGATTGCGGAGGGGCCGAAGTCGCGACTTCGGCCCCTCGGGTCAGCGGACGGCGCCCCAGGGGAGGACGGCGTGCACCCCGACGACCTGGTTGACCACCTGGGTGACCCGCAGGTCGACCACCACGCTGGCCAGGGCGAGCGCGTCGGAGCGGCCGATGCCGTGCAGGGCGGCCATGACGTCGAGCATCGCGTCCAGCGCGATCGTCATCGCCTCGTCCAGGTCGTCGGCCACGCCCATCGTCACCCAGCCGGCGGGGGTCTTCGCGACCGGCGTGGTCACCGGGGCGCCGAAGAGGTCCGGCAGCACGTCCAGGGTCAGGTCGACGGCGTCCATCGGGCACTCGATCGCCGTCCCGGCCACCTCGCCGTCGCCCTGCGCGGCGTGCCCGTCGCCCACCGACAGCAGCCCGCCGGACACGGTCACCGGCAGGTAGAGCGTCGCCCCGGCGACCAGCTCGCGGCAGTCGATGTTCCCGCCGTGCCAGTACGGCGGGATCGTCGAGTGCTGGCCGGGTTCCGCCGGCGGCACGCCCATCACGCCGAGGAACGGCCGCAGCGCGACCGAGTGCCCGGCCTGGTTGCGGCCGGTCCCGGCGGTGCCGTCCAGGGTCCAGCGGTGGACGACGGGCGCCGCCGTCACCCCGAGCCGCTCGTTCAGCGCGGTCGGCCGCAGCCCGCAGTACGTCGTCCCGAACGCGCCCGGGACGACGTCGTCGATGCGGACGGCGAGCACCTGCCCCGGCTCGGCACCCTGGACGCAGACCGGGCCGGTGAGCGCGTGCCCGGCGGCCGGGTCGTACGACGGGTGCCGGGGCCGCACGGCCAGGTCGGCCGCGGTGTCCGCGCCGGTGTACGGCCCGGTCGACCAGCCGGAGTCCAGCGTGCCGATGCGCACCGTCGTCCCGGGTTCGACGGTCAGCGCCGGCGGGAGCGCAGGGTCCCAGTACCCGTGCAGCGTGCGCTCGTCGGGCAACAGCACGTGACGGGACTCCATGCCCCCATCCTGCGCGACAGAAATGGCCATTTCTGTCGCGGGGTGGGTCAGACCAACGCCTGCTGGACCAGGGGGCGGAGGTGGGCGCGCACCGGGAGGGTGCTCGAGGGCAGCAGCTGCGTGTAGAAGGTGACCGTCAGGTCCTCCACCGGGTCGACGTAGAACTCCGTGGAGGCCGCCCCGCCCCAGCTGTAGGTGCCCACGCTGGACACCCCGCCGTAGCGCACCGGGTCCAGCACCATGGAGAACCCCAGCCCGAAGCCGACGCCGCGCAACGGGGTCTCCGCGTAGAGCGGCCGGCCGGCGGACTCCAGGTCCAGCCCGCCGGGGAGGTGGTTGCGCACCATGTGCGCGACGGTGCGCGAGCCCAGCACCCGGCCGGCGTCCGGGTCGTCCCCGACCTGTCCGCCGCGGCGCAGCATCTCGACGAACCTCAGGTAGTCACCGGCGGTGGAGACCAGCCCGGCGCCGCCGGCGAGGAAGGTGGGCTTGCGCAGGGCGGCCTGTGCGAACGGGGCCGGCAGCGGCGTGAGCCCGGGCCCGTACAACTGGGCGAGGGAGTCGACGTCGTCCTCCGGCCGCAGCCCGAAGGAGGTCTGGGTCATGCCCAGCGGCTCGAACACCCGCTCGGCGAACACCTCGTCCAGCGGCTTGCCGGCGATGACCTCGAGCAGCCGGCCCAGCACGTCGGTGGAGACGCCGTAGTTCCACTCGGTGCCCGGCTGGAACAGCAGCGGCATCTCCGCGAACTGGCGCACGACCTCGGCGGAGTCGGCCCCGGGCGGAGAGCCCCACTCGTGGCCGCGCAGCCGGTAGAGCGCATCGACCGGGTGGGCGTGGTGGAAGCCGTAGGTCAGCCCGGAGGTGTGCGTCAGCAGGTGCCAGACCCGGATCGGCTCCAGCAGCGGCACGGTCACCGGCTTCTGCGCCGGGCCGGCGGTCCAGACCCGGGTCTCGGCGAACTCGGGCAGCCAGCGGCTGATCGGGTCGGTGAGCTCGAAGGCCCCCTCCTCGTACAGCGACATCGCCGCGACCGAGGTGACCGGTTTGGTCATCGAGTAGATCCGCCAGCGGGTGTCCTCGGTGACCGGGCGGCCGGCCTCGACGTCGCGCTGACCGTGCCGGCCGACGTGCACCAGCCGGCCGTGCCGGGCGACGGTGACCAGGAACCCGGGCAGCTGGCCCTCGTCCACGTAGCGGGCCAGCCGGCGGTCCAGCCGCTGCAGCCGGCCGGCGTCCAGCCCGACCTCGGCCGGGTCGGTGGTCACGGACAGGTCGGTCTGCACAGCCGTCACGCGGGCACTCCGCTCGTCGCGGGCCCGCTCCCCGATGAGCGACGCCCCCGCCGGGCATCCTGGCACGGGGTGCCAGGAGCGCGACGGGGGCGTGGGGTCGTGCTCGGTGCGGCCCCGGGACGGGGCCTCAGCTCACTGCACCGGGACGGCGGCAGCAGCCTTCTTCAGGTTGGAGCCGGCGGTCACCTTGGCGGTGTGCGCAGCGGCGATCTCGATCGACTCACCGGTCTGGGGGTTGCGGCCGGTGCGGGCGGAGCGCTGTGCGCGCTCGACGGTCAGCAGACCGGGCACGGCGACCTTGTCGCCCCGGGTGATGGCCTCGACGAGCTCCTCCTGGAGCCCGTTGATCACCGAGTCGACGGTCGACGCGGGGACGTCGACGCGCTTGGAGATGGCAGAGACGAGTTCGGCCTTGTTCATGGTGTTCCTCTCGCGGTGGTGGAGCAGCCCATCCCGGTGCGGGATGGGCGCAGTCGTGGCGTCGTGCCTGGTCGGGCCGGGGGCGTTCCCCCGTCGTCCAGGTGGACCTCCGGGTCTCCAGCGTGCCAACTCGCTGGACACCAGGTGTGCAGCGGGGGTCCGGTGGGCGGAGCTGGCCGACCCCGTCGTCGACCAGGAACGGCGGGCACGTTGCCATGCCGACCAGGGTGTTGGCGAGCTGTGACCCCGGATTTCCGGGGTTTTCCTGCTCGCTCGTCACAGTGGCCACGCTCTGTGGCCCTTCTGCAGGGGCCCGCCCCGAGCTTGCGAGCGGTGGGGGGCAGGAGGGTCCTTCAACTAGCGTTGGGGTCATGCCTCAGCTCCCCGGGACCGATCTGACCGTCAGCGACCTCTGCCTGGGTGGCAACGTCTTCGGCTGGACGGCCGACGAGCCGACGTCCTTCGCCCTGCTCGACCGCTTCTACGACGCCGTCCCCAGCACCCAGTCGCCGTTCGTCGACACCGCCGAGATGTACGGCGACGGCGTCTCCGAGACGATCCTCGGCAACTGGATGGCCGAGCGCGGCATGCGCGACCGGATGGTCGTGGCCACCAAGGCCTCGCCCGGGGACAAGGAGCACCCGCTCTCGGCCCCGGAGATCCGGGCGGCGGCCGAGCGCTCGCTGCGCAACCTGCAGGTCGACACCATCGACCTGTACTACGCCCACTACGACGACGAGACGACGCCGCTGGAGGAGACGCTCACCGCCTTCGACGAGCTGGTGCAGGCCGGCAAGGTCCGGTACGCGGCGGCGTCCAACTACTCGGCGAAGCGACTGACCGAGGCGCTGGACACCGCCCGGCAGCTGGGCGTCACCGGCTACGTCGCACTGCAGCCGCACTACAACCTGATGGAGCGCGAGGCGTACGAGGCCGAGCTGGCCGGCGTGGTGACCGAGCGCGGCCTGGGGTCGATGCCCTACTTCGGGCTGGCGCGCGGCTTCCTGACCGGCAAGTACCGGGCGGGGGAGGTCATCGACTCACCGCGGGCCAAGGGCGCCGCGCAGTACGTGGGGGAGAAGGGTGACCGGGTGCTGGCCGCGCTGGCCGAGGTCGCCGAGGCCCACACCGTCACCAGCGCCGCGGTCGCGCTGCGCTGGCTGGCCGACCAGCCGTCGGTCACCGCACCGATCGCCAGCGGCCGCTCGGTCGAGCAGCTGGCCGACCTGCTGCCGATGCTCGACCTGGTGCTCACCGACGAGCAGCGGCAGCGCCTCACCGACGCCAGCCGCTGACGACGGGACCCCGGCCCCGTGGGGGGGGGCGGGGCGCGTCGTCAGACCGAGACGATGTGGGCGCGGACCTGGTCGACGAGTCCCGGCGGCACGGTGCCCAGTCCGTGGTCGGCGGTCGCGTGGGCGGCGACCTGACCGAGGACGGCGTCCTCGTCGGAGCCGGTGAACGTGACGGTGCAGCCGGGGACGACGTCCCCGCAGGCGAAGGCCTTCATGTGGGCTCCCGTGCGCGGGTGGTGCGGGACCCGTCCGCCGGGTGGCGGTCCGGGGTGGTGCACCGGGGGCGGGGTCAGGGCCCCCGGTGGTTCAGGTGGCGGCGGCGGACGCCAGGTCCTCGATCCGCAGCAGGCCGAGGACGGCGCCGCTGCGGTCGGTGCACAGCACCGGGTCGAACCGGTGCGCGGGCGGGCGGGTGAGCGCGCGCCGCAGGGTCTCGGTGACCCCGGCCGACGGGTGCACACGCAGCGACACCGGCGCCCGGTACGGCGCACCGGTCCGCGGGTCGGCGAGCACCAGCTCGGTGGGCACCTCGGCGCGGTCCAGCACGACGTAGGGCGGCGGGCCGTCGTCGCCGTCGAACTCCTCCCGCTGGCGGAGGGGGCGCAGCAGGCTGGCCACGCTCTCGGTCAGCTGGGCGCGGGCCACCTGGGTGCGCACCAGCTGGGTGACCTCGGGGGAGAGCGGGGCGAAGTGCGCTGCGGGGCGGCCGAACAACCAGCCCTGGGCCAGCGGGACACCGAGCCGGGCGAAGAGGGCGAGCTCACCCACGGTCTCCACGCCCTCGGCGAGCAGCCAGGCGTCGATCCGGCTGGTGAAGGTGCCCACCATCTCCGCCAGCGCGGCCTTCACCGGGTCGGTGTCCGCGCCGGCGACCAGGGCCCGGTCGAGCTTGACCAGCTGCGGGCGGACCTCGGCGAGCTGCTGCAGCCCGGCGTATCCGGAGCCGGCGTCGTCGATGGCGATGAGCGCGCCGCGGCCGCGCAGCGCGGCGGTCTGCTCCCGCAGCGCCCTCAGGTCCGGGGTGGGCATGTGCTCGGTCAGCTCGACGACCACCCGGCGCAGCGTGGCCGGCTGGGCCAGGGCGGCGGCGACCGGGGCGGTGCCCAGCAGGTGGGGGCTGACGTTGACGGTCAGGAAGGTGTTGGGCGGCAGGTCCGGCAGGGCGGCCAGCGCCTTCCGCAGGGCGAGCGCCTCCAGCTCGGCGCCCAGGCCGGCCTCGGCGGCGGCGGCGAACCACACGTCCGGGGAGGCGGTGCCCGGGAACCGCGCGAGCGCCTCGTACCCGGCGACCGAGGCCGAGGCCAGGTCGACGATCGGCTGGAAGACGACGGTCAGGTCCTCCTCGCCCGCGAGCAGCGGGCGGCAGTCCCAGCGGTCCGGGAGGGTCGACGTCACCTCTCCTGGATCGGCCGCACCACCGACCTGCTTGAGCCCGCCCCACCCCAGCGGGGGACACCGCATGAGCCGCCGGTGCCGGACCTGGTGTGCCGGACGTGCCAGCATGGGGCAGCCCGCGCGAGCAGGGCGTGCCGGCGGCCGCCGGCACCCGTGTCCGGCCTGGCCGGCGCCAGCAGGGAGGCTGCCAGCCGTGCCCGCACCGAGCACGCCTGCCGTACCCGACCCGCTCGGCGACCCGGCCCGGGTAGCGGTGGCCCGACGACTGCTCGCCGAGCTGCCCGGGAGTGCGCCGTTCGACCGGCTGGCACACCTGGCCAGCCGGCTGCTGGCCGTCCCGACGGCGCAGGTCGTGCTGCTGACGGACGTCGCGGTGCGGGTCGGCGGCTGCGGCCGACCGACGGCGCAGGGCTCGGCCACCCCGCTGGACCAGGTGCC
The DNA here is from genome assembly GCF_026967885.1 of Modestobacter sp. VKM Ac-2983. Classification (NCBI taxonomy): domain Bacteria; kingdom Bacillati; phylum Actinomycetota; class Actinomycetes; order Geodermatophilales; family Geodermatophilaceae; genus Modestobacter; species Modestobacter sp. VKM Ac-2983. The sequence continues at coordinate 137,566 of NZ_JAPVBK010000001.1, forward strand.
CGGCAGCGTCGCCGCACGCCTGCGGGCACCGCTGGTGGTGCCCGATGCCGCCGCTGACCCGCGGGTCGCCGGGCAGTCGGCGGTGGCCTCCGGCGAGGTCCGCAGCTGCCTCTCCCTGCCGCTGGTGCTCGCCGCCGGTGACGTGGTCGGTGCGCTGACCCTGCTCTCCCCGGAGCCCCGGCCCTGGAGCGAGGACGACGTCGTCCTCGCCGGCGAGGTGGCCGCCACCGTCGTCACCGAGCTCGAGCTGGTCGCCGCCTCGATCGCGGTGCGCTCCTCGCTGAGCCGGCTGGAGCTGACGCTGGAGGCCAGCGAGGTCGGCAGCTGGGAGCGCGACCTGCGCACCGGGGTGACCACCTGGGACGAGCGCAACGCCGCGATCTTCGGCCTCCCGGGCCCGGTCGAGCTCAGCGGTGAGGAGGAGGTGGCGCAGCGGATCCACCCCGGCGACCACGGTGCGCTGCAGCAGGCGATGGACGCGGCCCTGGCCGGCACGGGTGACTTCGTCGTCGAGATGCGCGTGCTGCGGACCGACGGCGAGGTGCGCTGGACGGTCTCCCGGGGTCGGGTGGGCCGCGACCAGTCGGGTGAGCCGGTGCGCCTGCTCGGCACCACCGTCGACGTCACCGAGGCGCGGCAGCAGGCGCGGCTGCGGCTGGCTGCGGTGCAGCGGGCCGCGGTGATCGCCGAGGTCGCTGCCGACCTGGCCAACGCCGACCGGATGTCGGAGCTGGCCGAGGCAGCCCTGCGCGGCGCGGCCGTGCTCGGCGCCGACGCCAGCGCGCTGGCCGTCTTCGCCGTCGGCCGTGGCCCGCTCCGGCTGCACATGACCCGCCGCCTCGTCGACGCCGTCGAGTCGGGAACCGACGCCGTCCTGTCCGAGGAGGGCGTGGAGCTCCCGCTCGACGACGAGCTCCCCACCCAGTACGTGGCCCGGCACGGTGAACCGGTCCTGCTGGGCGACCGGGCGGCGGCGGTGGCCCGCTTCCCGCGGATGGCCGAGGTCGGTGACCTGGTCGGGGTCCGGGCTCTCGCCGCGCTGCCGCTGCGGCTGGAGGGCCGGCTGCTGGGCAGCTTCACCGCGGTGTGGGCCGAGGACCACGTCTTCACCCCCGAGGACCTCGAGCTGCTCCAGGCGCTCACCGCCCAGATCGGGCTGAGCGTCTCCCGGCTGCACGCAGACGCCCAGCGGGACGCCGCCCTCGCGGCGATGGCCGCGGCCAACGTTCGGCTGGAGCTGCTGGCCGAGACCGGCCGGGTGCTCTCGGGGACCCTCGAGATCACCGAGCAGCTGGGCCGGCTGGCCGAGCTGGTGGTCCCCGCGCTCGGCGACTGGTGCTGGGTCGTCGTCGCCGACGAGCACGGCCGGATGCGCCAGCTGGCCTCGGCCCACCGCGACCGGTCCAGGTCGGCGGAGCTGGCCGACTACGTGCGCGCGATGGTCGGCGGGATGACCGAGCACGCCGCCGCCCGGGTGGTCACCCGCACCGGACGGCCGCTGCGGGTGCCCGGCCTGAACGCTGCCTACGTCACCCGGGCGCTGCCCGACGCCGTGGCCCGCGAGCAGCTGGCCCGGTTGCACCCCGACTCCGGCATCGTCGTCCCGCTGGTCAGCCGCGGGCGCACCCTCGGGGCGCTGGGCCTGTACGTGACCGCCGAGCGGGGCCGGCACACCGACGTCGAGCTGGACACCGCCCTGGAGCTCGGGCGGCGGGCCGGGGTGGCGCTGCAGCAGGCCCGGCTGTTCGGTCAGCAGCGGCAGCTCGCCGAGACCCTGCAGCGCAGCATGCTGACCGCGCCGCCGGCACCGGACCACTGCGAGATCGCCGTCCGGTACGTGCCGGCGGCGGCCGGGGCCGAGGTCGGCGGCGACTGGTACGACGCCTTCGTCCAGCCCGACGGGGCGACCATGCTGGTGATCGGGGACGTCGTCGGGCACGACAGCCGGGCGGCGGCGGCGATGGGCCAGCTGCGCGGGCTGCTGCGCGGCATCGGGCACCACACCGGCGGCACCCCGGCGGAGGTGTTGACCGGCCTCGACCGGGCCAGCTCCGGGCTGGACCTCGACGTGATGGCCACCGCGCTGATCGCCCGGCTGGAGCAGGACCCCCCGGAGGTGTCGGCAGCCGAGACCCGCATCCGCTGGGCGACCGCCGGGCACCCCCCACCGGTGCTGATCAGCGCGGACGGCGAGGTGACCGTCCTGGACGGCGACGACCCCGACCTGCTGCTCGGGGTCGACCCGGGCACCGTGCGCAGCGATCGGGTCGCGGTCATCGGCCGCGGCGGCACCCTGCTGCTCTACACCGACGGGCTGGTGGAGCGGCGTGACCGGGACCTCGACGCCGGGATCGCGGAGCTGTGCCGGGTGCTGGCCGGGCTCACCGAGCTGCCGCTGCAGCAGCTGTGCGACCGGCTGCTGCAGCGGATGTACCTGCCCGACACCGAGGACGACGTCGCGTTGCTGGCGGTCCGGCTGCACCGGCAGGACCGGCCACGCCCGGCCGAAGCCGGCCTGCAGCACGTGCCGCCCGGGATGGAGCCGGCCCCGGCGGTGCACCCGGAGGCCGGCCGCAGCTGATCACTGGGCGGGGGCCATCTCCAGGTCGGTCGCGGTGGCGGCCTGCTGCGGCTGGACCCCGCCGGCGCGCAGCGCGGCGTCGTGCGCGGCCATCGCCTCCTGCCGGCCGGGCTCCTCGGCCACGATCGCGCAGTTGAGCCAGGCCTCGGGGACGGCGAAGGCGTCGACCAGGGTGCGCATGTGCGGCCGCAGCTCCTTGAGCAGGTCGTTCACCACCCCGGTCAGCGCCTTGGCCCGGGTGGGGGTGAGCCGGCCGTGCTCGAGGAACCACCCCTTGTCGGCCTCGATGGTGCTCAGCGCGTAGAGGTCGCAGACCCGGGCCAGCAGCGCCTTCGCGGCCGGGTCGGGAGTGCGCTCGATGCCGGCGACGAAGGCCTCCAGCACCACCCGGTCGATGTGCGCCTGGGCGGCGGCGAGCACGTGGTCCTGTACGTCGTTGAAGATCTCGAACGGCCGGTCCTTCTTGGCCGCGGCGCCGCCGCGCAGCCGCCGGATCGCGCTCTCCAGGACGTGCTTCTCGCGGTCCTCGAACGTGGCCAGCTGCCAGCCCCGGTCCAGCATCGAGACGTCCTCGTCCCGGCCGGGTACGGCGTCGACCAGCCGCTGGATCAGCCCGCGGGCCGCCGTCCGCTCCAGCACCGTCTCGCGCACCTGCTCGGCGACGAACGCGGCCCGGCCCCAGCCGTCCAGTGAGCCGAACGCGTCCCGGTAGCCGGTGAGCAGGCCCTTGGCGACCAACTGCATCAGCACGGTGTTGTCGCCCTCGAAGGTGGTGAAGACGTCGGTGTCGGCCTTGAGCGTGGGCAGCCGGTTCTCCGCCAGGTAGCCCGCCCCGCCGCAGGCCTCGCGGCACAGCTGGATGGTCCGGGTCGCGTGCCAGGTGGTCACCGCCTTCAGCCCGGCCGCCCGGGACTCCAGCTCACGCTGCGCGGCCTCGTCGACGTCGGCGCTCCCCAGCACGTCGTGCATGGTGGAGGTCAGCTCCTCCTGCGCGAAGTTCAGGGCGTAGGTCTTCGCCAGCGCCGGCAGCAGCTTGCGCTGGTGCACCAGGTAGTCGTTGATCACGACCTCCCGGTCCTCACCGGGGGCGGAGAACTGGCGGCGGACGTCGCCGTAACGGACGGCGATCTCCAGGGCCACCTTGGTCGCCGACCCGGCCGAGCCGCCGACGCTGACCCGCCCGCGCACCAGGGTGCCGAGCATGGTGAAGAAGCGCCGGGTCTCGTTCTCGATCGAGCTGGTGTACGTGCCGTCGGCGGCCACCTGGCCGTAGCGGTCCAGCAGCATGTCGCGCGGCACGGTGACGTGGTGGAAGGTCAGCCGCCCGTTGTCCACGCCGAGCAGCCCCGCCTTCGGCCCGTCGTCGCCGATCGTCACGCCGGGCACCGGGGCGCCGTCGGCGTCCCGGATCGGGACCAGGAACGCGTGTACGCCCCGTCCCTCGCCCTGGGTGACCAGCTGGGCGAAGACGACGGCCATCCGGCCGTCCTTCGCGGCGTTGCCGATGTAGTCCTTGCGCGCGGCCTCGTGCGGGGTGTGCAGGTCGAAGGTCTGCGTGGCCGGGTCGTAGGTGCAGGTGGTGCGCAGCTGCTGGACGTCGGAGCCGTGGCCGGTCTCGGTCATCGCGAAGCAGCCGGGCAGCGCGAAGCTCATGATGTCGGGGAGGTACCGGTCGTGCTGGCGCTTGGTGCCCAGCGCCTGGACCGCGCCGCCGAACAGCCCCCACTGCACGCCGGCCTTGACCATCAGCGACAGGTCGGCCTGGGCGAGCATCTCGATGGCGGTGACCGAGCCGCCGGCGTCGTCCGCGCCGCCGTACTCGACGGGGAAGCCGAGGGAGACCCGGCCGGTGGTGGCCAGCTCCGACGCCAGTGCGGTGATCCGTTCCCGCGCCTCGGTCATCGACTCGCCGTACACCGGGGCGTACCGGGAGTGGCCGAGCTGCTCGCGGCTGTCCCGGCGCACCTGCGCCCAGCGGCCGTCGAGGACCTCGGTGAGCCGAGCGGCGTCGACCGGCGTCAGGGGGGTGGGGGTGCTGGTCATGCTTCCTCCATCGGACTCGCGGGGGTCTGGGTTGAGGGGTCCGGGGTGACGACGCCGCGCAGGCCCAGCCAGGCCAGGTCGGTGAGGTGGGTCGCCAGCTCGGCGCGGGGCATGGGGCGGTCGGCGCGCAACCACCAGTCGGCGGCGGCTCGGACCAGGCCGATCAGGCCGTGCCCCCAGGGAGCGGCCGCGGCGGTGTCCTGCCCGGCACTGGTCAGCGCCGCGCCGACCAGCGCCCCGACCTCGTCACCGACCAGGTCGGACAGGCTGCTGATCGGGTCGGCATCGACCGGGCGGTCGACCAGGGCCTGCCCGACGACGAAGCGGTAGACCTCGGGGTCGGCCTCGATGAACGCGAGGTACGTCTCCACGGCGGCGGTCACCATCTGCCGCGGGTGGTCGCTGCTGCCCATCGCCTCGCGCAGCTTGCGGGTGAGCTGCGCCGCCACGCGCGCGCAGACGGCGACGTACAGCTCGCTGCGGTCGGCGAAGTGCCGGTAGACGACGGTCTTGCTGGTGCCGGCCTCTGCCGCGATCTCCTCCATGCCCACGCCGGCGCCGTGCTTGCCGACCGCGGCCAGGGTGGCGTCGACCAGCTGCTCGCGGCGTGCCCGGCGGTGCTCGTCCCAGCGGGAGTCGCGCCGGTCGCGGGGGCTGGCCGCCGTCTCCATGTTCACGACACCAACGGTACCTGATACTCTCGGTATCGGAATTGTGACTGGAACACCCTCCACCAGAATGGCCATTTTGGTGGTGACCACCTCCTGGAGGTCCTCATGGCACCGCAGACCCGGAAGGCCGCGATCGTCGGCGGCAACCGCATCCCGTTCGCCCGCTCCAACGGCGCCTACGCCCGGGCGAGCAACCAGGACATGCTCACCGCCACCCTCGACGGGCTCGTCGCCCGCTTCGGCTTGCAGGGTCAGCAGGTGGGCGAGGTCGTCGCCGGCGCCGTCCTCAAGCACGCCCGCGACTTCAACCTCACCCGGGAGAGCGTGCTGGGCTCCCGGCTGTCGGCCGCGACGCCGGCCTACGACGTCCAGCAGGCCTGTGGCACCGGTCTGGAGGCGGCCGTCCTGGTCGCCAACAAGATCGCCCTGGGGCAGCTCGAGTCCGGCATCGCCGGGGGCGTCGACACCACCTCCGACGCGCCGATGGCGCTCAACGAGGACATGCGGCGGGTGCTGCTGGCGGTCAACAACGCCAAGACGCTGCAGCAGCGGCTCTCCGCGCTGGCGGGGATCCGGCCCGGTCAGCTGGTCCCCGAGGTCCCCCGCAACGCCGAGCCGCGCACCGGCCTGGCGATGGGCGACCACGCAGCGATCACCGCCGCGGAGTGGGAGATCGGCCGGGAGGAGCAGGACGAGCTGACCGTCCGCTCGCACCAGGCCCTCGCCGCCGCCTACGACCGCGGCTTCTTCGACGACCTGGTGACGTCGTTCCTCGGCCTCACCCGCGACCAGAACCTGCGCCCGGACACCTCGCTGGAGAAGCTGGCGAAGCTGAAGCCGGTGTTCGGGCAGGGCGAGGGCGCCACGATGACGGCGGGCAACTCGACCCCGCTGACCGACGGGGCCTCCGCCGTCCTGCTCGCCTCCGACGAGTGGGCCGCCGAGCACGACCTGCCGGTGCTGGCCCACCTGGTCGACGCGCAGACCGCCGCGGTCGACTACGTGCACGGCGGCGAGGGGCTGCTGATGGCCCCGGCCTACGCGGTGCCGGTGCTGCTGGCCCGCAACGGGCTGACCCTGCAGGACTTCGACTTCTACGAGGTCCACGAGGCGTTCGCCTCCACGGTGCTCGCGACGCTGAAGGCCTGGGAGAGCCCCGAGTACTGCAAGGAGAAGCTCGGGCTGGACGCGCCGCTGGGCTCGATCGACCGGGGCAAGCTGAACGTGCACGGCTCGTCGCTGGCGGCCGGGCACCCCTTCGCCGCGACCGGTGGCCGGATCGTCGCGACGCTGGCCAAGACGCTGCACGAGGCGGGGCCGGGCAAGCGAGGCCTGATCTCCATCTGCGCCGCCGGCGGCCAGGGCGTCGTCGCGATCCTCGAGTCCTGACCACCCGCGCCCCCGTCCCTGAGGAGAACCCCATGAGCGACTGGTACCGCGACTTCGCCAACTCCGGCCTCGGCACCACCATCACCAAGCAGCTGGGCCTGCCCCGGCCGGCGGAGCTGCGCCGGTACGAGCCCGGGCAGCCGCTGCTCCCGGGCCCGGCGGTGGTCGGGTCGGCCGGCGAGGGCCGGCTGCGCGAGGAGGTCACCGGGCTGCTGCGCGACGCCGGGGTGACCGTCGTGTCCCCGGTGGCCGCCGACGGCTCGACCGACGGGGAGCGGCTCGCCGCCGTCCTGCTGGACGCCACCGGGCTGACCGGCCCGGCCGACCTGGCCGCGGCCCACGACTTCCTCGCCCCCGCGCTCAAGCGGCTGCGGCCGTCGGGTCGGGTCCTCGTGCTGGCCGACCCGCCGGCGGAGACGTCCTCCCCGGCCCAGGCCGCCGCCCGGCAGGCGCTGGAGGGGCTGGTCCGGTCGCTGGCCAAGGAGCTGCGCAGCGGGTCGACGGCGAACCTGGTGCACGTGCCCCTCGGGGCCGAGCGCTCGCTGGCGAGCCCGCTGCGGTTCTTCCTCTCCGGCCGGTCGGCCTACGTCGACGGCCAGGTGCTCGCCGTCACGACCGCCGACCTGCCCACCGGGGAGGACGCCGACCGGCCGCTGGCGGGGAAGGTCGCCGTGGTGACCGGTGCCGCGCGCGGGATCGGTGCGGCCATCGCCCGGGTGCTGGCCCGGGACGGCGCCCACGTGGTCGCCGTCGACGTGCCGGCGGCCGGGGAGCAGCTGGCCGAGGTCGCCAACGAGGTGGGTGGGACGGCGGTGGCGCTGGACATCACCGGCGCCGACGCCGGTCCGCGGCTGGCCGCCCAGCTGGTGGCCCGGCACGGTGGCGTGGACGTCGTCGTGCACAACGCCGGCATCACCCGGGACAAGCTGCTGGTCAACATGGACGCCGCCCGCTGGAACTCGGTGATGGCGGTGAACCTGCAGGCGCAGCTGGACATCACCCAGGCGCTGCTGGACACCGAGGGAGCGCTCAAGCCGGGTGCCCGGGTGGTCAGCGTGAGCTCGCAGTCCGGGATCGCCGGCAACCGCGGGCAGACGAACTACGCGGCGTCCAAGGCCGGGGTCATCGGCATGGTGCGCAGCTGGGCGCCGGAGTTCGCCGAGCGCGGGGCCACGATCAACGCCGTCGCACCGGGCTTCATCGTCACCGAGATGACCGCGAAGATGCCGCTGGGCACCCGTGAGGTCGGCTCCCGGCTCAACTCGCTGCAGCAGGGTGGGCTGCCGGTCGACGTCGCCGAGACGATCGCCTGGCTGGCCCAGCCGGGCAGCGCCGGGGTCAACGGCCAGGTCGTCCGGGTCTGCGGCCAGTCGCTGCTGGGGGCCTGACGTGACCCGCACCGTGCTCGACACCCCGCCGGCGATGCCGGCCCTGTTCGCCCGGGCCGCGCTCACCGCGCGCGGCCGGGGCGGCGACCTGCCCGACACCCGGCTGGCCCGGCTCGGCGTCGAGGTCGACCCGGCGCACCTGGCGGACTACGCCCGGGTCTCCCGGTTCCCGCTCGCCGACACCCTGCCGGTGACCTACCCGCACCTGCTCGCCTTCCCGCTGCAGGTGGCGCTGATGACCGACCGGGCGTTCCCGCTCGCGCTGCCCGGTCTCGTGCACGTGCGCAACCAGATCGAGCAGTTGGCGCCGATCGGCACCGGCGCAGCGCTGGACGTTGAGGTGTGGGCCGAGCGGTTCGCCGGGCACGTGCGCGGGGCGACCGTCGACCTCTGCGCCACGGTCTCCGCCGGGGGTGCGGAGGTCTGGCGCAGCCGGTCGACGTACCTGGCCCGCGGGGCGACGGCGCCCGACGGCGCGCCGGACGCCGACGTCTCAATGTCGGTGGGGGAGCTGGAGCGCGTCAACGCCCAGTGGCAGGTGCCCGCCGACACCGGTCGCCGCTATGCGGCGGTCTCCGGCGACGTGAACCCCATCCACCTCTCCGGGGTCACCGCCAAGGCCTTCGGCTTCAAGCGGGCGATCGCGCACGGCATGTGGGTGAAGAGCTGCACGCTGGCGGCGCTGGCCGGCCGGCTGCCCGAGGCCCTGTCGGTGGACGTGGCGTTCCGGAAGCCGCTGCTGCTCCCGGCGACGGTCACGCTCTCGACCGAGCAGGCCGGGGGCGGCTGGGACGTCGCCGTCCGCAACGCGAAGGCGGGCACCGAGCACCTGCTGGGAAGGATCCGTCCGTCCTGAGCTCCCGCGCGGCGCACGATGACGGGTCGTTGCTCACCTAGCATCGCACCGTCATGGACACGCAGCCGATGCAGCAGGTGAGCCCCGGCCGAGCGCTGCCCCTCCTGTCGGAGGAGCCCGCCCGGGACCCGGGCTTCCTGTCGGATCAGCTCACCCGGGAGCCGGACCCCCCGTCGGAGCAGCGCACGCGGGAGCCGGTCTGGGTGGTGCTGACCCGCGGCGCCGGCGAGCTGATGGTCACCGTGGGGCTGGTGCTGCTGCTGTTCGTCGTCTACGAGGTCTACGTCACCGACCTGCTCAACGACCGCCGGCAGGACCAGCTGACCGAGGAGATCCGCGACGTCTGGGCGGACGCTCCGGAGCCCACGGCCGTGCTCCCGGTGCTGGTCGAGCCGGCGGCCGGTGAGCCGCTCGCGGTGCTGCGCATCCCGCGGCTGGGAGAGGACTACCAGCAGGTCGTGCTGCAGGGCACCGACGAGGCCCAGCTGTCGCAGGGGCCGGGGCACTACGCCGGGACGGCGATGCCCGGGCAGCCCGGCAACCTGGCCATGGCCGGGCACCGGGTGGGCAAGGGATCACCGTTCATGGACCTGGACCAGCTCCGGCCGGGCGACCCGATCGTGGTGGAGACCGCGGACGCGTGGTTCGTGTACCGGGTCCTCGGCGACCCGGCCACCGGCGACTTCACCACCGATCCCAGCGGGATCCCCGGCCAGCAGATCGTCCGGCCGTCCGACGTCGACGTCATCGCCCCCATGCCCGGCGTTGCCGGTGCGGCGCCGTCGGGCACGTACCTGACCATGACCACCTGCCACCCGAAGTACTCCGCGCGGCAGCGCCTGATCGTGCACGCCGGCCTGGACGGCGCCCCGGTCGCCAAGGTCGATGCGCCCGACGGCCCGCCCGCCCTGCTCGAGGGCGGAGAGGACTCCTGATGTACGGCTGGATCTGGCGGACGCTCCCGGGCGGACGGACGAGCAAGGCGCTGCTCTCCCTGCTGCTGGCGCTCGCCGCCTGCGCGCTGCTGCTGCTCGTCGTCTTCCCGTGGGTCGAGCCGATGCTCCCGTTCAACGACGTGACCATCGACCAGTGAGCCGCCTGACGGGGTGGCGGGCCCGCGCCGCCGGTGTCAGCCCAGCGCCTCCGGCACCGCGTCCAGCAGCCAGTCGGGACTGACGCGGGCCACGTCGTCGGCGACCAGGCCGGCCTCCGTCGCCGCGGCGGTGACCGCAGCGCGCGTCGTCGTCGGAGAGCCCCGGGGCGCCCACCTGAAGGGCTCACATGCTGCGGCGCGCCTTGAGCAGCGGCGGGCGGCCGTCGGGGTCGATGACGTAGCGGTAGAGGGGCGCGGCCAGCAGCCGCTCCCGCAGGGGCGGGCGCTCGACGTGGTGGGCCCGCAGCCGGCCGGGGGGGCGGGGGCCCTGACGCCCGCCGGCGTGCCAGGCGTCCAGGGCGGCGGCGCACTCCCGGAACACCGCCACCGCCCGCTCCGGGTCCAGCAGCTCACCGTCGGCGTCGGCCCGGCCGAGGTGTTCGCGCATCAGCTCCAGCCGCAGCTCCCGGGCGAAGCGGCGGGCCCCGTCCCCGTGCCCACCCGGGTCGGTCGGTTCCCGCGGGTCCCGCTCGCCGTCGAGCACGGCGGCGGTGAGCTCCGAGTCGTGCGTCCAGGACCGGCGGTTGAAGTTGTCGCTGCCGACGGTGGCCCACACGTCGTCGACCACGCAGACCTTGGCGTGCACGTAGACCGGGTTGCCCCGCACGTTCTCCACGTCGAAGACCTGCACCCGGTCCCCACCGGCGGCCCGCACCATGTCCAGGGCCCGGTCCTGCCCGACGGCCGCCGGCAGGATGCTGACCGGGCTGCTCTTGTCCGGGTGCCGGGGCACGACGACCACCAGGTGCAGTCGGGGCCGGGCACGCAGGGCCTCGGCGAACACCCGGGCGACGTCGGTGGACCACATGTACTGGTCCTCCACGTAGACCAGGCGCTCGGCCCGGGCCAGCGCCTTGGCGTACCCGCGGGCCACGCTCCGCTCGCCGTCGGGGGCGAACGGGTACCCGGGCCAGCGGTTGGGGTAGGTCCGCAGCAGCTGCACCGCGCAGGACCCCTCACCCGATGGCGCCGGCAGCGCCTCGGGCAGGGACGACGGCGTCCGGTCCTGCCCGCGCAGCAGGTCCGGCAGCACGTGCCACGGCATCCGGGACAGCGCCGCGGGGTCCTCCCACCGCTCCCGGAACACCGTCTCGACCTCGCGGACGACCGGCCCGCGCAGCTCCACCTGCACGTCGTGCCACGCCGGGGTGTCGCCGTAGGCGTCGGCGAACGGCCGGGACTGCGGGTCGCCCCCGTGGGCGGCGTCGTCCCGGCGGCTGTGCGCCACGTCGATCCCGCCGACGAACGCGACGTCGTCGGCCGGGCGGTCGCGGTGCCGGACGACGACGAACTTCTGGTGGTGGCTGCCCATCGGCCGGACCCGCTGGTCCAGCAGCACCTCGCCGCCGGTCTCGTTGACGTCCCGGGACAGGCCCCGGTTCTCCTCCGCGGAGTAGCTCAGCGCCTCCACGTGCGACCGCCAGATCAGCCCCTTGACCAGGGCGCCGCGGCGGACGGCGTCGGACAGCGCCTTCCCCACCGTCAGCCCGTCGTCGGTGAGCAGTTCGTCGGTGTCGCCCCGCCAGCCGGCGAGGAACACCACGTCGCCGCGCCCGGCGCCGGCGAGCGCCTCGGCCAGGGCAGGGAAGTAGGCGCGGCCGTGCACGATCGGCCGCACCCGGTTGTCCTCGGTCCACGGCCGCAGCCGGGTGGCGGCGTTGCCGCGCTCGTCAGCGGTGAGGAACCAGGCCTCCGGGCCGGCCGGGGCCGCGGGTGGCAGGTCGAGCGCGGCATCCAGGCGGGCAGCCAGCTCGGCGCCGTCCGGAGCCCGGACGACCGGGACCTCGCCGACGGCACCGCTCGGCTCACCGCGGTCCTGCTCACCCCCGACCGGCAGGACCTGCCGCAGCGCGATCGCCTCCACCCGGTCCGGGTGCTGGCGGGCGAAGTCCTGGTAGATCTCCGGGTCGTGCTCGCCGTCGTCCCCCACGAGCACCCAGCGGATCCCGGGCAGGTCGGTGGACAGCCGCTCCAGCGAGCTCCGCTTGTGGGCCCGGCCGTCCCGGAACCAGGCGCGTGGCGTGATGCCCCAGTCGGTCATCAGCAGGGCCCCCGCCGGGAACCGGTTCCGGTCCAGGAAGCGGGCCACCGGGCCGGCCAGGTTCCACGGCCCGTTGCTGAGGTAGACCACGGGGGCGTCCGGGTGCTCCTGGACGAGCCGGGTGAGCAAGAGCGCCATGCCCGGCACCACGGTGCGCCCGCTGCTGGACCGGGCGAAGGTCCGCCAGGCGGCCCGGAGCGGGTGCCGCAGCCCGGTCACCCAGATCGTGTCGTCGACGTCGCACACCACGCCGCGGCGGACGTCCGGCGCGGCGACGTGCACGGTCGCCCGCGCGGGCTCGCGCCCGGGCACCCGCAGCTCGACCTGCGCCGGTCCGGGCGGGAGGGCCACGTCCAGGGTGACGTCGACGAGCCCGGCTGCATCGGACCGGGCGGTCTGCCGCACGTCGCCCAGCGCGATCTCCACCTCACCGCCGGGCTCCTCGAGGGTGAGGAACCGCCGCCAGCCCGGGATGTCCCGCCGGGCCCCCGGGTCGGTGCCCACCGGCGCCAGCAGCACCCGGCCCAGCACCCGGGCGCGACCGCTGGCGCCGTAGCCGGGGAAGGTCAGCGCCGCAGGATGCCAGCCCCGGCGTCGGGCCACCCGGGCCAGCTGGTCCCGCAGGCCGTTCTCCAGCCGGTAGGCGATCCCGATCAGCCGGCTGGGGGCGTCGGCGGTGGGATCGGCCGGGTCTGCTGCCGGACCGCTCCGCCGGCGGTGGGTCTGTGCGGTCATCCTGGCGGCTCCGTGGGTGGTGGCGTCGGTGCGTGGTGGCGTGGCCCCGGCCGTGCAGCGCAGCACTGCGCGGGCGGGGCGGGCGAGTCCTCAGTCCTATCGTGGAACCACCCGGTCCGCTCGGGCGTTGCGCCTGGCAGCGGTGCAGCCGGGTGCGGACGCCGGATCGACGACGAGGAACAGGGGACCACGGTGAGCACGCGCTGCCCAGGGCCGCGCCATGACCGGACACGGTGGGGACGCCGGTGACCGAGTGGTTGCTGCTCCTGGCGGCCGTTCTCCTGGTCGCCGCCAACGCGCTGTTCGTCGCGGCCGAGTTCTCCCTCATCGCCGCCGACCGGGTCACCCTGGAACGTGAGGCGGCGGCGGGCGACCGCCGGGCGGCCGGTGTGGTCGCGGCGATGCGCTCGCTGTCCACCCAGCTGTCCGGCGCGCAGCTGGGCATCACCGTGACCAGCCTGGTCGTCGGGTTCATCGCCGAGCCGTCGCTGGCGACGTTGCTGCGTGGGCCGCTGGGGCTGACCGGGCTGGGCGACGGGGCGGTGACCGCGATCTCGGTCGGGCTCGCGCTCGCGGTGGCGACCGGGGTGCAGATGGTCTTCGGCGAGCTCGTGCCCAAGAACTGGGCGATCGCCGAGCCGACCCGGGTGGGGAAGTTCGTGGCCGGGCCACAGCGAGCCTTCACGACCGCGACCCGGCCGTTGATCACCTTCCTCAACGGGTCGGCGAACCGGTTGCTGCGCCTGATGGGCATCACCCCGACCGAGGAGCTCGCCTCGGCGCGGGCCCCGCAGGAGCTGGCGTCGCTGGTCAACCGGTCGGGGCAGGCCGGGACGCTGGACGTGGGCACGGCCGACCTCGTTGCCCGGTCCATCCAGTTCGGCGACCGGACGGCGGCCGACGTGATGACCCCCCGTCCGCGGGTCCGGTTCCTCCGCGCGGACCAGCCGGTCGCCGACCTGCTGGAGCTGGCTGCGTCGAGCGGGCACGCGCGATTCCCGGTCGAGGGGGAGAGCGTCGACGACGTCGTCGGGGTCGTGCACTTCAAGCACGCGATGGCGGTGCCGGCGGCACAGCGGGCGACCCGCACGGTGGGCGAGGTGATGGTGCCGGTGCGCGCAGTGCCGGAGACCGTCGAGCTCGACCCGTTGCTGGAGACCCTCCGCGAGCCGGGCCTGCAGGTGGCCGTGGTGGTCGACGAGTACGGCGGCACCGCCGGCATCGTGACCCTGGAGGACCTCATCGAGGAGATCGTCGGCGAGATCGACGACGAGCAGGACGCTCCCGTCCACCGGCAGCGCCAGGCACCGGACGGGTCCTGGGTCCTCTCCGGCCTGCTTCGGCCCGACGAGGCCGGCGAGGCCGTCGGGCTGGAACTGCCCGAGGGCGAGGGCACGGACACGCTCGGCGGGCTGCTGACCGAGCGGCTGGGCCGGCTGCCCCGGGTCGGCGACCGCGTCGTCCTGCCGGCCCGCGACGTCGCCCACCCGGACCCCGACGGCGTCCCCGTGCCGACCGAGGTGGCGGTGACGGTGACCCGGCTGGACGGCCACCGGGTCGACCGGGTGCGGATGCGGCGCACCGGGGGCGCGACCGCGGCCTCGGCACGACGGACCGAGAGGGAGACCGCCCGATGAGCGACAGCGTGGCCATCCTGCTCGCGGTGCTGCTGCTGGCCGGGAACGCCTTCTTCGTGGGAGCCGAGTTCGCCCTGGTCTCCGCCCGGCGGACGCAGATCGAGCCGCGCGCGGCCGAGGGCGTGCGCGGCGCCCGGACGACGTTGAAGGCCATCGAGAACGTCTCGCTGATGATGGCCGGCGCCCAGCTCGGCATCACGGTCTGCTCACTGGGCCTGGGTGCGGTGGGTGAGCCGGCCGTGGCGCACCTGCTCGAGGGGCCCTTCGCCGCAGCGGGTCTGCCCGAGGCGCTGGTGCACCCGATCGCATTCGCCATCGCGCTCGCCGTCGTGGTCTTCCTGCACATGGTGCTGGGGGAGATGGTGCCCAAGAACATCTCGCTCGCGGGCCCGGAGCGGGCAGCGCTGCTCCTCGGGCCGCCGCTGTACTGGGTCGTCCGGGGCCTGCACCCGCTGATCTGGCTGCTCAACCAGGTGGCCAACCTGGTGCTGCGGGCACTGCGGGTCACGCCGCAGGACGAGGTCAGCTCGACGTACACCCGCGACCAGGTGACCGGCCTGATCGGGGAGTCGCACCGTGAGGGGCTGATCGACGAGCGGGAGCACCAGCTGCTCACCGGTGCGCTGCAGTTCGACGAGCAGCGCACCGCCGACGTGGCGATCCCGACGGCGGACCTGGTCACCGTGCCGTCCGGGATCACCGTCGGCGAGCTCGAGGAGGTGTGTGCGGCCACCGGCTACTCCCGCTTCCCGGTGGTGGACGGCGACGGCGACCTCGAGGGCTACGTGCACCTCAAGGACTTCCTCGCCGTCCCGGTGGCGGAGCGGGACTCCCCGGTCGACCCGGCGCTCATCCGGCCCCTGGCCGGCGCGACGACCGACCAGGGGCTGCGCGACGTGCTGGCCACCATGCAGCGGGAGGGCGCTCACCTGGCCGTCGTCCGGGACAAGGGCGGTCGGACGGTGGGCGTGGTGGCCCTGGAGGACGTGCTCGAGGAGCTGGTCGGCGAGGTGCGGGACGCCGCGCAGACGGTGGCGGCCGGCCGTCGGTGACGGCGGCCGGCCGCTCAGCTCCGGCGCGACCCCCGGGAGGAGCGGTTGCGCCGGCCGGCGCCCCCGCCGGTGTTCGCGGTCGGCGCCGGGCGATCGCCCGCCCGGCCGCGGCCGCCGCCGGCCGGACGGGAGCGCTCGGCGGCGCCCCGCCCGGCGCGCGGGCCGCTGCACGGGCGGCAGGTGGTGAACCACGGGGCGATCGAGGTACCGCACTCGGTGCACGTGCCCGAGCGGCCGATGGCGATCGCGTCGGGCAGCAGCTCGGTGATCGTCTCGGCGCACGCCTCCTCGAGCTCGGCGGCGTCGTCGCTGTCCAGCCCGGCCACGCCGGGGAACTGGCGGAGCAGGGTCTGGGCGTCCCGCGCGGCGGCAGCGGCCTGCTCGTACTCCTCGACCGAGCCCTTGACGGGGTACTCGGGGAGCACGGTCTCGACCGGCACGGGCAGGCCGACCGCGTGCTGCAGGGCGGCCCGGGCCAGCACCAGCCAGCGGGTGCGCCGCGGCGGGTTGTAGTCGATGGCGAGGTTGATCAGCCGCCACACCGTCTGCAGGTCGCCGGCCTCGCCGAGCGGCCCGCGCAGCATCGGCAGCAGGGCGTGCACCCGCAGCACCAGGCCGGTGACGTCGTCGGCGGTCATGCCCTCGTCCTGGGTCGCGACCCGTGCCCAGGCCATCCATCGGGTCAGCGCCTCGGGCAGGTCGACCGCCTCGTACGCGCCGAGGTCCTCCAGCTCCGGGCGGAGGCGGGGCCGGCGCTTGGGCAGGTCGCTCATCTCGTCGCCGCGGGCGACCGCAGCGCCGGCACCGACCAGCGCGCCGACCGGCTTGAGCCCGGCGACGCCGATCAGGATGCCGGTCTGGCCGTGCCCGGTGAGCCCGTACCGCCCGGCGCGCCCGGCGATCTGGGCGACCTCCCAGGTGCGCAGCGGGCGCAGCTCCTGGCCGTCGAACTTGGTGGTCTCGGCGAACAGCACCGTGGTGGCCGGCACGTTGATGCCGTGGCCGATGACGTCGGTGGTCACCAGCACGTCGAACTCGCCCCGGGTGAACCGGTCGATGACCTGGCGGCGGGTGGCCGGCGGCAGCGCGCCGTAGAGCACGCCGACCTTGCCGGGCCGGTGCTGGTCCAGCTCGGCGGCGACGGCGTAGACGGCCTTGCGGGAGAAGGCAACGACCAGGGTCTGCGGGCGGACGGCGTCGGTGCGCACCGGTGCCTTGAGGACGTCGAGGCGCGAGAGCCGCTTGTGGTTGACGACCTGCACCTGCTGGGCGTCGGTGACCAGCGGCTTGAGCACCAGGTAGGCCTCGGCAGCGGAGATGAGGTGCATCTCGCGGTACTCGCCGGTCAGCAGCAGCCGCGCCCAGTGGTGGCCGCGGTCCGGGTCGGTGACCCAGTGCGACTCGTCCAGGACGAGCAGCTCGCCGCGGTCGGGGGCCTTCTCCACGGTGCAGCAGACGATCGCCGCGTTCGGGTCGATCTCCTCCTCGCCGGTGGACAGGCCCACGGTGCCCGGCGGGAGCTGGGCGGAGAGCTTGGCGTAGGCCTCGTGGGCCAGCTGGCGCAGCGGGGCGGCGTAGACGCCGGAGCCGGTGGCGGCCAGCGCCTGCAGCGACTCGTAGGTCTTGCCGGAGTTGGTCGGGCCGAGGTGGAAGACCACCTTCTCCGGGCGGGTGGCCCGGGAGGGGAGCTCGGGAGCAGCGCCGTCCACCCAGATCTGCTGGGCGCGCTTCTCGTCGCGCGCGGCGATCCGGTCGGCGTCACGGGCGGCGTTCTCGCGGGAGGCGCTGCGCTCACGGCGACGGGTGGGGGACTGCGGGGGGACGGTCACAGACAGGGAGTGTCCTTCGGTGAGGGATCAGACGGTGGGAGGTCGACGCGCGCGTGCGCGGACCATCAGTAGGTGGAACACCGCCAGCGGTCTCATCATGCCCCATCGGGCTTTCCACGACGATCCATTGATCGCTCGTGCTGTTCTGCCAAGGCCACGTGGAATAGCTCGAGGGCTCCTCTGCGGGCGGTTGTCGGTAGTTGCCCAACAAACGGCTCATCCAGGACAGGTTACGGTTTGATAACGCGACGTACCAACGGCTCGGCGGCGCACGGTCGGCACCCAGGTCAGTGCCAGGTTCCGTGCAGCACCCGGACCTCCGGGTAGACGCGCCCGGCGTTCCGGGCACCCTTCCCCTGGGAGATCGACGTGCGTCTCACGTCCCCGTCCCGTCGTGCAGCCGGCTTGCTGGCCGTCACCGCGATCGGCCTGTCCACCGCAGTCCTCAGCGTCACCGGCATCGCCTCGGCCGGTACCACCACGAACACCTTTTCCACCGAATCGGGCGGCGGCGAGACCATCACCAGCGCGACCGAGCTGGTCATGGAGGGTTCCTGCACGATCGACTGGGTGCTCGATGGCGCGGCCGGTGGCAGCAGCGACACCAGTGGGACCCCCGGCGTGGGCGCCTCCGGCAGCCGCGTCGCGACGTCGACGACGGCGGTGGACGGCGATGTCTTCCGGCTCTACGCAGGCAACCAGGGCGGGGACGCCGACGGGACCGTCCCGCAGGTGGGCACCGGTGGCACGAACGCCTCCGGCGTCGCGAACACCGCGGGGCTGGACGGCGTCGAGACCCTCGACCCGAACGATTCGACGGTCGTGACCTATGGCGGCGGCGGTGGCTCGGCGTCCGTGGTCACCGGTGCCAACGGCTTCCTGGTGAGCGCGAAGGGTGGCGCCGGCGCCGGCTCCGCGGGTACCGGCGGAGGGACCGACTCCGCGGCGGCCACCGTATCGACGGTGACCGGCGCAGGTGTCATCAGCGGTTCGTACACCTGCACCACGGTCGACCCGCCGTCGGGGAACGTGCCGGCGGCCCCGGAGGCCCCCTACGAGCTGTCCGCCCGGAGCGGTGACGGGGCGCTGACCCTGCGCTTCTTCCCCGGCTCGGACAACGGCAGCAACACCGCGGCCACCTGGGAGTACAGCGTCGACGACGGCGCCACCTGGAAGCCCTTCGCCTCCACGGCCACGGAGCAGTACAGTGCGGCCCTCACCGGCTCGGTCACCGGCCTGACGAACGGCACCGACTACGTCGTCCGGGTCCGCGGCGTGAACACCGTCGGCAACGGCACCGCGAGCTCGTCGACGGTGGGCACCCCGGTGTCCCCGGTCGGCCTCCCGGCCAACCTGGCCGTGGCCACCCGGCCCGGCTCGCTGCTGGTCACCTGGGACCCGTCCCCCGCCGGCACCCTCCCGGTCGGCGGCTACGAGGTCTACTACAGCGACCTGGACAGCGGTGATGGCGGCCACGCGCCGTGCAGCCCGACCGTCACCGACCGCACCTGCCTGATCGGCGTGGAGACCGGCAAGAGCTACGCGATCACCGTGCTGGCCCACGACACCGCCGGCAACTCCGGTCCGAACGCGTCCGTGCGCACTGGTGCGGTCCCCGCGCTGACCGTGCCCGCCACGCTGCCCAAGTCCGACGGCACGCTGGTCAGCGACGCCGTCGACGGCAAGGTCGTGGCCGGCGAGAAGGTCACCATCACCGGCAAGGACTTCCTGCCCGGCTCCACGGTCGACGTCATCGTCTACTCCAGCCCGGTGAAGCTCGGCTCGGCCGTCGTCCTCTTCGACGGCACGTTCAGCTTCACGGCGACGCTGCCCAAGGACCTGGTCAACGGCACGCACCACCTGGTCGCTGCCGGTGTCGACGCCAACGGCAACGCCCGCAACATGGTCATCGAGATCACCGTGTCCGGTGGTGTCGCGACGGTCACCGACTCCGGTGGCCTGGCCTACACCGGCTTCTCGCCGCTGCCGTTCATCGGTGCCGGCGTGCTGGCCCTCGGGGCCGGAGGCGGCCTGCTCGTCGCCTCGCGCCGCCGCGCGCAGTAGTCCCGCTTCACCACTCCGGCCCCGTCCCGCATCTGCGGGGCGGGGCCGGACCCGTTCCAGGCCGGGGCGCTAGCCTCGGACCGCCAGGAGGGCTCGCCTAGTGGCCGATGGCGGCGGTCTTGAAAACCGCTAAGAGGTAATCCCTCTTCGTGGGTTCGAATCCCACGCCCTCCGCACATCGCCGGTCCGCCCGTGCGCACGGACGGCTGCCCCCAGGTCACCGGGACGTTGCGTTCCGCTCACCCGTGCGCCACCCTCTTGACAGTTGTTTGTAAGGACGGTTGCCTAACAAATGTGACCGCCGTCGCAGACCCCCCGCAGCCCAGGCGAGCCCTGCGCTCCACCGCCAAGGTGCTGCCCGAGCATGCCCGGGCGAGCAACCGCTCGATGGTGCTCCAGCTGCTCTTCCACGCCGGGCCGCGATCGAGGGCGGAGCTGGCCCGCGCGACCGGGCTGACCCGGGTGACGATCTCCGACCTCGTCGCCTCCCTGCTCGCCCAGGGCCTGGTGACCGAGCTGGGCCAGCAGGCCGACGGCAAGGTCGGCAAGCCCGGCACGCTGGTCGGCCTGGACGCCGAGGCCTTCCAGATCGTCGCCGTCGACCTGGCCGACGACGAGCGGGTGCACGGTGCGGTGCTCGACCTCTCCGGCGCCGTCCGGGAGCGCCGGACGGCGCCGGTCGGCGGCTGCACCGGCGCCGCGGCCGTCGAGGTGCTGCTGGGGCTCTGCCGGGAGCTCGTGGCGGCGACCACCCGCCCGGTGCTCGGGGTGGGCGTGGGCTCCCCGGGCGTCATCGACCTCTCCGGCCGGGTGCTGCAGGCCCCGAACCGCGGCTGGTACGACCTGCCGCTGGCCGAGCAGCTGAGCGCGGCGCTCGAGCTGCCGGTGCACGTGGCCAACGACGCGGACACCGCCGCGCTGGGGGAGTTCACCTGGGGCGGCGCCTCCGGCAACGGCCTGCTGGTGCTCACCGTCGGCGGTGGCGTGGGCGCCGGCATCGTGCTGGACGGCGCCCTCGTCCAGGGCAACGAGCACGCCGCCGGTGAACTCGGGCACGTGACCGCGCTGGACGAGCGCGACGAGCACGACCGGGCTCCGCTCGGCCGCCCCGAGCTCTGCGCCTGCGGGCGCCTCGGCTGCCTGGAGACGGTGCTGTCCGTGCCGGCGATGCGCCGGCGGATCGCCGGGCTCGACGCAGCCGGCCGGGACGCCGCGCTGGCCTCGGTCGGGCGCCGGCTGGGCATCGTGCTGGCCCCGGTGGTCAGCGCCCTGAACCTCTCCGAGGTCGTGCTCTGCGGCCCGGAGGAGCTGCTGGGTGGACCGCTGCGCGACGCGGCGCTGGCCACCCTGCGCGAACGCACCATCCCGGTCGTCAGCAGCCACGTCCAGCTGCGGATGACCTCGCTCGGCGAGCACGGTGCCCTGTCCGGGGCTGCCGTGCTCGTGCTGTCCGGTCAGCTCGGGGTCACGTGACCTCGCGAACGCGGTCACGCGACCTGGGTGGTGGTGCACCCAGGCGACGACCCCGAGCCGACCTCCTGCACGTCGGGAGAGCACGCCCCTGGAACGGCGCTGTCCGGCACCGTCCCCGCATCGGGAAGGAACCCCAACATGAAGAGCGTACGCACGAGCGGCCTGGCCGCTCTGGCCATCGGGATGCTGGCGCTGTCCGCCTGCGGCGGCGGGGACGCCGCGGGTGACGAGGGTGGTGGCGGTGGAGGAGAGGTGCGGCTGTGGCTCGCCGGCTCCGACACCCCGCAGGAGCTGCGGGACCACCTGGTCGAGACCTTCGAGGCCCAGCACCCCGACTCGACCCTGGTGATCGAGGAGCAGGACTGGAACGGGCTCGTCCCGCGGCTGCAGACGGCGCTGACGTCGGAGAGCCAGACGCCGGACCTGGTGGAGCTCGGCAACACCCAGAGCCCGACGTTCACCTACGCCGGTGCCTTCAGCGACATCAGTGACATGTACGACGAGCTCGGCGGTGACGACCTGCTGCAGGGCTTCGTCGATGCCGGCACGGTCGACGACACGCTGTACGCGGTGCCCTACTACTCCGGCGCCCGCGCGGTCTTCTACAACAAGGAGCTCTTCGCCGCCGCAGGGGTCGAGGTGCCCACCACGCTGGCCGAGTTCACCGAGGTCGCGCAGACCCTCCAGCAGGCCAACCCGACCGGGGCACCGAGCTTCTCCGGCTTCTGGCTGCCCGGCCAGGACTGGTACAACGGCGTCGCCTGGCTGAACAGCCACGGCGGCGAACTGGCCGTCGAGGAGGACGGCGAGTGGGCGGGGGCGCTGTCCAGCCCCGAGTCGCAGGAGGGGCTGGCCGCAGTCCAGGAGCTGTTCGCCACCGCCACCAGCGCACCGCGGGACGCCGACTCCGACGAGCCGTGGATCGCCTTCAACAACGGTGAGGCGGCGATGTTCTCCGCCCCGACCTGGGCCCGCTGGAGCATCGACCTGCCCGAGTGCAACAAGGGCGTGGCCGCCGACGACGAGTCCGCGGCGGCGAAGGCGCTGCTGGACGAGCAGCAAGCGTGCAACGAGGAGAAGACCGGCATCTTCGCCCTCCCGGGTCTGGAGGAGGGCTCGGTGGCGCCGGTGTTCTCCGGTGGCTCGAACATCGGCATCCCGGCCAAGTCGGGCAACCAGGAGCTGGCCCGCGACCTGCTGCGGATCATCTTCACCCCCGAGTACCAGACGATGCTCGCCGAGAACGGGCTGATCCCGGGCAACACCGAGTACGCCGACGCGCTCGGCGACGACGTCTACGCCCAGGCGGCACTGGCCGCGGCGGTCGACGCCGAGCTGACGCCGCCGGCGGAGAAGTGGGCCGAGGTCGAGGGCGCCCGGATCCTGGAGGACCTCTTCCAGGAGATCGCCAGCGGCACCGACCCGGCCACGGCCGCGGCGAAGACGGACCAGCTGATCACCGACACGCTCAACTGACCGCCTGACCTCGTCCGCCGGGGGACGCGACCGCGCCCGCCCGCCGTCCGGCGCCCACGCGCCGCGATCGCGTCCCCCTGCCCGGCCCGGTCCTGCCCGGATCCAGGAGCCCCCCATGCCCGCGCCACCCGCACCTGCGACGATCGCACCCGCCCCTCCCCGCACCCCGCACCCGGCGACCGGGAGCAGCCCTGCGGCCCCACGGCATCGGCAGAGACCGCTCCGCTCCCGCCTGGGGCCCTACCTCCTGCTCGTCCCGGCCCTCGTCCCGCTCGCAGTGGGCCTGGGCTACCCGCTGGTCCGCCAGTTCGTGTTCTCGTTCCAGGAGTACGGCCTGGCCCAGCAGTTCGGCCGCCCCGCGGAGTGGGTGGGCCTGGACAACTACGCCACCCTGCTGTCCGACCCCTACGTCTGGGGGGTGATCGCCCGGTCGATCGCCTTCTGCCTGGTCAACGCGGCGCTGACCATGACGCTGGGCATCGCCCTGGCGGTGCTGATGACCAAGGTCGGCCGGGGCGCCCGGATCACCCTGCAGGTCGGGATGCTGCTGGCCTGGGGCACCCCGGTGCTGGCCACGATGACCGTCTGGCAGTGGCTGTTCGACTCCCAGTACGGCGTCGTCAACTGGGTGCTGGCCGGGCCGCTGGGGATGGAGGGGCAGCGCGGCCACTCGTGGCTGATCGAGCCGCTGTCCTTCTACGCCGTGGCCACGGTGATCGTGGTCTGGATGAGCGTCCCGTTCGTCGTCTTCACCGTGTACGCGGGGCTGCTCCAGGTGCCCGAGGAGTGCCTGGAGGCCGCGCAGCTCGACGGGGCGAGCAGCTGGCAGCGGCTGTGGCGGCTGGCGCTCCCGATGATCAAGCCGGTGCTGTTCGTGGTGGCCCTGTTGCAGGTGATCTGGGACCTGCGGGTGTTCACCCAGATCCACGTCCTGCAGCGGGCCGGCGCGCCGACCCGGGAGACCCACCTGCTGGGCACCTACATCTACTCGCTGTCCAAGGAGTTCTCGATGGCCGGGGCGATGGCCACGATCATGCTGGTGATCACGCTCCTGCTGACCACCGCCTACATCCGCCGGATGCTGCGCGAGGAGGAGGCGTGACCTCCGTCGTCCCGCCGCCCGCCACGGCCGTGCCGGCCAGGGCCCGGGAGGTGCCCGCCCGGCGTCGGCCGCGTCGCCGGGGCACGGCGGCCCGCCGGCTGCTCGGCGTGCTGGCGGTGCTGACCGCGCTGGTCTGGGTCTTCCCGGTCTACTGGATGATCAACAGCGCCTTCCTGCCGACCAACCGGCTGCGCACCCCGGAGCCGTCGTTCCTGCCCTTCGGCGGCACCCTGTCGAACTTCCGCCGGGTGCTCACCGACCCGTCGTTCTACGACGCCTTCAGGGTCTCCCTGGCCGTCACCGGGCTGACCCTGGCCGCCGCGATCCTCTTCGCGTTCGTCGCGGCGCTGGCGATCAGCCGGTTCCGGTTCCGCGGCCGCAAGAGCTTCATCGTGACGGTGCTCGTCGTGCAGATGATCCCGGCCGAGGGGCTGTTCATCTCCCAGTACCAGATGCTGGACACCTGGCAGCTGGTCAACTCGGTGGTGGGCCTGTCGATCGTCTACGTCGCCGCCGTCCTGCCGTTCACGATCTGGATGCTGCGCGGCTTCGTCAGCGGCGTGCCGATCGAGCTGGAGGAGGCCGCGATGATGGACGGGCTGTCGCGGACCGGGGCCTTCTTCCGGATCACCTTCCCGCTGCTCGCCCCCGGGCTGGTCGCCTCCGGCGTCTACGGGTTCCTGCAGGCCTGGAACGAGTACACCCTCGCGCTGGTGGTGATGACCGACCCGGCCGAGCGCACCCTGCCGCTGTGGCTGCAGGGCCTGGTCGAGGCCAACCGGGCCACCGACTGGGGGGTGGTCATGGCCGGGGCGGCGGTGATCACCGTGCCGGTCATCCTGTTCTTCCTGTTCGTCCAGCGACGGATGAGCTCCGGTCTGGTGGCCGGGGCGGTGAAGGGGTGACCGCGCTCTCGGCAGGTGAGGGCGGGTGCACGGTCGGGCTGGACATCGGCGGCACCAAGGTGCTCGGGGTGCTGCTGGACGACGCCGCGACGGTCCGGGCCAGCGTGCGGGTGCCCAGCCGGCCCGGCACCGAGGGGGTGGTCGGTGCCGCGGCCGAGGTCGTGGGGCAGCTGTGCCACACCGCCGGGATCGCACCGGCCGAGCTGGCCGGGGTCGGTGCCGGGGTGCCCGGCCTGGTCGCCCCGCTGACCGGCGAGGTCTCCCACGCGGTCAACCTGGGGATCTCCGAGCAGCCGGTCGCACTGGCCCTGCTGCTGGCCGACCGGCTGGGGGGTGTGCCGGTGACCGTGGAGAACGACCTGAACGTCGCCGCGGTCGGCGCGGCACGGGTGCTCGGCCTGCGGGGCGACCTCGCCTTCCTCTCCCTGGGCACCGGGGTGGCCGCCGGGCTGCTGCTCGGCGGGGAGCTGCGGCGCGGCCATCGCGGCGGCGCGGGGGAGATCGGGCACATCCCGCACGACCCGGCGGGCCCGCGCTGCCCGTGCGGCCAGCGTGGGTGCCTGGAGCTCTACGCCTCCGGGGCGGCGCTGGGCGCGGCCTGGCCGAGCCGCACCGGTCGGCCCGCCGCGGTGGAGGTGTTCGAGGCGGCGGCCGCCGGGGACCCCGCCGCCGTGCGGGTCCGGGACGCCTTCGCCGGGGCGGTCGCCGCCGCCGTCCGGCTGCTGGTGCTCACCTGCGACGTCGAGCACGTGGTGCTCGGGGGTGGGGTCGCCGAGGTGGGCGTCCCGCTGCTGGCTGCGGTGGCGCAGCAGTCCCGGCGGCAGGCCTCAGGCTCGCCGTTCCTGGACAGCCTGCGGATCGCCGACCGGGTCCAGCTGGTGCCGGACGGGGTGCCGGTGGCCCCGATCGGGGCCGCGCTCGCCGTGCGGGACCGGGTCGCGGCGAACGGGCACCGCCGGGTGCCCACCCCGTCGTGACCGGCACGGCCGCACCCCCTTCCCCCGACGAGGAGCTCCGCAGGATGGCCACCGAGCCCCGCAGCACGCCCGACCTGGACCGGCTGGTCAACGCCTGCCTGATGCCGGGCTTCACCGGTCCGACGCTCCCGGCCTGGGTCGCCGACGCCCTGGACGACGGCCTCGCCGGCATCTGCCTGTACGGGCAGAACCTCACCGGCGAGGGCCCGCCGGTGACCGAGCGGATCGCGGCGATCACCGCGGCGGCCCGGGCGGTGCGCGGCGACGTGCTGGTGGCGCTGGACGAGGAGGGCGGGGACGTGACCCGCCTGGAGTACACGGTGGGCAGCAGCTGGCCGGGCAACGCCGCGCTCGGCGTGGTGGACGACGAGGCGCTGACCACCGCGGTGGCCACCGGGATCGGCGCGCAGCTGCGCCGGGTGGGGGTGGACGTCGACCTCGCGCCGTCGGTCGACGTCAACAGCGACGTGCGCAACCCGGTCATCGGCGTCCGCTCGTTCGGTGCCGACCCGGCGCTGGTCGCCCGGCACGGGGTGGCCTTCGTCCGCGGGCTGCAGGCCGCCGGCGTCGCCGCTGCCGCCAAGCACTTCCCCGGGCACGGGTCGACCACGGTCGACTCGCACCTGGGCCTGCCGGTCATCGACGCCGACGAGGCCACGTTCCGGGCGCGGGAGCTGCCGCCCTTCGCCGCCGCCATCCGCGCCGGGGTCGACCTGGTGATGACCGCGCACGTCGTCTTCCCGGCGCTGGACGCGGCGCCGGCGACGCTCAGCCGCCGGCTGCTGGTCGACCTGCTCCGGGAGGAGCTCGGCTTCACCGGTGTCGTGGTCACCGACGCGCTCGACATGGCCGGGGTCCGGGCCGCGCACGGACTGGCCGGGGCAGCCGTCCTCTCCCTGGCCGCCGGCGCCGACCTGCTGCTGCTGGGCGCCGAGGACGGCGAGGAGCACTGCGCGGCGATCCGGGCGGCGGTGCGGGCCGCCGTCGCCGACCGCACGCTGTCCGAGGACCGGCTGCGGGACGCCGCGGCCCGGGTCACCGCGCTGCGGCAGCGGCTCGCCGCTGTGGCCCGATCCGCGGCGCCGGTGACCGCGCCGGGCACCGGGCGGGCCGCCGCGCGGGCCGCCCTCCGTGCGCGGGAGGTCGCCCCGCTGACCGGGCCGGCGGTCGTGGCCGAGCTGCGGGCCGGCACGAACCTGGCGGTCGGGGACGCGGCCTGGAGCCTGGCCGGGCCGCTGGCGGAGCACGGCCTGCTGGCCGGGCTGCAGACGGTGACCGAGGACGGCGTCTCGGCCGACGACGTGGTCACCGCGGCGGCCGGCCGGCCGGTGGTGGTCGCCGTGCGGGACGCGTACCGCAGCCCCTGGCAGACGGCGTGGCTGGACCGGCTCCACCGGGCCCGGCCCGACGCGGTCCTCGTCGCGCTGGGCATGTCGGTCGACGCCGAGCGGGCGCCGGGGCCGGCGGTCGCGGCGCACGGTGCCGCCCGGGCGGTCACCCAGGCGGTCGCCGACCTGCTCCACGGCGACTGAGTCGGTCGGTCCGCCCCGGGGGCGGGCGGTCCGGAGCAGACGGACATGAACAGGACCTGTCCGTATCGACGACTGCCTGCTTTCATGTCGACACGTCGCGTTCACACGGATGAGTGACAGTCCACGGCGTCGTACCGATCCGTCGCACCCGGAGGCCACACGTGCCCTTTGCCCACTCGATGACAGCGCGCAGGGTCGCTGCCGTCACCGCCGTCGCCGTCGGGGGTGCGCTGCTCGGCGCGTCCCCCGCACTGGCGCTCGAGCCGCCCGCGGGCAGCCCGTTCATCAGCGAGTTCCACTACGACAACGACGGAGCCGACGCCAACGAGCGCGTCGAGGTCACCGCCGCACCGGGCACCGACCTCACCGGCTGGACCCTGGTCGGCGTCAACGGCAGCAACGGCACGGTCTACGGCACGCAGACCCTCTCCGGCGCGGTCGGCGACTCCGGCGCGCTGGTCGTGGACTTCGAAGGGCTGCAGAACGGCTCCCCGGACGGCGTCGCCCTGGTGGCTCCCGACGGCACGGTCGTGCAGTTCCTCTCCTACGAGGGCACCCTGACCGGCACGTTCGGCGACCAGTCCGTCGAGTCCACCGACGTCGGCGTCAGCGAGGGCAGCGGGGTCACGGCCGAGGGCTCGATCCAGCTGATCGACGGCGTCTGGATGGTCACCGACACCAACACGTTCGGCGCGGCCAACGCGGTCGTCGAGCCCACGGACCCCGACCCCACCGACCCCGAGCCGGCCGACTGCGCCACCGACGGCCTCACCGCCATCACCGACGTGCAGGGCACCGGGGACGAGAGCCCGCTGGTGGGCGACTCGGTCACCGTCGCCGGCGTGGTGACGAGCAGCCCCGAGGGCTTCGGCAGCGTCTACGTGCAGGACCCGGCGGCGGCCCCGGGCGCGGCCTCGACCGCCGTCAACGTCTTCGGCGCCACCGACGGCCTGGAGATCGGCGACGCCGTCCAGGTCACCGGCGAGGTCGCCGAGTACCAGGGCCTCACCCAGATCACCGCGGACGCGGTCGCGGTCTGCGCCGAGGACGCCGCCCTGCCCGATCCGGTCGCCGTCGACTGGGCGGGCACCGACGCCGCCCAGCGCGAGGCGCTGGAGGGCGTGCGGATCTCCCTCAGCGGCCCCTTCACCGTCACCGAGGTCTACAACCTCAACCGGTTCGGCGAGATCATGCTGAACCCCGGCGACGAGCCGCTGCGCCAGGCCACCGACGTCGTCGAGCCGGGTGCCGAGGCCATCGCCTACGAGGCGGCGAACGCAGCCCGGGTCCTCCTGCTCGACGACGGCCGCAGCACCAACCTCGCCAACGCCGGCATCGAGCCGAGCTACGGCGCCCTCGAGAACGCCGTCCGGGTCGGCGACCAGGTCGCGTCCTTCGGCGAGGTGCCCTACGTCCTGGACTACCGGTACGACGCCTGGCGCGCCCAGCCGGCGACCGTCGTCACCGCCGAGACCACCGGCAAGGCGTCCTTCGACGACAGCAACCCCCGCACCGATGCCCCCGAGGTCGTCGGCGGGGACGTCCAGGTCGCGTCGTTCAACGTCCTCAACTACTTCACCACCTTCGGCGGCGAGGCACGCGGTGCCGAGAACGCCGCGGAGCTGGCGGAGCAGCAGGCCAAGATCGTCGCAGCCATCAACGCGCTGGGTGCCGAGGTGGTGGCCCTGGAGGAGATCGAGAACTCGATCAAGTTCGGGGAGGACCGCGACGAGGCCCTGGCCGCCCTCACCGCCGCGCTGAACGCCGGGGCCGGGGAGGAGCGCTGGGCGTTCGTCCCCTCGCCGGCGGTGCTGCCGCCGGTGGAGGACCAGGACGTCATCCGCAACGCCTTCATCTACCAGCCCGCCGCCGTCGAGTTGGTCGGTGAGTCGGTCGTCGACACCGACGACGTGTGGGCCGGGCTGGCCCGCCAGCCGCTGGCGCAGACGTTCCGTGCGGCCGGTGAGGAGTTCACCGTCGTGGTGAACCACTTCAAGTCCAAGGGCTCGGCGCCCGAGGGCGACGAGGACGCCGGCGACGGCCAGGGCAACGCCAACGCCACCCGCGTCGCCGAGGCCGAGCGGCTGGTCGCCTTCGTCGAGTCGCTGGAGAGCGCGCCCGACGCCACCCTGCTGATCGGTGACTTCAACAGCTACACGATGGAGGACCCGCTCGACGTCCTCGTCGAGGCCGGCTACACCAACCTCGGGGCGAAGACCGGCGAGAGCACCTACGTCTTCAGCGGCCGGGTCGGCTCCCTGGACCACGCGTTCGGCTCGCCGGCGCTGGTCACCGACGTCACCGGCGTCGACATCTGGAACATCAACTCCGTCGAGTCCTACGGCTACCAGTACGACGGCTACCCGGGCTGGTACGACGACGACCCGTTCCGGTCCTCCGACCACGACCCGATCATCGTGGGCCTGGACCTGGGTGAGCCGGGCACCGGCGGCGACACCGGCGGCGACGGAGACACCACCGAGCTGCAGCTGCTGGGGATCAACGACTTCCACGGCCGGCTCGGCGACGCGGTGGCCCTCGCGGGCACCATCGAGCAGCAGCGGGCCCGGGACGACGTCGACGCGACCGTCCTGCTGTCGGCCGGGGACAACATCGGCGCCTCGCCGTTCGTCTCCTCGAGCCAGCAGGACCGGCCGACGATCGAGGTGCTCAACGAGATGGGGCTCGACGCCTCGGCCGTGGGCAACCACGAGTTCGACCGCGGCTTCGCCGACCTGACCGGCCGGGTGGGGGTCGACGGCGAGAGCGGTCTGGCCGACTTCGACTACCTGGGCGCCAACGTCTACGGCGCCGGCGGTGAGCCGGTGCTGCCGGAGTACGCGCTGGTGGAGGCCGCCGGCGTCACCGTCGGGGTCATCGGCGTCGTCACCGAGGAGACGAGCTCGCTGGTCTCCCCGGCCGGCATCGAGGGCATCACGTTCGGCGACCCGGTCGAGGCCGCGAACCGGGTGACCGACGAGCTCACCGACGGGGCAGGCGACGAGGCCGAGGTCATCGTCCTGGTCGCCCACGAGGGCGCGCCGGAGGGTGAGGCCACCAGCACGCTGGAGGCCGAGCTCGCCGCGGACACCGCGTTCGCCGCCATCGTCAACGGCGTGGACGCCGACGTGGACGCGATCTTCACCGGGCACACGCACCAGACCTACGCCTGGCAGGCGCCGGTCCCGGGCACCGACGAGACCCGGCCGGTGATCCAGACCGGTTCCTACGCCGCGGACCTCGGGCGGATCGTGCTCAGCTACGACGAGTCGACCGACGAGGTCACCGCCTCGACGGTGGAGAACCTGGCCCTGACAGAGCTGCCCGAGGAGGAGCTGGTCGCCGCATACCCGCGCGTGGCCGAGGTCGCCGACACCGTCGCGGCCGCCCAGGCGATCGCCGAGGAGGTCGGCAGCCAGGTCGTCGGGACGGTCACGGCCGACATCACCCGCGCCTACAGCACCGGCCCGGAGGGCCAGCAGGTCGAGGACCGGGGTTCGTACTCGGCCCTCGGTGGCCTGGTCGCGGACAGCTACGTCGCCGGCGCTGCCGACAGTGCGATCGAGCCGGCCGACCTCGGTCTGGTCAACCCCGGCGGTCTGCGGGCCGACCTCCTCTACGGGGAGGACGGCGAGATCACGCTGGCCGAGGCGAACGAGGTCACCCCGTTCGCCAACGACCTGGTCGTCGTCTCGCTGACCGGGGCCCAGCTGGTGCAGGTGCTGGAGCAGCAGTGGCAGCCCGAGGGCAGCTCGCGGCCGTTCCTGGCGCTGGGCACCTCCGAGGAGCTGACCTGGTCCTACGACCCGGAGGCAGCCCCCGGTGAGCGGATCCTCGTCGACAGCATCCGGATCTCCGGCGAGCCGATCGACCTCGACGCCACCTACCGGGTGGCGACCAACAGCTTCCTGGCCTCCGGTGGGGACAACTTCACCACCTTCGCCGAGGGCACCACGGAGCAGACCGGCCTGATCGACTTCGACTCCTTCCAGGCCTACCTGGAGGAGAACTCCCCGCTCAGCCCGGAGGAGTTCACCGAGCGGGTCACCGTCGGGGACGCCTCCGAGCAGCCGCAGGAGCCGACGGCCGAGGTGGCGGTCTCGCCGTCGACCTTCAGCCGAGGCGACCTGGTGACCTTCTCGGTGAGCGGCTTCGGCCCCTCGGAGCGGGTCGAGGTCACCGTGGACGGCCGGCGGCTGGGTCGGGTCACGACCGACGCCGAGGGTGCTGCCTCGGTCCGGGTGCGCGTCCCGGCCTCCGTGGACACCGGCACCGTCGAGGTCACGGCCACCGGGGCCACCTCCGGATCGACCGCGACGGTCGAGGTGCAGGTCACCGAGGAGGCGAAGCCGGGCACCGGGGGCAGCCTGGCGGAGAAGCTCGCCGCGTGGCTGCGGCAGCTGCTCGGCACCTGGCTGCGGTGACCCGCGGTGCACCTGCTGGGGCGCGCGACCGGCCCGAGCTGAGGCACTGACCACGACAGCCGTACGACGACGGGCTCCCACTCCGGTGGGGGCCCGTCGCCGTCGTGGCGGGAGCCGCACTCACCCGTCCGGGGCGGGAGGCGCACAGCTGAGCGCCCGGGGTGCCGATCACCTGAGGGTGCAGATCAGCGAACGTCTGAGGGCACGCGCCCCTCGGACGGCGGCGCGGACAGCGGTCCCGGTGATCCTGGTGTGCGCGGTGACGTTGCTGGTCTTCTCGCTGTTCGGCCCCAACGCGGTGACGACGGGTGGCGTCCTCGCCTCCTGGCTGTGCGCAGCGCTGCTCGGCGGCCTGGCCGTGGCCTTCCGGCTGGGCGACCCGGCCTGGATCGACGCCCGGGGCGGTTACGTGCTGACCTCCCTGGTCGGCGTCCTGCTGTGCTGCGGGATGAACTGGATCACCCGCGACCCCTCCGCCGGCGGCCAGGCGTTCCTGGCCTTCCCGGTGCTCTGGGCCGGCGTCCAGCTCCGCCGTACCGCGGTGACCCTCGTGACCGCGACTGCGCTGGCCGGGGACGCCGTGGTGCTGTTCCACCTCCAGCCCGCCGGCCACGCGGTCAGCGACCTCAGCTTCTTCGGCGCCGTGCTGGTGGTCATGGCGACGATGCTCGTGCGCGCCGGGGAGACCCAGGACCGGCTGGTGGCCCAGCTGCAGCAGCAGGCCGCCACCGACTCGCTCACCGGGCTGGCCAACCGGCGGGTGCTCGACGCGGCGCTGAGCACGGCGCTGGCCGCCCCGGTCGCACCGCGGGGCACCTCGCTGGTCCTGGTGGACGTCGACTCGTTCAAGGCGATCAACGACGAGCACGGCCACCCCGTCGGGGACGACGCCCTGGTGCACATCGCCGCGGTGCTGCGCTCGGTGGTCCGGGCCGGGGACGCCGTGCTCAGCCGGACCGGCGGTGACGAGCTCGCCGTCCTGCTGCCCGACTGCCCGGCGGACGTGGCCGCCGCCCGGGCCGCCGAGGTGCTCGACGCCGTCCGGGCCGCGCCCCTGGTGCTGCCCGACGGGACCCTGCTGGCGATCTCGGTGAGCCTGGGCGTGGCCCACGCCCCCACGCACGCCGTCGGGCTGGAAGAGCTCTACGCGGCCGCCGACGCCGCCCTGTACGCGGCCAAGCGCGCCGGCCGCGGCCGGGTCGAGGTGGCCGCGGTCAGCTGACGGTCCCCTGCCCGAGCCGGCGCACCGTGGCCGCCAGGGTCCGGGGGGTGAGCCGTCCGTCTGCCAGCCCGAGGGCGACGACGTCGTCGAAGACCCGCTGGTCGGCCTGGGCGGCCCGCACGGCGGCGTCCATCAGCACCGGCCACCGGCTGAGCTGGGAGGTCACCGAGGAGGCGCGGAGGTGCCGGCCGAGTCGGCGGGCCAGCAGCCGCCGGTGCACCTCACCGGCGCGTTCGCCGTGGCCGGCGGCGGCGCCGGCCAGCGCGCCGGACAGCACCGCGTAGAAGATCCCCTCCCCGGTCAGCGGGTTGATCAGTGACTGCGCGTCGCCGGCCAGCAGCACCCGGCCACCGGGCAGTCGGGGCCGGCCGGTCGACAGCGGCAGCCGGTGCGCCCGCAGCCCCTCGGGCTGCACGCCCGGCAGCATCCGGTGCAGCCCGGCGACCAGCTCGGTGCGGGTGACGCCCCCGGAGACGAGCTCGCCGTAGCCCACGTTGGCCCGCCCGTCGCCGAGCGGGAAGGACCAGGCGTAGGCCGGCCACCGCTGGTCGGTGGTGGTCACCACCTGCACACCGTCCATGCCGGGGAGCACGGGGGCGTAGCCGCGGATCGCCACGGCCAGCCGGTCCGGTGGGTTGGGGGCCACCCCGAGCGCCCGGCGCACCACCGACTCGGCGCCGTCGGCGCCCACCAGCACCCCGGCCCGGAGGACGCCGTCGACCTCGACGTGCGTGGGGTGCACGGTGACCTGACGGACGGTGTGCCGGCGGAACCGGACGCCGGTGGCCAGCACCTGGGCGAGCAGCCGCCCGTCGAGCACCGCGCGCGGGACGACGAGGGACGGCCGGTGCATCGCCCGCTCGACCGTCGTCCCGCCCGGGCCCTGCAGGCGCAGGCGGGGGACCGGCGGGAAGCCCGCGGTCAGCGCCGGGACGTCGATCCCCAGCCCGGCCAGCACGTCCAGCGCCTCGGGTGCGATCCCGTCCCCGCAGACCTTGTCCCGGGGGAAGTCGGCGCGGTCGAGCACCAGCACGTCGGCGTCCGGCCGGGCCCGGCGGACGGCGGCTGCGCACGCCGCACCGGCCGGCCCGCCCCCGACGACGACGACGTCCGCGTGCTCCATGGCCAGCAGGCTAGGCGGCCGGCGGCGGGGTCCACTTGCGCGCCGGGTGTTCATAGCCCGCGACGAAGGCCAGCAGCTCCGCGGCGTCGTGCACCACGCCGAGCGCGTCGAGCCGGTTGGCGGCCAGGTAGCCATCGTCGACCATCCGGCGCAGCTGGTCCAGCAGCGGCTGCCAGAACCCGTCGACGTCCAGGAGCGCGGTCGGCTTGGCGTGCAGCCCGAGCATCCCCCAGGTCCAGGCCTCGAACAGCTCCTCCAGGGTGCCGGCGGCGCCGGGCAGCGCGACGAAGGCGTCGGACAGGTCGGCCATCACCGCCTTGCGCTCGTGCATCGTCTGCACGACCTCCAGCCGGGGCAGCCCGGGGTGGGCGACCTCGTCGTCGACCAGGTGCTGCGG
This sequence comes from Modestobacter sp. VKM Ac-2983, assembly GCF_026967885.1. Taxonomy (NCBI): domain Bacteria; kingdom Bacillati; phylum Actinomycetota; class Actinomycetes; order Geodermatophilales; family Geodermatophilaceae; genus Modestobacter; species Modestobacter sp. VKM Ac-2983. The sequence goes on from NZ_JAPVBK010000001.1 coordinate 171,636, forward strand.
GATCACCCCGACCACCTCGCCGCCGGCGGCCAGCGCCGCGTCGGCGACGACGCCCATCAGGCCCACGTTCCCGCCGCCGTAGACGATGCCGACCCCGGCCCGGGCCAGCTCGGTGGCGAAGGTGGCGGCGGCCCGCTGGTGGGACGGCGGCCCGGTCTGGGACCCGGTGAAGACGGCGATGCGCACGCCCCGGACGGTATGCGCATCGCCGTCATGCCCCTCCTGCAGGGTGGGGGCAGGAGGGGCGTCCCTCAGGCGTACGCGCGGGTGACCCACTCGGCGATGCAGACCGGCTTGTCGCCGCCCTCGCGCTCGATGGTGACGGCGAAGGTGTTCTGCAGCCCGCCGGCGACCTCCTCCACGTCCTTGAGCGTCACGTGGGCCCGGACCTTGGAGCCGACCGGCACCGGCGCGGGGAACCGGACCTTGTTCAGCCCGTAGTTCACGCCCATCTTCGCGTCGGTGATCGTGTAGGTCTGGGTGACCAGCGGCACGAGCAGCGACAGGGTCAGGTAGCCGTGCGCGATCGGGCCGCCGAACGGGCTCTCGGCCTTGGCCCGCTCCACGTCGACGTGGATCCACTGGTGGTCACCGGTGGCGTCGGCGAACAGGTTGACCGCCTCCTGGGTCACCTCGTGCCAGTCGCTGGTGCCCAGCTCCTGGCCCTTCAGCGCGGGCAGTTCGGCGATCGTGGTGGTGGTGGTCATGCGTCCTCCTCGGTTGGCACGTACGTACGTCGCAGGTCCGGCTTGCGGATCTTGCCGGTCGCGGTCTTGGGCAGCTCGTCCACGTAGCGGACCTCCTTGGGCACCTTGAACCCGGCGAGCCGTTCCCGCAGCGCGGCGCGGAGCGCGTCCGCGTCGCGGGCGGCCCCGGGCGCGGGGACGACGACGGCCAGACCGACCTCGCCCCAGTGCGGGTCGGGCGTGCCGATCACCGCGACCTCCTGCACCTCGGGGAGCTCCAGCATCACCGACTCGACCTCGGCCGGGTACACGTTCTCCCCGCCCGAGATGATCATGTCCTTGTACCGGTCGCGGATGTAGAGGTAGCCGTCCTCGTCGGTGGAGCCGGCGTCCCCGGAGTGGTACCAGCCGTCGACGATCGCGGCCGCGGTGGCCTCGGGCGCATTCCAGTACCCGGCCATGACGTTCGGCCCGGACACCACGATCTCGCCGACCTCCCCCGGCGGGCACTCGGTCCCGTCCGGCCGGACCACCCGCACGTCGGTGAAGAACTGCGACTTCCCGGCCGACCCGACCTTGGTCACCGCGTCCGCGCTGTCGAGCGCGGTGCCGGCGGGGGCCGTCTCGGTCATCCCGTAGGCCTGCTGCACGGTCACCCCGCGCTCCAGCCAGGTGCGCAGCAGCGGGAGGGGGAGCGGTGCCCCGGCGGCGCCGATGGTGCGCAGCGCCGACAGGTCGAGGGTGCCGAAGTCCGGCTGGCGGCTGAGCGCGTCGAGCATCGTGGGGACGGCGAAGAACGACGTCACCCGCTGCTCGGCGATGACCGCCAGGGTCGCCGGCGGGTCGAACCCCCGCACCAGCACGACGCAGCCGCCGCGCAGCAGGGTCGGGTTGAGCGTCCCGTTCAGCCCGCCGATGTGGAACAGCGGGGCCAGGGCCAGGGTCCGTTCGTCCGGTGTGAAGTCGAAGCCCAGCACCTGGCTCATGCACGACCAGGTCATGTTCCCGTGGGTCAGCACCGCGCCCTTGGGCCGCCCGGTGGTCCCGGAGGTGTACATGATCAGGCAGATGTCGTCGAGGGTGACCGGCTCGTCGCGCTGGACCGGCTCCGCCTCCGCCAGGAGCCCCGCCCAGTCCAGTGACTCGGCGCCGCCGGCCAGCGGCGGCTCGGCGGCCACCCAGTGCCGGACGGCGGGCAGGGCCTCGCGCAGGGTGTCCGCCGTCGTCCCGTGCTCCCGGCCGTGCACGACCAGGGATGCACCGGAGTGCTCGAGCACGTACTGCGCCTCGGGCGGGGTGAGCCGGGCGTTGACCGGCACCCAGATCGCGCCCAGCTGGCCGCAGGCGTACAGCATCTCGAGCCCGGCGGGGTGGTTCGCGCCGAACCACGCCACCCGGTCGCCGCGCTGCACCCCGAGCCCGGCCAGCGCGGTGGCGGCCCGCCGCACCCGCAGCGCGAACTCGCCGTGCGTCGTCGTCGTCCCCTCGAACCAGAGGGCCGGCTTGTGCGGGGAGCTCCGCAGCCGGCGCTCGGGCCAGGAGCCCAGTCCGGCGTTCCTCACCGCAATCCCAGGGCCACGATCGCGTTCTCCTTCATGATCAGCGGCCGCACCTCGTCCTTGATATCCAGGGCCGCGAAGTCGCGGATCCAGCGCTCGGGGCGCAGCAGCGGGTAGTCCGACCCGAAGAGCACCTTGCGCTTCAGCATCGTGTTCGCGGCGCGGACCAGCTGCGGCGGGAAGTACTTCGGCGACCAGCCGGAGAGGTCGATGTAGACGTTGGCCTTGTGGGTGGCCACCGAGATCGCGGCGTCCTGCCAGGGCACCGACGGGTGCGCCATGATGATCGTCAGCCCCGGGAAGTCGGCGGCGACGTCGTCCAGCAGCATCGGGTCGGAGTAGCGCAGCTTGATCCCGCGCCCGCCGGGCAGCCCGGCGCCGATCCCGGTCTGCCCGGTGTGGAACAGCGCCGGGACGCCGAGGCTCTGCAGCTCCTCGTACAGCGGGTACACCGCGCGGTCGTTGGGCAGGAAGTCCTGCAGGCTGGGGTGGAACTTGAACCCCCGCACGCCGTGGGACTCCACCAGCCGGCGGGCGGCGCGGATGCCGGCCACCCCGCGCGCCGGGTCGATCGAGCCGAACGGGATCAGCACGTCGGGGTGCTGCGCGGCGAGGTCAGCGATCTCCTCGTTGGACAGTGTCATCTGCCCGGTGGCCGCCTCGGCGTCGACGGTGAAGACGACCGCGGCCATCTTCTTGTCCCGGTAGTCCGCGGCGATGTCGGGGACGGTCGGGTCGTAAGGGTCGCCCTTGAAGTACTTGCTGGCGGCGGCGTTGAGCTCGTCGTCCAGCGCGAGGTGCCCGTGGGAGTCGGCGTGCACGTGGACGTGCACGTCGATGGCGACCAGCGAGTCGAGGTCCAGCCCGCTCACTTCGGGGGCTCCGGCAGCTGCTGGCCCACCGTCTGCTGGGACGACGCGAACTTCTCCGGCCACGCCTCGGCGATGGCGTCGGGGGACCAGCCGGTGCCGTCGGCGAACTCCACGACCACCTCGGTCGGGTGCGTCCACAGGGCGAGCCGGTCGCCGCCGATGCCCACGGCCTGCCCGGTGATGCCGGCCGCGGCGTCGGAGGCGAGGAAGGCCACCAGGCCGGCGGCGTCGGCGGGGCTGCCGAAGCCCAGCTCCTGCCGGGCGAAGGGCGGCAGCGGGTCTCCGGCGGCGAGCGCGTCGACGTAGGGCTTGAGGAAGGGCACCGTCTCGGTCATCGCGGTGGCGGCGACCGGGACGACGGCGTTGACGGTGATCTCGGCCCGGGCCAGCTCCATCGCCCAGGTGCGCACCATGCCGACGATCCCGGCCTTGGCGGCGGCGTAGTTGGTCTGGCCGAAGTTGCCGACCTGGCCGGTGGGGGAGCCGATGCAGATGACCCGGCCGCCCTCGCCCTGCTCGCGCATCCGCACCGCGGCGGCGCGGGTGCAGGTGAAGGTGCCGCGCAGGTGCGTGGTGAGCACGGCGTCGAACTGCTCGTCGGTCATCTTCCACAGCGTGGTGTCCCGCAGGATGCCGGCGTTGTTGACCAGCACGTCCAGCCGGCCGAACTCGTCCACCGCCCGGTCGACCAGCGCCTGGGCGGCCTCGGTGCTGCCGACGGCGACGACCTCGGCGACGGCGGTGCCCCCGGCGTCGGTGATCGACTGCACGGCGGCCTCGGCGACGTCGGGGTCGACGTCGTTGACGACGACGGCGGCCCCGCAGCGGGCGAGCTCGGTGGCGTAGGCGAGGCCGAGGCCCCGTCCGGATCCGGTGACGACGGCGACCTTGCCGGTCAGGTCCATGAGTGCTCCTTCGTTCGACGCCGTGCTGGCGACGGTTGGGGACATCTGGGGGGTCGATGGGTGGGGTGTCACGGGCCGGGGGCGGCCCGGACCGCCCGGGTCAGGGCGGCCTCGGCCCCGGGCCGGAGGGCGGCGAACGTCCGCCGGTAGAGGTCGGTGCTGCGGGCGGCCGGCCAGTCCGGGCCGAGGTGGCGCGCGGGGAGCCCGGGGTCGGTGCCCAGCAGCCGGAGCCAGTCGGCGATGAGCAGGGTCGCCCGCCCCAGCTCGCTGAGGTCCTCCGGCGGTGCGGCCCACGCCTGGAGGAAGAGCTGGTGCGCGGCGAGCACCGCGGGGACGTCCCAGGCCCGGTGCACCAGGCCGTCGACGTCGGTGCCCGGCAGCGGCTGCGCCGCGAACCAGTCGGCCAGCCCGGCGGCGTCCTCCAGGCCGGCCTCGGCGAAGACCTCCGCGACGTCGACCGTGCCCGGGGCGATCCACAACCCGTCGCGCAGCCCGCCGAAGCCCGCCCACGCCAACCGGGAGCGCACCCGGTGCCGGAGGTCCCGCAGGCTCTCCGGCATCGAGTAGCTCAGCAGCGTCCAGCTGCCCTCCGGGTGCTCGAACGGGGTGGGGGAGTCGACCCGCCGGCCGGCCCGGCTCAGCACCCCCTCGCTCAGGGCGGTCAGCTGGTAGCGCGCGGTCCGCCCCACCTGTGACCGCTCCAGCAGGCCGCGGTGGGTCATCCGCTTGAGCGTGGCCCGGGCGGCGGCCTCGGTGACGCCGAGTTCCCCGAGCAGGTCGAGCAACACCACCGCCGGCAGCGGGGGCATCTCCCGACCCTGCACGAAACCGCCGAGGAAGCCCAGCAGCAACGACTGGGGCCGGTGCGGCCCGTCCGCCCCGCGGTCGGCCGACGCGGGAGCCGCCTGAGTGCTCACCGCTGCGCCCACGTCCGCAGTCGCGTCCACAGGGCCCACGTCCGCAGTCGCCTCCACAAGTACCCCCCGTCCGAGCCCCCGGGCGGCGACTCGGACACAAAGCTAGACAACTCCTTGACGCGCGTCGAGACCCTCTCTAGCTTTTGTGTGACACCGACCACGTCGGACGAGCGCGGCTCGTCCCTCTCGGGAGCGACCAGGAAGGACTTCGATGGCCGAACCGCTGCTGAGCGTCGAGCACCTCGACGTCTCCTACGACGGCGCAGTCCAGGCGTTGCGCGACGTGTCCCTGGAGGTCGCGGCCGGGTCGGTCGTCGCCGTCCTCGGCTCCAACGGGGCGGGGAAGACGTCGCTGCTGCGGGCGGTCTCCCGGGCCCTGGGCTCCTACGGCGGTGCGGTCACCGGCGGGACGATCCGCTACCAGGGCGTGGACCTCGCCGGGCTGGACACCTCCACGGTGGTCCGGCGCGGGCTGGTCCAGGTGCCCGAGGGGCGTCGCGTGTTCCGGGACCTCACCGTGGAGGAGAACCTGCGCGCCGGCGGGTTCACCGTCCGCGACGCCACGGCCCGGGACGAGGCCCGCGACCGGGTCTTCGACCTCTTCCCGGTGCTCGCCGAGCGCCGCACCCAGCTCGGCGGGCTGCTCTCCGGCGGCCAGCAGCAGATGCTGGCGATGGGCCGGGCGCTGATGACCTCCCCGCAGCTGCTGCTGTTGGACGAGCCCTCGCTCGGCCTCGCCCCGCTGCTGGTCGACCAGATCGGCGAGATCGTCACCACGATCAACGCCCAGGGCACCGCCGTCCTCCTCATCGAGCAGAACGCGGTGATGGGCCTGCGGGTCGCCGACCGGGCCTACGTGCTCGAGGTGGGCCACGTGACCGCGTCCGGCAGCGCCGACGAGCTCGCGGCCAGCGACGACGTCCGGCAGCGCTACCTGGGCGCCGCCGCACCGGAGCGTCCCGCGGCCGTCGTCGTCACCGAACCGGGGATCCCGACCGCCGAGGCACCGAAACGGCTCGCCGTCGAGGGGCTGACCGTGCGGTTCGGCGGCATCGCTGCGCTGTCGGAGGTCTCCTTCGCCATCGAGCCCGGCACCGTCCACGCGCTGATCGGGCCGAACGGGGCGGGCAAGTCCACCTGCATCAACGTGCTCGGCGGCGCCTACCGGGCCACCGAGGGGCGGGTGACCTACGGCGAGGACGAGCTGACCGCGCTGCCCTCCCACCGGACCGCCGAGCTGGGCGTCGCGCGGACCTTCCAGAACATCTCGCTGGCCCTCGAGGACACCGTCGAGGACAACCTGCTGGTCGGCCGGCACCGGTTGATGCGCTCCGGGGTCCTGGCCAGTGCCCTGCGCACACCTGGGGCCCGCCGCGAGGAGCGCGCCCACCGGTCGACCGTCCGCGACATCGCCGACCTCCTCGGCCTGGGCCCGCTGCTGCACGTGCCCGTGCACAGCCTGTCCTACGGCAACCGCAAGCGCGTCGAGATGGGCCGGGCGCTGGCCGCCCGCCCGTCCCTGCTCCTGCTGGACGAGCCGGTCGCCGGGATGACCCACGGGGAGTCGCAGGAGATGGCCGAGACCATCCGCCAGGTGCGCCGGGACCTGGGGCTGTCGGTGCTGCTCGTCGAGCACGACATGCCCTTCGTGATGGGGCTCGCCGAGCAGGTCACCGTCCTCGACTTCGGCAAGAAGATCGCCGAGGGCACCCCGGCCGAGGTCCAGCGCGACCCCGAGGTGCTCCGGGCCTACCTCGGGGCGTCGGCAGCGTGAACGGCAGCGGAACGGAGACCCCGAGATGAGCTACTTCCTCACCCAGGTGCTCAACGGCCTGTCCTACGGGCTGGTGCTGAGCCTGATCGCGGCCGGGTTCGCCATCGTCTTCACCTCGACCGGTGTGCTGAACTTCGCGCACGGCTCGATCGTGCTGCTGGGCGCCTACCTGGTCGCGGTCCTGCACCCGACCATCGGCTTCTGGCCCGCGATGCTGGTGGCGCTGTTCGGTGCGGCGCTGGTCGGGGTGCTGATCAACGCGCTCCTGGTCCGCAACCTCGCCGATCCCGAGCCCGGGGCCGCGGCCATCCTCATGCTCGGGGTGGACATCGTGCTGCTCACCGAGCTGACCCGGCGGATCGGCAACCAGGTCCTCCCGGTCGGTGCGCCGTGGGGGGCCTCGGTGGTCCGCTTCGGCGACATCGCGCTGCCCACCGGACGGGTGGTGGCGGCCGGGGTGACGGTGGTCGCGTTCGCCGCCCTCTGGTACCTCTTCTCCCGCACCGACCTCGGTGTGGGCATGCGCGCCGCCGCTGCCGACGGCCCGACCGCCTCGCTGATGGGCATCCGGCTGTCCCGCACCGCGGCCACCGGCTGGGCGCTGGCCGGCGTGCTCGCCGCGGTCGCCGGCGTCTTCCTCACCTCCTTCCCCTCCCCGGGGGTCGCCCCGACGGTCGCGCTCAGCGCCTTCGCGGCGATCCCGGCGTGGGTGCTCGGCGGGTTCGACTCGGTGCCCGGCGCCGTCGTCGGCGGCCTGCTCATCGGGCTCACCAGTGCCCTGGTCACCGGCTACGAGGGCGATCTCGAGCACTTCCTGGGCACCGGGTTCGGCGAGGTCGCGCCGTACGTGGTCATGATCGTCGTCCTGCTCGTGCGGCCCTCGGGCCTCATGGGCAGCAAGGAGGCCGTCCGTGTCTGATCTCCTCCGTCGGCTCGGCGGCGTCGCGCTCCTCGTCGTCGCCCTGGCGCTGCCCCTCGTGCTCAACGACTTCTGGCTGCAGACCGGGCTGTTCGTGATGGCGGCGGCCATCGGGGCGGTCGGGCTCACCCTGCTGGTCGGCGTCGCCGGGCAGCTGTCGCTGGGGCACGCGGCCTTCGCCGCGATCGGCGCCTACGTGTACGCGTGGTCCACCGGTGAGACCACGACGTCGGTCACCGGCGGCGGCCTGCCGCCGGTGGTCGGCTTGGCGCTGGCCGCGCTCGTCGCCGCGGGGGTGGGGGCGGCCTTCTCGCCGGTGGCCGGCCGGCTGCGGGGCATCTACCTGGGCCTGGCCACCCTGGGGCTGGTCTTCATCGTGCGGCACCTGCTGCTCAACCTCACCGACTGGACCGGTGGGTTCACCGGCCGGTCGGTGGAGTCCTTCGCGCTCGGCGGGTTCAGCTTCAGCAACCGGGACCCCGAGTACCTCGCCGTCGGTGGCGTGGAGTTCGAGGGCCTGCACCGGCTCTGGTACCTCTTCCTCCTGCTCGCGGTGGTGGCCTGCTGGCTGGCCGGGAACCTGCGGGCGAGCCGCACCGGCCGGGCCTGGGCCAACGTCCGCGACTCCGAGACGGCGGCAGCCGCGATGGGCATCGGGGTCGCCCGGGCGAAGGCGGCGGCCTTCGTCGTCTCCTCCGCCTACGCCGGGACCGCCGGCGCGATGCTGGCGCTCGCCTACGGGCGAGTCGCGCCGGACGTCTTCTCCCTGACCGCGTCGGTCGACTTCCTGGTGATGATCGTGCTGGGCGGGTTGGGCTCGGTGGCCGGCGCGGTCGTCGGCGCGCTCTTCGTGACCGCGCTGCCGCTCGTGCTGGCCGAGTACAGCTCGGCGCTGCCCTTCCTCGCCGCCCCCGGTTCGGGCGGCCTGGACCCCTCGACGGCCTCCCGGATCGTCTACGGGCTGGCGATCATCGCCGTCCTGGTCTTCCTCCGCGGCGGCCTCGCCGGCGCCGGTCGCCGACTCCGGCACCGGCTCGGGGGCGGCGGTCACTCCGGCGACGCCGGCACGACCGAGCCGGACACCCCTGGTCCCGGACCCACCGGCCGCACCGCCCCAGCCGCCGGCACCACCGACCCCAGCACCCCAGACGGCAGCCACCCGGCCGCGGTCACCCACCCCCGGTCGAAGGAGACCACCCGATGAAGCACCTGCCCCGCACCTGTGCGCTGACCGCCGCGGCCGTCACGATGCTCTCGCTGGCCGCCTGTAGCACCACGGACCCGAACGCGTCGGGCGAGGGCGGCGGTGGGGAGGGTGACGTGACCACCGGCAGCGGGGTGACCGACTCCGAGATCACCGTCGGCATGCTCACCGACCTGTCGGGGCCGTTCGCCGCCGGCGCCGCGGTCCAGGTCACCCAGACCAACGCCTACTGGGACCAGGTCAACGCCGACGGCGGGGTCTGCGACCGGGACGTCGTGGTCGACGTGCAGGACCACGGCTACGACCCGCAGCGCGCGGTCACCCTCTACCGGAGCATGGCGCCGGACGTCATCGCCCTGCAGCAGGTCCTCGGCGGCCCGACCAGCGCGGCCGTGCTGCCGCTCGCCGAGCAGGACGACGTCTACGTCGGCGGCGTCGGGTGGACCGGCTCCGCGCTGCAGTACGAGAACAACCAGCTCCCCGGCGCCAGCTACGCGATCGAGGCCGCCAACGCCGTCGACTACCTGGTCGACGAGCTCGGCGTGCCCGAGGGTGGCCGCATCGGCGTCGTCTACTTCGCCGGGGACTACGGCGGGGACGCCCTGGCGGGGGCCGAGCACGCCGCCGAGGAGCGGGGCGTGGAGATCGTCGCCCAGGAGATCACCTCGCAGACCACCGACCTGTCCGCGCAGGCCTCGGCGCTGGTCCAGGCCGACGTGGCCGGCGTCGTGCTCGCCGCCGCGCCCACCCAGCTCGCCTCGCTGGCCGGGGTGCTGGCCACTCAGGGGGCAGACATCCCGATCGTCGGGATGAACCCGACGTTCAACCCCTCGCTGCTGGGCAGCCCGGTCGCGGACGCACTGCTGGCCAACGCCTACAGCATCACCAGCGTGGCGCCGTACGCCTCGGACGCCCCGGGCGTCCAGGCCGCCAACGAGCTCTACGCGAGCGTCGCCCCCGACGGTGACCTGGGCTGGGAGGTCCCGCTGGCCTACGTCCAGGGCGAGCTGCTCCGGCAGGCGCTCGAGGGCGCCTGCGAGTCCGGGGAGCTGACCCCGGAGGGCGTCGTCGCCGCGCTGCAGGAGAGCTCGTCGGTGGACACCGACGGTCTGCTGCCCGACGGGCTGGACTACTCCCAGCCCGGGCAGTCGCCCACCACGACCGTCTACGTCTCCAAGGTGGACGCCGACGCCGAGGCCGGCCTGGCGCTGCTGGAGGAGTTCAGCGGCCCCAGCGCGGAGTCCTTCTCCTACGAAGGCTGAGCGGTGCCGGCGCTGGCGGTGAGCGAGCTGCGGTCGCCGGGCGTCGGCCTGGGGGAGGGCGTGCTCGGCGACGTCCTCTCCCGGGCGGTCCGGGAGGGGCCCGAGGACCTGCTGCTGAGCACGCCGGCCACCGGCGAGACCTGGACGGCGGCACAGCTGTTGGCCGACGCCCGGGTGGTGGCCGCCGGGCTGCTGCGCGACCGGGCGCCGGGTGCCCGGATCGCCACCTGCCTGGGCAACGGACCGGCTCCGGTGCTGCTGCAACTGGGCGTCGCCCTGGCCGGGATGACCCTCGTGCCGGTCAACCCCCGGTCCCGGCCGGCCGAGCTGGAGCACGCGCTCCGGCTCTCCGGCGCGGCCTGCGTCTTCGCCGCCGAGGACGTCGCCGGCAACCCGGTGGCCGACCTCTGCGCGGCCGTCCCCGGGGTCGAGGTCGTCCGGGTCGGCGCCGACTGGCGGGCCGCCCTGCCGGAGGCCGTGCCGGGGGAGCTGCCCGTCGTCGACCCCGAGAGCCTCGCCCAGGTGCAGTTCACCTCCGGCACCACCGGCCGGGCCAAGGGTGTGCGGATCACCCACCGCGCCATGGTGGTCACCGGGCACGCCTTCGCCGAGCGGCTGGGGCCCACCGCCGGCCGGACCTGGTGCAACCCGATGCCGCTGTTCCACACCGCGGGCAACGTGCTCGGGGTGGTCGGGGCGCTGTGGGCACGGGCCGAGCACGTCGTCCTGCCGTTCGCGCCGGGACCGGTGCTGCAGGCGCTGGCCGACCGCCGGGTGACCATGCTGTCGGCCGCCCCCACCCTGCTGGACCTGCTCGCCGCCCAGGCCCCGCCCCGGCTGCCCGACCTGCGCGTGCTGTTCACCGGCGGGATGACGGTGACGCCGGCCTTCGTCGACCGGGTGGAGCAGGTCTTCCACGCGCGGCTGTCGATCACGTTCGGGATGACCGAGACCTGCGGGGCGGTGCTGCAGACCGCGCCGACCGACCCCGACCCGGTGCGCCGGGAGACCGTCGGGGCGCCCCTGGCCGGCACCGACGTGCGGATCGCCGGCCCGGACGGCGACGCCGTCCTGCCCGGGACGCCGGGGGAGCTGTGGGTCCGCGGCGAGCGGATCACCCGCGGCTACCTGGACGACCCGGCCGCGACCGCCGTGGCCATCGACGCCGACGGCTGGCTGCACACCGGCGACCTGGCCGAGATGGACGCCGGTGGCGCCTGCCGGGTCGTCGGCCGGCTCAAGGACATGATCAAGACCGGCGGGGAGAACGTGTCCCCGGTCGAGGTCGAGGAGGTGCTGGCCGAGCACCCGGACGTCGCCCGGGCCGCCGTGGTCGGGGTGCCGGACGAGCGGTGGGGGGAGCTGGTGGTCGCCTTCGTCATCCCGGCGGGCGGCCGCGACCCGCACCCGGCCGAGCTGACCGAGCACTGCCGGGAACGTCTGTCGCCGTTCAAGGTCCCGCGGTCGTGGCGGGTCGTGGACGACCTGCCGATGACCGCATCGGCGAAGGTGCAGCGCGCCGAGCTGCGCCGGATCGCGGCGGAGGCGCCGTGAGATCCGGACTGCTGGCAGACCTCTCGGCCGAGGGCGCGGCGCTGGACGAGCTCCTCGGCGCACTGGCGCCCGCGGACTGGGCCCGGCCCACCCCCGCGGCCGGGTGGACCGTCGCCGCCCAGGTCGCCCACCTGGCCTGGACCGACGAGCTGGCCCTGCTCGCGGCCACCGACCCGGTCGCGTTCGCAGCCCGGTCGGCCGGCGATCCGGCCGACGCCGTCGACCGTGGGGCAGCCGAGGGCGTGGCCGCGCCCTCGGCTGCCCTGCTGGCCCGATGGCGAGCCGGTCGCGAACGGCTGGCCGATGCGCTGTCCTCGATCCCCGAGGGCACCCGGCTGCGCTGGTTCGGCCCGCCGATGAGCGTCTCGTCCATGGCGACCGCGCGGCTGATGGAGACCTGGGCGCACGGAGTCGACATCGGCGACGCCCTGGGTCGGCTACCGCATCCCTCCGCACGGCTGGACCACGTCGCGCACCTCGGCGTCCGCACCCGGGGCTTCGCCTTCGCCGCCCACGGGCTCCCCGCGCCGACGGCGCCGATCCGGGTGGAGCTCACCCGGGAGGACGGCTCCTCCTGGACCGACGGCCCCGAGGACGCGCCGCAACGGGTGCGCGGCCCGGTGCTGGACTTCTGCCTGCGGGTGGTGCAGCGCCGCCCCCGGGCCGCCCTCGCCCTCGTGGCCGTCGGCCCGGACGCCGACCGGTGGCTGGACGTCGCCCAGGCGTTCGCCGGTGCGCCGGGCCGAGGCAGCGAGGGTCGTCACCTCGGTGGGACCGAACAGCACCGGGCGCGGTAGGCGGGGCGCCGGGGTCCGCGCTGGACAGGGGCGTGCGGAGGCCCTGCCCGGCGGCGCGCTCACGAGCCGGGCTCGTCCGGCCTCCGGAGCGCCCGGGAGATGCCGCGCGCAGCGGCCAGCAGCAGCGGGACGAGATCGCGGCCGCGACCGTCGTTCGGGACGATCACCGAGAGGGCAGCCACGACGTCGCTGCGGCCGTCGCGGACCGGGACGGCAACGCCGGTCGCGTCGGGGTGCTGGTGCCCGGCGAGCACCGCAGCCTGGCTCCGCCGGACTTCGGCCAGCGCCGTCCGCAGCGCAGCCGCCGCACCGAACCCGGCCGGGGTGACCGGTCGCAGCGGACCCGACAGCACCCGTTCCTGCAGGTCCCGCGGCGCGTGTGCCAGCAGCACCACCCCGGACGACGAGGTGGGCAGGGGCAGCCGGCCGGCGATCCGGGAGTAGTTGATGACGGCGTCGCGGGCGCTGAGCCGCTCGAGGAAGAGCACGTCGTCGCCGTCCAGCACCCCGAGCTGGGTGTGGTGGCCGACGACGGCGTGCACGTCCTCCAGGAACGGCATGGCGGCGTCGCGCAGCGACAGCGTGGGGGAGGCCCGGGCGCCGAGTTCCCACAGCCGCACGCCCACCCGCACCTCGCGCCCCGGGCCGCGCTCCAGCAGCCCGTGGGCGACCATCTCGGCGACCAGGCGGGACGCCGTGGCCACGTGCAGGCCGCTGCGCCGGGCCACCTCCCCGACCGTCAGGCCGGGCTCGGCGGCGGTGAAGGCATCCAGCACCCGCACGGCGCGGGCCAGCACCGATTCGCCGGTCGGGGTGCGCGCCACCGGGGAAGTGTGACACCGGTCTCTCGTCCATTGAGAAGGACCTACAGCGGGGGGTGGCCCGCGTCGCACTCTGCTGGACGACGACGAGGAGGTCGGAGTGCTCACAGCCGAGCAGTCGGACGGGACCCACCGCAGCGCGGTGGACCGCACGGTGGTGCAGGTCGAGGACAAGGTCCGCGTGGCCGACGGCGTCGTGACCCTGACGCTCACCGCAGCGGACGGCGGGCGGCTCCCGGACTGGACGCCGGGCGCGCACGTCGACCTGACCCTGGACGACGGCCTCAGCCGCCAGTACTCGCTGTGCGGTGACCGCTGGGACGCGCACAGCTACCGGGTCGGTGTGCTGCTGGAGCCGGCCGGCCGCGGCGGTTCCCGCTACGTGCACGAGCAGCTGGAGCCCGGCCACGTGGTCGGGCTCGGCGGCCCGCGGAACCACTTCCCGCTGGTGCCCGCGGAGTCCTACCTGTTCGTGGCCGGCGGCATCGGCATCACCCCGGTGCTGCCGATGATCGCGCAGGCCGAGATGCTCAGGGCGGACTGGCGACTGCTCTACGGCGGCCGGACCAGCAGCTCGATGGCGTTCCTGGAGGAGCTGTCGGCGTACGGCGACCGGGTGTCCGTGCGACCGCAGGACGAGTTCGGCCTCCTCGACCTCGCCGGCTTCCTGGGGGACCCGCGGCGGGGGACCGAGGTCTACAGCTGCGGGCCGGCACCGCTGCTGGCCGCGATGGAGGCCGCGTGCGCCGGGTGGCCGGCCCGTGCGCTGCACACCGAGCGGTTCACCGCCGCCGAGCGCGGCGCCCCGGTGCGCACGGCGTCCTTCGACGTGGAGCTGCACCGCACCGGCCGCACGGTGACCGTGCCCCCGGACCTCTCGGTGCTGGAGGCGCTGGGCGCGGTCGGTGTCGACGTGCTGTCCTCCTGCCGGCAGGGGACCTGTGGCACCTGCGAGACCACCGTGCTGGCAGGTGTCCCCGACCACCGCGACTCGTTGCTGGACGACGAGGAGCGGGCCGCCGGCGACTGCATGTACCCCTGCGTCTCCCGCTCCTGCAGCGACCGCCTCGTCCTCGACCTCTGACCCTGATCCCCTGCCCCGTGGAGTCGACCATGACCCTTGCCCCGAGCCCGGCGACCGACCTGCCGATCAGTGACGCCGACCCGTTCGGTCACGAGGTCCTCGAGGACCCGCTGCCCCTCCACCGGCAGCTGCGCGAGGCCGGGCCGGTGGTGTACCTGAGCCGCTACGACGTGCACGCGCTGGGCCGGTACGAGCAGGTGCACGCCGCGCTGGTCGACTGGCAGCAGTTCCAGTCCGCCGCCGGGGTCGGGTTGTCGAACTTCCGCACCGAGGAGCCGTGGCGGCCACCCAGCCTGCTGCTCGAGGCCGACCCCCCGCGGCACGACGCCCCTCGCCGGGTGCTCACGACGGTGCTCGGCCCTCGGGCGCTGCGGCGACTGCGCGACCGCTGGGCCGCCGACGCCGAGCAGCTCGTCGACGAGGTCCTGGCCACGGGTACCGAGTTCGACGCCGTCCCCGCCCTGGCGCAGGCGTTCCCGCTCCGGGTGTTCCCCGACGCAGTCGGCCTGGGGCCGGACGGCCGCGAGAACCTGCTCCCCTACGGGGACCACGCGTTCAACGCCTTCGGGCCGGCCAACGACCTGGTGGCCAAGGGGGCGCCCCGGGTCGCGGAGCTGTCGGGCTGGGTGGGCGAGCAGTGCGCACGTGCGGCGCTGCGCGACGACGGGTTCGGCGCGGCCATCTGGGCGGCCGCCGACCGCGGCGAGATCACCCCGCAGCAGGCACCTCTGGTGGTCCGATCCCTGCTCACCGCCGGGGTGGACACGACGGTGCACGCGCTGGCCGCGATCCTCCATGCCTTCGCGACCCATCCCGACCAGTGGGCCCGGCTGGTCGCCGACCCGTCGCTGGCCCGGGTGGCCTTCGATGAGGCGATCCGGTGGGAGTCGCCCGTGCAGACGTTCTTCCGGACGACGACGGCCGACGTGCGCATCGGCGACGTCGTCGTGCCGGAAGGGCGCAAGGTCCTGATGTTCCTGGCCGCCGCCAACCGAGACCCTCGGCGCTGGACCGATCCGGACGCCTTCGACCTGAGCCGTGACCCGTCCGGTCATGTCGGTTTCGGCATGGGTCTGCACCAGTGCGTGGGTCAGCACGTCGCCCGCCTCGAGGCCGAGGCCGTGCTCACCGCGCTGTCCCGTCGGGTGCAGGCGCTCGCTCTCGCCGGCCCACCCCGCCGACACCACAACAACACCCTGCGGGCGTGGCACAGCATCCCGGTCCGGCTGACCGTTCGTTGACACGGGATCCTGCCCCGATCCTTCCATGTGACGGAAGGATCGTAGCCGGAGGTGGGTGAGGTCGGTCACTCTCGTCGGGTCCGAGCATCTGCGAGAGGGAGACGATGACGTCGATCGTGCGCAACCAGTGGTACGTGGCCGCCTACGGCCGCGAGGTCGGCCGCGAGCTGTTCAGCCGCACGATCTGCGGGGAGTCGATCCTCTTCTGGCGGACCGAGGCCGGCGAGGTCACCGCGATGAGCGACCGCTGCGTGCACCGCCGGTTCCCGCTCTCTCAGCAGCCCAGCCACCTGGTCGGCGACACCGTCGTCTGCGGCTACCACGGCTTCACCTACGGCGCCGACGGCGCCTGCGTGGCCGTGCCCGGTCAGACCCGGGTGCCGCGCACCGCCCGGCTGAAGAGCTACCCGGTGGTCGAGCAGGACAGCTTCGTCTGGGTGTTCATCGGCGACTCCGAGAAGGCGGGGAGCACCACGATCCCGCGCGCGCCGTGGCTGGCCCAGGAGGGCTGGACGACGGTCAGCGGCATGGAGCCGCTCGCCGCGCGGGCCAGCCTGCTCGTGGACAACCTGATGGACCTCTCGCACGAGACCTACCTGCACGGCGGGTACATCGGGACGCCGGAGGTGGCGAACACCCCGATCACCACCGAGGTCGACGACGCCGCCGGGGTCGTCTACGTCAGCCGGCACATGGCCGACGCGGAGTGCCCGCCGTTCTACGCGAAGAGCACCGGCATCACCGGCCGGATCACCCGCTGGCAGGACATCGAGTTCACCCCGCCCTGCCTGTACAAGCTGCACAGCCGGATCGCCCCGGTCGGGGTGCTGCCGAACGACGACGGCACCGACCCGGACGCCTTCCACGTCGAGGTCGTCTACGCGATCACCCCGGAGACGGAGTCGACCACGCACGACTTCTGGGCCGTCGCCCGCGACTTCGCCCTGGACGACGAGGGGGTGTCGGAGTTCCTGCGGGAGAGCAACCGCACCGTCGTCCTGCAGGACGTCGTCGCGCTCGACGTGCTGGAGAAGGTGCTCACCGGCGAGCCGGACGGCTACCAGGAGCTCTCCATCAACATCGACACCGGTGGCCTGGCCGCCCGGCGGATCATCGCCCGGCTGGCCGCCGAGGGCGCCGGCGAGCAGGCACCGGCCACCCCGCCGGCCCGCACCCCCGCGGCGGCCACCCGGTGACCGGCGTCCCGACGCCGCGCGACGGGTCGGTCACCGAGCAACAGCCGGAGCTGCCCGCACCGCGCCAGGTGCTCGAGGGGGAGCGGGTGCTGCGGGTGAACTGGCTGCCCGGCTCCGACCGGCTGCGCGGCCTGTGCCACTGCGGCGCGGAGGCCGAGGCGTCGGACCCGGTGGAGATGTGGGAGTGGCTGCTGGCCCACCCCGACCACCCGGCCGGTGGACCGGTCGAGCCCCCGGCGACGGGCCCGCTGCCCGCACCCCCGGCGCACCTGGTGACCGACCCGTTGGTGATCATCCGCCGGGTCCCCGTCCCCGCCTGAAGAAGTCGAAGGACCCCGTCCTCCTCACCCCTCGCAAGCTCGGGGCGAGCCTCGGGACGGGGCCGGGGCGGGATCTGGCGATGCGGGCGTGACCCCACGACGAGGAGAACAGTGCACAGCACGCATGACGAGGTCGACCTGCGGCTGCAGGTGGTCCGGCGGACGACCGGCGCCGAGGGCGTCGTCGTCCTCGAACTGCGCGACCCGACCGGGGCCGACCTGCCGGCCTGGTCGCCCGGCGCGCACATCGACCTGCTGCTGCCCGGCGGGCTGACCCGGCAGTACTCGCTGTGCGGCGACCCGCACGACCGGGCGGTCTGGCAGATCGGGGTGCTCCGGGAGCCCGCCGGCCGGGGTGGCTCGGCGCTGGTGCACGACCAGGTGCAGGAGGGCGCGGAGGTCGACGTCCGGGGGCCGCGGAACCACTTCGAGCTGGTGCCCGCCCCGCGGTACGTGTTCCTCGCCGGCGGCATCGGGATCACCCCGATCCTGCCGATGGCCGCCGCCGCCGAGGAGGCCGGCGCCACCTGGGAGTTCCACTACGGCGGGCGCACCCGGACGTCGATGGCCTTCCTCGAGGCGCTGGAGGCGCTGGAGGCGAAGACCGGGCACGGCCTGCGGGTCACGCTCCACCCGCAGGACGAGGTGGGGCTGATCGACCTCGACCGCATCCTGGGCACCCCGCAGCCGGACACGAAGGTGTACTGCTGCGGCCCCGAGCCGCTGCTGGCCGCGGTGGAGCAGCGCTGCGCCGACTGGCCGCCCGGGGCGCTGCACGTGGAACGATTCGCCCCGAAGGAGCAGGGCGAGCGGGTGCTCAGCGGCGACTTCGACGTCGAGCTGACGCTGTCGGGCGCGACGCTGACCGTCCCGCCGGACAAGTCGATCCTGCAGGTCGTGGAGGAGGCGGGCATCCCGGTCCTCTCCTCGTGCCAGGAGGGGACGTGCGGCACGTGCGAGACCGGAGTGCTGGAGGGGACCGTCGACCACCGCGACTCGCTGCTGACCCCGGAGGAGCAGGCGGCGAACGACACGATGTTCATCTGCGTCTCCCGCGCCGCGTGTCCCAAGCTCGTCCTGGAGCTCTGAGCCCGGCCGAGCCGGCGGCGCGGCGGACGGCGGGCAGCAAGCTGCTCGCCGTCCTCGACGCGTTCACCCGGGACCGGCGCGCGCTGACCCTCTCCGAGATCGCCCGCGCCACCGACGTCCCGCTGTCGACCGCGCACCGGCTGATCGCCGAGCTCTGCAGCTGGGGTGGGCTCGAGCGCGACCCCGACGGCCGGTACCGGGTGGGGCTGCGGCTGTGGGAGCTCGGCGCGCTGGCGCCGCGCGGTCTGGGCCTGCGGGAGGCGGCCCTGCCGTTCATGGAGGACCTCTACGAGGTGACCCACGAGAACGTCCAGCTGGCGGTGCGGGACGGCGTCGAGGTGGTCTTCGTCGAGCGGTTCGCCGCCCGGGACGCGGTCGCGGTCTACACCGAGGTCGGGGGCCGCTTCGCGCTGCCGCCGACCGGCGTCGGGCTGGTGCTGCTCGCGCACGCACCGGCCGAGGTGCAGGAGCAGGTGCTGGCCGCGCCGCTGCGCCGGTACACCGCGCAGACGATCACCGACCCGGTGCAGCTGCGCCGGGTCCTGGCCGAGGTGCGCCGTGCCGGGGTGGCGGTCAGCGACCGGCAGGTGACCGACGACGCCGTCTCGGTGGCCGCTCCGATCTCCGCCCGCGGCGAGGTGGTCGCGGCGCTGTCGATCGTGGTGCGGGGCAGCTCGCCGGCCGCCGTCCGGCCGATGGCGCCCGGCGTCCGGGCCGCTGCCCGGGCGATCAGCCGCACCCTGGCCGGAGGCCCGGCCGAGGGCTGAGGTACGGCGCGCTATCGGACTCCCGGAGTTCTCCCGATGATCTTCTGGGTGTCACCCGTTGGTCTGCACCGGCGACGGAGAGTTCCCGCGACAGATGCAGCACGGACTATGCGGGAGCGCCTCGATGAGCCACGACCACGACCACGATCACCCCCACCACCACGACCACGACCACGGTGCGGTCTCCGGCGTGGAGGGCACCTGGGCCGACCCGCAGGCCGACGACCCGTTGTCGGTGTCGCGTCGCGCCTTCCTGGCCACCACCGCCGTCGTGGCCGGTGCCGCTGCCGGGCTGGGCAGCGCCGTCAGCGGCGTGGGCCAGGGTGTCGCGGCCGCCGCCGGCGCCGGGACGACGGCGAACGCCTGGACCGGGCGCACCCGGTACTACGCCGGCGACCACCACATCCACACCAAGTACTCGCCGGACGCGCAGTACGACGTGGCGACGCAGGTCATCAAGGGCCGGCAGTACGGCCTGGACTGGATGGTCATCACCGACCACGGTGGCGTCGCGCACCAGAAGCTCTCAATCGACAAGATCACCCCGGAGATCGAGAAGGTCCGCCGGCAGTACGCGGGCACGATGGTCTACCAGGGCCTGGAGTGGAACATCCCGGGCGCCGAGCACGCCACGGTCATGCTGCCCCCGGGCAGCGCGACCGTCGACATCCTGAAGGCCTTCGAGGCCGGCTACGACGGCAGCGCGCTGGCGGCCAAGGGCGTGACCGGCAACGTGGAGCCCTACGCCATCGACGCGCTGAAGTACCTGGACAACCAGGTGCGCAACCGGCGCACCGAGGTCGCGCTGATGTTCGCCAACCACCCGAGCCGACAGGGCATCGACAGCCCGCACGAGATCCGCAACTGGCGGGACGCGGCCCCGCAGGTCGCCGTGGGCATGGAGGGCGCGCCCGGGCACCAGGCCGCCGGCATCCCGACGTCGCAGGGTGGCCCCGGCAGCGGCCGCGGCTACTACGACAACGCCGGCACCAACCCCACCCGCTTCCTGGCGTACCCGCCGGAGTCCTACCGCACCTTCGGTGGCTTCGACTGGATGACCGCCACCGTCGGTGGCCTGTGGGACTCGCTGCTGGCCGAGGGCAAGCCCTGGTGGGTCACCGCGACCTCGGACTCGCACCGGGTCTTCCGGGACACCCGCGTCCAGGGGCCGCTGGACTTCAACGCCAACGGCACCAAGGGCGACGCGGTGGACACCGGCCGGCCGATCACCCAGTACGGCGACTTCTGGCCCGGCCAGTACAGCAGCACGCTCGTGGGCTCGGACTCCCGTTCCTACGTCGGGATCATGCAGGGACTGCAGGCCGGCAAGGTCGTGGCCGTGCACGGCCGGATCATCGAGGCCCTCGACGTGCGGGTCCGCTCGGCGAAGGACGGCGACCCGCAGGGCGCCACGCTCGGTGGCCGCACCTGGGTGCGCCGCGGTGGTGACGTCACGGTGACCATCACGGTCAAGGTGGCCGGTGGCGCCAACGCCAACGGCGACGTGCCCAAGCTGGCCAAGGTCGACCTGATCAGTGGCCCGGTCACCGGCGAGGCGAGCGACCGGGACCGGTTCACCGCCCCGGAGACGGCCGTGGCCAAGACCTTCGAGGTCGGGCGCGGCCGGGCGCAGTGGACATTCGAGCACACGTTCACGAACGTGGAGCGGTCCTTCTACGTGCGCCTGCGGGGCAGCGACGGCAACCAGCTGGACGCCAACGGCAACCCGCCCATGGACGTCGTCGGGGACGCCAACCCGTGGGAGGACCTCTGGTTCTACGCCAACCCGGTCTTCGTCGACGCCGTCTGATGACCGCCTCGCTGACGGCGGTCTGGTGGGGCGGGGCGCCGGTGGACGACCAGATCGCCGACGCCCACCTCCTGGCGGCGGTCGACGAGGCCCTGTCCGGCTCGGGAGCCGAGGCGGAGCTGGTCTGCACCCACGTGGACGGCTCCGCCCCGGCGCCCCGGATCGGCGTCTCGGTCCGGCTGACCGAGGAGCCCGCCGACCCGGCGGCGACCCGGTCGGCCCTGGCCCGGGCGCTGGCCGGCCCGGTGGTGGCCGCGGACACCGACGAGGCCGAGATCGTCGGCCCGGCCCGGACGGCGCTGCTCGAGGCCGGTGCCGGGGACGCCGGTCGGGCGATCCGCTTCCCGGGCTCGGCCTCGATCACCGGGCGGATCTCCGTGGCCGACCTGCTCGCCGCCACCGCGATCGACCAGGTCGTCGGGATCGGCGTGGAGCCGGCCGGCACCGACGTCGTGGACACCGGGCCGAACGGGTTCCTGCGGCCGCAGTTCTCCGGCGGCCGGCTGGCCCTGCTGGTCGAGCGAGCGGCCGGGGGCCTGCTCCAGCCGTTCGAGATCGAGAGCCCGCACCAGTGCTGCGAGGGCGGCGGGCACTGAGCACCTCCCTGGGGCAGCGACGACCGTCGCTGCCCCAGGGGGCGTTCAGGCCACCGGGGTGGCGAAGCCGATCTCCTTGTCGGCGACGCACGCCGGGAACGTCTCGAACACCCGGGCCCGCTCGGCGGAGTGGTGGTAGACGTCCTCCACCCGGCGGAACTCGTCCTGGTCGCCGTCGTGTGCGACGGCCCAGGTGAACGTCTGGTGCTCCTCGTCGGCCAGGGCGAACAGCACCCGGAAGCCGTACTGCTCGCGCACCGGCAGCAGGGTCGGGAACCAGGCCAGGAAGTCGGCCATCCGGCCCGGCTCGAGCACGTATCGGCGCAGCTGCACGGTCTCCATGGCGTCATCCTGCCCGCCGCCCGGCACCGCGCGGGTGAGGAGGTCGTCGGCGGACTGCCGGAGCGGCGAGGTCCGGCTCCACGGCAGACTGTCGGTGTGCGCTCCCCGACGGACGGCTGGACGACCTGCGCCCTGGGCCACCGGCACTGGGGGCTGGCCGGCGCGGCCGGCCTGCTGCTGCACCGCCCGGGCGCGGCCGGGATCGAGGTGCTCCTGCAGCTGCGGGTCGAGTGGTCACACCACGGCGGCACCTGGGGCACCCCAGGCGGTGCATTGCACCCGCAGGAGTCCCCTGCCGACGGCGCGCTGCGCGAGGCCGGCGAGGAGCTCGGGCTGCGCCCGGCGGACGTCGTCCTGGGCCTGGAGTCCGTCGACGACCACGGCGGCTGGGTCTACACCACCGTCCTGGCCACGCCCGCCGGTGCCCTCGAGCCCGACGACCTGGCGCTGAACGAGGAGAGCGTGGGCGTCGGCTGGTTCGCGCTGGACGGGTTGCCGGTGCTCCACCCCGGGCTCGCCGCGGCCCTGCCGGTGCTCGTGCGCGCGTTGACCGGCGCCGCCTGACAGGTGTTCCCGCTGGTCCACGGGACGGTGGGCCGGGCGGCGGGCGCTCAGCCCACGGTGACGGTGACGGTGACCAGCCGGTGGTCGCCGAGCGGCAGCTGCCGGACCTCGGGGCGCTGCGGGTCCAGGCCGGCCGGGCCGAGGACGTGGTCGAACTGCACCCGGGGGGCCGGCGCGGGGTAGCTGGGCTCGCGGACCAGCCGCTGCGCACCGAACACCCGCGCCGGCATCGGACCGACGAGGTTCAGGTCACCGGCCAGCAGGACCGGGCCGGGCAGCTGGGCGCACCACCGGCGCAGCCGGGTCAGCTGGCGCAGCGCGGTGTGCGGGGCGAACGAGAGGTGGGTGCAGACGACGGTGCAGTGCTCCAGCTCGGCTGCGATCGCCAGCCGCGGCTCGTCCGGGAACCACCACCGGCGCAGCTGCCCGGTGCGCGGGTCGGTGGCCCGCAGCGGGAGCCTCGCCCGCCCGGCGCCCAGCGCGAGCACCGACCAGCGCTGCACGGGCAGCCGGCTGACCAACGCGATCCCGTAGTGCGGGCCGGCCAACGTCTCCCACGACCCGCGCAGCACCGGTGGGTCGACCGGCGTCCAGCTGCGGAAGGGGTCGGGAGTGCCGGCAACGGCCGCGGCGAACCGCCAGTCGGCGGCCCCCAGCCCGGCGGCCACCTCGGCCGGCTGGTCGACACCGTGCGAGCGCGGCTGGCCGACGTCCACCTCCTGGACGGCGAGGACGTCGGCGTCCACCCCGGCGACCGCGGCCCGCAGCCCGGCGGCGTCGAGCGAGCGGCCGGCGCCGTCCCGGCCGGAGGCGAGGTTCAGCGTCCCGACCCGGAGTTCCATGCCGCCATCAGACCAGCCCGGTGGCGCTTGTGCTCTGCTCACCCGTGGTGAGCAGAGCACAAGGCGCCGGGCGGCACCTGCTCGGCGAGGCGGTGGGAGGGCCGGGCAGCTAGGTTCGGGCCCGTGAGTGCCCGCGCCGACGTCTCCGAGATCTTCGACCCCACCGCCTGGCGCCCGATCGAGGGCTTCGAGCAGTTGACCGACGTCACCTACCACCGCGCCGTCGACGCCGGGGTCGTGCGGATCGCGCTCGACCGGCCCGAGGTGCGCAACGCCTTCCGCCCGCAGACGGTCGACCAGTTGCTCGCCGTCTTCGAGCACGCCCGGCTGGCCACTGACGTCGGCTGCGTGCTGCTGACCGGCAACGGCCCGAGCGAGAAGGACGGCGGCTGGGCGTTCTGCTCCGGCGGCGACCAGCGGGTGCGCGGGAAGTACGGCTACGAGGCCGGGGACGGCGCCAGCGGGCGGCTGCACATCCTGGAGGTGCAGCGGCTCATCCGGTTCATGCCGAAGGTCGTCGTCTGCGTCGTCCCGGGCTGGGCGGCCGGTGGCGGGCACAGCCTGCACGTGGTCGCCGACCTCACCCTGGCCAGCGCCGAGCACGCCCGGTTCAAGCAGACCGACGCCGACGTCGGCAGCTTCGACGGCGGCTTCGGCTCGGCCTACCTGGCCCGCCAGGTCGGGCAGAAGTTCGCCCGGGAGGTCTTCTTCCTCGGCGAGGAGTACTCGGCCGAGGAGGCCAACCGGATGGGCATGGTCAACCGGGTCGTGCCGCACGCCGAGCTGGAGGCCACCGCGCTCGACTGGGGACGCCGGATCGTGGCCAAGAGCCCGACCGCCCAGCGGATGCTCAAGTACTCGTTCAACCTGATCGACGACGGGCTGGTCGGTCAGCAGCTGTTCGCCGGGGAGACCACCCGGCTGGCCTACATGGCCGAGGAGGCCGTGGAGGGCCGGGACTCGTTCCTGGAGAAGCGCCCGGCCGACTTCTCCCGCTTCCCCTGGCACGCCTGAAGGAGGACGAAGATGATCGTCGAGGTGATCGGTGGCGCCGACGAGGTGCCCGAGGTGCGGGTGGCCGACGTCGACGACCTGGCCCGACTGCACCTGGCCGTGGGTGCGCTGACCGACGAGGACGTCGACCGGGCGCTGCGGGACGCGGGCCTGGGCCGGCTGACCGACGGTGACACCGCGCTGCTGGACGTGGCGGCCCTGCGCGCCGCAGCCGGTGCCCGGGCGACCGCCGACGACTGGCCGCAGGGCTTCGACCGGATGGTGGAGCAGGCCGCCGAGAAGGGCTGGACCGCGGACGACGGAGCCAGCCTGCAGGTGCACGTGGAGCCTGCCGCGTCGGCCTGAGGGGGTGTGCCGCCCACTGTGATCTCGATGTACAGCGGCTCGGTTGTTGTGGTCACTCCACTTTTGTGGGCACGATTGCACGGTGACGACCACCGAACGGACTCCGCGACCCGCAGGCGCACGCCCTCCGGGCCGTCCGCTGTCCTCGGAGCTGTCCGACCAACTCGTGGCCGTGGCGGTGGAGATCCTCGCCGACGAGGGCTGGGGGAGGCTCAACAGCGACCGCGTCGCCGCGCGTGCCAGGGCCGGCAAGGCCGGCATCTACCGGCGGTGGCCGACGATGGCCGCGCTGGCGCGGCACGCCCTGAGCACCGCCCCGCTGGTGGAGCTGCCCGCCGACTCCGGGTCGCTGCGCGGCGACCTGTGCGAGCTGCTGGTCCGCTGGACCCGGCCGCTGGACCGGGTGGAGCGCGCGGCGGCGAGCCTGATGGGGGCGGCGCGGCACGACGACGACCTGCGCGCCGGTCTGGAGGAGGCGCTGGTGCGCCCGCTGGCCGGTGTCGTGCGGGAGATCTCGGCGCGGGAGGCCACCCGCGGGCGTGAGCTGTCGCAGCAGCAGGTCGCCCTGCTCGGCTCGATGGTGCAGGCCCTCTGGTGGCAGCGCTACACGGCGTTCGCGCCGGTGGTGATGAGCACCCCGCAGGTCGAGCAGCTGGTCACCGACGTGCTGCTGCCGATCGTCGCGCCCGAGCAGCTGCCGGGGGGCTGAGCTCCCTCAGTCGATCCGCACGTCCAGCTGGCGGGCGAGCCGGCGCACGCCGTCCTCCAGCATGGCCAGCGTGGCGACCGTGGTCGCGTGCTCGGGTCCGTGCGCCTCGCCGGCCTGCGCGCCGAGCACCTGCCGGCGGTGGGCGAGCACCAGCACCCGGCCGGCCACGAGGAAC
The DNA here is from genome assembly GCF_026967885.1 of Modestobacter sp. VKM Ac-2983. Taxonomy (NCBI): domain Bacteria; kingdom Bacillati; phylum Actinomycetota; class Actinomycetes; order Geodermatophilales; family Geodermatophilaceae; genus Modestobacter; species Modestobacter sp. VKM Ac-2983. Next base: position 197,000 of record NZ_JAPVBK010000001.1, read on the forward strand.
AGACCGGCCGCCAGGCGACTGAGCACGTCGACCGCTGCGCCGTCCGGCTGTCCCGATGCCGAGAGGGCGGTCGCGAGCGCCGTGGCCACCCGCCCGCCGGCCTGTTCGACCAGCGTGCGCTCGCGTTCCTGCAGGCTGGGTGTCCGCGCCAGGGCCTCCAGGTAGTGGCGGCTCTCCGGCCGGGCCTCCTGCTCCAGCAGCTGGTGGAGGTCCCGCTCCAGGTAGCTGCGCAGGGCGGCGAGCGGGCCGGTGCCGTCCGGTCGGGCGGCGACGGCGGCGGCGACCCCCTCCACCCACGGGGTCCGGCCGTCGAAGAACAGTCCTTCCTTGCTCTCGAAGTGGTTGAAGACCGTCTGCACCGCGACGTCGGCGGCGGTGGCGACGTCGGCGATGGTCACCGCGTCGAAGTCTCGCTCGGCGAACAGGCGCTGCGCTGCTGCGCGGATCTCCGCCCGGGTCTGAGCCTTCCGGCGTTCCCGGCGCCCCCCTGCCGCCGTGTCCACGGTGGCCAATCTAGAGCGCGACTCACCGTGCCCGTGCCTGTGTGCGCCGGTCAGTGCGGCGTCCGCGTCGGCTCTGGGTGGTGGCACTGGGTGCCACTCGGCGACGGACCCCTTAGCGTGGGCCCCGTCACGAACGAGGCGGGGAGACGGTCGATGAAGACGCACGGTGCGGTGCTGCGGGGTCCCGGCGACTGGGAGGTCGCGGAGCTGGAGCTGGTCGACCCCGGCCCGGGTCAGGTGCTGGTGGAGATGGCCTACGCGGGCCTGTGCCACTCCGACGAGCACCTGCGGTTCGAGAGCCAGCGCTACCCGATCGTCGGCGGGCACGAGGGCGCCGGCGTCGTCCAGGCCGTCGGGGCCGGCGTCACCAGCGTGCGGCCCGGTGACCACGTGGTCACCTCCTTCCTGCCGGCCTGCGGCCACTGCCGCTGGTGCGCCACCGGCCGGTCGAACCTCTGCGACCTCGGCGCGACCATCGGCACCGGGCAGCTGCCCGGCGGGACGTGGCCGTTCCGGCTGGACGGCGAGGAGCTCGGCGGCTTCTGCATGGTCGGCGCCTTCGCCCAGCACTCGGTGCTCTCGGAGTTCTCCTGCGTCAGGATCGAGCCGCACCTGCCGCTGGACGTCGCGGCGCTGATGGCCTGCAGCGTCCCGACCGGCTGGGGGTCCGCGGTGAACGCCGGGCCGGTGCGCCAGGGGGACGTCGTGGTGGTCGTCGGCACCGGTGGGGTCGGCTGCAACGCGGTGCAGGGTGCGGCGATGGCCGGCGCGGGGGCCGTCGTCGCCGTCGACCCGGTGGCCTTCCGCCGCGAGTTCGCCCAGACCCTGGGGGCCACCCACGCGGTCGCGAGCACCGAGGAGGCGGCGGGCCTGGCCAGGCAGCTGTCCCGCGGCACCGGGGCGGACGTCGTCATCCTGGCCACCGGCACGACCAGCCCGGAGATCACCGGCGGCGCCTACCGCTGCCTGGGCAAGGGGGGCACGCTGGTGCTCACCGGCCTGGCCGACCACACGATGGAGACCACCGTCGCGCTGCCCGGCAACATCACCACCGTCTACGAGCAGCGGGTCCAGGGCGCGCTGTACGGGATGTGCAACGCCTACCGGGACATCCCGCGGCTGCTGCGGCTCTACGAGGACGGCGCGCTCGAGGTCGAGTCGCTGATCACCAAGCGCTACTCGCTCGACGAGGTCAACCAGGGCTACCAGGACCAGCGCGACGGAACCGTCATCCGCGGCGTCCTGGAACACCAGCACTGACCCATCCTGAGCCACCAAAATGGCCATTTTGGTGGCTCAGGGGGTGACCACGCGGGCGGCTGGGCAGGTCAGCGGGCATGGCCGAACCCACCATTGCCGTCATGGACGTCGACGGCACCCTCGTCGACTCGAACTACCACCACGCCCTGGCCTGGTACCGGGCGCTCCGCTCACTGGGGGAGACCTACCCCGTCTGGCGCATCCACCGCCTGATCGGCATGGGCGGTGACCAGCTGGTCGCCGCCCTCGGCGGCGAGGAGGTCGAACGGCGGATCGGCGACGAGGCCCGGGACAGGTGGGTGGAGGAGGTCGACCCGTTCATCGACGAGATCGCCCCGCTGCCCGGCGCCCGCGACCTGCTGGTGGCCATCAAGGAGCGCGGGCACCGGCTGGTGCTGGCCAGCTCGGGGAAGCCGAAGCACGTGGAGGTGTTCCTCGACCTCCTCGACGCCCGAGACCTGGCCGACGCGGTCACCTCCAGCGGGGACGTGGAGTCGTCCAAGCCGGAGCCGGACCTGCTGAAGGTGGCCCGGCGGATGCTGGGGGCCGCCGACGAGACCAGCAGCGTGATGGTCGGCGACTCCGTGTGGGACGTCGTGGCGGCGAAGAACGCCGGGATGCCGGCGATCGTCGTCCGCTCCGGTGGCTTCGGGGACGACGAGCTGCGCGACGCCGGTGCCGTCGGGATCTACGACACCCCCGGCGACCTCGCGGCCGCACTGGACGACACCCCCCTGGCCTAGCTCTTCCGGCCCCGCTGCAGGGGCCCGCCGCGAGTGTGCGAGCGGTGGGGAGCAGCGGGGCCCTTCATCAGCCGACGACGCCGGCCCGGAGCGAGGCGTACTCGTCGACGGCGCACATCGGCGGCCGCTCGTCGACGGCGACGGTGTGGCTCTTCGGCACGAAGCCGCGGCCGTCGTGGGCGAACTGGGTGAGCAGCCCGCCGGGCTCCAGGCGGCGCCGGTCGGGCCGGCCCCGCTCGGCGCGGGACAGCACGGTGGAGACGATCTGGCCGGCCATCGTGCCCAGCGCCTCGTCGGTCTGGTGCGAGTGGGTGCGGGTGCCGAGGTCGACCTGGGCCAGCCCGTTGAGGCCGCAGACCTGCAGCAGGTCGACCAGCAGCCCGACCTCCACGCCGTAGCCGGAGACGAACGGCACCTGCTCCAGGGCCGAGCGCCGGCCGGCGTACTCGCCGCCCAGCGGCTGTACGAACCCGGCCAGCTCGGGCCAGAGCGCGTTCAGCAGCGGCCGGGCGGTGAGCTCGGTGACCCGGCCGCCACCGGCCGGGCGGTGCTCGCCGTCCACGGACAGCGGGCGGGTGTAGCAGCCCTTGACGTACTCGACGCGCGGGTCGGTGAGCAGCGGCACGAGCAGCCCGGGCACGTAGTGGCTGACGTCGCCCAGCAGGTCGGAGTCGATGAAGACGATCAGGTCGCCGGTGGTGGCCGCCAGCGACTTCCACAGCGCCTCGCCCTTGCCCGGGCGGTCGCCCTGCATCGGCAGGACGTCGCCCGCCGCGACGACCTCGGCGCCGGCCGCCCGGGCGACCTCGGCGGTCGCGTCGGTGGAGTGGGAGTCGATGACGAGGAGCTCGTCGATGAGGGGCACGGCCTGGACCCAGCGCTCGACCAGGTCACGGACCAGGACCCCGACGGTGGCCTCTTCGTTCCGCGCCGGCAGGACGACGCTGATCCGGTGCCCGCCGCGGCGCTTGGCCAGCAGCAGGGCGTCGACGTCGATCTCGGCCAGCGAGGTGGCCGACGTGGTGCGGTGCTCGAACCAGGCGCGGGCGTCAGGTCGCATCGGCCCACTGTCGAGCACCACACCCACCTCCGGCACGTCGGCGGGGCGTCGTTCACATGAACTTCACGTTCCCCCTGGATCCCAGCCTGACTGGTGCCCGGGGACCCGGCAACTCACACCGGAGTGGCCGGTCTCACGCGCCGCGCGGCTGCGATCGGTCGTCAGGGCCGGCGGGGTCGGTGCCCAGGGCGGGCAGCGCCACCGGGGCCCCGGGAGCGGTCAGGGCCACCGTGGTGGCCGAGCCGGCGGCGGCCACCGCGGCCGCGAAGTCGCGGGGTGGTTCGACGAGCAGCGCCCGCATCCGGGCCCGCCAGGGGGTGGGCAGCGAGGTCAGGCCGGCGACGGCGAAGGTGCCCCAGTGCACCGGGACGGCGACCCGCGGGCGGAGCAGTGCCACGGCCCGGGCCGCACCCGCCGGGTCCAGGTGACCGGGGCCGAGCGAGGGGCCCCAGCCCCACACCGGCAGCAGGGCGACGTCCACGCCGTCCTCGCCGAGGTCGGCCATCGCGGGGAAGAGGTCGGTGTCGCCGGCGGCGTAGACGGTGACGCCGTCGCCGGAGACCAGGTGCCCGACCGCCGGGGCGTGCGGGCCGTGGGTGAGGTGCGGACCCCAACGGTGGGCGGCGTGGTCGGCGGGGGTGGCGGTGACGGTCAGGCCGCCGTCGGTGAGGCTCTCGCCGACGCCGAGCTCCGCCACGGCGGTGAAGCCGTGCCGGGTGAGCCACCGGCCGGCGCCGCGGGGCACCACGATCGGCGTGCTGCGGCCCAGCCGGCGCAGGGAGGGCAGGTGCAGGTGGTCGTTGTGCAGGTGCGAGACGACCACGAGGTCGACGCCGGCCCAGGCCTCCGGCGCCAGCCGGGGGACCACCCGCCGCAGCGGGCCCAGCCGGTGGGTGAGCAGCGGGTCGGTGAGCACCGTGCGGCCTGCCAGCTCGACCCGGACGGTCGAGTGGCCCAGGAAGCGCAGGGACGGCGCGGTCACCGGGTCAGTGTCGCGTCGAGCACCCGCGCCGGCATCACACCTCGGCGCGTGGTCGCGGCAGTGGCACGGGTGCGGGCAGTGGTGCGACCACCGCAGGACCGGGGTGGCCGAGCAGGTCGGCCACCTCGGCAGCGGTCAGGCCGGTCGGCAGCACCGAGCCGGAGACGGCGACCACGCCCTGCACGCGCAGCTCGTGGAGCAGCTCCCGGGAGGTGATCTCCTTGGCCACGGTGGAGACCTCGAAGTCGCGGGCGCTGCGACCGATCGCGCCCAGCAGCTCCAGCGTCCGGTCGTGGTTGCCGCCGGCCGACAGGTTGCGGACGTCGACCATCACCACCTCCAGGGGCAGGCGGGCGAGCTGCGACCACAGGGTGGAGCCCATGCCGTAGTCGTCCAGCCCGAGCCGGACGCCGGTCCGGTGGACTGCGTGCAGCGCCGGGATGAGCGCGGCCGAGGAGGTCTGCAGGACCTCCTCGGTGACGACGAGGGTGAGCCGGGGAGGTGCCAGGTCGGCCGCGGCCAGCGCCACGGCCACCTCACCGGGCAGCTCGTCGGCGTGCACCAGCCCCGCGGGCAGGTCGACGGTGACGAGCAGCTGGTCGTCGAGGGCGGCCACGTCGGCGCAGGCCCGGGTGAGGAGCCACTGCTGCAGGGCGGCGGTGCAGCCCTGCCGCTCGGCGGCGGCCCACAGCTCGGCGGCGGGCAGCGTGCCGAGCTCGGGGTGCACCCAGACCGGCTGGGCCTGCAGCGCGGCGAGGATGCCGGTGTCGCCGTTGGCGATGGTGTCGAAGCGGAGCTGGACCTCCCCGTCGGCCAGGGCGGCGGCGAGCGAGCTGCTGGCCGCGGCCTGCGCCACCCGGTCCTCGGTGTGCAGCCGCCAGCAGCCCTTGCCGGCCTTCTTGGCGGCGCCGAGGGCGGCGTCGGCCTGGCGGAAGGCGAGCTGACCGCCCCCGGGGTGCACCCGGCAGAGGCCCACACTGGCGCCGACCGTGAAGGTGCGGTTGCCGATCCGGCAGGGGCGGGCGAGCACGTCGACCACCCGCTGGGCGGCTTCGACGGCCGCGTCCTCGGCCCCCGCCAGCAGCACGGCGAACTCGTCGCCGCCGAGGCGGGCGACCAGGTCGTCGGCGCGCAGCAGGCCCTGCAGCCGCCGGGCCACCTCGACCAGCAGCAGGTCGCCGGCCTCGTGGCCGGCGGAGTCGTTGACCGCCTTGAACCCGTCGAGGTCGAGCACCAGCAGGGAGCGCTCGCCGGTGGTCGCCGACGCGGCGGCCATCTCCTGGAACAGCAGCGCGCGGTTCGGCAGCCGGGTGAGGTGGTCGGTGAACGCCATCCGCTCCAGCTCCCGCTCGCGGCGTCGCCGGGTGGTCACGTCCCGCAGGTGGAGCACCCGCCGGCCACTGCCGGGGCGCTCGTGGTGGCTGACCTCCAGTTCCCGTCGCTCACCCTCGGCGCCGTGCAGCCGCAGGTGCACCACGGGGGCGGGGCCGTCGGTCGCGGTGGTCAGCTCCCGGCGGACCCGGGCGCGGTCCTCCTCGTGCAGCAGGTCCAGCAGCGGCGGGTGCGGGTCGGCCGCGGCGGCCATCCCGAGGAGCGTCCGGGCCGCGGGGGAGGTGAACTCGAGGCGGAGGCCGGCGTCGACGATCGCCACGCCGTCCGAGCTGGCCTCCACCAGGCCGCGGAAGTCCTCCTCGCTGCGGAGCAGGTCCTCCTCGATGCGGTCGCTGTCCCGGATCCGCATGAACAGCCGCACCAGCAGCAGGAGGACCACCACGGCGGTGCAGGCGAGCGCGCCGTCGGGGACGCGCAGGTCCAGCAGCAGGGCGGCCACCAGGGTGACCGGCACCCCGACCAGCGCCAGGACGTCGACGACCACGCCCGCGGAGTTCACGGTCGGGGCGGCGCCGGCGGGGGTGGGTCCGGCGGGGACGGCAGCGGCCAGTTGGACGGCGTGCACGCCGGTGAGCAAGGCAGCGGCGATCGCGACGTCGGCCCCCGCGGACCACGGCCCGGTCGGCTGCACCAGGTGCGCGGCCAGCAACGCCGAGGCCAGCCCCAGCAGGGCGGTCATCAGGATCATCGCGGTCGCCGGACGCCGGAGGGCTGCGGCCGACACCGTGCACAGGGCTCCGACGACGCCCACCGTCACCGCCGGGTAGACGCCGTAGGCGACCACGAGCGGCTGCAGGGCGGGGGCGATCGCCCCCGGGGTCAGCGCCGGGGCCAGGACCAGCACGTCGGCGACGACGACGAGGGCGAAGCTCACCATCACCCCGTCGATCACCAGGACCGGCCAGCGGGTGCCGCGGACCCGCCCGCCGATCAGCGCGGAGCTCAGCATCGGGCCCAGCCCGGCGACGAGGACCAGCACGCCCACGCCGAACCGGCCCTGCGCGCCGCCGATCCCCAGCCCGGTCACCAGGCTGGCACCGGCGAAGAGCAGGGAGCTGACGCCCAGCAGCTGCCAGGGCCGCCGGTCGCGGCGGGTCATCCGCCGGGTGAGCCGGGCGCAGCGCCAGGCCGCCCAGGCCCCGACCGCGGTCAGCACCAGGTTGTCCCACTGGGGCAGTGCGCCGGGCGGGCTGGCCGGCACCGTGAGGCCCAGGGCGACCAGGGCGCCGAGCAGCACCAGTGCCAGGTGCGGACGCCGGGCTCCGGTCACGTCGACGGCCCGTCGTCCCCGGCCCGGAGCAGGCCGGGCAGTCCCGCCGCCGAGGTGGGCACGGGCACCCCACCGAGCCCGGGGAGCTGGGTGGTCAGCGCGGACCGGTCCAGGGGACGGGCCAGCAGGTAGCCCTGGATGAACCGGTGGCCCATGTCGCGGAGCAGCTGCAGCTCGGTCGCGGTCTCGACGCCCTCCACCACCACGACCAGGCCCAGGCTGGTGCCCAGGTGCAGCACGGAGCTGCAGAGGGCCCGGCGCTGCGGGTCGGTCTCGACGTCGGCGAGGAACTGCCGGTCCATCTTCAGCACGTCGATCGGCAGGCCGACGAGGTAGGCCAGCGAGGACCAGCCGGTGCCGAAGTCGTCGACGGCGATCCGGACGCCCAGCCGCCGCAGGGCCGCCAGGTCGTCGGTCACGTGCTCGTCGTCCAGCAGCACCGACTCGGTGATCTCCAGGACCAGCCGGGAGGCGGCCAGCCCGCTGGAGTCCAGGGCGTGCAGCACGTCGGCCACCAGCTCGCCGCTGCGCACGTGCCGCGCCGAGACGTTGACCGCCACCCCCAGGTCCGGGTGGGGGAGCGCGGCGACGGTGGCGGTGGCCTCGGCCAGCACCCACCGGCCCAGTTCGGTGATCAGCGCGGACTCCTCGGCCAGCGGCACGAACTCCGCCGGGGACACCTCGCCGTAGGTCGGGTGCCGCCAGCGCAGCAGCGCCTCGACCGATACGGTGCGGTGCAGCGCCAGGTCGACGACCGGCTGGTAGACCAGCCGCAGCTGGCCCTCGGCGAGGGCCCGGTGCAGGTCGGTGCGCAGCGTCTCCTCGCGCTGCTGGGTGATCCGGAGCGCGTCGGAGTGCCGGCGGACCCGGCCGGGGCCGGCGGCGCGGGCGCTGCGCAGCGCCAGGTCGCCCCCGCGCAGCGCCTCCCCGGCGTCCGCGTCGGCGTCCAGGGACGTGACGCCGGCGGCGGCGGTCAGCCGCAGCGTGCCGCTGCCGGTGGCCACCGGCTCGACGGCGGCGACCAGCCGGCCGGCGATGACCTCGGCGTCGGCCACCGTGCCGGAGACCAGGACGGCGAACTCGCTCGCCCCGGAGCGGGCCAGCCAGTCGTCGCCGCGCAGCGCCCGGGCGAACCGGGTGGTCAGCTCACGCAGCACCGGGACGTCATCGCCCGCCGGCAGCCCGTCGACGCCCAGCACGACCAGGGAGGCGCTGCCGGCCGAGGGCGTGCGGAAGGCGGCGGCGAGCCGCTGGGTCAGCGCCGAGCGGTTGGGCAGGCCGGTCGTCGGGTCGCTCGTGCTGAAGGTCGGCAGGGGGTCGGCCGGCTGCCGGGCGCTCGCGCTGACGTCGCGGCAGTAGAGGACCAGGGCGCCCACGTCGGGGTCGCCGCGCAGGTCGCGGACCTGGGACTGGATCAGCAGCCAGCGGCCGTCGAGGTGCCGCACGCGCGCCGTCCGGGTCTTGGTCTCCGAGGGGTCGACCGAGGTGGCGCTCAGGGCGGCGACCAGGCCCGGGGCGTCGTCGGGGTGGACGGCGGCGGCGATCGAGTGACCGACGATGCGCTGCGGGTCCAGGCCGAGCAGCGCGGTGATGGCCGGGGAGACCCACTGCACCCGCAGCTGGTCGTCGAGGATCAGCACCGGGTCGGCGCTGCCGCGCACCAGCGTGCGGAAGTAGGCCTCGCTGCGCTGCAGGTCGCTGGTGAGCCGCTGCTGGGTGCGCCAGGACACCACCTGGTGGGCCAGCAGGGCGCCCAGCCCGAGCGCGCCGAGCGTCGTCCCGAAGATGGTCAGCGTGCCGGTGACCGGGACGCTGAGCAGCAGCAGCAAGCCGCCGGCCAGCGCGGTGGCGTGCGGCAGCAGCGCACCCAGGGTGGAGCCGGCCGCGTTCCCGCGGTCGGCGGTGGGCCGCGGCCGGTCGGCGCGGCAGGCGACCACGAGGAGGGCCATGCCCAGGACGCTCAGGGCGCAGGCCAGGTACTGGACCGGGCCCGGCCCGGAGGCGATCGAGGAGCAGGCGCCGGCCAGGGCGGTGGCGACCTGCGAGGCGAAGAGCAGCCAGCCGACGGGGCGCTGGGCGGCCGGGCAGATCGCGATGAACACCAGGGAGAAGCCGGTGCCGACGGCGATGCTGGACAGCAGGGCGAACAGCGCCACCGTCTGGGACAGGGAGAGGAGCCCCTCCCGGCCGATGGTCAGGTGGTACAGCGTGTGGACGGTCAGCAGGTCGGCGAGCACGAACAGGACGAGCATCGTGGCGACCTGGGCCCGTGCTGCCCGCAGTGAGGCACGGTCGAGCATCCGGAGGATCGCGACGACCACCAGCAGGTGACCGGGGAGGCTGCCCAGGGCGGTCTGCCCCCAGGGCAGCACCGCGCCCGCGGCGAGCGCACCGAGGGCGCTGACACCCACCGAGACGGAGTACCAGCGCCAACCGGCCGGGTGGGCGCTCTGACGCCCGGCGTGGACGAGCAGGACCAGGACACCGGCGACGGCCAGGAAGTTCGCCGTCACGGCGACGGTGACCGAGGTCGGGGCGGGCAGCAGGCCGGCGGAGAGGGTCCCGAGGGCGGCGAGGGCGGCGAGGAACAGTGGCCGGGTCAGCGTGCGGACGGCGGCCGGGCCACCCCGCGTCGGAGCGGCCATGGCCCGCGTGGGTGCGGTGAGGGCTCCGGAGGTCACGGGTCAGTTGTCGGGACCCGGACCTCCGGACTGCAGAGGTGGTGGGGGCCACTCACCCGAAGGGGCGGGGGACCTCCTGCTCAGTGACGCCGGTTCACCAGCGCAGGGGCTGGGTCGCCCGGGAGTCCGCGGTGCGGCAGACCCGGCAGTGACCCCAGGTGACGATCCGCAGCGGGCTGCTGGGCTCGCCGCACTCGGGGCACTCGACCATCGCCTCGGCGCCGGCGGGAGCCCCGCTGAGCTGCTGGGCGCCGCCCGCGTGGACGGCCGGGTCGCCGGCGCAGGGGCAGCCGAGGTCGGCTTCTGGACAGCGTGCGTGGTCGGTTTCGATGGGGCACCTCCTGGTGTCCCCGATCACGCTACTCAGCTGCACCAGCCCCCTGCCCTCGTGCGCCGGGTCGTCCCTCCGGGTCAGGGGTCGGGGAGCCGCGGCAGCGGCCCGGCCGGCGCGACCCGCCGGAGGGCTGAACGCGCGGCAGGCGGATCCTGGTGGCAAGCTCGACGGGGTGAAGACGTGGCTGGATGCATGGCCGGTGTTCCGGCAGCTGACGGGTCCTGATCCGCTGGGGCGCGGCACGGCCGCCCGCAGCAAGGCGACCGAGCAGGTGGTGAGCCGCACGGCCACCGCAGATCGCGTGGTGCAGTCGGTCTGCCCCTACTGCGCGGTGGGCTGCGGCCAGCGGGTGTTCGTCAAGGACGAGCAGGTCGTGCAGATCGAGGGCGACCCCGACTCGCCGATCAGCCGCGGCCGGCTCTGCCCCAAGGGCAGCGCGAGCAAGCAGCTGGTGACCAGCCCGAGCCGGGTGACCACGGTCAAGTACCGCCGTCCGCACGGGACGGAGTGGGAGGACCTGGACCTCGACACGGCGATGGACATGATCGCCGACCGCGTCCTGGACGCCCGCCGCAAGGGCTGGCAGGACGAGGTGGACGGCCACGCCGTCAACCGCACGCTGGGGATAGCGAGCCTCGGAGGGGCGACCCTCGACAACGAGGAGAACTACCTCATGAAGAAGCTCTACAGCGCCATGGGCGCGATCCAGATCGAGAACCAGGCCCGCATATAGCACTCCGCGACGGTCCCCGGTCTGGGGACCTCGTTCGGTCGTGGCGGCGCCACGAACTTCCAGCAGGACCTGGTGAACTCCGATTGCATCGTGATCGAGGGTTCGAACATGGCCGAGTGCCACCCGGTCGGCTTCCAGTGGGTCATGGAGGCCAAGGCGCGGGGCGCGAAGGTCATCCACATCGACCCGCGGTTCACCCGTACCAGCGCGCTCGCCGACCTGCACGTGCCGCTGCGCGCGGGCACCGACATCGCGTTCCTCGGCGGGCTGATCAAGTACGTCCTTGACAACGACCTGGACTTCCGCGAGTACGTCGTCGCCTACACGAACGCGGCGGCGATCCTGCGTGAGGACTTCCAGGACACCGAGGACCTCGACGGCCTGTTCTCCGGCTTCGACCCCGAGACCGGGCAGTACGACGAGACCACCTGGCAGTACGAGGGCGTGAACGTGCCCTCCTCGGCCGGCCAGCGCTCGCCGAGCCAGCCGGGCGGGTCGGCCTTCCGCCAGGACGAGGACGATCGGCCCGACGACGCCGCGGACGACGGCACCGACGACGAGAGCGAGGGCGTCAAGGAGGCCGACCAGCAGCAGGGTGCGCAGGGCTCGGCCGACATCCACGGCAAGCCCCAGCGGGACGAGACGCTGCAGCACCCGCGGTGTGTCTTCCAGGTGCTCAAGCGGCACTACGCCCGGTACACCCCGGAGATGGTCGCGGACATCTGCGGCATCGCGCCCGAGGTGTTCCTCAAGGTCGCCGAGTGGGTCACCGCCAACAGCAACCGCGAGCGGACGACGGCGTGGGTGTACTCGGTGGGCTGGACGCACCACACCGTGGGCGTGCAGTACATCCGGACGGCGTCCGTGCTGCAGGCGCTGCTGGGCAACATGGGCCGCCCGGGCGGCGGGATCCTGGCGCTGCGCGGACACGCGAGCATCCAGGGCTCCACCGACATCCCGACGCTGTTCAACATCCTGCCCGGCTACATCCCGATGCCCCACGCCCAGCAGCACACCGACCTGGACAGCTTCTGCGCCTCCAGCGACGACCGGGTGGGCTTCTGGGGCAACATGCGGTCCTACTCGGTGAGCCTGCTCAAGTCCTGGTGGGGCGACGCGGCGCAGCCGGAGAACGACTTCGCCTTCAGCTACCTGCCCCGGCTCACCGGTGACCACGGCACCTACACCACGGTCGCGGACATGATCCAGGGCAACGTCCCCGGTTACTTCCTCGTCGGGGAGAACCCGGCGGTGGGCAGCGCCAACGGGCGGATGCAGCGCTTCGGCCTGGCCAACCTCGAGTGGCTGGTCGTCCGCGACCTGCAGATGATCGAGTCGGCCACGTTCTGGAAGACGGCCCCGGAGATCGAGACCGGCGAGCTGGTCACCGAGGACATCGCCACCGAGGTCTTCTTCATGCCCGCGGCCACGCACGTGGAGAAGGAGGGCACCTTCACCCAGACGCAGCGGCTGCTGCAGTGGCGGCACAAGGCGGTCGAGCCGCCGGCCGACTGCCGCAGCGACCTGTGGTTCTACTTCCACCTGGGCCGCAGGCTGCGGGAGAAGCTGGCCGGGTCCACCGACCCGCGCGACCGCCCGCTGCTGGACCTCACTTGGGACTACCCGACGCACGGGGAGACCGAGGAGCCCAGTGCGGACGCCGTGCTCCGGGAGATCAACGGCTACGACGCCGACGGCGAGATGCTCTCGACCTACCTGGACATGAAGGACGACGGGTCGACCAGCGGTGGCTGCTGGATCTACACCGGCGTCTACGCCGACGGGGTCAACCAGGCGGCCCGGCGCAAGCCCGGCCGGGAGCAGGACTGGGTGGCCGCCGAGTGGGGCTGGGCCTGGCCGTCGAACCGGCGCACGCTGTACAACCGCGCCTCGGCCGACCCGGACGGCAAGCCGTGGAGCGAGCGCAAGGCCTACGTCTGGTGGGACGAGGAGGCAGGGGAAGACGGAGCCGGCCGCTGGGTCGGTCATGACGTCCCCGACTTCGAGGCGACCAAGCGGCCGGACTACGTGCCGCCGGAGGGCGCGACCGCGCAGGCCGGCCTGGGCGGTGCCGACCCGTTCGTCATGCAGGCCGACGGCAAGGCCTGGCTCTACGTGCCGGCGGGGCTGGCCGACGGCCCGATGCCGGCGCACTACGAGCCGGCCGAGTCGCCGGTGGAGAACGCCCTGTACGGCCAGCAGGCCAACCCGGGCCGGGAGGAGATCCAGGCTGCGTACAACCGGGGCAACCCGCCGCGCAGCACCGTGTACCCCTACGCGATGACCACCTACCGGCTCACCGAGCACCACACCGCCGGCGGGATGAGCCGCACGCTGCCCTACCTGTCGGAGCTCCAGCCGGAGTTCTTCGTCGAGGTCAGCCCGCAGCTGGCGCAGGAGCGCAACCTGGAGCACGGCGGCTGGGCGACGTTGATCAGCGCCCGGACGGCGATCGAGGCCCGGGTCCTGGTCACCGAGCGGATCCGGCCGATGAAGCTCAAGGGCGGCCAGGTCGTCGAGCAGATCGGCATCCCGTACCACTGGGGTGAGCAGGGGCTGTCCACCGGCGACTCCGGCAACGACCTGTTCGGTGTCGTGATGGACCCCAACGTGCACATCCAGGAGACGAAGGTCGCCACCTGCGACATCCAGCCCGGGCGGCGTCCGCGCGGCAAGGCGCTGGTGCAGTACGTAGAGGACTACCGGATCCGGGCGGGTGTGCAGTCGGGGCTGGTCCCCAGCGGCGGCCGGGCACCGATCGAGGAGGGGACGAGCTGATGGAGCGCGACCCGATGGAGGAGGAGCGCTCGTGACCACCGTCAGCTCGGCGAGCCCGGCGCTCACCGGCAACGACCCGGCCAACCGGCTCTACGGCCCGCTGCCCGACGTGAGCGGGGAGGCCGGTTACGCCGAGGACCACCCCGCGCGGGTGGGCTTCTTCACCGACACCTCGGTCTGCATCGGCTGCAAGGCCTGCGAGGTCGCCTGCAAGGAGTGGAACACGCTCCCGATGGACGACGCGGACGGCAACCGTGACGTCATGGCGATGACCGGGATGTCCTACGACAACACCGGGATGCTCGGCGCCAACTCCTGGCGGCACGTGGCGTTCGTCGAGCAGAGCCGCGCCGTCGACCTGCCGATGCCCGGGATCGGGTTGCCGGGGGCCGGTGCCGAGGCCGCGGGCGCTCCCGGAGCGGGCTGCGGGAGCGGTGGAGGCGGCTGTGGGAGTGGTGGAGCCCCGGGCGACGCGCACGCCACGTCGCACGGCGGCAACGCCGACGGCGGGCTGACCGCGCAGTCCAGCGTGCTCAACGCCGAGGCGCTCAGCGAGTTCGACCCGCAGACCGGTCACTCGGCCGACCGGGAGATCCGCTGGCTGATGTCCTCCGACGTGTGCAAGCACTGCACGCACGCCGGTTGCCTGGACGTCTGCCCGACCGGGGCGCTGTTCCGCACCGAGTTCGGCACCGTGGTCGTGCAGGGCGACATCTGCAACGGCTGCGGCTACTGCGTGCCGGCCTGCCCCTACGGCGTCATCGACCAGCGCAAGGACGACGGCCGGGTCTTCAAGTGCACGATGTGCTACGACCGGCTCACCGACGGGCTGCAGCCGGCCTGCGCCACCGCCTGCCCGACCCAGTCGATCCAGTTCGGCGACCTCGACGAGCTCCAGGCCCGGGCCGACGCCCGGCTGGCCACGCTCAAGGAGCAGGGCGTGGAGACCGCCCGGCTCTACGGGCGGGACGAGGACGACGGCGTCGGCGGCGCGGGGGCCTTCTTCCTGCTGCTCGACGAGCCGGAGGTCTACGGGCTCCCGCCGGACCCGATCGTCACCACCCGGGACCTGCCGTCGATGTGGAAGCACGCCATCGGCGGCGCGGCCATGGTGGTCGGCTTCGCGCTCTCCGCCGTGCTCGGTTCACGCAAGGGGCTCGGGCGGTGACCGAGGGACTGGTGACGCCGGGCGCCGGCTGGCGTCGGGCCGATGGCCCGCCGGCACAGGTGCGCGAGAAGAAGCGGCGCAAGGGCGGCCGTCGCGGCGGTGGCCGGGACGGTGACCCGACCGTCGACGAGGCGGAGTTCACCTCCTACTACGGCCGGCCGATCATCAAGCCGCCGGTGTGGAAGACACCGGACGTGCCGCTCTACCTGTTCCTGGGTGGCGCCGCGGGCTCGTCGGCGGTGCTCGGTGCGATCGCCGACGTGACCGGTCGCCCGGCACTGACCCGAGCGGCGCACTACACGGCCGGCGGTGGGGCGCTGGCCTCGGTCGTCTGGCTGATCCACGACCTGGGCCGGCCGGCGCGGTTCCTGCACATGCTGCGGGTGATCAAGCCGACGTCGCCGCTGTCGGTGGGGTCCTACATCCTGGCGCCGTTCAGCGCCCTGACCGCGGCCACCGCCGGCATCCAGCTGCTGGAGGCCTTCCCCGGCCTGCAGAAGTTCGGGCTGTCGCGGATCGCCGGCTGGTTCCCCGGGCTGCGGAAGGCCGTGGGCACCACCTCGGCCGTCTTCGGTGGCCCGATGACCACCTACACGGCGGTACTGCTGGCCAACACCGCCGTGCCGTCGTGGCACGAGCCGTACAAGGAGCTGCCGTTCGTCTTCGCCGGCTCGGGGATGGCGGCCGGCGGCGGCATCTGCATGGCGTTCACCCCGGTCGCCGAGGCGGGGCCGGCCCGGAAGATGGCCGTTGCCGGAGCGGCGGTCGAGCTGGCCGCGATGCACAAGGTCGAGCACGACCACGGCATCGTCGGGGAGCCGTACCAGCTGGGCAAGGCCGGGAAGATGATGAAGGCCGCGAAGGCCTGCACCGCCACCGGCGCCGGGCTCACGGTCGTGGCCGGCCGCACCCGGGTCGGTGCCGCGGTCTCCGGGGCGCTGCTGGCGGCCGGTTCGCTGCTGACCCGGTTCGGCGTCTTCGAGGCCGGCATGGCCAGCGCCCGGGACCCGAAGTACACGGTCGTGCCGCAGCGGGCCCGGATGGCCGCCCGCGAAGAGCAGAAGCGCCAGGACGAGGCCAGCACCATCACCCGGTGAGCACCTGCACCACCCGAACTGCCCCGTACCCCGATGTCGGTGGTGCGGGGCAGTTCGCTGTCCCGTCCCTGACGGCGGTGACCCTGGGTGCGCACACGCCCGCCGGCCGGTCGAGTGACTAGGGCTCGACCGGATCTCCCGACGGCCTCATCGGGGAGGGGGCGTCGCCCACGATGTCGTCGAGCTCCGTGAGGGTCGGCTCGGTCGGCTCGACTGCGTCGGTCGGGCTGCGAGTCGGCGTGGGCTCGGTCGGGGTCGGCCGAGGCTCGGTGGGGGTGGGCTCCGGGGTGGGGGTCGGCTCCGGCGTGGGCGTGGGCGTGGGCGTGGGTGTGGGTGTGGGTGTGGGTGTGGGTGTGGGTGTCGGCTCCGGGGCGGGAGTCGGCGCGGGCTCGGGGTCGATCGGGGTCGGCGTCGGGGTGGGGCGCGACACCGCGGGGTCGGCCGGGTCGGCAGGGTCCGTCGGCGTCGGCGTCGGCGCGGTGCTGCGGGTGTTCCCGCCGGACCCGGCGTCGTTCGCCGGTGGCTGGTCGTCGGGCACGGCGGGAGGTGGCACGGTCGGCGGCTCGCTGGTCGGACCGCCCGTCGAGGTCGTGGGCGCGGTCCCGGCCCGGCGCGGCTCGTCCGTGGACGTGCCGGGTCGGGAGTCCGTGGCGCGCCCCGGTGTCCGGTCACGGGCGTCCGTCGGCGCGGTGTCGGCCGGGGGAGTCCGCCAGTCGGGGATGGCGATGGGGGTGGCCAACCCGGAGATCGCGGCCCCCCGGTTGAGGGCCTCCCAGGTCGCCGGGACCTGGTCGGGATCGGCGGCCAGTTGGGCGGAGAGCGGGTCGCTCAACCCGAGGCTGCTGTTGGAGCGGGCCAGGACCGGGGTGAGCGCGATCGCCGAGAGCGCGACGAGGGCGAGCAGCCGCTGTGGGCCGCGTCCCGGGGCTGACCTGCCCCGCGCCCACGTCGACCGTGTGCGGCGTGGAGGCGCGGCAGGTGCAGCGTGCGTGCGGAGCGGCCGGACCGATCGGGACGGCTGGTAGGACGGCGCGGACCGGGACAGGGTGCCGCGCCGCCGAGTCCCCGCGTCAAGGGGAGCGTGGCCGGCGCAGCGACGGCGGCCACGGGATGCGCGCCGTGCGGCACAGGCCGCGGGCTGCGAGGACCGGTGCACCTCCCGACGCCGGCGCCCAGCGGCGGGTGCACCGCTGGGGCGGCCGACCGGCGGGCGGGAGGCGTGCCTGCGTCGCAACGCCACGGGGCGCCCCTCGAGCACGTCCACGGAGGGGAACGCGGTCAGTTCGTGGCAGCGGTCCGGAGGTGCGCTGGTGAGGACGGCACCGATGAGGAGGGCGGCCAGCATCCCGACCACAGGCCATGCGACCAGCAGCCACCACCACACCACGGGGTTCCCTCGTCTCGGCCGGTCTGCCCACGCTGGCAGCCTCCTCAGAGGCAAGGTTCGTCCCCTGGGACGACCCCGTCAATCGCTCGTCCCAGCTGCTGGCACCTCGGAGGCGTCACCGTCCTCGAACGGACGGGTCCGGTGTCAGCCCGGGAGGCGTGTCGGCGCGTCGCGGCCCGCGGGGGGTCACCGGGACGGTGGGGACGCAGCGGACCGCATGACGTGGAGCTGCCCCGTGCCGCCGGGACACGCCGGCACGGGGCAGGACTGAGGGCGCCACCGGCCGCGCGTCCCACTGCGCCGCTGCGGTGGGACGCGGGCTCAGCGGCGAGTGCCGCTGTAGCGGATGACCCGTTGGCCGCCGATGCTGCGCGCGGCGGTCAGGCAGAGGGTGGCCCGGCGGTGCACCTCGCTGGGCGAGGCGTCCGGCGAGAGCCCGGCGATGCCGGCGCAGGCGGTGAGGCCTGGGACACCGGCGTCGGCCACGACCTCGAGGAGCCGGTCGGCTGCGGTCTCGGCGTGGTGGGCGGCAGCGCCCAGCAGGACGGCGAACTCGCTGGGACCCGAGCGGGCCAGCCAGTCGCTGCCGCGGAGGCTGGCCGACAGTGCCGCAGCCACCTGGTCCAGGTGGCTGGCCGGCAGTGGCCAACCGGTGTCCCGGCGGAGCAGTCCGACCAGCACGAGCGCTGCCGGGGAGGCGTCCGAGGCTGCCGTCTGCCCGGCGATCCGGTCCAGCAGGGTGGCTCGGGTCGGGAGGAGGCAGACGGCGGGAGTGGCCTGCACGTCGGGCAGCGGCGAGATCTCGTGGGCAACCGGGTCGGCGGCGATCGACATGGAAGGGATGTCGTCGCCCTGCCCGACCCGGTTGAGTCCGCCGCGGCCGGGGTGCCTCATCGGAGGGAGGTGGCCGGCGCGCATGTCTCAGCGCGGTCGGTGGTGCTCCGGGATCAAGGTTCGAGCAGGGCGCCGAACCGGTCGATCAGCTCGGACACGGTGCCGGCGGTGGCCGCTGCGGTCGCAGAGCCCGGGGTGGTCGTCCCGCCCGCTGCGGCGCTCGACGAGGTGCCGACCGTCGTCTCCGGTGCGGCCGTCGTGGTCGGCGCGGTCGTGGTCGGCGGCGCACTCGTCACGGGCGCCGTGGTGTCGGGCGCCGTCGTCTCGGGCGCCGTGATCTCGGGCGCCGTGGTGTCCGGCGCGTCCTGGCCCACGGGCGTCTCCGTGGCCGGACCGTCGGTCGACGGGGCATCCGAGGTCTGCGGAGCTCGCGGCGTGCTGTGTTCGGCCTTGGTGGGGTGCGTGCTGCCGACGGTCGGCCCTGCCCCGCTCGGGTCCGGCGTCGGGCCGGATCCAGCCGGGACGGCCTCCAGCGGCTCGGTCCCGGCCGGAGAGTCAGCAGTCGGGCCGCCGGGGGTCGATGAGCCGGGGAGCGGGCCGGCGACCGGAGCGCTGTCCGAGCCGGCTGCGGGGCGGTCGTCCTGGGGCGTCGCTGTGCCAGGAGCAGCCGGTCCGGCACTCTCGGTTGCGACCGCGTCCACCGGGGAGCTGCTGGGGGCGGCGGAGGCAGGAACCGGGCTGGGCGATGCAGCGCCGGCCAGGACCCCGCCGCGGTGGAGCTCCGTCAGCGTGTCACCGGCCTGGTCGGGGTGGGCGGCGATCTCGGCGGCGACCGCGTCGTTCAGCCCCAAGGCGCTCGTGGACCGGGCGAGCACCGGCGTCGCCGTGATCAGCAGCAGCACCGCGGCGGCGAGGATTCGCTGGGGTGTCCGGCTGCTGGGGCGGCGTGCGTCAGGGTGCGAGCTGGGCGCCTCGTCGGCCGCGTGCCGTCGACGAACCGGCGCCTCCGGGTCCGGCAGGGCCGGCTGGACCGGCGACGCGGCGACCACCCGGTGCCGGCCAGTGTCGGTCGGTGCTGGCGGTTGCTGGACCCTGCGGTGACGGCCCGAGGTCTCCGGGCCAGGTCGATCGGTGTGCACCTCGTGCGTTCCCCCCTCGTGCGCCGACCATGGGCCGACGGCAGGAAGGTAGTTCCCGTGGCAATCTGTGACCAGACGACCACGGCGTGTCGAGAGCGACACGCAGAGCCCCGGTGCGCCGGTCGTCACCGACACGCTCATCGCAGACGTCGAAGCGCCGCATCCGACGGCTCGGTCGTCCAGTCCGGGGGGTGGGCCGGTCGGCGTCGAGGCGAGTGGGTCCCTGCCCCCGAGCGGTCAGTAGGCCCCGGATCCTCGGAACACGGCCCCGACGGTCTTCCAGAGGATCATGAAGTCGAAGGTCAGCGACCAGTTCTCCACGTAGCGCACGTCCATCCGGACCGAGTCGTCCCAGGACAGGTCCGACCGGCCGCTGACCTGCCACAAGCCGGTGAGGCCAGGCTTCACGAGGAAGCGCCGGTGCATGTCGAACCCGTACTGGTCCACCTCGCTCGGCAGCGGCGGGCGGGGTCCGACGAGGGACATCTCGCCGCGGAGGACGTTCAGCAGCTGGGGGAGCTCGTCGAGTGAGTACCGACGCAGGACCCGGCCGATCGGGGTCACCCGTGGGTCGATCTTCCGCTTGAACAGCACGCCGTTTCCGTCGTTGGACTTCCCGAGGGCGGCCACCATGCTGTCGGCGCCGGTGACCATGCTCCGGAACTTCAGCATCGAGAAGGTCTGACCGTCCCGCCCGACCCTGACCTGGCGGTAGAGGACCGGGCCGCGGCTGGTGAGCCGGATCGAGATGGCCAGGACGACGAGCACGGGGGCGAGGACGAGCAGGCCCATCAGGGCCGAGATACGGTCGAAGGCGTCCTTCGTCAGCCTGCGGACCCCGCGCAGCTCCGGCCGCTCCATGTGCAGGAGCGGGAGGCCGCAGACCGGTCGGATGCGGACCCGCGGACCGACGACCTCGGTCACTGCGGGAGCGAGCAGAAGCTCAGCGCGCGTCTTCTCCAGATCCCATCCCAGTCGACGCAACGCCGGCCCGTCGAGTTCGGGGGAGGGCAGGACCGCCACGGTGTCGACCTCGTACCGGTGGACGACGTCCACCACCTCGTCGAGGCTGCCGAGGACGGGCAGACCGTCGAAGGACTCCTTGTCCCGGGGGGTGGCTGAGGGCAGGCAGCAGCCGATCACCCGGTAACCGTGGTAGGCCTCCCGGTCGATCTGTTCGTGCAGGGCGTGGACGCCGCCTCGGTGCCCCACCAGGAGGGCGGTCTGCTGGAAGCGCCCGTGTCCGCGCTGGCGGTGCAGCCACTGACGCTGCAAGTGGCGATGGGCCAGCGTGAGTGCCGTCGCCGCGGGCAGTGCGAACACGACGAAGCCTCGCGCCACTTCCAGCTTGAACGCCCAGGACACAGTGCCCACCAGCGCGAGCAGCAGAGCGGAGGCGAAGAAGACGCGGCGGAACTCCTCGGGGCCCACCCAGAGGAAGCGCTCCTCGTAGCTGCGGGACACCAGCATGGCCAGCACCCACACCACCGGGAGGGCCAGCGCGAGCCAGAAGGGGCTGTGGGATGCGTCGGCCCGTTCGGGCCCGAACCGCAGCAGATAGCCGAGGAGGGCAGCGAGAGCCGCACAGGCGCCGTCCACGACCACTGTCCGCCGGACGTACGCTCGTCGCCAGGCCCGCCGGGCGACGGTGCCCTCGCCTCGGATCCCCTTGGGTGGGACGCCCGACGCGCCCGTCCCAACCGTTGCGCGCGGTCGCGGGCCGGCGCCGACGAGGTCAGGCGCATTCAAGCCGCTCATACATGGACCCCCGTGCGCAGTCGACCCGATGAGGGGTGCGTGGCTCACCCCCTTGCCGGAAACGGCGGTGTCCATCGGCAAGGGAAAGGTAGCGGTCCGTGACCGGCTTGGATACTCGAGTGGCCAAGATCCGGTAGAACGCCGTTGACCGTCCGCACTTTGCCTTCACGACCAGTTACTCTCAGTTGCGACACTCCGTGATGCAATCGGTGCCACGGTGGTGTGCGACGACCACGACATGGCATGCCTCACTTCGACCCTGGGAACGCTTTCACCTGGGTGGCATCGCGTGTCACAGTTCTCTGCCTTCTCGCGCACTTCGGCTGTGTGGGGGCTTGAGAGTCGGAGGACGCACATGCTCGCCACCCATCCTGGGGCCGCCACGTCGTGGAGGGGCGGTCCGGTCGGCCGGCCCACGCCCCGCCGACACCGGTGGGGCATCGTGCCGGCACTTGCTCTGGGGCTGCTCGCCGCCGTTCTGGTCGCACCGCCGGTGGCCGCTGCCCAGCCGGTGCTAGGCGAGGGCGACCCCCTGCAGGCAGGTGAGTACGTCGTCGTCGTGGACAGCCCCGAGCTGACGGAGCTGGCGCGAGCGCACGGGGTCCGGGTCGAGGAGTCGACCACCGGGCCGCTCAACTCCCTGACCGCTCAGCTCACGGCGCGCCAGGCGCAAGCCCTCGCGGCGGACCCGCGGGTCGTGGCGATCTCGCCGAACGTGACCTTCACCGGCAACGCCCAGGTCCTGCCTCCGGCCGTTCAGCGGGTGGACGCCGACGAGCCGCCGGTCTCGGCGGGATCGCCGACGGCGCCGGTGCCGGCCGGGGGCATCGCCATCATCGACACCGGCATCGAGGCGCACCCCGACTACACGATCGGCGGGGGTGCTGACTGCATCGGTGCCGGCACGACCACCGACGACAACGGCCACGGGACCGGAGTGGCTGGCGCGGCCGCCGCGATCTCCAACGACCGAGGCCTCGTCGGGTCGGCCCCCGGCGCCACCTTGTATGCGGTCAAGGTCCTCGACAGCAAGCTGAAGGGCACGTTGTCCGACATCGCCTGCGGGCTCAACTGGGTGGCGGCCAATGCCGATGCCCTCGACATCCGGGTGGTGAACCTCAGCCTCGGCACCCCGGGCACCGACAGCGGCGACTGTGGCGTCGCCGCGGGCGACGTGCTGCACCAGGCCATCTGCGCCGTTGTGGACGCCGGGGTGGTCCCGGTGGCCGCCGCAGGCAACCAGGCCGCTGACCTGGCGACGCAGGTCCCGGCCAGCTACGACGAGGTGCTGGCCGTGACGAACGTGGCCGACTACGACGGCCGCCCGGGCGGGCTGGCCGGGACGCCGCCTTGTGCGACCAGCAACGCCGACGACACCCCGGCGGTGAAGACCAACTACGCCGTCACGGCGGCGGACGCCGCCCACACGGTGGCGGCGCCGGGCGAGTGCCCGTACACCACCAAGAAGGGCAACAGGTACGGCTACATCGCGTCAGGTTCCAGCATGTCGGCCGCCATCGCCTCCGGGGTGGTGCTCGACTGCATGCAGGCGGGACGGGCGTGCGCTGGGCAGAGCCCGGCCCAGGTGATCGAGACGCTGATCGCCTCCGCCGCTGCCGTCAGCGACACCCACGGCTACGTCGGTGACCCGACCTCGCGCACCGGCCAACAGTACTGGGGCTACATGCTGACCACGCGCTTCGACGGCGACGCGCCTCCGCCGCCGCCGATCGGCACGGGGGACACGACAGCGCCGGCGGTCCAGCTCCTCGCGCCGGCGGACGGCGCAGTCGTGTCTGGCTTGGCCACCTTCCGGGCGAGTGCTTCCGACGACGTCGGGGTGACGGCCGTGGACTTCTACTCGGGCACCACGCTGCTCGGCACGGCGTCACCAGTGGACGGCGGCGTCTGGGAGTTCGTGTACGACACGACCGGCACCCCGGACGGGAACTACCCGGTCGTGGCGAGGGCCCGTGACGCGGCGGGGAACGTGGGAAGCAGCTCGTCGGTCACCATCACGCTGCAGCAGTCCTCGACCGCGCCACCGGGATCGACGGACACGACGGCGCCCGCGGTGCAGGTGGTGGCGCCGACGAGCGGGTCGGTCGTCTCCGGTTCGGTGGTGCTGCGGGCCAGCGCCTCGGACGCGGTGGGGGTGACCGCGGTGCGCTTCTACTCGGGGTCCTCGCTGCTGGGCAGCGCGACCCAGGTGGGCGACGCGTGGGAGTTCGTGTACGACACGACCGGCACCCCGGACGGGAACTACCCGGTCGTGGCGCGGGCCTATGACGCGGCGGGGAACGTGGGAAGCAGCTCGTCGGTCACCATCACGCTGCAGCAGTCCTCGACCGCGCCACCGGGATCGACGGACACGACGGCGCCCGCGGTGCAGGTGGTGGCGCCGACGAGCGGGTCGGTCGTCTCCGGTTCGGTGGTGCTGCGGGCCAGCGCCTCGGACGCGGTGGGGGTGACCGCGGTGCGCTTCTACTCGGGGTCCTCGCTGCTGGGCAGCGCGACCCAGGTGGGCGACGCGTGGGAGTTCGTGTACGACACCACCCGGACTCGGAACGGTACCTACCCGGTCGTGGCGCGGGCCTACGACGCCGCCGGCAACACCGGGACGGCCGCTCCGATCGACCTGACCGTGCAGAACTGAGGCCGGGCGCCGGCGGAACCGTGGCAGGTGCTGCGAGGAGGCGGGGCGTGAGGGCTGCTGCGGCGATCCGTGCGCTGCGTTTCCGCACCGGGGGGCAGAGAAGTGCTGGCCGGTCGGCGGACGGCGCCGCGACGGTCGTCGTCGTCCTGCCGGCGTCCTACACCGGGCGCGGATTCGCGGAGAGCTGCGTCCAGATCTGCCAGCATCTCGGACGCGGCGACGTCCGGGTGATCCTGGTCCTCGCGCGGGCACGGGCGGCCATCGACGCGGAGGTGCTCGTCGTCCAGGCCCTTCCTGCACCGCTGCGGATGCTGCCTTGGCGCATGGTCACCGGCTTGTCCTGGTTCATGGAGCATCGGCTGCACGCAGTCCTCCGCGGCCTGGACCCTGCGACGACCGTCGTCTACTTCTGGCCGACGCCGTCGGCGCGAGTCGTCCGGGAGGTGGGGCGGCGAGGGTTCCTGACCGTGCGAGAGATGATCAACAGTCCGTGTGCGACGGCCCGCGAGACCCTCGACGAGGCCTACCGGCGCCTGGGCGTGCCACCGGCGCACGGGATCGGACCGGCTCGGGCGGAGGCGGAGACCGACGAGCTGCGCTGCTACGACCACGTGTTCGCGGCCAACCCCGAGGTGGAGACCGCGCTGGCAAGGATCGGCGTCCCTCCGGCGCGGATCCTCCCCACCAGCTTCGGCTGGTCACCGAGCTGGTTCCGGACCGACGTCGCGGAGCCGCCCCGCGCCAGCCGCCCCGGGCGGCCGGACAGCGCGGGTGTGCGCGTGCTGTTCGTCGGCTTGGTGAACGTGCGCAAGGGCGTCCCCGAGCTGCTGGAGGCGTGGCGTTCGGCCGGGCTGGCGGGAGAACTGCTGCTCGCCGGCGCCCTCGAGCCGGCCCTCGAGGAACGGCTCGCGGAGGCCGTGGGCACCGGCTCGGTCCGCTACCTGGGATTCGTCGACGATGTGGCGGCGCTGTATCGGTCGTGCGACGTCTTCGTCTTCCCCTCGTTGGAGGAAGGCGGGCCACAGGTGACCTACGAGGCGGCTGCCTTCGGGTTGCCGATCATCGCGACCCCGATGGGGGCGGCCCGGCTCGTGGAGGACGGGGTGTCGGGCCTGGTCGTCCCCCCGGCTGACCCTGCCGCGCTCGCGGCGGCGCTGCGTGCCCTCGCCGCCGATCCGGACGGGCGTCGGCGGATGGGGGAGGAGGCCCGGAGACGGGCAGCGCAGTTCGAGTACCGCACCGTCGGAGAGCAGCGTGCGGGGCTGCTCCTGCAGGCACTGCGCCGACGCACCGACCTGTGAGCGCTGTGGCGCGACGGTGATGGCCCGTGGCCGTCGGCCGATCAGCCGCCGGCAGCCCGCCGTCGGCGCAGCCGGGACCACGGTCGGCGGGCACTGCGGGTGCCGCCCGAGATCAGGTGGGCCAGGGCATCGGCGACGCTGGGCAGGTTGCTGGCCGGCCCCTGGTCGAGATTCCCTCCCGCGTGGGCCCGCGCAACCATGTCGGCGGTGATCCGATCGGAGATCTGCACCACCGCGCCGAGCTCGTCCAAACGCGACACCAACTGCTCTTGATGGTCGTCGACGTGTTCCCCGCGATCGGCAGTGCGTGCCATGACCAGCGGCATCCTGCCGTTCCTGAGCGCCGTGGCGATTGCGCCGGCGCCGCCGTGAGTGACCACCGTCCCCGACTTCTCCACGGCCGCCCGGAATTCGTCGGGCGACAAGAACTGGTGGAACTCACCGTGCCGGCGAGACCGGGCGGACACTCCCGTCTGGACGACGAGGGGGGCCGGGAGGACACCGTCCTCCGCCGCGTCGTCGACGGCGTCGAGCAGGCGGTGGAACGGGACGTCGTGCGAACCGACGGTGACGAACGTCCCCGTGCCCGGCCGCTCGCCGAGGGCGGCGACGTCCTCGAGGAGCATGGGCCGGCAGACCGTGGCATCGGGATAGACCCTCAGCAGATCGGGCCACTGCACGATGACCCTGGCTCCGCAGCGGCGCAGGAAGCGGCCGGTGTGGCTGCCGCCGGTCACGCGTGCCATCGTCTCGATGAAGACGAGTTGGGCACCCAGCAGGCGGGCGACGACTGCGAACGGGACGGCCAGACCCGCCCCCGAGGTGATGACCAGGTGGGGGCGCTCGCGCAGCGCCAGGACGGCGCCGGCCACGATGGCGGAGAGCCGCAGGCTGCTGCGGTCGAGCCGGGGGAGGGCGTGCACCCTCTCGCCGGAGGCGCGCATGCTCTCTGCGCGGGCGCCCTCGCTGGTGATCCAGACGCGTTCGCGGTCGGAGAGCGCCGGCAGCAACCCGTGCAGCAGTTCGAGGTGGCCACCCAGGCTCGCGATGAGGTGGACCCGATGATCCTGCGCGCGACCGGTCACTCTCTCGGAGACCCTCTCTGCTTGCTAATGTCGCGCCGTGTTCAAGCGGCCGGAGCGTCGAGACGTATACGGCGAGGACTTCGACGTCCTGTGCCGCGACCTCGCTGACGATACCCGGGCGTTCGACGCCGATCTCGTCGTCGGGGTCGAGACCGGTGGTGCGCGCGTCGCCGAAGCCATGCTGCCGCATCTGGGGAACCCCGCCTACGCGACCGTGCGGTGGCAGCGCCCGGCCACCAAGGCGAAGGACAGGCTGGGCATGGGGGCGGTCACCAGTCGGCTGCCGCGCCCGCTCGCCGATGCGCTGCGGTGGCTCGAGGTCGAGGGGCGCGAACTGGCGCTCGGGCGACGTCCGCTGGTGGTGCAACCAGGCGCGGAGAGCCTCTTGGCGAGTTCGGACCTGCATGCCCGGGCGGCCACGTCCCGCCGGATCCTGGTCGTGGACGACACCGTCGACTCCGGTCTCACGCTGTCCGTGGTCACCCGGGCGGTCGAGATGGCCCAGCCCGCCGCGGAGGTGCGCACGGCGGTCCTCGCCTCGACGTGGCGCCGCCCGCCAGTACGGCCGGACCACTGTCTGCTGGACCGGACGCTCCTGCGGCTGCCGTGGAGCTTCGATGCTGCCTGAGCGCCCCCCGCTGGCGGTCAGTCGAGAGCTGTGCGGGGCGGTCCTCGCGTGTGACCTGGACGGGACGTACTGCCGGGTCAACACGTTCCCGCGCTTCGTCAGCTTCGCGCTCCGGCGGCTCGCCCAGCAGCGTGACCTGTCGGCGCTGGTGCGGCTGGGGTGGGCGATCGGACGCCGCAAGGTGTTCCGCGGTTCGCACCTGCGGTTCAAGGCCGCCGTGCACGACGCTGGGCAGCGGATCGAGCCGTCGGCGCTGCGTTCCTGGGCGGCCGATCTCCTGCAGAGCGCGCCCCACGACGCCGTCGTCGACCTCGTTGACGGGTGGGGAGGGCCGACGTTGCTGGTGACGGCGGCGCCCGCGGTCTATGCCGACGTGCTCGGCGAGCTCGCCGGTTTCACCGAGGTCCAGGGCAGTGACTACGACGCATCGGGCCGCTACGTGGAGAACGTGCACGAGAACAAGGCAGCCCGACTCCGCGCCTCCCTGTCCGGACCGCTGGACTCCGCGATCACCGACGACACGGTCGTGGACGGGCCGCTCCTGGCGCTGGCGGTGCGTCCGTTGGTGGTCGGACCCGACGGGCGGGTGGCCGACTTCATCCCGGCGCCTGTCTCGACTCGTGCAGCCGGAGAAGAGACGTCACCGACCCACGGGACGCGCTAGTCCTGCACGTACCAGACCACGTCGAGGCGGTCGTCGGGCGCCCCGGGCGTTCGCCCCTGCGAGCCCGGGTGGCTCACAGGCCAGGCTCGCTCCCGACGATCTCCTCCGGCTGCCCAGCGTCCGCGGCGGCCGGTGTCCTCCGGGCGCGGGCGCTGGTCACCAGCCAACTGCCCACCGCCAGGAGGAGCAGGAACAGCATGAACGTCTGCTGGAACGCGAACGCATCGAAGAAGAAGGCGGATGCCGCGTAGCCGCCGAAGGCGCACGCGAGGGCGAGGGCCAGGTGTCGCTCGGCGGACGGCAGCCGGGCATCGCGCGTGTGCCGGACCATGACGACCGCAGGCAGGACCAGCATCACGGCCATGGCGAGCAGGCCCACGAGCCCGCTCTCCAGCAGCGTCGACAGGTACTGGTTGTCCAGGATGAGCGCGTTGGTGTCCGGACCGTCGATGATGCGGCTGCCGACTCCCGTGCCGAGGACCAGGGCATCCTGGGCCTCGACGAGGCTCGGCCCCAGGTCGGCCAGTCGGCCACTGCCTCGCCAACCGGGCGAGGAGTACTGGGACGCGATGAGCTCCTGCGGGTCCAGGAACGAGCGGACCAGGCCCAGGACGACGCCGGGGATCAGGAGCACCGCGACCAGCCCGAAGGGCGCGGCACCCAGCAGGAGCCGGACGAAGAGCGTCCAGTGCGTGAAGAACACCAGGGCGGCCATCACGACCAGCATCACCACCAGCGTCCGGGACCCGGTGAGGAGGCCGGCGAGCACCAGCGCCACAGCGGTGCCCAAGTACAGGACCCGGCGGGCCTCCGGGGACCGTGGCCAGGGGCTGTACCGGGACAGGAAGACGGCGACCGGCAGCAGCATCGCGAGTACGACCGACAGGGCGATGGGGTGGTTGGCCGAGCCCAGCGCCCGGGTCGTGCCGGCACGGGTGACCACCGGCGCATCTGCCAGCAACTGCAACGGGAGGACCCGGTCCAGCAGGAGGAAGACGTTCGTGCCCGTCACGGCCTCCACGGCGACGCTCAGGGCGACGACCAGAGCCGCGAGCACCAGCAACCGGCACAGCCAGTCCGCGATCCAGGAGGACGTGCACAGCTGGCGGGCGACGACGAAGATGCCGACGGTCAGGAAGGCCTGCACCGTGGTGAGCACGGCGGCGCCCACCTGGCCCAGCTCTCCGAGGGCGTGCAGGTTGGCCAGCACCGACAGCAGGCCCACGGTCGGGAACGCCAGCACCGGGACGAGGAACGGGGAAGGCCGCCACCGGGCACTGCGGTCCAGGGCCAGGGAGAGGAAGAGCAACACGAGCATCCCCAGGACCACCAGTCGCCAGGGGAGGGCAGCCGAGGACCCGACGAGGGCGAACCGGCCGGCGGGGATCCACATGACGGTCAGCACGAGGACCGCCAGGAGGCCGCGCGGGCCGGTCAGCCAACGACGGAACACCACCCCGAGGGCGATGACCAGGATCCCGGCCGCGGTCACCTGAGGCGGCGCGGTCACCGCCAGCGCGAGGATGCCGGCGAGGATGAACGCGCCGAGCAGGCCGGCCCGGAGTCGCTCCGAGCGCAGCGCGGTGGTCACTCCGAGGTGCTCCGCGCCAGCGCCCGGTGGTCGTCCTCGGCCCAGGCGCCCTGGTCGGTCGCCGGGACCTCGGCGTCGCTCCGGTGCGCCCCGCGGGCGGCCGAGCCGTCCGCACCGCCGCGGGTGGCCCGGCGCGACCGCACCATGCGGGCGTTCGTGCGGTAGACGACCAGCAGCAGCACCACGAAGAGGACGACGGCACCCACCAGGACCGCCGAGACGAGGGAGGATCCGCCGTCCACGAGCGTCGCGGAGGCGGTGCGCAGCACCGAGACGTCGACCCGCCGGTCCTCGGGGATCTCGGCGGCGTCCTGCTGGGCGTCGACGTAGGCCAGGAACTCGTCTGTCGCGGCTGCCGCCATCTCCTCGGCGCGCTCCTCCGACGTGGCGGTGCTGACGATGTCGAAGATCGGCAGGTCAGCGTTGGACCCGAAGCGCTCGTCGCCCGCCGGCTGCGTGGTCCGCAGGAGCGCGGTCAGCGACTCGTCGGGGCCGAACTCCCCGACGGCCTCCTCGGTGCGGTCGCGGATCTCGTCCCCGGTCACGATCCAGGCGTAGACCATCGCCAGCGCGGTGAGGTCGGCGTCCTCGGGGGCTGCGGCCGGGTCGGCGTCCGTCGTGCCGCCGAGCTGAGCGGCGTACACCGACAGGCTCGGGTTCGACAGCAGGATCGTCGACCTGCCCTCGTAGACGGGGGGCGTCCGCGGCTCCAGCCCGGACGAGGTCACGGAGTAACCGGCGAAGAGCCCCGCGACGACGGCGAGGAGGACTCCGAGGGCGACCAGCGCACGGTTCTCCCGCACCGCCCGGCCGACGAGGGTCAGGTCCATGATGTGATCTCTCCGTCTGTGGGGTTGCGCCGCCAGCTCCGAACCGCTCCCGGCCCGGAACATCGTAGGTGGGCGACCGACCTGGTCCCTAGTGCTCGTCACCCGATCGGTGTTATGGCACTTCTCACCGGCTGGCGGGGATGGTCATGTCAGATCGACTCAGACAGAATCCGTCTGCCGCCGTGGCGCGGGTGTCGGATGCCGCGGGCATCGGGTGCGCTGGGTGGCGACGGGGAGGAGTTGGGATGTCAGTGGGCGGAACCGCAGGCCCGCGATCGACGGCCCCTGTCGGGACGACCCGGGGCGCCGGCCCGCGGGTGGGAGCGTGAGCCCGGCCGCGCCGGAGAACCTGCCGTCGCTGACCGCGGTCGTCTGCACGCGCAACCGACCGGAGATGCTCGCCCGCCTGCTCGCCTCCATCAAGGAGTGCGCGGCGGGTGTCGACGTCCTCGTCGTCGACTCGGCCTCCGAGACGCCGCGGACGATGGAGGTCGCCGCCGAGGCGGGCTTCCGTGCGGTGCGGGTCGACCGGCCGGGACTGTCCGTTGCCCGCAACGCCGGGATCGCCGCGGCGACCAGCGAGCTCATCGCCTTCACCGACGACGACTGCATCGTCCGCGACAGGTGGGTGGACGCGTTGGCCGAACGGTTCCGGGACCCGCGGGTCGGTGTCGTGACCGGACGGATGCTCGACGCCGACGCACCCGCGGGGAGCGCTCCCGTGGTCTCCCCGCGCCAGGCCCGCCGCACCGTCGACGGCCTGGACCTGGGCCACGGGGCCAACATGGCGTTCCGCCGTTCCGCCGTGCTGGAGCTGGGTGGGTTCGACGACTTCCTCGGTGCCGGGACCGAGCTGGCCGGTGCGGAGGACCTGGACATGTTCTGCCGGTTGCTGCGCGCGGGCTGGCACGGCGCGTTCGAGCCGCGCAGCGAGATCCACCACGCCCACACCCGCGACGACGCCGACTATGTCCGGCTGATGCACGGCTACGCCAGGGGCGCTGGCGCCTCCCTGGCCAAGATGATCCGGGTCGACCGGTCGGCGGGGGCGGACATGGCGATCGTGCAGGGCCGCAGGGTGGCCCGTCGGCTGCTGCTGGGGTCCTCGCGGCGTGGTGGTCGCCGCGTCGCGCTGGCGCACGCCACCGGCCTGGCCGCCGGCTTCCGGACCGGGATGGCGCTCCCGCTCGCCGACGAGACGTTCGCCGAGCCCGGCGCCGCACGGTCGGGCGCGGCGTGACCACGATGCAGCAGGAGAACGTCGTCCAGCCGTTGGGCCCGGTCGAGGAGCGGTTCCTCCGCACGCTGCCGGGCCGACCCCAGCACATGACCAGCTGCGTCTACGTCCTCGACGGGGCCGGGCTGCGTGACGCGCAGGGGCGGCTGGACTTCCCCGCCCTCCGCCGGCACCTGGTGTGGTGGGGCGGCGGCGCCCCCTACCGGTCCACCCGCCTGGCTCCCTCCCTGCTGGGGCTGACGCCGCCGGCGTGGGTGTCCTCGGCCGGGCGGGGCCTCGAGTCGGCGGTTCGGCTGTGGCCGAGGCCGTGCGCGGTCGCCGACCTGGCGGACGTGGTGGCCGAGTGTCACCTGACACCGGTGGACCTGCGCGTCGCGCCCTGGCTCTGGACCGTCGTGGACGACCCCGCCGGCCCCGTCGGGATCGTCTTCCAGGCGCACCATGCCTGGGCCGACGGCATGCTGTCGCTCCAAATGCTGTCCGGCTCCATGACGGCCGTCCCCGGGTCGCTACAGGCCCCGCCGGTGTCGCTCCCGTCCGGCCGGCCCCTCGGCGCCGTCGGCGTCGCGGTCGAGCTGCTCCGCCGCTGGTGGGCCGACCAGCCGACCTGGCGGGCCGCCGCCCGTTCGTGGTCGGCGCGACCCCTGGGTGCCCGGGTCCGCCGCGTCCTCGGCCGTCAGCGCTGGGCCCTGGCCCAGCTGCTCGACCGACGTCGTCCGCCCACCGGGCCGGTGTCCGCCGCGCTGGCCTTCCGCTGGCGGGAGCTGCCGCTCAGCACGGTCTCGCGCCTGGCCCGGGAGAACGGCGGGAACGTCAACGAGCTGATCGCCGCGGCGACGGCGCACGCGCTGGTCACCGTCGGGCAGGCCGATGCCTCCGGTGGCGCGCCCTGGGTGCTGGTCCCCATGTCGGCGCGCGCGGGCGGGGAGGACCTGGCGGCCAACCGGGTCCGCGTGGTCCCCGTACGGGTCGACGTCGCACGGGGCCTGTCCGAAGCCGTCAGCGGTGTCCGGGCACAACTGCGCGACGAAGCGCCCGCGGGTGCGGGCGACAGCGCCGTCCGGGTGCACGCGACGACCATGCTGGGCCCGCGGGACGAGCAGCACCTCGGCTCGGCCCGGGTCGAGCAGTGGGCCCTGATGCCCTCGCCCGGTGAGGACGAGGACTTCGCCGTCATCGGCTTCGTGCGGCGCCGCACCGTCGTGGTCTCCGTCGCCGTCCGCGACCCCGGGGTGGCCGAGGCCTTCGCCGATGCGGTCGCCGACGTCCTGTCCGGCCGCGTCCCCACCACGACCGGAGGTCCGCCCCGGTGAACCCCAGATGGTCGCGATTGCTGTCCTCGGCGCGCGATGTCGGCATCGTCGTGCATGTCGCGCGGCTGCTGCACTACTACGGCTACAGCCACGTCTCGCAGCGCCGGGCGGTGACCTTCGGTCCCGACGTCGCGCTCGCGCCCAACGTCTCCTTCCGCAACGGCGCCAACATCACCGTCGGCGCCGGATCGCACATCGGGGAGCGCTGCCTGCTGTGGGCCGGGGAGCGCGCGACGATCTCGCTGGGTGAGAAGGCGCTGCTGGGGCCGGAGGTCTTCATCACGGTGGCGAACTACCAGATGCGGCCCGGGGTGCCGGTGATGGACCAGCCGCGGGACGAGGCGGACGTCGAGGTGGGCGCCGGGGCCTGGTTGGGCGCCCGGGTCATGGTTCTGCCGGGCGTGCGCATCGGCGAGGGCGCGGTCGTCGGGGCTGGTTCGGTGGTCACCCGGGACGTCCCGGCCAACAGCATCGCCGTGGGGTCCCCGGCCCGGGTGGTCGGCACCCGCGACGCCTCGGTCTCCCGCACCCCGGACGCGGCGTGACCGCCGCTGCCCGGGCGCCCGGCCGCGTCGTCACCGTTTCGGTGGTCGTGGTGTCGTACGAGAGCGCGGCGGACCTCCCGGCCTGCCTCGACAGCATCGACGCCTCCGCGAGCGCCATGGTCCGCCCGCAGGTGGTCGTCGTGGACAACGCGTCCAGCGACGGGTCGGCGGAGCTGGTCGAGAGCCGCTACCCCGAGGTGCGGCTCGTCCGCGCCCCGGGGAACCTGGGCTTCGCCCGGGCGGTGAACCTCGGTGCGGCGGCCGCCGACGGCGAGTTCGTCCTCCTGCTGAACCCCGATGCCACCCTGCGTCCCGGCGCGCTCGAGGCGCTGGTCTCCTTCGCCCTGGACCGTCCGGAGCACGGCCTGTACGGCGGGCGGGTGGTCCTACCGGACGGAACGAACGACCCCAGCTCCTGCTGGGGTGAGATGTCGTTGTGGAGCCTCGCGTGTTTCGCCACGGGGCTGTCCACGCTGCTGGCGCGCAACCGGTGGTTCGACCCGGAGTCGCTCGGTCGCTGGGAGCGGGACAGCGTGCGGGAGGTCCCGGTGATCACCGGTTGCCTGTTGCTCGTCCAGCGTGCCGAGTGGGAGGCGCTCGGCGGCATGGACGAGACGTTCTGGCTCTACGGGGAGGACGCCGACCTGTCTCGCTCGGCACGACGGAAGGGGTTGCGCCCGGTGGTGGTCCCGGAGGCCGAGATCTGGCACACCAAGGGCGCCTCCTCGGCGGGGAGCAGCAAGATGCCGCTGGTGATGGCCGGGCGGGCGACGCTCATCCGCCGGCGTTGGAGGCGGCCGGCTCAGGCCCTGGGGCTGGCCCTCCTCACCGCTGGAGCGGCACTGCGGGCCGCCATCGGCCGGCTGACCGGGCGCGGTGCAGGGGACTGGCTGCGCGTCTGGGAGACACGGGCGCTGTGGCGGCGGGGGTACCCCGACGCACGCCGGCTCGTGGCAGCCGGCCCGGCCGCCGACCAGGGGAGCGGGCAGTGACGGTCGACCGGGACGCGGACGACGGAACGGCTGTCGCCGGGGAGGCCGAGGACTTCGTCTTCACTTTCGCCTTCGACACCTGGGGCGACGCGGTGGCCCGCGGCATGAGCCGACCACCGGAGCGACTGGTCACCACCATGATGGGGCACCCGCGGGTGCGCCGGCTGCTGGTCACCAACCCGTTGCGCAGTGCGCCGGTCCGGGCACTCCGGACGGTGCTCCGGTTCGGCGAGCCGCCTTTTCCGGCCAGCGACCGGCACACGCTGCTGACCCCGCTGCGGCTGCGCCGTGAGGACCCGACGGACGTCCCGCGGCTGGTGGCGACCTACCGGCACTACGACCGGGTCCTGGGGAGCGCGGCCGCGGCGCGGGGGCTCGTCGACCCGGTGCTGATCACCACCAACCCGTTCGTGGCCGCCTTCGCCCCGGCGGAGTGGGCACGGCGAGTGGTCTTCTACGCGCGCGACGACTGGTCCCAGCTGCCGGCCCGGCGCCGCTGGTGGCCCGGCTACCGCGCGGCCTACCGCGAGATCGCCGTGAACGGTCGGTCGATCATGGCTGTGTCGCCGCAGATCATCGAGAGGATCAGCCCCTCCGGGCCGTCCCTCGTGGTGCCGAACGGGATCGACGCGGGGGAGTGGCAGGGGCCGACGCCGGCTGCCCCCGACTGGTTCACCGCCGTCCCGGGGCCCCGCGCCGTGTACGCCGGCACCCTGGACTCGCGGATCGACGTGGCGGGGCTCCAGCGGATGATGGAGGCGCACCCGGAGCTGCAGCTCTTCCTGATCGGGCACGTTCCCGACCCGGCGCTGCTCGAGCCGCTGGTGCGGTCGCCGCGGGTGCACGTGACCGGTCTGGTGGACCGGGCGGGCATCGTCTCCGTGCTCCGCAACGCCGATGTCTGCCTGATCGCCCACCGCCGGACGCGGCTCACCGAGGCGATGTCCCCGCTGAAGCTCTACGAGTACCTCGCGGCGGGGTGCCCGGTGCTCACGCCGGCGCTGGGTCCGGTCCAGGACATCAGCCCGCACGTCCTGCTCACCGAGGACGTGGCCGGCTTCGCCGACCGACTCCCCGAGGCGCTCGCGCGCGGCCGGATGGACGAGGAGCAGCGGCAGTCCTTCGTGGCAGCCAACGCATGGACGGCGCGGCACGAGCAGATGCTCGACTTCTGCCTGGACTGAGCGTGCCGTCCGACATCGACCGGGCCCTGCGACGACGGGCCGACGACGACCTGCGAGCTGCGGATGGGCCGCGACCAGATCCGGCATGGCGGAGGAGGAGGTGGAGTCGTGCGACCAGGGTGGCGTAGGGCCTCCACCCGTGTGGCCACCGACCAACCGGGCCACGCGGTGTCTGTGGAGGACGTGCCCGAACCGGACGGGGCGGGCACCGGTGGCCCGGCATCCTCCGATCGACCTCCATCGGTGGGTCGGGCCATGCGCAGCGGCGCGGTCTGGACGGCGCTGAGCCGGGTCTCGATGCAGGTGCTGCAGCTGGCGGCCTCCGTCGTCCTGGCCCGACTGCTGCTGCCGGAGGACTTCGGCCTGGCTGCGGTGGTGACCACCCTCGCCGGGTTCGTCACGGTGTTCGCCGACTTCGGCCTCTCGACGGCGATCGTCCAACGAGAGACGATCAACGAGCGGATCCTCGCCACCGCCTTCTGGCTCAACGTCGGGCTGAACGTCGTCCTGGCGGTCATCGCCTGCCTGGTGGCCGCTCCGGTGGCCGGCTTCTTCGACATGCCGGAGCTGGAGAACCTGATCTACCTGGCCAGCCCCTCACTGCTGCTGGCCTTGACGACCGTCCAGATGGGCCTGCTGCGCCGTCGGTTCGACTTCCGCCGGCTGGGATTGAACGCGCTCCTCAAGACCGTGGTCACCGTCGCGGTCTCCGTCGGGGGCGCCTTCGCCGGCCTCGGGCCCGCGGCGCTCATCCTGGGACCGGTCGTGGCCACGGGGGTGGCGACCGCCCAGCTCTGGTGGTTCGTCCGGTGGCGGCCTGCGCACGGACCGGACCGGGAGAGCCTGCGCCAGCTCTGGTCGTACTCCCGCGGCCTGCTCGGATTCATGTTCGTCAACTACTGGACCCGCAACGCGGACAACCTCCTCGTCGGCAAGGTCCTGGGAGCCGCTCCGCTGGGGTTCTACGGCCGGGCCTTCAACCTGATGATGATCCCGATCATCCAGATGAACGCGATCCTGTCGACGGTCCTGACCTCCGGACTGAGCCGGGTGCAGAAGGACCAGGCCCAGCTGGGCCGGGTGTGGCTGACCAGCCTGAAGCTGTCCTGGCTGGTCGGTGCCCCCATGTCGGTCGGGCTGGCGGCGTGCGCCCCGGCGTTGGTGGAGACCCTGTTCGGCTCTCGGTGGATGCCGATGGTCCCCGTCCTCGTCCTGCTCTCCCTCGGCGGACCCGCTCAGCTGATCGGCTCGAACACCGGCCCCCTCTTCGAGTCGGTCGGCCGCACGGGCCTGCACTTCAAGCTCGGCCTGGTCAGCAGCGTGCTGGCGATCGTGGCGATCGCATGCGGGTTGCCGTTCGGCATCGTCGGTGTCGCGGCCGCCATCCTCATCAAGGACTGGATCGTCATCTGGGTGATCCTGTTCCCCGCACTCCGGATGGCGGGTCTGCGCATCGGGCAGCTGTTCCGCGCCCTGGCGGTCCCGGCCGGCGCGACGGCCACGATGGCGGGGCTGGTCCTGCTCACCGCGGTGCTCGTCGATCCGCTGGGCGCCCTGCCGACGCTGGCCCTGCAGGTCACCGTGGGCGCGGTGACGTACGCCGTCATCATCCTGCTGGCCGACCGGCGTTTCCTCGCCGAGGTCCGGGGAGGGGCGCCTGCACGGTCCTCGGAGCCCACCCCGGCGGCGCCCGTGTCCGAGCCGTTGTGACCGGCGCGTCGGCGAGCACGGGGGGATCGAGCACACGGGGGCCGGTCGACCGCCGACCGGTCCCGCAGGGGCCGCTCAGGTCCAGATGGTCCTGAGGTACTCGTCGGTCGGAGGGGGGCACAGTGCGTCCCACTCCTGCGCGGTGTACCGCCCGAGTGCCGGATCGACGTTCCAGCTCCCGCCGCCCGACATGATCGTGGACCGCGTCGACGGGTGGATGCGGGTGGTCGGGTCCACGCTCCCCCAGATCGCCGAGCTGTAGATGCCGCCCACGATCAGGTTGTCCTCGCGGGCGTGCAGCCGTCGCGCCGCCCCGCCACCGTTGATGGCTGCCGTCGAGGTGAACGGGCTGGTACCCGGCGGTCGGGGATAGCGGACGGCGGCGGTGGTCTCCGCGTCGAGGAGCAAGGTGTGCGTGAGGCTCAGGAAGTGCGTGATGGGACCGGTCGTCCCGTAGTAGTCGTTGATGAGCTCCTCGGTGGCCCGGATCTCGCTCTCCTCGTCGCTCCCGGCGAAGCCCCCGATCTGCAGTGCCGCGTTGTTCGAGCCCCAGAAGGCGCAGTCCTCGAAGGTCATGGCCCAGTAGAGGGAGGCGCCGTAGAGCTGCCACGAGTCGTTGTGCCCGTAGCCGGCAGTCTGTTCGCCGTCCGCGTCGTACTCGTCGACGGGCAGGTACTGCGGTGCGGTGTAGCAGCCGACGACCAGGCAGTCGTGGATCCAGCCGTTGCCGTCCGCCGGGCCGGCCGGCCCCGGGTAGCCCGAGCCCGTACCGGCCGGGTCGAGGTCGCCGACGCTGGGCTCCGGGACGACGACCTCGTAGGAGTCGCAGCGCGTCGTGGGCTGCCCGGTGGGGGCATCGGTGTCGGGGTCGGTGCCGCCGAGCCCGACCACCCGGTACGAGGCGAGCCTGGTCCACGCCAGCGCACTGTTGGTGCAGCCGGTCATCATAAAGTCCCCACCGGTCAGGCCGGCCAGGCACACTCCCTGGACCTCCTGGATCCGGACGTTCCCGGCCATGTCGACCGTCCCGAACCCGTCGCGCGGCCGGACGAGCACCCGACGGGCCCACCGGTCGCTCCCGGCGCGCGTCATGACCGGTGCGCGATCGTCGCTGGACTCCCGGCCCCGGAGCGTCCCGGGACGGATCTGCACCGCGGCGCCCTGCTCTACCTGCTCGGGGCTGAAGGAGTCGATGGCGGACGCGATCGCCGCCCAGGTGCAGTCCACCTCGACGACGTTCGGGATGTCCTTGGCGTGGTACCACGGGGTGTCGTCGGGCCAGTGGGTGCCGTTGGGCCCGTAGGAGGCCACCCGCGCCGGCTGCGGAGAGCCGTCCGCCGGGCGTGCGGGCACCGGCGGGGTCGTCTCCGGCGGGGGAGGGGTGGGGCGGGGGGAGCGGCTCGCCTCGCTCGGACTGCCGGCTTCGCAGGCGGCCAGCACCAGCCCGGCAGCTCCCCACAGGAAGTGCCTGCGCGGGAAACGCCCCGTGCGTTCCCGTGGCAGCGCTGTTTCGTCGGACACCCGAGGCCTCCCCGGAGGCGTTGTGCTGGCTGGTGCGGAGGAGACCCGCGATCCGCCCCACCCTACGTGCAGGGGGCCGGTCGCCAGTCGTGCGTCATCGGGACGCAGGCCTGGCGCCGGCCTCCCTGGTCGGCCTGGCGTGCGCTCAGCCGCCCACGCTGACGAGGGTCGGCGTGCTCCGCACCGGCTCGCCGACGGCCGGAGCAGCCTCGGCCAGCACGGGGTAGCTGCCGTCGGGGATCCGGCGGGTGTTGACCTCGAGCGTCCAGGTCCGCCCGCCGTCGAGGGTCGCACCCGGGGAGCTGATCCGGTACGAGGCCCCCGGGACGCTGAACGTCACCGCCGTCGCGGTGCCGCCGCCGATGGTCGCCGTCAGCACGACGGTGTCGGTGCGCGGCCTCGTCTCGGCGTCGACCTCGATGGTCAGCGGGGCGTCGGTCGACGGGGCGTCGGTTGACGGGGCGTCGGTTGACGGGGCGTCGGTTGACGGGGCGTCGGTTGACGGGGCGTCGGTCGGCGGGAGCAGAGGGGTGTCCGAGGGGGTATCCGGGGAGGCCGGCGGGGGCGCGATCGGCGACGGCTGCCCGGTGGCGGGGGCGGTGCCCGGCTCGTCGGCTCCCACGGTGCTCGCGGAGAACGGCTGCCCGTCGAAGTCGAGGGCGGTGCCCAGGCCTGCCGGGTAGGTGACCGGGACCGGCGTCACGCTCGTCGTCGGGCGCTGCGTCTCGGGCACGTGCAGGTCGACGGTGGGCTGGTCGACGAAGGCGGGGACGCCCTGCCGGTTGCCGTCCCGGCCCAACGCGTCAGGTGCGGCGCAGAGGCCCAAGTTCCACGTGCCGACGATCGAGTTCGTCATCGGGGTGTCACAGGCGGACAGGAACCCGAAGTAGTTCCGGTCGTTGACCAGACCGGGGATCGCGCCGATGCGGACGCTGCCGGTGGCGAAGGTGTTGTTGCGAACGGTCACGTTCCGGGCGATCTCCAGGCGGAGGTCGATGGCCGTGCCGTAGCGGCAGGCCTCACTCTGCACACGGCAGCCCATGACGAAGTTCGACTCGATCAGCACGTTGTCGATCCCCTGGCCGCGGCCGCCGGAGAAGATGAAGCTGGCGTTGTCGCAGTCGTGGATCGTGTTCTGCCGGATCACGACGTCCCGTGCGTCGAACAGCTGGATGCAGTCGGCGTGCAGCGGGCCGCCGAGCTGGTCGAAGGACCGGATGGTGTTGCCCTGGACGAGGATGTCGCTGCCGTCCTTGATCTGGACGCCGTCGATGCTGCTGCCGTTCTCGATGACGGAGTCCAGCAGGCGGGAGCCGTTCGCGCGCAGGAACACGCCCGCGCCGTCGACGTGCAGGTCACGCAGGGTCGCCCCGGTGGCCGTGGGGTGGACGTACAGGGTGTCCGTCACGCGCAGCCCCTCGATCCGCACGCCCGGGGCCTTGACCTGGAGCCCGGCGACGTCGACGGTCTGGCCGGCGGCGGGTCGCACGATCACCGGGTCCTCCTGGGAGGCGGCCGTGGCGGTGGCCTCGATCGTCAGCTCGGGGTAGCTGCCCGCGGCGAGCGTCACGACGTCGCCCGGATCGGCCTGGAGCAGACCGGATGCCGCCGAGCACGGCGCGGCGGCGGAGCACTCGGCGCCGGAGCCGATCGGGCTCACGGTCCGTTCCTGACCGGTCGGCTCCTGGAGGCCGACGGCCTCGGACACGGTGGTGATCTCGGCGCCGTCGGGAGAGGGGGCCGCCGAGGGTGCCGGCGTGGCTGAGGGCAGCAACGAGTACACCGCGCCCAGGACGAGGACCGCCATGGCGACCACCATCACCGTGGTGCGTGCGGCGCGGTGCAGTGTCATTCGGATCCTCCTGGGACCACCGGGTCGGCGGGTGCGGTGACGCGAGCCCGGACGGGCGACCGTGTCATGATCAGTACGTGTTCGCGTCCAGGCGCCGACGATGGCGGACGACGGTGACGGGGACGTGTCGAACAGGGAATTCGTGGATGACGCCCCGTGAGCGGACTGTAGTTCGACGGTCCCTTTCCGTCACGTGCGGTGCGACGGGCGTGACGGCTGTGACGGGAGTGGTCGGATGATCAGCGTGGTGGTCCCCGCGCACGACGAGGCGGCTCTGATCGGCCGCGGACTCCGCAGGTTGCTCGCGGATGCGCGAGACGGCGAGTTCGATGTGGTCGTGGTGGCCAACGGCTGTTCCGACGACACCGCAGCCGTCGCTCGTGCCGTCGGTGGTCCGGTGCGGGTGGTGGAGACGCCTCGCGGTGGCAAGATCCACGCGCTCAACCTGGGCGATCAGCATGCGCGGGGCTTCCCGCGCCTGTACATCGATGCCGACGTCGAGGTCAGCACCGCCACCGCTCGTGCCGTGGCCGAGGCCCTCCGCCGCGGTCCTGCACTGGCTGCCGGCGCCCGGCCACGGCCGCGAGGGGACCGGTCACCCCGACTCGTCCGCTGGAACTACGAGGCCTGGACCCGTCTGCCGGTGCTGAACCGGGCGTACGTGGGCTCGGGCCTGTACGCCGTCTCCGCCGAGGGGCACCGGCGGATCAGCCCGTTCCCGGACATCGTCGCCGACGACGAGTACGTCCGCCGCAGCTTCCGGGAGTCCGAGCGCATCGGTGTGCCCGAGGAGTTCGACATCCACCTGCCGCTCAGCGTCTCGGCCTACGTACGTCGCGCGGTGCGGGTGCGTCGCGGCAACGTCGACCTCATGACGACGGCCGGGAACGTGTCGCCGGACGAGGCGCCCCGGGGGCTGCGGCCGGCACTCGGGCTGCTCGCGGATCCGCGGTCCTGGCACCGGGTGGCCTCGTTCATCGTCCTGAACTCGCTGGTCCGCGTCGCCGGGCGGTTCTTCACCGGCGCGCGGGACACCTGGTACCGCGACGAGAGCGTGCGCCGGGCCGCCGGGCCGGAGTCGGCCGGCTGAGGTCGGTCACCTCCGTCCGCACCCCGCCGGTGCGGCCCCGGTGACCGGGCACTCCCTCTCAGGGGGCGAGCGCGTCCATCTGCTGGGTTCCCGCGGCGGCGTCCCAGACGGCCTCGGCCAGCTCTGCCTGGCCGGTGGTGGACGGGTGGAAGGCGTCGACGTCCGAGAGGTCGTCCGGCTCCGGCAGCCAGTCGTGCACCGCACCGGCGTCGTAGACGCAGTTGTCGACGGCGGCGCAGGCCGCCGCCAGCTGTTCGTTGAGCTGGTCGACGCGCTCCTGGACCGCGGCCACCCGCTCGCCGTCCGCCTCTGGTGACCCGGACGCGCTGCCGGTCAGACTCCGGCACACGCGCGTGGCGGCCCACGCGTCCCGGGCCTGGGAATCGCCCCGGAAGCTGGCGTAGATGGACGCGACACCGGGCACCGACGCCAGCACCGTCACGGCGCCGGGAGCGCGTTCGCCGACCGTCTGCAGGACCTGGTCGATGGCGGCCCGGAACTCCTCCGGAGACGTCATGGCGGCCACGCTCCCCGTGCAGACGTCGTTGGAGCCGACGAGGACGGTGACCAGGCCCTCCCCGTCGGTCGGCACGATGCGCTGGGCCTGGCCGGCGAGGTCGGCTGCCATGGCCCCGGGGCGGGCGAAGTTCGAGGTCGGCACGTCGGTGACGCCCCATGCCTCGGCGAGACGGGCCCGGATGCTGTCAACCGCAGGATCCTCGCCGGTCACCCAGGAGGCCTCGGGGCAGGCTGTCGCCTCACCGCAGGCGCCGAACCCGACGGAGATGGAGTCCCCGAGGGCCAGGAGGACCGGCGCGGAGCCGTCGGAGGGGGTGGTGCCCTCGTCCGCGGGGCCGCCGCTCTGCCCGGGTGCGGCCGTGCTGCCGGCGGTGTCGTCCTGGTTCCCGTCGTCCCCGCTGGAGGTACAGCCGCTGATCAGCAGGAGGACGGCCAGACCGCTGGTGGAGACTGCTGTCCGGAGGCGCACCCGGCCATGCTGACACATCATCGTGGGGCATCACGGGGACCGAGTCCCAGATCACGCCGTCCGGGCCGCTCGCCGCTGACCTGGCCCAGGTCGGGCAGCTGACCGGGACCGAGCCGGAGCCCATGCCCCGCCGACCTGGGTGGATCGCGATCCTGCGCGGCATTCGGAACGCTTTGTGGTGTGCCCCTCGCGGACAGCAATGCCCACTCCGAGTTCGTTGCGTGGAGCGTGCTAAGTCCCGCTCAACTCTCCCGGGAGGAGGAGGACCCCCTTAGGTTCTCCCTACCCGTTGCACGACGCCGTCTCCGGGCCACTCGACCCCACGTCGAGAACCGACCTGCTGCACGCGTTGTCCCAACGGGGGGGAATCGGAGCATGACCCTGCTCGAAAGCGGCCAGCGCGCCGCCACCGACGGCCGTCCGAACGCCGATCGTCGCAGGGCATGGTCGATCGCCCGACTCCGCGGTGAGGGCACGGCAGCCCGTCGTGCCTGGAAGCCCGCGTACGTCCGGCGGGTGGTGATCGGGGACGTCGTCTGTGCGTTGGCGGCCGCTCTGGTCGGCTACCTCGTCCGGTTCGGCCCCGGCGTCAGCGGCTTCCCGGCCCAGCAGGCCTCGCGCTGGATGGTCGCCCTCCTCCCGCTGGTCTGGATCGGGGCGATGCTGGTCGGGCGGGCTTACGAGCAGCGTTTCCTCTGGGTCGGTCCCGAGGAGTTCCGGCGGGTCTTCTTCGCCGCCGTCCTGCTGCTGGCCGGGGTGGGGACGTTCAGCTGGGCCTTCCGACTCGAGATCGCGCGTGGCTTCGTGGTCGTCGCCCTGCCGCTCGCCGCTCTGCTGACGCTCCTGCAGCGCTACGCCCAGCGGACCTGGCTGCACCGGCGCCGCGCACAGGGCGACCTCCTCCAGACGGCTCTCATCGTCGGGCATCGCAGTGGTGTGGTGGCGCTGCACGAGCAGATCGACCGGGAGGCTTATCACGGCTACCGGGTCATCGGTTGCTGTCTCCCGCCAGCCCCCGCCGGTGCCGAGCAAGTGGTCTTCGATGGAATCCCGGTGCTCGGCACCCTCGACGAGGTCGTGGACGTGGTGCGCGAGTACGAGGTCGACACCGTCGCCTTGCTGCCGTCTCCCGAACTCGACGGGCCAGCGCTGCGTCGGCTCGGGTGGGACCTGGAGAAGACCAGTGCCGAGCTCCTGCTCGCGCCCGCGGTGACCGAGATCGCCGGCCCGAGGGTGCGCATCCGGCCGGTCTGCGGTCTGCCGCTGCTGCACCTGGAGCGACCGGAGCTGCGCGGCGTGCGCAGGCTCACCAAGGAGAGCTTCGACCGCTCCGCTGCAGTGGTCGGACTCCTGCTCATGGCACCGCTGCTGGCCATGATCGCCGTGGTGGTCGCTGCGACGAGTCGCGGTGGCGTCTTCTACCGGCAGGAGCGGGTCGGCCGG
Source organism: Modestobacter sp. VKM Ac-2983 (assembly GCF_026967885.1). Taxonomy (NCBI): domain Bacteria; kingdom Bacillati; phylum Actinomycetota; class Actinomycetes; order Geodermatophilales; family Geodermatophilaceae; genus Modestobacter; species Modestobacter sp. VKM Ac-2983. The sequence continues at coordinate 240,749 of NZ_JAPVBK010000001.1, forward strand.
GATGGCCAGACCTTCGGGATGTTGAAGTTCCGGAGCATGGTGGCCGGTGCCGATCGGATGGTCGAGACGCTCGAGGGCAGCAGCGACGGCAACGGCGTGCTGTTCAAGATGAGGGGCGATCCGCGCGTCACCCGGATCGGCGCGGTGCTGCGCCGCTACTCCCTCGACGAGCTGCCTCAGCTGATCAACGTGGTGCGGGGCGACATGTCGTTGGTCGGTCCCCGGCCGCCGCTCCCCACCGAGGTCGAGCGGTACGGCTTCGACATGCACCGGCGGTTCCTCGTCAAGCCGGGCATCACCGGTCTCTGGCAGGTCAGCGGCCGCTCCGACCTGTCCTGGGACGACTCGGTGCGCATCGACGTCCGCTACGTGGAGAACTGGTCACTGGCCTTCGACTTCATGATCCTCTGGAAGACCGTGGGTGCCGTCTTCCGGGGCTCCGGCGCGTACTGATCCCTGTCCGTCAGCGGGGGACGTCCTGCAGCGCTTCGTCGGTGAACTCTTCGGCGTTCTGCCCCAGCGAGTCGGTCCGCAGGTAGCCCCACATGCGCTCCCCGGTGGTCTGGTCCAGGTAGACGACGCTGGCCGCGCCCTCGGTTCCGGTGCCGAGCACCGGCGCGGTGAAGAACGCGACGTCGGCCGGGGTGAGGTCGCGCAGCGAGTAGGCCAGGGACAGCAGGTCGCCGTTGCCGAGGGCGTCGTCGACGGCGACCGCGTCCGTGACCGCCAGCAGCGTCGCATCGAGCTTGCCCGGCGAGGTGAAGACCTCCTGGCTGAACAGCTTGGTGAACATCGCCCGCAGGTAGTTCTGCTGCCGCTTCACCCGGTCGAAGTCGCCGCCGGGGAGGTCGTACCGCTGGCCGACGTACCAGCGGGCCTGGTCGCCGTTCAGGTGGTTGAGCCCCGCGGTGAAGGTGTACGGCCCGTTGCTCGTCGTCTCCGAGACCTCGACGTCGACGCCACCGAGGTCGTCGGTCACCTGGATCAGCCCGGCGAAGTCGATCGCCGCGTAGTGGTCGATCCGGACGCCGGTCAGTTGCTCGATCGTCTGGACGAGCAGCGTGGGGCCGCCGAGGGCGTAGGCGGCATTGACCTTGTTCCTGCCGTGCCCGGGGACGTCCACCCAGGAGTCACGGGGGATGGAGACGACCTGGACACGTTCCCGGTCGCCGGTGAAACGGGCCAGCATGATCGCGTCGGAGCGGGCATCGGGCAGCTCACCGGGGGCGATCTCGGCGCGGGTGTCGGAGCCCACCAGCAGGAAGGTGACCGGGTCGGCGGCGGTCTCGGGCTGGTCGACCGGTGAGGCGGCAGCGGGGCGTGCGTCGTCCTCGAGCGCGGCGAAGACGTCGCCGACCCGGTCGACGTTGCTGCCGTACCGGTTGCTGATCAACCACAGGCCGCCGCCGATGACGAGGGCGGCCACCAGTCCGAGCACGCCGAGGCTGATCAGCGTGCGCCGCACCCGCCGGGGGGCGGGCTCGACCCCCTCGGTGGTCGTGCAGTCCGACTGGTCTGGTCCGCCAGCGGGAGGCTCGTCGCCCGGTGCCCGGTCGCTCATGTGCAGCCTCCTCTGTGTTCCCGGCCCGGACCGTAACCGCAGAGTGATCACGGGAACCCGGCTCGATGGGCCGCATCACCCGGGCGAGGGGCTGTGGGGCGGCGGATCCGTGACCTTCCTCCCATCGGGCGACTGGTCCGCCGCTCTGGGTCACGACGGCTGGCGTCCGGTCGCGTCCGTTGTCTACGGTTCGCGGGGGCTGGGCGCGTCGGGTGTCCGCCGGTAGGGGAGTGACACGCGCATGAAGATCTCGGTCATCGGTTGTGGGTACCTGGGTGCGGTGCACGCGGCCTCGATGGCCGAGCTCGGGCACGACGTCGTCGGCATCGACGTCGACCAGCCCAAGATCGACGCGCTGCAGCGGGCCAAGGCGCCGTTCTACGAGCCCGGCTTCGAGGAGCTGCTCGGCACCTCCCTGGCATCCGGGCGTCTCCGGTTCAGCACCGACATGGCTGACGCCGCCGACGCCGTCGTCCACTTCGTCTGCGTGGGCACCCCGCAGAAGCGCGGGGAGTACGCCGCCGATCTGCGCTTCGTCGAGTCGGCCGTCGAGGGGCTGCTGGCCGCGCTCAAGCCCGGTGACCTGGTCGCCGGCAAGTCGACGGTGCCGGTCGGTACGGCGGCCCGGCTGGCGGAGCTGGTGTCCGACAAGGTCCCGGGGGCGATGCTCGCCTGGAACCCGGAGTTCCTGCGGGAGGGGTTCGCCGTGCAGGACACGCTGCACCCGGACCGGCTGGTCTACGGCCTGCCCGCCGGGCCCGAGGGTGAGACGGCGCGGGCGATGCTGGACGAGGTCTATGCCTCGATCGTGGCGGCGGGGACTCCGCAGGTGGTGACCGACTACGCGACGGCGGAGATGGTGAAGACGGCGGCGAACTCGTTCCTGGCCACGAAGATCTCCTTCATCAACGCGATGGCCGAGCTGTGCGAGGCCACCGGCGCCGACGTCAAGCAGTTGGCCGACGCCATCGGCCATGACGACCGGATCGGCCGCAAGTTCCTCAACGCCGGTCTGGGGTTCGGTGGTGGGTGTCTGCCCAAGGACATCCGGGCGTTCATGGCCCGGGCCGGGGAGCTGGGTGCGGATCAGGCGCTGACGTTCCTGCGCGAGGTGGACAACATCAACATGCGTCGGCGGATCCGGATGGTGGAGCTGGCCCGCGAGGTCTGTGACGGGTCGCTGGTGGGCAAGCGGGTGGCGGTGCTGGGTGCGGCGTTCAAGCCCAACAGCGATGACATCCGGGACTCCCCGGCGCTCAACGTCGCCGCGCAGCTGCAGTTGCAGGGTGCGGCGGTGCGGGTGACCGACCCGGCGGCCGGGGACAACATCCGGCGCAGCTGGCCGCAGTTGGACGCCGTGGACACCCCCGAGGAGGCCGCCGACCGTGCCGATGCGGTCCTGGTGCTGACCGAGTGGCAGCAGTACCGGGACCTGGACCCGGTCTCCTTCGGGAAGATCGTGGGGCAGAAGCGGATGCTCGACGGCCGCAACGCCCTGGACCGTGACCGCTGGGTCGCGGCGGGCTGGACCTACCGGGCACTGGGCCGCCGCGCCGGCTGACCCGGCGTCTACCGGCGGGCGTCGGCCCGGTCGCGCGGCGGGGTCGCCGCCCGTCGGCGGTGCGCGCCCACGCGGCGGGCGGGAGCCGGAGCACTGGGTCCGGTGGGCCGCGGGCCGAGAGCCGGCGGCAGGTCGAACAGCCAGTTCGCCCACGGGCGGTCGGCCGTGAACGTCGCGACGGCGAACGGGATGCCGACGCCGGCCAGGATCGCCAGCGTGGCGATGACGTACGGCTGGTCGACCCCGACCCGCACGAGCACGACCCGCACCCCGGCGACGACCAGCACGTGGGCCAGGTAGATCGGCAGGGTGCGGCGGCCGATCGCGGCCAGCAGGTCGCGCAGCGGCGGCACCCGGGTCACGAGCACCGAGACGGCGAGCAGCGCGATCGTCCCGGCGACCGCAGCGCCCAGGCTCAGCGCCCGCTCGGCCAGGCCGACCTCGGCCGGCAGCGTCGACGGGACGACGTCGGCCTGCAGCAGCACCCCGAGCGAGGCGGCGCCCAGCAGCCCGGCCGCCGTCCAGGCCCAGAGCGGGGCCTGCATCCAGGTGCCCAGCCGGGCCAGTCCGACGACGGACCCGGCCGCCGCGAACGCCAGCAGCGAGAGCCCGGTCAGCCCGAACAGGGTCGGGTTCCAGCCCCAGGTGAGCAGGCACACCAGCAGCAGCGCACCGCCGCCCAGCAGCCGGCGGGCCGGGCCCTGCCACGGCCGCAGCACCGCCAGCAGGACCGCCGTCACGATCAGGAACGGCAGGAACCACAGGTGGGCGAACGGCTCCCACACCCGCCAGACCGCCCCGGGCTCCCGCGGCACGTTCTTGACGTCGTTGGTCGCCAGCTCGGCGACGCTCTGCACCAGGTACCAGAGCAGGTAGAGCCAGAGCATCAGCGTGGCCCGCTCGCGGACGTAGCCGGCCGCCCCGCGCGTGACCACCGCCCGGGGCACGAACAGCCCGAGCAGGAACGCCAGGGCCGGCATCCGGAACAGGTAGAGCGCGGAGTTGACCACCTCGAGCGGGTGGTCGGTGGGGATCAGGCCGGCGTTCAGCATGCCGTCGATCGAGTGGTTGGCCGCCACCCCGATGATCGCCACGGCCCGCGCGACGTCGATCGCCGCCACCCGCTGCGGGCGGGCGGGGGCCTCGGTCACGCGGCAGAGCCTAGGTGTGGATCTTCCTCTGTCCACCCGGGGTGTGTGGATGTATCCGCAGGTCAGCGGCTCGTTCCCTGCTGTCCACCCGGCGTTCACCCGGAGGGATGACGCGATCCGGCGCCATCAGCCGAGCCCTATCATCTGGACGCTGTTGCGGGCGGACTCCGCCGATGGCACGAGGGAGGACGCACGCACATGAGCAGCTCGACGGGCCGGCCGGCCGGCACTGACCCAGGCGACGCAGACACCCGGGCCGACACCTGGCCCGGGCCGGCTGCACCGCTGGCCTGGCTGGCCCGGCTGGCGCTCGTCGGCGCCCTCCTCGGTGGGCTGCTCGGCCTCCTGGTCGGGGTCTCCGCCGAGGAGGAGGTCACCGCCTCCGCCACCTTCGAGGTCGTGCCCGACGCCCAGGTGCTCAGCGGCCCGCTGCCGACCACGACGCAGACCGGTGCCGACGACTCCCTGGTCGCCGGCCAGCTCGAGGCGCTCGACGCGCTCCGGCTGAGCCAGGAGCCGCAGCCGGACGGCGCGGTCACCGTCTCGGTCGCCCAGGTCGGCACCTCCGACGTCCTGCGGATCAGCGCCACCGCCCCCACCGCCGAGGAAGCGGAGCAGGCCGTGACGGCGCTGCTCGACGGCTACGTCGTCGCCCGCCAGGAGGCTGCCGGGACGGCGGTCACCGCGGCGCTGGCCGCGGTGCAGCAGCGGCTGGACGCCCTCGGCGAGCCGGGCGCGGTGAACAGCCCCGTGGCCCAGGAGGTCGAGCGGCTGCTCGCCCAGCAGAGCCAGCTCCAGGGCGCCGCCACCCGGATCCCCGACCTGGTGCCGGTGCTCCGCGCCCCCACCCTGGACGAGGAGACCGGCGCACCGGCCGCGCTGCTGTCCACCGTGCTGGGCACCGTGCTCGGTGCCGTGCTGCTGCTGGCCGCCGGGGCCGTGTGGCGGGCGACCTCCGACCGGCTGTTCGACGCCCGGCTGCTCGTGGCGGCCGGGGTGCCCGTGCTGCTGCCGCGGCTGCCCGCCGGGCGGGTGCGCCACCGCAGCGCACAGGTGCCGGCCCAGCTGCCCCGGGCCGGCGCGCTCTCCGCGGCCCGGCTGCTCGCCCCGCAGGTGCTCGACGCCGGCGGCCGCAGCCTCGTCGTGGTCGGCGCGGACGAGCGGGCCGGGGCCGCCGAGGTCGCCTGGGAGCTGGCCTGGGCGATCTCCTCCACCGGCGCCCCCGTGGTGCTGGTGACCACCGCGGCGCACGCGCACAGCAGCCGCCCGACCGGGTCGGCGGAGTTCCCCGGCGAGCGGGTGCTCACGCCGCTGCTGACCGTCGTCGCCCTCCCGCCGCACGACGGCGACGCGGTGCTCGCCGCGACCGTCGCCCGGCACACCGCGACCGGCCGGCAGGTGCTGCTGCACGCCCCGGCGCTCACCTCCGTCGCCCGGTTCGACGAGACCGCCCGGCACGCCGAGCGGGCCGTCGTCGTCGTGGGGGAGGGGGTCTCCTCGCTGGAGGACGCGCTGGCCGCGGTCCGGGACGTTGCGTCGTCGGGCCCGGCGCTGCAGGGCGTCGTCGTCACCACCACCGGGCGGCACCTGGCGCGCGAGCGGCCCCAGCCGTCCTCCCCGCGGGCTGCGGAGGAGACGACGTCCCCTCGGCAGGAGCCCGTCGCCAGCGAGGCCTGACCGTGGCGGTCCAGGCGGGGGAGCAGACCCAGGAGGTCCGCCGGAGCTTCGGCCTGCGCATGGTCGTGGCCGTGCTCGGGCTGGTCGCCACCTTCCTGACATCGGTGCTCGCGGTCCGCACCCTCGACGCCCGGGCGGCCACCGGGTTCCTGGCCGTGCTCGGCGCCCTGATGCTCGGGCCGATGGTCGGCCGGCTGGGCCTCGGGCAGCACGCCATCCGGGCGATCGCCGCGGCCGCGACACCGGCCGAGGTGGCCGCCCAGGTGCTCGCCCACCTGCGCGCGGTCGCGCTGCTGAGCGTGGTCACCGCACCGGTGGTCGCCTGGGTCGCCACCGCCGTCGTCCGGGACGACCGGGCGCTGGTCGTCGCGCTGGTCGCTGCGCTGATCGTGCTGGAGACCCTGCGGCTCACCATCAGCGACGTGTACGCCGCGGTCGGCCGGATCCGCTGGTCGGTCGCGGCCACCCACCACAGTCGCTCGGTGCTCGCCCTGCTCGCCATGGTCGCCGTCGTCCTGGTCCAGGGCGGCCGGACGACGCTGGTGGAGCTGTTGACCGTCTACGCCGCGACGTCGGTGGTGCTGCTGGCGGTGATGCTGCTCCGGCTGCCGCTGCGGGCCCGGGTGCGCGGCGCCCGCTGGTGGTCGCCGATGGCCGCCGCCGTCGCGGGCGGGGCCTGGCTGTTCACCGTCGAGCTCGGCGCCTTCCTGGTCGGCCGCGGCGACGTCTGGCTGGCCGGCTGGGCCTTCCCCGGCGAGCAGGCGCTGCTCTACTCGACCGCCAGCGTGCTCGCCATGCAGGTGACGGTGCTCGAGGGGCTGGCCAACATCGCGATCACCCCGGTGGCCGCCCGGCTGGAGGCCCAGGGGCGGCGGGACCGGGTGCTGGCGCTGCTGTCGGCGGCGGCCACCGTGTCGAGCGCGGTGACCGTGGTGCTGGTCGCCGCGGCCTGGCTGCTCGCTCCGCAGGTGCTCACGCTCTACGGCCCGGGCCTGGACGACGCCGCCCCGTACCTCTCCGTGCTCGCCACCGGCGGCCTGGGCATGGCCGTCTTCGGCTCCTGCGCGGTGCTGCTCGTGGTCACCGGCCACGGCCGCACCGCCGCCCGCGCCGTCGGGGTGGCGCTGCTGGTGGTCGTGCCCGCCGCCGTGCTCGCTGCGCAGCTGGGCGGCCCGCTGGCGCTGGCTCTCACCAGCGCCGCGGCGACCGTCGTGCTGTTCGGCTCCTACGCGGTCGTCTGCCGCCGGGCCTTCGGGACGGCGCCGCTGCCGGGGCTGCAGCTGCGCCACAGCCTGCGGGTGCTGGCCGGCCGCGAGCCCGACCACGTGGGCGCACGGTGAGCACCCGGATCACCGCCGTCCGGCCCCGGGCGGCGGACCTCGGCGGCCGGCCCGGGGGCGTGTGGTGGCTCTCCCCGATCGCGCTCATCGGCCTGGTCGCGCTGCCCGCCACCTGGCTGAGCCTGGCCATCGCCGACGAGCGGTACCGGGCGCTGTGGGGAACCCCGAAGGCGGTCAACCTGGAGTGGACGCTGTGGTTCACCGCCGGCCTGCTCCTGTTCCTGGGCGGCGCGCTGCTGCCGGGGCTGCGCGGCGTCCGCCGGGTGCCGGGCTGGCCGGCGCTGTCGGCCGGTGACCTGCGCGTCCTCGACCGGGCGGCCACGGTGCTGTTCTGGCTGACCATGCTCGGCTACCTGGCCTACGGCATCAACGCCGTCCGGGTGGGGCTGGACCCGGTGGTGCTGGTGACCGCGCTGATCGACCAGGAGCTCTACGGCCTCGGCATCCGCGACCAGCTGGGCACCGTGCCCGGGCTGACCACGATGACCCAGTTCGGCGTCGCCTTCGTCGTGCTGACCGGTGTGCTGCTGCTGGCGCAGGGGCGCCGGCCGCAGCACCTGCGCCGGCTGGCGGTGGTCGCCTTCCTGGCGCTGCTGCGCGCCTTCTTCGTCACCGAGCGGCTGGCCCTGCTCGAGCTGCTCGTGCCGCTGCTGGTGCTGGTGGTCGCCGGGATGTCGCGGACCAGCCGGGGCACCCGGCGGGCCGCGTTCCTGCCGGCGCTGCTGGCGCCGGTGGTGGTCGTGGTCTTCGCCGCCTTCGAGTACTCGCGCAGCTGGGTGTTCTACGCCGCGCAGGGCGGCCAGTCCTTCCCCGTCTTCGTGGTGGAGCGCTTCGCGGGCTACTACGTCACCGCCTACAACAACGGCGTGATCCGGCTGCTGCACCAGGAGCAGGCCGGGCTGCCCTACGACCTGTGGTCGGCGTTCTGGACGGCGCCGGGCATCGGCAGCCTCAACCTGTTCCGGTCGCTCACCGGCGTCGACCCCGAACCGGCGTACACCCTGGCCCTCACCCAGTTCGGCAACCCCGAGTTCAACAACTACGGCGCCGTGGCCAGCCCGTTCGTCGACCTGGGCATCGCCGGCGGGCTGCTGTTCTTCCTCGGCGCCGGGCTGCTCACCGGCACCCTGCACCGCGCCCTGCGCGAGGGCCGGATCTGGGGCCTGCTGCTCTATCCGCTGTTCGTGCTCACCATGCTGGAGCTGCCGCGCTACTTCTACCTCGGCCAGGGCCGGGCCACCCCGGGGCTGGTCGCCCTGGTGGTGGTGGCGCTGCTGGTCAACCGCGGCCGGCGCCGCCGCGCCGGAGCCGTGCGCTGATGGCCCGCCCGCTGCGCTACCTGCTGATCGGCACGCACGTCCCGCCGTCGGGCGAGGGCGGGGGGATGGTCCGCTACGTCGTCCAGCTGGCCCGCGGGCTGGCCGCCCGGGACGACGTGGAGCTGCACGTGCTGGCCGGCGCCGGTGCGCAGGGGGCCTTCACCCACCTGGTCGACCGCGACCGGGTGCACACCCTGCCCGGCCGCGGCCCGCTGGTCTCCGCCGTGGAGCGGCTGGCCGGCGCGCGGGTCGGCGGCCGGATGGACGTCGTGCACGGCACCAAGCACCTGCTGCCCCGCGGGGTGGCCGGCGTCGGCGTGCTCACCGTGCACGACATGCTGGCCCTGGACCGCCCGCACGACTTCGGCCGGGCCAAGCGCTGGCTGGTCCGCCCCCCGTACCTGGCCTCGCTGCGGGCCGCCGACGCCCTGGTCTGCGTCAGCGCCGCCACCCGGGAGCGGCTGGTCAGCTACCTGCCGTCCACCGCCCCGCGCACGTCCGTGGTGCACCACCCCGATGGCTCCTCGCTCACCGACGTCGCCGCCGAGACCGTGCCCGAGCTGGCCGGCCGGCCGTTCGCGCTGGTCGTCGGCGACCCCTCACCGCGGAAGAACGTCGGCCTGGTCGTCGACGCCTGGGCGCAGGTGCGCGCCGCCGTCCCCGACGCCGTGCTCGTGGTGGTCGGCCCGGACAGCTGGGGGCCCACCGACCGCGGCCGGGCCTTCGCCGAGCTGGCCGCCGACGGCGCGGTGGCCGCGCTGGGCCACGTCCCCGACGCCCGGCTGCGGTGGCTCTACGAGCGCGCCCGGGTGGTGCTGTGCCCCAGCCTCGCCGAGGGCTTCGGGCTGCCCGCCGCGGAGGCGCTCGGGCTGGGGGCACCGGTGCTGACGTCGGAGGACCCGGCGCTCGCCGAGGCCTCCCCGGCCGGTGCCCAGCGGCTGCCCGGGCGCCGTCCCGAGGTGTGGGCCGCCGCGATGGTGGAGCACCTGGGCCGGCCCCGGCCGCCGGTGCTGCTCCGGCCGGCCCGTCGGAGCTGGGACGACGTCGTCGAGGAGACCCTGGAGGCGGTGCGCCGTGCCCGCTGACGTGCGCGCCATCCTCTCCACCCCGGTGTTCGGCGAGGTGCTGGGCGTGCTGCACGTCGCCGGCCCCGCCGAGCTGGCGACGGCCCGGGCGGTTGCCGCCGCGCAGACCACGGCCGGTTGGCGCACCGGCGTGCTGGCGCCCGACGCACTGCCGGAGGCGCCGCTGGACGACGTCGACGTGGTGGTGCTCTGGGGCCGTCGCGCCGCCGCCGGGCGGGACGTCGTCGCCGGCCGCCGGGCGACCGTCGTCGTCCTCGACGCCCGGGACGTGCGGGCGGTGCTGACCTCGCCGCTGCACTGGGCCCGCGAGCTGCGCCGGACGGCGCGCACCAACCTGTTGCTGGTGCCCGCCGGTCTGGCCGAGCGCTACACCCGCTGGGCGCCGCCGGTGCCGCTGGCGCACCGCCCCGAGGGGCTGCCGGAGCCCGACGCGGTCACCGTGCTGTCCGCGTGGACGGCGCGGGCGCACGCCTTCGGGGCCCGGCCTCCCGGCTGAGCCGGCGGCTCACCAGCCGCGGTGCTCGGGGACGGGGAAGCCGTCGTCCGAGACGTCGAACAGCCGCACCGCGGGGGACGCGTTGGTGTGGAACGGCCGCGACGGGCCGCCGGTGAGCGAGATCCCGGAGAAGGTGACCCGCTGGACGCCCGCGCCCGGGTCGGCGAGCACCCCGAGCTCCCAGCTGGCGCCGGCCCGGGTGCCGCTGACCGCGAGGTCGCGGATCGTCACGTCGGCGGTCGTGGTGCCGCTGTTGCCGGCGTAGACCAGCACCGCGCCGTGGTCCTTGGCCGAGTTGGTGTTGGCGCCGGTCACCGTGCCGCGGCTGATCCGCACCCGGCGGGAGGGGAACGTGTAGTACGGGTCGCCCTCGCTGCCGACGTAGACCGCGGCGGCGTCGGTGTCCCGGACAGCCACGTCGGTGTAGGTGATGTCGTCCCCGCCGACCACGGAGATGCCCCGGCCCCACGTCGTCCCGTTCACCTGCGGGGAGGTGATCTCCACCCGCGCGCACGGCACCCCGTCGGCCCGGTAGGAGACCACGGCGACCCCGTCGTCCCCGGTGGCGGTGGTCACCGGGGAGACGACCCGGCCGTCGTGCGCGCCGCCGGTCACGTGCACGCCGTCGGCGCGGCTGCCGACGACCGTCACCCGGTCCAGCAGGAAGTGCCCGGAGCCGTTGCCGACGTAGAAGCCGGCCGCCGCCGCACCCCGGACGTGCACGTCGCGCAGCACCACCCCGTCGGCGGAGACGCGGACCTTCATCTGCTCGTAGGCGTGGAAGCGCTCGGTGGAGGTGGCGAGGGCGAACGTCACCCCCTCGACGACCACGCGGTCGGCGTCGACGTGGAACGCCGAGCGGGTCTCCTGGGTGGCGGTGACGGTCGCGCCCCGGCCGAGGACGGTGAGCCCGGGCGTGCGGACCCGGAGGACGTCGGAGTGCAGGTAGGTCGCGCCCGCGCGCAGCCGCAGGATGCTCCCGGTGGGCACGCTGTCCAGCGCCTGCTGCAGCGCGGCGGTGTCGTCGGTGACGCCGTCGCCGACCGCGCCGAACCGCTCGACCGGGATGTCGCCGCGGGCCCCGGCGACCACGACGGGTCCCGTGGCGCCGGTTGCGGCGGTGCCGGACGCGCTCGGGCCCGAGGCAGTGGTCGCCGAGCCGGCCGCGGTGGGTGACGGGGGTGCGGACCCGGTGCCGGGTGGGGTGGTCGCGCCGGGCCCCGGCCGGGCCGGGGCGCTCGGGTCGGTGACGGTGGCCGGGCCGGCCGGGGGGACGGCGGCGGGTGCGGCGCCGGCCGGCTCGTCGGTGAGGGCGCTGGGCAGCGGTTCCGCCAGCACCGTCGACCCCGTGGACCCGACCGCGCACAGCGCGAGCAGCGCACTCGCCAGCAGTGCCCGGGACACCGGCCGGCGGGCCCGCGAGGGGCTCATCGGGACCCGGCCAGGTCGAGCAGGTGCTCGGCGACGGCGGCCTGGGAGGTGGCCGCGGCGTACCGGGTGGTCGCCACCGACCGGCCCGTCTCGGCCTCGCGGGACGCGGCGGCCGGGTCGAGCAGCCGGGCGGTCAGCGCGGCGGTGAACGCCTCGATCTCGAACGCCGGGACGGCGGCACCCGCGCCGCCGAGGGACGCCGCGATGCCGGCGACGTCGAAGGCCACCACGCTGCGCTGACCGGCCATCGCCTCCATCGCCACCAGCGGCAGCCCGGCCTCCCAGCGGGAGGGGACGGCGACGACGTCGGCGGCGGCGTACCACTCGGCCAGCCGCTCCCCGGGGGCGAAGCGGACCGAGCCGTCGGCCTGGGCGCGCAGCGCGGCCTCGTCCGGGCCGGCGCCGACGAGCACCAGCTGGGCGTCCGGCACAGCACGTCGCACGCCGGGCCAGGCGGCGAGCAGCATGTCCTGGCCCTTCTGCCGGGCCAGCCGCCCGACGCAGACCACGGTGGGCGCCGCGGGCAGCCCGAGTGCGGCGCGGGCGGCCGCCCGGTCCTGCGGGGCCCACAGCTCGGGCTCGACGCCGTTGGGCACCACCACCGACCGCCCGGTCAGGCCGGCGGCCCGCCCGGTCGCCAGCTCCGCCTCGCTCACACAGAGCGTCAGGCCGGTCCAGCGCTGCGCGAACCGCTCCCAGCCGCGGGATGCCGTCTGCACCGGCCCGGTGACCGCCTCGAACGACCAGGCGTGCGGCTGGAAGACCGTCGGTCGTCGGCCCCGCACCGCCAGCCGCCCGGCCAGCCCGGCCTTGGCGCTGTGCAGGTGCACCACCTGGGGGTCCGTGGCCGCCACGACCCGGCGCAGCGCCGCCGCCTCGCCGGGCACGGCCGGGCCGGGGGAGCGGCTCGCCCGCCACGGCACCAGCTCGGCCCCGGCGGCCCGGACGGTCTCGGCCAGCCAGCCCTCGTCCGGGCAGGCCACCAGCACCTCCCAGCCGCGGCGACGCTGGTCGGTGACCAGCCCGGCGACCACCCGCGCCACCCCCGCCTCGACCGGCTGGCTGACGTGCAGGACGCGCAACGTCGGGTTCTCGGATCCGCCCACGAGGGCAGCATGGGGCCCCCGGTGACGCGCTGGCCGGAAGACACCACGGACGTCCAGAAGGTGACCGAACTCACGAGGCTGACGGCAGGTGTACGGCAGGAAACGGCGGTATGGAGCCCCCTGCGCGTCGTCACTCTGCGCGAGTGATCACCAGGTGATCGGTTCGATCGGGTGTGGTGCACGCCACGGCCGCCGATCCGGGGGTGTCCCGGCCTCTCGTCCGGGGCTAGGCGACCCGAGCGGCCGGACCGTACGTTCCCCCGGGTCGGTCGGCGGGGTCTCCTCCCGACCGGCCGACGGCGACCAGTTGCCGCGCTGACCAGGGAACCAACGACGTACAGGAGCCGGACCTTGTTGCTGCTGGACGCGCCCGACGAGCTCGTCGAGCCCCGGACGGAGGTCGTCGCCCGCCGGCGTTTCTGGTCCGTGGCGCGCCTCCGCGGTGAGGGCACCGCGGCCCGCCGGGCCTGGCGGAAGACGTACGTGCGCCGGATCCTGCTGGGCGACGCCCTGGTCGCCGTGCTGGCCGCCCTGGTCGGTCGGCTGCTGCCCGAGCAGGGGCCGCTCGCCGCGCACGGCGCCCCCTGGCCGGTCGTCGTGCTGCCGCTGGTCTGGGTGGCCGCGATGGTGGTCGGCCGCAGCTACGAGGAGCGCTTCCTCTGGGTCGGCCCGGAGGAGTTCCGCCGGGTGTTCTTCGCCGCCGCCCTGCTGCTGGCGTCGGTGGGCACGGTCTCCTGGGCGTTCAAGCTCGAGGTCGCCCGCAGCTTCGTCGTGGTCGCGCTGCCCCTGGCCACCGTGCTCGGCCTGCTGCAGCGCTACGCCCAGCGCGCCTGGCTGCACCACCAGCGCACGCACGGCCGGTTCCAGCAGACCGCGATCCTGGTCGGCCACCGCAACGGCGCCGCCGAGCTGCACGCCCAGCTGGTCCGCCAGGCCCGGCACGGCCTCCGGGTGATCGGCGTCTGCTTGCCGTCGGCCGAACCCGCCGGGACCGTCTTCGACGGGTTGCCGGTGCTGGGCGGCTTCACCGACATCGCCGACGTCGTCCGCCGGTACGAGGTGGACACCGTCGCCGTGCTGCCCTCCCCGGAGCTGGACGGCGCCGCCCTGCGCCGCCTGGGCTGGGACCTCGAGACCACCGAGGCCGAGCTGCTGATCGCCCCGGCGGTGACCGAGTTCGCCGGCCCCCGGGTGGGCATCCGGCCGGTCAACGGGCTGCCGCTGATGCACCTGGAGCGGCCGGAGTTCCGCGGGCTGCGCCGCGTCACCAAGGACGTCTTCGACCGGTCGGTCGCGCTGGCCGCCGTCGTGCTGCTGCTGCCGGTGCTGCTGGTGCTGGCCGTGGCGGTCAAGAGCACGAGCCGGGGCCCGGTGTTCTTCCGGCACGAGCGGATCGGCCGCGCCGGCCAGCCCTTCCACGTGCTGAAGTTCCGCAGCATGGTGCCCGACGCCGACCAGCGGATGGCGGCGCTGATGGCGCGGAACGAGGGCAACGCCGTCCAGTTCAAGATGAAGCGCGACCCGCGGGTCACCCGGGTGGGCGCCGTCATGCGGCGCTGGTCGCTGGACGAGCTCCCGCAGCTGCTCAACGTCGTCGGCGGCACCATGTCGCTGGTCGGCCCGCGGCCGCACGTGACCCGCGAGGTCGAGCAGTACGGCTTCGACATGCGGCGCCGCCTGCTCGTCAAGCCCGGCATCACCGGCCTGTGGCAGGTCAGCGGCCGGTCGGACCTGTCGTGGGACGACTCGGTGCGGATCGACGTCCGGTACGTGGAGAACTGGTCGCTCGCCCTGGACCTGATGATCCTGGGCAAGACCCTCGGTGCCGTGGTCCGCGGCTCCGGGGCCTACTGACGGACCCTCCGCGGCGGCGCCGGGGTGCGGGGCCGGAGGATGGCTCCTCACCCCCGCCCGGACGGAGACCGACGTTGACCGGCACCGATCACGACCTCGCCCGCACGCTGGCCACCCAGGCCGGCGAGCTGCTGCTCACCGTGCGCGGCCGGGACTTCGCCGACGCCGCGGCGCGCAAGGCCGCCGGCGACGGGGAGTCCCACCGCTGGCTGGCCGAGCAGCTCGGCGCGTTGCGCCCCGGGGACGCCGTCCTGTCCGAGGAAGCCGCCGACGACGCCCGTCGGCTCACCGCCGACCGGGTCTGGATCGTCGACCCGCTCGACGGCACCCGGGAGTTCTCCGAGCTGGAGCGCACCGACTGGGCGGTGCACGTCGCGCTCTGGGAGCGGGGCGAGCTGGTCGCCGGGGCCGTCGCGCTGCCGGCCGAGGGCACCACGCTGGGCACCTCCGCCGTCGGCCCGCCGCCGGCCCGCCCGGACGGCCCCCTGCGCCTGGCGGTGAGCCGCAGCCGCCCGCCGGCCCTGGTCGCCGACCTCGTCGCGCAGCTCGCGGCGGAGCCGGTGGCCATGGGGTCGGCCGGGGTCAAGGCGATGTCCGTCGTCCGCGGGGACACCGACGCCTACGTGCACGGCGGCGGTCAGTACGAGTGGGACTCCGCCGCACCCGTCGCGGTGGCCCGGGCCGCCGGGCTGCACACCAGCCGGCTCGACGGCTCCCCGCTGCAGTACAACCGGCCCGACCCCTACCTGCCCGACCTGCTCATCTGCCGGCCCGAGCTCGCCGGGCAGCTGCTGGCCGCCCTGGCTGCGGACGCCCGGGGCTGAACTCTCCGGAATCGGCAGCCGTGACCCGGTCAAGCACCGGTGCGGACCTGCCGATCACGAGGACATGCCGTGGTGGGGGTGGGTGCTCGTCGGGTGGACGACGCTCGCGATCGTCGTCGCCGTGCCCCTGGGCATGGCCCTGCGGATCGCCGAGCAGCGTTCACGGGGGCAGGACCCCTCGCTGGCCAGTGCCCGTCCCGCCGTCCGGGCCCGCCCACGGCGACGCCGGCTGCCCGTGCCGCCGCTGTCCGCCGCGCTCATCGGTGTGGGGCTCAGCCTGCAGGCCGTCGGCCTCGGGCTGCGGATCGCCGGCAACGACCGCGGCGCCGCCCGCTACCTGTCCATGGACGCCCCGCTGTCCATCCCACGGATGTGGGTCACCGCCCTGCTCGCCACGGCCGCCGTGGCCGCCTTCGTCGGCGCCGCCCGCGCCACCGAGCGCCGGCCGTGGTGGCTGGGCGTCGGTGTCGTCGCGGCCCTGGTCGCGCAGGTCAAGGGCGGCGGGACCGTCCACGTCGAGGCGCTGCGGACCGCCGGTCTGGCCGGCCGGCCGGTGCTGGCCACCGCTGTCAGCGCCGTCCTGGCCGCACTGACCCTCAGCGTGCTGTGGTGGCTCAGCCGCACCGAGCGGCGCGACCGCCGGCGGGTGATGACCGCCTTCGCCGTCTACGCCGGGGCCGCCGTCGTCCTGTCCGGCGTCTCCTCCGTCGTCGGGTCGGCGTCCGGTGCGTTCCCGTGGGCTGCCGTCGCGACGTTCGTCGAGGAGAGCGGTGAGGTCGTCGGCGCGGTGGCCGTGCTCACCGCCGTCCTCGTCGGGGTCGCACCCCGGCTCGTGCTCCCGGCCGACTGGGCGCTGCGCCGCCGCGCCGACGCCGAGACGGTCGACGCCCCCGGTGCGCTGCCCTCGTTCGGCCCGGGGACCGGCTTCCAGCGCTGATCGGCTCCCGGCGACCAGCCGTCGTACGGCTCAGCTGCCCGCGGCGATGGCCTCGTCGAAGAACGCGATGATCTCGTCGGTGTCGTCGAAGTGGCTGTCCGAACCGTGCTCGCCGGTGACCTCGACGTGGTCGACCTCGGCGGCCGCGCCCTCGACGAGGTCGACCCAGGCCAGCGCATTGGTGGTCTGGTCGATCGAGGTGTCCTCGGGCGAGGAACGGACAAGCGCCCGGGTGCCCGCGTAGGCCGAGGGGGGTTGCTGGATCGGGTCGAACGCTGAGCTGTTGCGCAGGAACGACTCCTGGTCCGTCGCGTCGAAGGCCGCGAACAGTGCCGCGGACGCCTGGGTGGTGAAGTCGTCGTGGATGGTCAGGTACACCTGTGACCAGTCCAGCAGGGGTGCGCTCAGGAAGGCGCCGCGGATGTCGGGCAGCGTGTTCCGGTGCAGGGCCACGGCCGAGATGCCGCCGCCCATGGAGAAGCCCATCAGCACCGTCCCGGAGGTGTCCCAGACCCGGCCCACGTACTCGCGGGCGCGCTGCATCCGGGCCTGCCCCTCGGCGTTGCCGAACGTGGCCCCGTAGTCGGGGGAGACGACGACGTAACCGGCCTCCAGCATGGCGTCGCGCATGGGGCTGACGTGCCCCTGCTCCAGCCAGGTGGTGGGGTCGTCGGTGTATCCGTGCGCCGCCATCACCACCGGGACGGCGCCGACCGCGGTCGACATCAGGCTGTCCGGGACGTACAGGGTGGTGGGCCCGCCCGCCCCGGCGGCCGTCCGGTCCTCGGTCTGGACGACGTACTTCCGCGCTGGGGCACCCCCGCTCGTGGTGAACGCCGTCGGGTCGGCGACCTGGTCGGGGATCGTGCGGCTGCCGGCGGGGCTGGCGTCGTCACTGGGGGCGCCGCAGGCCGTGCCCATGATCGGGGCGAGGGCGAACAACGCGGTCAAGCCGAGGAAGTCCCTCCGGCTCACGGTCATGCGAACTCCTTCTCGGGTCCTGCGGCGGTCGCGATCGTCCCGCATCTGCTCGGGTCCGGTGCGCGGTCCCGGCGGGACGCGTCCGGCACCACGGGCAGTGTGCGACACGGTGCTGTGAGGCTCATGTGATGCGCCGTTCCCGCGCGTCCGGCTACGGACAGTTGATGTCCGGACGGCGTGTCCGGGTTGGCGCGCCTCCAGGGTTGCCTCAGCGTGACGCTGCGCCCAGCCTCATCACTCGGACGGGTGATCGAGAAGCTCCTTCAGGGACTCCCCCGATCACTCGGCGTCACGGCCGAGAGGATGCGCATTGGGTGCGAGCCTGCGTGCAGCGGGGGGAGTGGGCGACTCGTCGTCGCCCGGCCCGTCGACCGCGCTGCTCCGCTCGCTGTTCCTGGCCGTCCTCCTGTTGCTCGGGTTCGTCGGTCTCTCCGTCGCCCTGGCCGGTGTCGCCCGCGCATCCGACGTGGCCGCGGCGACGACGTCCGCCGGCGAAGTGACGGGGTCGGCAGCCCCCGACGGCGCCGTGGCCCCGCCAGTGCCCGTCGCGCCGGAGCCGTCGCTGGAGCCCCTCGTGCCGCCGGCAGAGCCCACCGTGCCGCCGGTCGAGCCGGTCGCACCGCCGGTGGAGCCCACCGTGCCGCCGGTCGAGCCCACCGTGCCGCCGGTCGAGCCGGTCGCACCGCCGGTGGAGCCCACCGTGCCGCCGGTCGAGCCGGTCGCACCGCCGGTGGAGCCCACCGTGCCGCCGGTGGAGCCCACCGTGCCGCCGGTCGAGCCGGTCGCACCGCCGGTGGAGCCCACCGTGCCGCCGGTTGAGCCCACCGTGCCGCCGGTGGAGCCCACCGTGCCGCCGGTCGAGCCGGTCGCACCGCCGGTGGAGCCCGCCGGCCCGGTCCAGACCCCGCCGGTCGTGGATCCGGTCGCCGGTGTCGAGCCGCCCCTGCCGACGCCTGCTCCGGTCGCGCTCCCCGATGCCGTCGTCGGGTCCTCGCCACCGTGTCCGTCGCTCACGGCACCCGACCGGGGAGCCGTCGTGGGTGCCGGGGCCGACTCGGCCGCCAGCCGGGCCGTGCCGCCCGGTCCTTCGCAGACCACGCCCTGCACCCCTCCCATCGACACGCCGGCGACTCCGGCGGAGACCCCGAGCACGGGGACGCCTGCTGGCGCGCCGGCACCGACGACGGGCGTGTCCGTGACCGGGGCGGCCCCGACGTCCCCGGTCGAGGACAGGACGGCAGAGCTGGCGCGGGGACCCGTCGCGACGGCCACCGGGACGGCCGCCGACGTGTGTGATCCCACGCCGGGGTCAGCGCCAGCGCCAGGGTCCGGGACCGAGCGCCCGAGGGCCGACGTGACGCGCGCCGACCCGTGGGCGGACCGGAGTACGGCTGCGGACTCCGGGGCGCCGCGCCGCGCCGCGGCGCACGGTGCGCCAGCGGTCGGGGTGGACGAGCAGCACGTCCAGGCCATCTCGCCCGCCGGTTCCCGGAGACCGCTGTCCGGGTCCGTCCCTGCCCCGGCGTCCAGCCCGACACCTGCGATGCCGCCGGCGCCGACGGCGCCGGCCACCGGTGGCGTCGGCGTGAACAGCGGGACGACCTGCTCGACCGGGCAGCACGGCCACAGTGGCGCGCTGAACGGACTGCCGCTGGTCACCCTCCTCGCCGAGCAGGCGCCGCTCATGGCCGGCTCGCCGGTCGTGCCCGGGTACGACGGCCCCTCGGCGGTGGTCGAGATGACCGACGACCCCAGCGCGCAGCCCGACTGATCGGCTGATCGCACCTGCCGGCGGTTCGCTGCCCTCAGGTGCCGCGGACGGCGCCGCCGATCGACGATCGGGTCCCGGTGCCCCGCGCTCCCGCCGAACCGGGCTCCGGCTGACCCGTCCACGCCGCCCTCGGCCGACGGGGCCGACAGCCGCCGACGACGTCCCACCGACCGGTGGCCCCGCGGGGCCACCGGCTGACCGCGCCGTTGCGGCGCCCCTCACTTCCGCGCGCCTCACGCAGGCGGCGACACCAGCACCGTCTCCGGGCGGGCACAGAAAGGCGATCCATGTCTGTAGCAGCGCACTCACCGACCAGCACCGATGACACCCGCGCCGCAGGTGGGCACGGTGACCGCGCGCAGCGTCTCCTCCTGCGCAGCCGACGCGCGACGGCGGCGCCGAGTGCGGCACCGCCGAGCCTGGACGTGCGGTCCCCGAACGTCGTCCTGCAGCTCCCGCCCGTGGACCCCACCGACCAGGCCGGTGTCACGACGCTCCTCGACGACGGAC
Source organism: Modestobacter sp. VKM Ac-2983 (assembly GCF_026967885.1). Classification (NCBI taxonomy): domain Bacteria; kingdom Bacillati; phylum Actinomycetota; class Actinomycetes; order Geodermatophilales; family Geodermatophilaceae; genus Modestobacter; species Modestobacter sp. VKM Ac-2983. The sequence goes on from NZ_JAPVBK010000001.1 coordinate 260,353, forward strand.
CGGCCGGGGACGCTCCTGCCGGCACCTCGGCCGCGGCGACCCCACAGCTGCATCCGGCGACGCCGCGGGTCAGCGTGGTGATCCCGACGTACAACGAGGCCAAGAACCTGCCGCACGTCTTCAAGCACCTGCCCGAGGGCCTGCACGAGGTGATCGTGGTCGACGGGCGCAGCGTCGACGACACCATCGCGGTCGCCCACTCGCTGATGCCCGAGGTCAAGATCGTGTTGCAGAACCGGGCCGGCAAGGGCAACGCCATGGCCTGCGGGTTCGCGGCGGTCACCGGCGACATCGTCGTCATGCTCGATGCCGACGGCTCGGCCGATCCGGACGAGATCAGCCGCTTCGTCGCGGCCCTCGTGGACGGCGCTGACTTCGCCAAGGGCAGCCGCTTCGCGCCCGGCGGCGGGAGCAGCGACATCACGCCGCTCCGTGCCTGGGGCAACCGCTGGCTCAACCGGATCGCCAACCTGTTGTTCGGCACCCGCTACACGGATCTCTGCTACGGCTACAACGCGTTCTGGCGGCACTGCCTGGACGCCCTGGAGCTCGACCCGCGGGTCGCGGACCAGGGCGGCAAGCAGTGGGGTGACGGCTTCGAGATCGAGACCATCATCAACACCCGCATCGCGAAGGCCCGGCTGACGATCGCCGAGGTGCCGAGCTACGAGCTGCCCCGTATCCACGGGCAGAGCAACCTGGACACCTGGCGGGACGGCACCCGCGTCCTCGGCGCCCTCGTCGTCGAGCGGATCAGCCGGGCCGGCCGGCGGACCCGGCGGGCGGCCAGGCAGCCGGTGTGACCGGCGGCGTCAGCTCCTCGCCCAGATCGACACCCAGTCGACCTGGAGAGAGGTGACGGCGGGGTCGCCCACGCCACAACCGAAGGCGGCGCCGCCGCCCTGGCAGCCGCCCGGCTGGACCTGGATGGCCAGGTTCATCGGGGTGCTGGAGACGCCGGGGTGGTCGGTCGACCCCCAGGCCTGGCCGTCGAGGGTGTAGACGACCTTCCCGGGCGTCCACTCCACGCCGATCGTGTGCCACTGCGTGAAGTCCGCCTCCACCTGCTGGCCGATCATCGTGTTGTTGCTGCCGTAGTGCACGGTCCCGGTGGTGGCACTGCGGTCGCCGCCCGCGTCCTCGGCGAAGTCGATCTCCGGAGGCCACGAGTTGTCGGCCGGCCACAGCAGTGCCGCGTACTTCATCTCGTCGCCCGCATCGACGCGGAAGCGCATCTCCACCTTGCCGTACTGGATCGTGGTCCGGTTGGCCAGGCCGCCGGCCACCCACTCGCCGTTCTGCTGGGTCTGGGTCAGCGTGAGGTTGCCCCCGCCGACGGCCACGTGCGAGGGATCCCAACGCCCATACGGGGAGCCGCCCGGCTGGCCGGAGTACAGCTTCCACTGGCTCCCGAGGGACGAACCGTTGAACTCGTCGACGAAGACCTGGCGCCAGCCGGCCAGGTCGCCCTTCGGCGCAGCGGTGCCGCCGCCGGTCGTGGCAGCGGGGGCCGTGGCCACCGGCGTGCTGGCCGGCGCCTGCGCCGGGCCGGCAGGCGCGGTCTCCGGCGCGGGAGGCGGAGGGGTGGTCGCCGGCTGCGGCAGGGGCGTGGTCACCGCCGACGGCGTCGGGCTGGCGGGCGGCGCCGTGGCCGGCTCTACCGGCGTCGACGGGGCGGGGGGGACGGCGGTCGGGCGGAGGGGCGGGACGTGCGCGCCGCGATCGGAGCCGGTCTGCGCCGAGTCGGCTCGGGCGTCGTGAGAGGCAGGGGCCGACCACACCCCCGCCGGGATGCTGCCGAGGGCGCACAGCGACGTCGCCACCCAGGCCACGGCGGACAGCCGCATGTACCGCCGCCTCGTGACGAAGCGGCGTCGCTTGAGTACTCGGCGTGTCATGGCGCGGAGTAAACATGTCGACAAATCGCTCGCGCCAGGCTCTGCACGACAGCAGCAGCACCGGCCACTACAGTCCCATTCGTCACACGGGTCGGGCATCTCTCCGCGCGTCGACGCAGAGGCAGGATGATCGGCCACCGGTCGAGCATCGGGACACGGCCTCGGGTTGCGATGTCCTCGTGCAGGGTGCCCATGGTGGAGGTGGGGCGTCCGTGAACGGTGGGACGAATCGGTCAGGACGCCCGCGTGTCCAGGTCCCGGTGGCTGTCGTCGCTGCGTCAGGGTGTGGCCGCGTCGATCGACGCGGTGGACCGTGGGCGACGGCGTGAGCACGACCGGCGCTCGTCGAAGTCACGGGTGACGAGAGAGTGGTGTGGCGTGCACGCAAGTGGCGAGGCGACGGCCCCAGGGGTCGTGGCTCCCGATGGTCATGGTCCGGTCTCGGCTCCCGAGGTGGTCCGGTGAGCGCGCTGGACGCGGCTCGCCGCCCGCGGATCGACGCTGCTCCCGTCCCGCCGCGGGCCGCGCCCCGCGCGAGGACGTGCAGCTGCGGACACCAGTCGACAGCCCACCAGCACTACCGCAAGGGCACCGACTGTGCACTGTGCGGCTGCGCCAAGTACCGCGGGCCGTTCCGGCTCTTCTCCCGCGGCTGACCCCGTCAGCTCCAGTCGCTCGGTCCCCCCGGTACCTGCCGGACCGAGCGACTCAGCGCGCGGCCGCCGCCAGCGCCGAGTCCAGGGCGGCCGCCAGAGCCGGGCTGCGCTCGCTGCTGAGCAGCACGTGGTGCGAACCCGGGACGTCCACCACCGTGAGGTCCGGGGCCTGCCGACGCCAGGCGTAGAGCAGGTTGGCGATCACCGGCACCCGGAACCGCGCGCGGAAGTAGGTGACCGGCCCCGCGTAGGGGCCCCACGCGTAGGCGTTGAACACCCGGTGGGCCGCCGCGAAGGTCTGGCGCTCCTCGCTCGGCGGCTCGGTGCGACCCAGGCGGCGGCGCAGCACCCCGGCCACCGAGTCCTCCACCATCCCCGGCACCAGGAGGGCCACCCACCAGGCGAGCGTCCGCAGTCCCTTCGAGAACCGGGACAGCTGCTCGAACGGTGGCTCGGTGTCGAGCAGGCCCAGGAAGGTCACCGAACGGCCCTCCGCAGCCAACTGCCGCGCCATCTCGTAGGCCACCAGTCCGCCGAAGGAGTAGCCGGCCAGCCGGACGTCCCCCTCGGGCAGGGCGCGCTGGACCTTCGCCACCAGCGAGGAGGCGATCTCGGTGATCGTGACGCCCTTCCGCATGGCGATCTGCGGGTCGGACGTCAGGCCGTGGACGGGCGCCGGCGTCCGCAGGGCGTCGACCATCGCGCGGTAGATGTCGACGTCGCCGAGGTAGCCGTGCACCAGGAGCAACGGCGCCACCCCCCGCTCCCCGGGACGCAGCACCTCCAGCAGGGAGGCCTGGGCCGGGTCCGCGGTCATCGAGCGGGTGATGCCGGCGATCGACGGTTGGGCCAGGAAGTCCTCGAGCAGCAGTGGTCGGTGCAGCTCGAGGCGCAACCGGCGCAGCAGGGTCATCGTCTGCCGTGAGGTGCCACCCGCGTCGAAGAAGTCGGCGTGGTCGGGCACCGGAGCGCCCAGCACCTCGCCGAACACCCGGGCGACGACGGAGCGGACGTCATCGCCCGTCGCGGTCGCGGTCGCGGCCGCCTCGGCGTGGTGCGCGGCGGCCGCGGCGATGCCCGCCAGCGAGCCGGGGTTCTTCAGCGCTGACACGTTCCGGACGGGTTCCCCGTCGAGCACGGCCCGCGCGGCGCTCTCGGAACGCTTGCCGCTGTGGGTCAGGGGGATCTCGTCGACCGGCAGGACCAGCGACGGGACGTGCGCGGCGGACCCCTCACGACGCAGCGTGCTGCGGAGCTGTCGGGCCAGGTCGTCGTCGAAGACGACGCCCGGCCGGAGCACCACGAGCAGGGCGAGACGGCTGCTGCCGGGTGCCTCCGGGTCGCGCGTCTCCACCGCGATCGCGTCGGCGACGCCGGCCACCTCCCGCACGATGCTGTAGATCTCGGACGGTCCGATCCGGACGCCGTTGATGTTGAGGACCCCGTCGGACCGGCCGTACAGGCGCGAGGACCCGTCCGGCGCGATCTCGATGCGGTCGCCGTGGGTCCACCTGCCGGGGTGCTGGGCGAAGTAGGCAGCACGGAAGCGTTCGCCGTCCGGGTCCTGGAGGAAGCGGACGGGACGTGAGGGGAACGGGTTGCTGCACACGAGCTCGCCGACCTCCCCCGTGACGAGGTGACCGTCCTCGCCCAGGGCACCGACGTCGAGGCCCAGGCTCAGGGACTGACAGCGTCCCCGTTGCACCGGCACCTCGGGATGGCCGAGCACGAAACAGCCGACGATGTCGGTGCCGCCGGACAGGGAGACCACCGGCACCGGCCCCACGTGCTCGGTGATCCACTCGAACTGCCACGGGTGCAGGACCGCGCCCGTCGACAGGACTGCACGCAGGTGGCTCAGGTCGACGGCGTCCCTGGGCGACCAGCCCTCGTCCTGGCACAGCTGCAGGTAGGCCGGGCTGGTGCCGAAGACGGTGATCCCGTGGCGAGCGGCGAGTGTCCACAGTGTCTCGGGCCCGGTGACCGGACCGTCGTAGAGCACCACGTGGGCGCCGACCGACAGCGCGGACAGCTGCCAGTTCCACATCATCCAAGCCGTGGTGGTGTGGAAGTACAGGGTGTCCGAGGGGCGCAGGTCCAGGTGCAGACGGTGCTCCTTCTCGTGCTCCAGGAGCGAGCCACCGGCGCCGTGCACCATCGCCTTGGGCGGCCCCGTCGTCCCGGACGAGAAGAGCACCCACAGCGGTGCGTCGAACGGCTGCCGTGGCCACGTGGGTCCCGGGTCGTCGGCGGGGACGTCAGCGAGGAGGTCGGTCAGTCGGCTGACCTGCGGGCCGGGCAGCCGGGGGAGCGGGAGGTCGTCCAGCAGGACCACGTGCCGGACCGTGGGCAGTTGGGCCAGGAGCTCGGTGAGGAGCTGGTCGGCGGCGGCCCCGCCGCCGCCCAGCGCCGTGCGGTCGATCAGCGCGGTGGTCGCGTCCAGCTGCCCGAACCGGCCCAGCAGCGTGCTGACGCCCATGTCCGGGGTGGCGGTCGACAGCGCCGCCCCGAGCCCGGAGACCGCGAGGGCGGCGACCGCCGTCCGCGCGTGGTTGGCGGCGATCGCGAGCACGGTGTCCCCGGCCGCGACCCCCGCGCGGGCCAGGGCACGGGAGGCCCGGCGGGTGGCCGTGCGCAGCTCTTCCCGGGACAGCCGCTCCGCCGAGCCGTCCGCGTGCACGGAGGTCAGAGCAGGAGCGTCGTCGTCCACGCCGGGCCGCCGGCGCAACACGTTCTCGGTGTAGTTCAGTCGGACATCCGGGAAGAACCGCGCCGTCTGGACGTCGTCGCTGGTGCTGACCAGGTCCGCGGACCCCTCCCAGACGAGGTCCGCCCAGTCGAGGAACACGCGCCAGAAGTCCCGGTACGAGGCCACCGACCAGGCGTGCAGCTCGGTGGCGGTGGGCAGTGACCGCCCGGCTGCTTCCTCACATCGGCTGCGGAGGTCGGCGAGCTGCGGCGGCAGCGTCTCCTCGGGGGACTGGTCCGGCGCGGCATCGAGCGCGGTCATCCTGCACCTCCGGGGGGGAGTGGTAAGGGGATCAGCGGTGCAGCGTCGGGGGCCGTGGCGGTCGCGACGCTCGCCACGTGACCGGCCCGCACCTGGATCGGCGTGAGCTGCAGTCCGCCCACCCGGCCACGGTCGGCGACCGGCGTCACGACGTGGACGGGGAGCCGGTCGAGGCCGGTCCCCCACGCCTTCAGCACCGCCTCCTTGTGGGTCCAGGCACGGGTGGTGGCGCGGAGCCGATCGCGCTCGGGCAGCGCGGCGAGGAGAGCGAGTTCCGCGTCGGCCAACCACCCCTCGTCCACGGCGGCACGGGCTTCGTCGTCACGGTGGCGCTGCACGTCGACCCCGACTGCGCCGCCGGCGGACACCGCCAGCAGGGCCACTGCGCCGCTGGCGGAGCAGGAGCAGTGCAGGCCGGCGCCGGGCACGAACGGCCGACCGCGGTCGAGGTGCAGCGGGACGTCGGCCGGCGCGGTGCCCAGCAGGTCGCCGAGCACCCGGCGCAGACCGGCGCGGACCAGGACCCGGCGCCGGAGGACGGCGGGAGAGCCACGCCCGGCCCGCAGGCGCTCGGCATCGCTGAGGCAGGCGCCCTCGCCCGCGACGTCCCAGCGGGCGTCGTCCAGGTCCAGTGACCGGACGACGAGAGACGTGCGGCGACCGGCAGCCCCGGACGTCACCGCCTCGTCCGTCGTCCTCGTCACCATCCCTCTGCCCTCACGTGTCGAGCCCCTCACGTGTCGACGTCTGCCCGTGGGTCTTCGCCGTCAAGCTAGGAAACGGTTCACCGCCTGCCAAGTACGTTCGTCGCGGTTCGGGCCGCACCACCTGGACGGAGGACGCGTCGTCGCGCCCTGCGAGCGAGCGCCCCCGAGTGGGGGACGCGGCGACCGGGCGGGGCCGTGGCGATCCGGTCCGGACACGAACGGGTGAACTGGACCGCTGCGGGACGGCCGGGCAGATTAGCGTGCACACGGCCCAGCTCCAGAGGAAAGGCGTTCTCATGTCGGCCATCGCGTCCGGTCGGACGTCTGCACCCCGACCTCCCGCGACGTCGGGGAACGTGCTGCAGGCCCTGGCTGCCGTGGTCGCCGAGCGCGGGGCGGCGACGGCGGTCAGCGGCCCGGGCACCCGGATCTCCTTCGCGGAGCTGGGGGAACGCGCGGCCGCGGCCGCGGGACGGCTGTCGGCCCTCGTACCGCGGGACGCCGCGGCCAGCGCGCCGATCGCCGTGCTCGGCACGCCGAGCCCCGAGCTGGTCGTCGCCGCGTTCGGCGCCGTGCTCACCGGCCGGCCGCTCGTCCTCCTGGACTCGCAGCTGCCCCCCGGCCGGATCCGGCAGATCCAGGAGGCGGCTGGTGCCGCGGTGTGCGTGGTGGAGAGCCGTCTCGCCCAACGGGCCGAAGCGGTCGAGGGGTGCTGGGTCACCGCCGACCTCGATGAGGTCATCGCCCCGCCCGGACCGGACGACGACCGGCCCGGTGCGATCGCGGTGGCGCCCGACAGCCCCGCCACGATCGTCTTCACCTCCGGGTCGACCGGCCGGCCGAAGGGCGTGGTGCACAGCCACGGGATGATCCTCACCGAGGCGGCCATCACGGCGCGCTGCACCGGCTTGACGGTGGAGGACCGGCTCGGGCTCGTGCTGACGCCGGCCTTCTCCCTCGGGGAGCACGCGCTCTTCGCCGCGGTGCTCACCGGGGTCGGGCTGCACGTCTACGACCCGCGCGACCGGGGTCTGCGCGGCCTGCCCGCCTGGCTGCGCGACGAGCAGGTGAGCGTCCTCTCCATGACGCCGTCACTGCTGCGCGCCTTGTGTGGCTGCATGCCGGCCGCCCGGCCGCTCCCGGACCTCCGGCTGGTGCTGACGGCCGGGGAGGCGCTGCAGGGACGCGATGTGCTCTCCGCACGGGAGCGACTCGGACGGGTCACCGTGGTCAACCACCTCGGCTCCTCGGAGACCGGGCAGCTGACCTTCGGAGCCCTCGGCCCAGCCGACGAGGTGCCCACCGGTGTGGTCCCCGCCGGGCTCGTCGTGGAGGAGAAGGAGATCCGCGTCCTCGGTGAGGACGGCGCCGTCCGGCCGGTCGGCGAGGTCGGCCTGCTGGAGGTGCGCGGGCAGTACCTCGGCCGCTACCTCCAGGACGTGCCGGACGACCCGTTCGGCCGCACCGACGACGGACGGTCCACGTTCCGGATGGGTGACCGAGGGCGCTACGACCACGGCGGCGGCCTGCACCAGCTCGGCCGGGTCGACGACGCGGTCAAGGTCAACGGGTACCTGGTCGAGCCGGTCGAGGTCGAGGCCGCGCTGCGCGGGCTGGAGGGCGTGGCCGACGCCGCGGTGGTCGCCGTCGCCGACCACACCGGCACCGGCGTGCACCTCGTCGGTTACGTCGCGCCGGGCAGCGAGCAGCGCACCCCCTCACCGGCGCAGCTGCGCCGGGGGCTGACGGGGCTGCTGCCGAGCTGGATGCTGCCGGCCGAGCTGGTGCTGCTGCCGGAGTTGCCGCGCAACGAGCGCGGCAAGGTCGACCGCGCTGCGCTCCCGACCCCGGTCCGGCCCGATCCCGAGCCGCCGGTGGGCCGGGAGGAGAAGGCCGTCGCCGCGCTGTTCGAGCTCGTGCTGCACCGCACCGACGTCGGCCGGGACGAGTCCTTCACCGGGCTGGGCGGGGACTCCCTCTGTGTGGAGGAGCTGCTCGCCCGTCTGAGCGAGGAGCACGGGGTCACCCTGACGTCGGCCGACGTCGCCGAGCACCCCACCGTGCGGCAACTGGCCGAGGTCGTGGCCCGGCAGCGCGGGGCCGGCCGCAGCGACGCACGGACCCCGGCGCGGCGGCAGCACGGCAGCGTCGTCGTGCTGCGACGCGCGGGCTCCCGACCGCCGGTGCTCTGCTTCTCCGGTGCCGGGGCCGGCGGCCAGGTGTTCCTGCCCCTGACCGAGTCCCTCGGCGCCGACCAACCGGTCTACGCCTTCCAGCCGCACGGGCTCGAGGAGTGGTCCGTCCCGGACCTGACCGTGGGCATGGCGGTCCACCGGCACCTGCGCCGAGTCCGCGCGATCCAGCCGGCGGGGCCCTACCGCCTGGTGGGGCACTCGATGGGCGGGCTGATCGCCCTCGAGGTGGCCCGCCGGCTGGCAGCGGGCGGTGCGCAGGTGGCCTCGGTGTCCATGGTCGACACCGTGCTCCCCCAGAGCGTGGTCGACGCGGCCTGGTGCTCCGAGGGCGACGGCTCAGCAGGTCGTCCCACCGTGGCGCCGTTGCCCGGCGACGACAAGTACGGTCCGCCGCCGACGCGGCGCGAGCTGTGGCGCCGGCGTGGGCTCGCCGTCGTCGCCGGGGCGCTGCCCCCGTCCGCCGCCCGCTCGGAGGGGCTGCTCGAGCTCGGCGTCCGCACCTCCCTCATGCACCGACCACAGCCGTGGGACGGCCGGGTGCACGTGTACGTGAGTCATCTCAACGAGGCGAGCCTCGTGGCCTGGCGCCACCTGCTGACCGGGGACGTCAGGCTGGTGACCCTGCACGGCGAGCACAACTCCCTGCTCCGGCCGCCGCACGTCCAGGAGATCGCCCAGGCCGTCGAGGAGACACCGCTCTGATCCCCGTACCGGTCCGTCGCGGGGGGAGGTCGCCGCAGCTGGAGCCGGACCCGTCCTCGCCGGACGGTTACGCTCGGCTGACCATGTCCTCTCCATGCCCCGCGGCTCGTGCGTCGACGGCTGTGCCGGTCCGTCGTCGTGCCGTCGGTGCGAGGAGGACCGGCCGAGGGATCGGCTTCGGTGCGCTGCTGCTGGCGTTGTGCGCCTGTACGGGCGTCACCCAGGCCACCGCGGAGGTGCCCACCGCGGTGAACGACGCGACCCCGCCCCCCGTCCCGACCGCCGCGGAGCGGCTCGGTTGGCAGCAGTTCGACGGGGACGAGTTCGACGGCTCCCAGCTCGACAGCTCCAGCTGGCGGCTCTACGGCGGCACCGGGTCGAGCGGCGTGGGCCTGCGTGACCCCCGCGCCGTCTCGGTCGACGACGGGCAGCTGGTGGTCACCGCCCGCGGCGACGTGTCCGGTGGGCTGGCGTGGTACGCCCCGCCCGCCACGACCTACGGCAGGTGGGAGTTCCGGGCCCGGGTGGAGGAGGGCACCGGCTACGCACCGGCCATCCTGCTGTGGCCGGACTCCGACCGCTGGCCGGTCGACGGTGAGATCGACGTGATGGAGATCGTCGAGGGCGATCGGCAGACCAACCACACGACCGTGCACCACGGCGCCGACGACCAGCGCATCGAGGGCATCGTCACCGGCGACTTCACCCAGTGGCACACCTACGCCGTCGACTGGCAGCCGACGGCCATCACGGTCTACCTCGACGGCGAGGAGATCTACCGCACCACCGACCCGGCGGCCATCCCGCACGGGCCCATGCACCTGGCCATCCAGCTCGACGTCGGTCCCCAGGGGAACTGGATCCCCGCACCGGATGCGACCACCCCGGACTCGGTGAGCCTCTACGTCGACTGGGTTCGGCTCTACGCTTGACGACCGACAGCGCCACATCCGACAGCGCCGGCCCCGGGAGTCGCGGACCGGCGCACGGTGCGTCCGAGAGCGGTGAGCTCCCCTCGGCGCGTCGGCGCCGTCGTCTGCTGCACCGGTGGGCCGGCGTGCTCGGTGCACTGCTCGGTGTCGCTGCGCTCCTCGGCCTGGCGGCACACTCCCAGCCCTCGGGCAGCAACTGGCTGGTCGCCGTCAGCGCCTTCTCCACACACCTGTTGTCGCTGGGTCCGCTGGCCGTCGTGCTCCTCGTGCTGGCGCACCTCCGGGTGGCGGCCCTCGCGGCCGCCGTGGTGACCGCGTTCGCCGTCGCCGTCCTGGCGCCCACGTACGCGGGCGGGCCGGCGGCCGACGATGGACCGGAGCTCACCGTGCTCACGGCCAACACCCGGTTGGGAGAGGCCGATCCGGAGGGCATCGTGTCCGTGGTCCGCAGCTCCTCGGTCGACGTCCTGCTGCTCCAGGAGCTGTCTCCCGGGCTGCGGGACGGTCTCGCAGACGCGGGTCTCGACCAGCTGCTGCCGCACACCGTCGTCGAACCGCTCCCGGGTGCAGCGGGGATCGGGCTCTGGAGCCGGTACCCGCTCGCCGACGAGCAGGGGAGCCGGCTGACGTTCCCGTGGGTCTCGGCGCGGGTGCTCCTGGGCGACGGGCTGCCCAGCCCCACCGTGGTGGCGTTCCACGCGGCCGGCCCCTGGCCGCAGCCGGCCGACGACTGGGTGCGGGACATGGCCAAGCTCCCGGGCCTGCTCGACGAGGTGGCGGCCGACGCCGAGCCCCACGGATCGACGGTGCTGGTCGGGGGCGACTTCAACGCGACCTGGGGCAACGCACAGTTCCGCGCCCTGCTCGGGGACGGCTACCGTGACTCCGCCGAGCAGCTCGGGCGGCAGTGGACGGCGACCTTCCCGTCGGGGTACGGCGTCCCGCCGCTGATCGGCATCGACCACCTGCTGGTCCGCAACGCCGGTGCCCGAGAGCTCGACACCGTGGAGATCCCGGGGTCGGACCACCTGGGCCTCGTCGTCCGGGTGGCTTTGCCGCCCGGCTGACCGCCCCCGCCGCCCGGCTCACCGCCCCCGCCGCCGGGCGGCTCGCTCGGTGCCTGCTGGGTCAGCTACGGCCCGCAGCGCCGTCCGTGCAGGCGGCGCCCGTCACTGCGGCGTCCCGGTGTACTGGAAGATCACGGCGTCTGCGGTCTCGTGCACCGTCGTCCACCCGGGTGCGGTGGCGAGCTCCTGCTCGAGTGCCTGCAGGGACCCGTCCGGCAGCAGCCCGTAGTACTGGGCGTACTCCATCATGCTGGTGCTGAGCACGAGGTAGGGACGGTCGCCCTGGGTGGCCATGAACTCCTCCACCACGGCCAGGTTCGCCTCGTCGAGCATTCGCCCGCCCAGACCGGCGAAGGCGATGAGGTCGGGGTCGCCACCGGACGAGGGGACGCCGAAGTCGTTGTAGTTGCCCGAGAGCCGCCCCGGGGCGTTCTGCGCCCCCACGACGATCATGCGGCCCTCCTCGCCGTTCTCGTAGAGCCACTGGGAGGCCTGCACCTCGTTCCGGGGGAAGGTCGACCACGCCAGCGTGCCGTGCAGGCCCTGGATGCTCGCGAGCGCGGCGCCGAAGAGGAGGACGGCGAGCACGGGCATCACCAGGCGCCGCCAGCGCAGGCGGAGCGCGGCCTGGGCGATCAGGAAGGCCGTGAACGGCAGCGAGAACAGGTACACGCGGTAGATGGCCTCACCGCCGTAGCTCTGCCCGGCGAGGACGAGGAAGGGCGCGAAGGCGAACGCCGCCGGCAGCAGCACCCGTCCTGGCCTGCGCCACGACGCCACGACGGCGGCCGCACCCAGGAGCCACACGCTCAGAGCGAGCAGTGAGGAGACCCGGCTGGTGAACACCTGTCCGGCCGTGCCGGTCGTCGTCGTCACGACCCCGCCGGCGTTCTCCCAGAACCTCAGGCTGTCCAGCAGGCCGTACGCGCTGTTGATGAGGGCCAGCCGCGGGGCGAGGTAGCCCAGGGCGATGACGATGCACCCCACCACCGCCCAGCGCGGGCGGACCGCCCCGAGCATCGTCACCAGCACCAGCCCGGCGATGAGGATGTAGGGGCTCAACTGGTGGGAGATCGTGATGGCGAAGGTGATCAGGTAGAGCCCGGCCAGCGCGACGCCCCGTGCCCTGCGTGAGACCTCCGGCACGGGATCCGCGCCGCGGACCGACCAGGCCTTGAGCCGGCGGAGCGCCCGGGGACCGCGTCGCCACTCCGTGGGAGTCCGCCGCAGCCACGTCACGACGACCAGGAGGAAACCGAGCCCCAGCTGGAAGGCGAGGGCCTGGGGGGACAGGTACGAGGTCCCGACCCAGAGGGTGGCGTGGAACAGGAACACGGTGAGGAAGGCGACCCGGCGGTCCGGCGACAGCTGCCGGGCGATGGCGTAGAGGGGGAGGGAGGCGAGCAGGCTGAAGAACAGCGGCGCCCACGCTGCGAGGGCGAGGACGCTGACGCCGGTCAGGTCGGCCAGCGCCGCCACCCCGGTGAACAGGGCAGGCCACTGGTGGTAGATGTCGCGCGGGTCGGTCACCCCCGGTCCCTGGCTGAAGAACTCGACGACGCCGATGTGCTTGTACGTCCATGCGTACTCGGGCATGGCGTAGAGCAGGGGCACAGAGGCGTTCACGACGAGCGCCAGGGCCACGATCCCGGCGGTCAGGGCCAGGGCGCGGCGCCGGTCGGCCAGCTCCCAGACGAACGAGGCGCACACCAGCCCCAGACCGATGGAGAACAGCGGGCCGACGAGGCCCAGGAGGCCGTAGTCGGAGCGGAGCGTGGTGTCGACCTGGGTCAGGCTGGCGGCCCACGACGCGACGCCCGCCAGCAGCAGGAGGAGCGGACCCCACCGCCGGACGAGGGACAGCCGGCTGCTCTCCGCCGGGCCGTCCGGCAGTGCGGCCGCGCCGGTGTCGAGCGGTCTGCCTCCCGACAGGGTGCGGGTCACCGGGTCACCCGCCGGCCGCGGACCAGGGCGACGACACAGGACACGGTCGTCGCGGCTGCGAGCACGAGCAGGACGAGGGTGGGTGACCAGTCGTTCAGCCAGGCGGACACGGCCGTACCGATGGCCCACGCCGCCAGGGAGAGCACGTTGGTCAGTGCCCACGAGGTGGAGGGCCGGCTCACCGGGAGGTGCGCCATGACGGCCGCGCCCGGACCGGCGCAGACGAAGGCGAGCACGGCCAGCAGGGCCAGCCAGGAGGGTGCGTCGAGCAGGACGGTCGTGCTCGACAGCACTGCGGTCGCCAGTCCCGTCCAGGTGATCAGTGAACGGGTGGACCGGTCACTGACCAGGGGTCCGCTCCCGTCCTCGTGCACGAGGTGTGCCGTGCTCATGCGGACGCCCTCCGCTCGCGTGGATCCGGTACGGCCAGGTCGCGGACCCGACGGGCGGGCACGCCGGCGTACACCCCGTTGGGCGCGCAGTCGGAGGTGACCACGGCGCCTGCGGCCACGACCACGTCGTCGCCGACGGTCACACCCGGCAGGATCGTGGCGCGTGCGCCGATCCACACACGGTCGCCGATGCGCACGGGCAGGCCGGTGGCCTCGGGGACCCAGCCGCCGCCGGGCGCCCGGTGGTCGGACGTGATGAGCAGGACCTCCATGCCGATCGAGCAGTTCCGGCCGATCTCGACCGGGGCGACGGCCTCGATGTAGCAGCCCAGGTTGAGGTAGGTGTGCGGGCCGATCCGCACGTTCCGCGGATCGCCTTCCACGCGCAGCAGCGGGCTGATCACGTAGGAGTCGACCGCCATGCCGGCGGCGCGGTAGAGCCCACGGCGGAGCACCTTGGGCACGATGAAGGACGCCACGATGCGGTTGAGCCACAGGTTGCGGACGAAGACCCGACAGTCGAGGCGCAGCGACGCCAGCAGGAGGCGCAGCGCTGAGGGCGAGGGCTCGGGGACCAGGTGGGTCACGGGGCGCTCTCTCGGGACGAGGCCGGCGGGGTCCCGGCAGGGTCTCCCTCGCCGGCGGCTGAGCCACCGCCGTCTGCGACCGGGGTGGCGGCAGGGGTGGCGACCGGGGCGGCGACCGGGACGGCGACCGGGACGGCGACGTGGCCCTGGTCGACGAGGGCCCGGTGGAAGCGCAACGCGGTGGGCAGCATGGCGAGCGCGGTGACGGCCTCGCAGGCGAGGTAGAGCGCGGCGAGCCCGTTGACGCCGAGGTCGGGCAGCCAGACCAGCGCGACCCCGAGGAACACGGCGGTCTTGACCGCGAGGGACGCCACCAGCGGGGTCAGCTTCTTCCGGGCCAGGCTCATCGCGGTGAAGAGGATGAAGCCGGCGCTGAAGGGGAACGCCAGTGCGATGAGCCGCAGCGTCGTCGCGCCCTCGTCGGCGTAGTCGGACCCGAGCAGCGACAGGAGGAGCGGTGCGCCGAGCACGACCACCACGCAGGCCGAGACGCTGACCAGCGCAGTGAGCCGGAAGGAGCGGCGCATGAGTCGCTCGAAGGTGCTCGCGTCGCCGGCGTACTCGACGACGAAGGCCATGGCGATGCTCCACACCAGGGTGCCGAACGAGACGCCGATGAACCACGGGATGTAGAAGTAGGCGGCGGCCTCGCTGCCCAGCTGCGAGGCAACGAGCACCGGTGGCAGGAGCGACACGCAGCTGCCCAGTGCGCTGGCCGCGTAGTCGCCGGCGACGAAGCCGCGCATCGACCGCCAGTCCAGCTCCGCCGAGGTGGTGGCCTTCGCCTCGTGTCGCGGCACGAGGCGGCGGAACACGTAGGTGTTGACCACGGCCACGGCCACGAACGTCGGCACCACGAGTGCGCCGAGCGCACCCCACCGGGTCGAGATCGGGACCAGTGCGAACAGCATGCCCACCCGCAGCGCACCCGCCAGCAGGTTCTCCAGGGGGACCCACACCGCGGCGCCCAGCGAGGTCAGCGCGCCGTCCTGGACGAGGAACAAGGCGTAGCAGAGGGTGCCGGCCACGAAGAACGCCCCCACGAGCCACCCCTCGCCGAGGATCTCGCGGCCGAACCCGAGGGCGACGAACACCAGGGCGGCGACCAACGCCGCCGCCAGGGCCAGTCCGTAGGCGCGAGCGATGAACGTGCCGGTCGTGCGGCCTGCACCGGGCACGAAGCGGAGGAGGACGCTGATGATGTTGAGCTGCGCGAGGCCGGCGAGGAAGGTGATCGCCGACAACGCCGAGGATGCCTGCCCGACGGCCGTCGGTGGCAGCACCCGGGCGGCGACGATCCAGAAGACCAGGCCGAGCACGCCGGTGAACACCGTGGAGGTCATCAGCGCCAGCGCGTTGATCTCCAGGGCGCGGCGCTTCTTCGGGGCGGCGTGTGCAGAGCGCCGCGTCGGTGCCCCGGTCACGACCGACCCGTGCGCTGGGCGCTGAGGTAGGCGCCGGGTCCGGCCAGCATGCCCCGGACCCGCAGCCGGCCGAGCTCCGGCGGCAGGCCCTCCAGCAGAGTGGTCACGCCAGGGGCCCGGCGACCCAGCCGGCCGCGCAGCACGGTCAGGGCGGCGTGTGCCAACCCGATGAGATGCCGCCTGTCCCGGACGACCAGGGCAGTCAGCAGGGCGGTGAAGCCGGTGCCGTACCCCGACATCTGGCGGGCGAGCTCGGCGTCGGTGCGGCGGTGCACGTGGCTGGTGACCGCGGCCGGCTCGTACCCGAGCGACCGCCCGGCGAACAGCATCCGCACGACCATGTCGACGTCCTCGCCGCCGTGGCTGGGAGTGCCGGTGCCGAGCGCCGTGTCGAACGGCCCCTCGGCGCCCAGCGCCGAGGCGCGGAAGGCCATGTTGGCACCCATGAACGTCCCGAGCTGGTAGAGGGAGTGCGAGCGGGCGGTGCCCGAGGCCCGCCGGACCACGACCCGGTACCGGGCCGGGTCGAGGACACCGGCACCCGGGCGCTCCAGGTGGAACGTCTCCCGCTCGAGGACCTTCGCAGTCCCGCCGCTGTGCCGTTCGAAGACCTCCTGCGCAGGGGTCTCCAGCTCGCTGGGCAGGACCAGGCCGCCGACGCCGTCCAGTCCCGGCTCGACGGCGAAGCGTTCGGCCAGTGCGCGGGTCCAGCCGGGTGCGGCCTGGACGTCGTCGTCGGTGAAGGCGATCACCTCACCCCGTGCCTCGGCGACACCGCGATTGCGTGCGGCGGAGATCCCCGGCACCGGCTCGCGGAGCAGGCGCACCCGCGGATCAGCGAGCTGGGGGACGCTGGTGCGGACGTCGGAGCTGTCGCCCGTGCGGCGGTTGTCGACGACGAGCACCTCGACCGGTGGCAGGTCCTGGTGCAGCAGCGAGTCCAGGCAGCTGGCGAGCCCCTCGGGGCGGGCCACCATCGTCGGGATCACCACCGAGACGCTGGGCAGGGCGGACTCCGGCCGCGGCGTCCGCGGCGGCGCGGGCGCCTGGGCCAGGGCAGCCTCGCGGGTGGTGCGGTCCAAGGCCGCGGGCAGCGGGAGGGTCAGCAACGCGACCGGTCGGGAGTCGCGCCACACCACGAACAGGACGGCGCCGTGGCGCGCTGCGTCGGCTGCGTCCAGGCCGCGCTCCGGTGAGGCGGCGTCCAGGTCCCAGTGGACGATCGCGGTGGGCTGCCAGTCGGCGTCCCCCGTGACGGCGGTGGTACCTGCGTCCGCCGTCCGCCGGTCCGACCGGCGCTGCCGCAGGTAGGCGACCGGTCCGCGCTTCATGCCGGCCCGGTTGGCGGCGAGCAGCTCCCCGGGGAAGTCCTCCGCCAGCCCGGACACCCGCAGGCTCGAGGAGCTGGTCATGTCGCGCAGTGCCCGACGGGAGAGCAGGGCGAGCCGCACCAGCACCAGCGGGTGGTCGACGATCAGGGAGGTGTAGAACGCCGTCAGCCCGGTGCCGTACCCCTCCATCTGCTTGCGCAGGCCCGCGAGGTCGCGGCGGTGGAAGTGGCGGGTGACCGCGCTCGGCCGGTACAGCGTGCTCCCGCCCGCACGCAGCAGGTCCGTGAACACGCGGGTGTCCTCCGCACCATGGGTCAGGGTGCCTGCCCCGAGCGCGGCGTCGAAGCCCACCCGCCGCAACGAGGCCGTCCGGAAGGCCATGTTGGCGCCGACCCCGAACGGGGGCAGCGGGTACAGCGGGCTCTGGCGGTCGTCGCTGCCGCGGCCGAAGTCGGCGGGCGTGAAGCCGCGGCCCTTGCTGTGGCCACCGAACTGCTCGAACCACACCTGCGCCCGTGTGGCGAGCTCGGCGGGGACGACGAGACCGGAGACGGCGTCCGCGTCCGGTCGCTCGGCCATCGCCCGGGAGAGCTCGGACAGCCACATCGGGTCGGCGATCTCGTCGTCGTCGATCCAGGCGACGACCTCGCCGTCGAGCTGCTGGCCGAGCGCGTGGTTGCGGGCGCGGGAGAGCCCGGCCCGCGGCTCCACCGTGTACCGGATGTCGAGGCGGTCACCGAAGCCGGCGACGACGTCCCGGGTGGCCGAGGTGACCGGCGCGTTGTCGACCACCAGGACCTCGAAGTCGGGGTGGTCCTGCCGGGTGAGGCTCTCCAGGCACGTGGCCAGGGCATCAGGGCGCTCACGGGTGCAGATGACCACGCTCATCCGGGTGGCCGCGGTCAGGTGGTGGGCGTGCCGGACGGCGAAGCCCTCTGAGGGAGCCCGGCGGCGGCGGACCTCGTCCGCCCACCGTGCGTCCAGCAGCGCCTGGACGTCGACGGCCGACAGGCCCGCAGCGGGCAGCGGGACGACCTCCCACCCCAGCGGTTCGCCCTCGAGCCGGACGAGCAGCCAGGCCTCGTCGGCCGTGCTGCCGTCGGCGGTGCGTCGGGAGAGCGCCGGGGCCGGCCGGGACAGGTCGACGTCCAGCACGTGCGCTGCGAGGTCTCCGGCCGGCGTGGTGCAGCTCTCCACCACGGTCATGTCGAACCGCTCCGTCCCCGAGGTCGCGCTCATGTCAACTGGCGGTGCAGCACCTGCAGCGAAGCCCGACGAGCCAGCCGCCACGCCGGCGCTGCCACGCGCTTGACGTGCGGGGTCAACCCGGGCTCCCCGTCGCGGACGAGGGCGGCGAAGGCATCTCCCGTGACGCCCGGCCGAACGTGCAGGCGGGGAACACGGTACGGATCGTCACGGGATGAGGCGATCCTCCGGCCCACGATGCACCCGTTCGAGTAACCGGCCCTGCGCACAGCCGCAGCGACGTGCCGACTGGAGTAGCCGTGTGGATAGCAGAACGAGGTGACCGGCAGGCCCAGCGCGTCCTCGATCTGCTGCTTGCTGTCGACGATCTCGCGATGCAGTTCCGGGCGGGGCAGCACGTCCATCGTCCGGTGGTTGACCGAGTGGCTGCCGATCTCGACGCCGAGGGCGGCGACCTCGGCCAGCTCGGACCAGCTCAGCCGGGAGCCGTGCGGGTCATCGGGGGCCAGGCGGAGGCCGACGTCCGCCGTCGGGACGTACATGGTGGCCCGGGCTCCGGTCCGTTGCAGCACCTCGACGGCGTTCCGGAAGTCCAGCAACCCGTCGTCGAACGTCACGGCGAGCACCCGCGCCGCGGGATCGGCGGCGCGCAGGGCGAGGGCCTCGGTGAGGCCGACGAGCTGCCAGCCGTCCGCGGCGAGGGCCGAGAGCTGGTCCTCGAGCTCACCGGCGGGCACCTGGTGCTCGTTCGGGTCGGCCACGGCGGTCGGGGGGACGGAGTGGTACATCAGGACCGGCATCCGCCAGCTGGCCCGCGCGCCGGGGTGGTCGCCGGCGTCCAGGGTGCTCATGTACCGGTCCTCCGCTGCTCTGCATCGGGACGCGCACCGGTCGACGGCTCGGC
Organism: Modestobacter sp. VKM Ac-2983; assembly: GCF_026967885.1. NCBI lineage: Bacteria > Bacillati > Actinomycetota > Actinomycetes > Geodermatophilales > Geodermatophilaceae > Modestobacter > Modestobacter sp. VKM Ac-2983. Next base: position 279,308 of record NZ_JAPVBK010000001.1, read on the forward strand.
CTGTGGCGCGGACGCCAGGGGTCGGCGTGCGCCCTTCCGCCCCGGGTCGTTGCCAGGGCCGGCGCGCAGGGCCGACGTGGCGGCCACCGAGAGGTAGCCGAGAGCGGCCGAGGCGACACCGAGCACGGTGGCGCCGGCTCGGGCGAGCCCCCCGAGGTCGCCGCGCAGCACGGCGAGCAGGTGGTGGGCGACCCCCCGGGTCAGCACGGTGCGCACGAAGGAGTGCTCCTCCGCGAGGGTTCCCCGGTCGGCGCCGGACAGCGTCGCCATGACGCGCTTGCCGGCCCCCTCCGACCAGGTCCGGCGCAGGAAGAACGAGAACGTGCGGCGATCCCGGGGGACCTCGTGCCAGATGACGGCGCCGGGCACGAAGCGCCACCGAGCGCCTGCACCGGCTCGGGCGTTCATGCGCAGGCACAGCTCGGTGTCCTCGGGTTGCGAGGCGTGGCCGACCTTGCCGAAGTCGGTGGCGAACCCCCCCGCCGCGAGGAAGGAGTCGCGGCGGACGGCCATGTTGCCGCCCCAGACGTTCCGCACGTCGGTGTCCTCGGAGCGCGGCGCCGTGCCGCCGACGGCCCACGAGAACTCCTCGGGGAACCACCGCGGGGGGCCACCGGGCCACCGGGCCTCGACGGCGCCGCCGAGACCGACCGCACCCGGAGCGCTCCGGTGGGCCCGGACCAGGTTCTCGATCCAGTCGGGCATGGCGACCTCGTCGTCGTCCAGGAAGACGACGAGGTCCCCCTCGGCCGACTCAGCGCCGGTGTTGCGGCCGCCAGAGGCTCCCCGGGCGTACCGGTTGGCCTCCACGCGGACATCCCGGGGGCCGAGTGCCCGGCGGAGACGTTCGAGCAGGAGGTCGTTGTGGTCGACGACCACCCGGACCTCGCACGGGTGCGTCTGGTCGAGCGCCGACTCCACGGCCCGGACGATCTCCTCCCACCGTTCCTCGGTGAAGCACGGGATCACGACGGAGACGCGGGTCATGCAACGTCCCCGCGCGAGTCGGCGAGCTCTGCGCGTGAGGTGGGGAGGAACCCGGCGATCGTGGTGGCCCCCGGCACGCGGCGCTGCCGCGCGACGTCGTACGGCACGACGGGTGTCGCCTTCGGCTGCAGGGTCAGCGCACGCGTCCGGTCGACCCGGGTCTGCCGGCCGATGCCGTTGACCCGTTCGACGAGCAGTGCCCGGAGCACCCGGAAACCGTCGCGCCAGGTGTTGAGGTTGCTCTGGCCGTGGATGCGCTCGAACTCGTAGCTCGGCACCTCGGTGATCGCGAGCCGGGCCTTGGCCACGCGGGTGTTGATGATCGTCTCGATCTCGAAGCCGTCGCCCCACAACTTCCCGCTGCGGCCGACGTCGGAGGCGTCGAGCTGGAGAACCGGCAGGCAGTGCGCCCAGAAGGCGTTGTAGCCGTAGCAGAGGTCGGTGTACGCCGTCCCGAACAGCACGTTGACGGCACGGTTGAGCCACCGGTTGCCCCAGGCCCGCGTGGTGGTGATGTCGGCACTCCCGCCACCTGCGGCGAATCGGGTGCCCTTGGCGAAGTCGGCCCCGCCCACGAGCGCGTCCACGTAGTCGCCGATCTCGCGGGGGTCTGCAGACCCGTCGGCGTCGAGCATGACGACGATGTCCCCGGTGACCGCAGCGAAACCACAGGCCAGGGCGTTGCCCTTGCCCCTGCGGTTCTGCAGCACGATCTTCGTGCCGGAGCGCAGGGCCCGGGCCACCTCGACGGTGTCGTCCACGCTGCGCCCGTCGACCACGATGACCTCATGGAGGTCGTCGGGGAGCAAGGCGAACACGGCCGGCAGGTTCTTGGCCTCGTTGTAGGTCGGGATGACGACGCTCACCCGGGGGCCAGAGGTCGCGCGGGTGGGCGGTCCAGCAGGTCCAGCAGGTCCAGCAGGTTCAGAGCTCATGGGCCGGTCCTCTCGGTGCTTGAGACGGGCCCGGTTTCGCCACTGCTCACCGCCGGGCGAAGGCGACCAAGATGTGCCCGGCGGGTCATCGCTACCCGTAGTTCCTGTTCACGTGCGTGGCTGACGTCCGACCGTGAGGCAGCTCGCCGGTGCGGTGACCACCGAGCGGCACGACGGAGTGGACGTCGCCCCCCGTGCACCCCCTCGCTCGACTGCGACGTGACAGGGAGTCACCTCCGACCGCCCCAGGAGTGTGGCGCGAAGCGGCCGGGGATGTCCACCGGCAGTCAGCCCGTGCCAGAGCTGAGCGTCACGCGTATGGGTGAACGGAGCAGACACTCCGAGGTTTTCTCACTCTCTGTGCCTGAGAACTCGCTGTGGCGCTGGTTGGACGCGGAGGTGCACGCGGTCGCCGAGCACCAGCCGGAGGGCGGGGTGCACTCGGTCCCCGGCGACGTGGACGGTCACAGCGAGTTCTGTCCACCCCGACGGGAGTCGGTCAGGTGTGCGACCACCATCCGGGCGCTCGCGTCGGGGGTGAGATCACGGGTGTCGATGGTCAGCTCGGCGTCCGTCGGCTCCTCGTAGGGGTCGCTGATCCCCGTGAAGCCGGTGATCTCCCCGCGCCGCGCCTTGGCGTAGAGCCCCTTGCGGTCGCGCGCCTCGCACTCGGCCAGCGGGGTGGCGACGTGGACCAGCACGAACGAGCCCGGCCCGGCCTGCTCCTCCACCAGCCGGCGGGCGTCGGCGCGGGTGGCCGCGTAGGGCGCGATCGGTGCGCACACCGCCAGCCCGCCGTGCTTGGCGATCTGCGCGGCCACCCAGCCGATCCGGCGCACGTTGGTGTCCCGGTCGGCCTGGGAGAAGCCGAGCCCGGCCGACAGGTGGGTGCGCACCACGTCGCCGTCCAGCAAGGTCACCGTCCGGCCGGCCTCCATGAGCAGCTCCACCAGGCGCCCGGCGATCGTCGACTTCCCGGCGCCGGAGAGCCCGGTGAACATGACCACCCGGCCGCCGGTGTGCAGCGGCGCCGGGTCCGTCCGGTCGCCCAGCAGCTGCGCGCCGTAGGCGGCGGCGACCTCGGCCCAGGCGGCCTCCGGTGCCGCGGCGGTCACCGGCACGGGGACGACGACGAGCTCACGCCCCTCGGCCCACGGCGCCCAGGCCGCCGACGCCCGCGACAGCGCGGCCGAATCGGGCGAGGTGCCGGCCGCCGGGATCAGCACCAGCAACCGGTCGGGCAGGTCCGTGCTCTCTGCCGGAGGTCCGCCGACCCAGGCCTGCGGCGCCGGCCAGCCCCGCCGTGCCAGCTCGGCACGGACGGCGGACGGCGCCCGCCAGCGCGGGATCTCCCGGACGGTCAGCCCACGGTCGTCCCGGGTGGCGACCAGCACGCCCTCGGCGTCCTCCAGCTCGGCGGCCGGGGGCACGGCGGGCGCGCCGGGCACGAGGTCGAAGCCGTACCGCGCGAGCGCGGCGAGCTCGGTGTCGGTCAGTCGGGCCCGCGTCTGTGCCATGCACGGAGTCTGGCAAGCGCCGGGTCACCGGCCCGGACCCGGCCGGGTCCGGACGTCACATGCCGGCGCGGACGACCCCGCAGCGGCAGGCGTAGAGGGAGGCGCCGCTGAACGGGTCGTCCCCGGTGCGGCGGTAGTGGTGCAGGTGCACCGGCAACGGCCGCCGGCGGGCCGGGCGGAGCACCGAACGCAGCACGGCGACAGGCGCGGGCGGCGGCGATGCGAGGAAGCGCACAGGGCGAGTGTGGAGCCCCTCGGCCCGCCACGGAAGAGCCCGGGCACCAACAGCAGATGAACTGCGTCACCCCGAGGAGGCGCCCGGACGGGTGGTCGACGGGCGGGCGGTCACCGAGCGTGGTCCGCGTCCGGGCCCGGTCACCGCCGCTGCGCCCGGTCGGCCGGACGCAGCGGCGGGTGAGGTCAGCGGGGGTCAGGCCCGGCTGGGTCGCGCGCGGTGCGCTCGTCGGCGGCCCGCTGGGCGGCGAACCCGGACTGGAGGGAGTCGGCGAGCGCGAGAGCGGAGTCAGCGGGACCGGCGACCGGAGCGTGTGCAGTACGCGTCATGGCAGAAAGCTAGGGCGCGGCTGTGGTGCGGGGACGGCGACACACGGTCGGCGTCCGTTGCGAGTTCATGACGGGTGCACACCCGTCACATCGGGCAGCCGGGCGCCGAGCGCGGCGTCCAGCCAGGCATCCGTCCGCCGGTCCCAGGTGCGTTCGGCGGCCCAGTGCGCCCGCTCGGCGGCCCAGTTCACCGGCTCGTCGGCGGCCGCCACCATCGCCGCGGCCATCTCCGCCGCGCCGTCGACGACGTAGCTGTGCGGCGGTGCGTCGCTGGAGTGCTCCAGGTGGCCGGCGCTCGCCACCACCGGGACGCCCCGGGCGCAGTAGTCGTAGGTCTTCATCGACGACTGGCCCAGCGCCCGGTCGGCCACGTCGGGGAGCAGGGCGACGGCCGCGGCGTCGAGCACCGCGGGCAGCTCCGCGCGGGCGATCGGCCCGGCGTACCGGAACCGGCCACCGGTCTCCTGTTCCAGCGCCAGGAAGCGCTCGGCCGCGGCGCTCGCGCGCAGCGGGAAGACCAGCTGCCCGTGGACGGTCAGCGTCCACTCCGGCAGCAGGGTGAGCACCGCGCGGACCAGGTCGACGTCGAACCGCTCGGCGACGCTCCCGACGTAGACCGCGTGCCGCGCCCGCCGCTCGACCGACCGGGGCGCTTCCAGCAGTGCCGCATCCGTGCCGTTGGGGACGACGATCGGGATGCGGCCCGGGAACAGGTCGGCGAGCACCTGGTTCACCACGATCACCTCGTCGGCCTCGTCGGCGATCCGGCGGAGCTGGTCGGGGAGGCCGCGGGCCTGGGGGAGCAGCCGGGCCCAGTCGTCGGTGCAGTCGAACACCACCCGGCCGCCGATCGAGCGGGCCGCCCGCCACTCCCAGGGCAGCATGAACACCGTCAGGGCCACACCCCAGGAGGAGCGGCGCAGGAAGCGGCCCAGCAGCGCGGCGTCGACCCGCTCGGCCACCGGCCCCCGCAGCCCGGGCAGCACCGTCGAGCGCTCGGAGACGGTGATCCCCGGTGCCACCTCGGCGAACCTGCCGGCCGGCAGGTGCCGCCACCAGTTGCCGGGGTCGCTGCGCACCCGCCGCCAGTCGGCCGGCGCCTGGACGAACCGGGTCGGTACCCCGCGACGGGCCAGCTCGGTGGCGATCATGTGCTCCCGCCGGACGGCCGGGTGCCACGGGTCCTTGGCGACGAAACCGACGCCGGTGGTCAGATCGGGGAAGGGCGTCGAGCTCAGCGTGGGGCCCCAGACGTGGTCACCGCTCGACCCTAGGAGCCCGGCGCGGTGGCCGCTGCGCCAGACTCCCGGCCGTGGCAGCCGGGTGGGGAGTGCAGCGGGTGTCCCCGGCCGTCGTCCGCCGGCTGCCGCTGCCGGCCAAGCGCGCCGTGCTGTACCGGCAGGCCCACGGGCGCCGCCCGGCCCGCCCGCCGCAGACGTTCACCGAGAAGGTGAACTGGCGGGTGGTGCACGACCGGCGGCCGCTCATCGGGCAGCTGGGCGACAAGCTGGCGATGCGGCAGTTCGCCACCGCGACGCTCCCGGGCCTGAGCGTCCCCCGGGTGCTGTGGGCGGGGGTGGACGTCGCCGCCCTCGCCGAGGTGGACCTGCCCGAACGCTGGGTGCTCAAGCCGAACCACGGCACCATGCGCGTGCACCTGGGCACCGGGCGCCCGGACGTCGACCAGCTGCACCGGGTCACCGCGGGGTGGCTGGACGAGCCGCTGTACCGGGACCGCGGCGAGTGGGTCTACCGCCGGGCGCGGCGGCTGCTGCTGGTCGAGGAGTTCCTCGGCTCGGCCGAGGAGGTGCCGGCCGACCACAAGTTGTTCGTCTTCGACGGTCGGCTGCGCCTGATCCAGGTGGACACCGGGCGGTTCGGTGCGCACCGGCGGCGGCTGTACACCCCGGACTGGACGCCGGTCGACGTCGACGAGGCGGTCGCCCCCGGTCCGGTGACCCCACCGCCTGCCTCGCTGGCGCGGATGACCGAGGTGGCCGAGGCGCTGGGGGCGCCGTTCGACTTCGTCCGGGTCGACCTGTACGACGTCGGCGGCCGGGTCTGGTTCGGTGAGCTCACCCCCTACCCCGGCGGCGGGCTCGACCGCTTCGACCCTGCGCTGGACGTGCTGCTGGGCTCGATGTGGCGGCTGCCGCCGCGCTCAGCCGTTCGTGCGGGCCAGCAGCTCCGCCGCTGAGCCGGTGTTGATCACGCGGTCGGCCGGTACGCCGCACTCCACCGCCCGGGCACAACCGGCGTCCTGCCAGTCCAGCTGGCCGGGGGCGTGCGCGTCGGTGTCGATGGCGAAGTCGCAGCCCAGCTCCACGGCGCGGCTGAGCAGCCGCCGGGGCGGGTCGAGGCGCTCGGGCCGGGAGTTGATCTCCACCGCCGTCCCGTGCTCGACGCAGGCGCGGAAGACGGCGTCGGCGTCGAACTCGCTCTCCGGCCGGGGTCGCTGGGTGCCGTTGCGCTGCCTGCGGCCGATGACCAGCCGCCCGGTGACGTGCCCGAGGACGTCGGTGTGCGGGTTGGCGACCGCGGCCAGCATCCGCTCGGTCATCTGGGCGCGGGGTGCGCGCAGCTCGGAGTGCACGCTCGCGACGACGACGTCCAGCCGACCCAGCAGTTCGTCGGTCTGGTCCAGGGACCCGTCGGCGAGGATGTCGCACTCGATGCCGGTGAGGATGCGGAAGGGCACCAGCTCCTCGTTGAGCGCGGCGACCACGTCCAGCTGTTGTTCCAGCCGCTCGGGGGTGAGCCCGTTGGCGACGGTGAGCCGCGGGGAGTGGTCGGTGAGGGCGAGGTACTCGTGGCCGATGCCGACCGCCGCCTCGGCCATGTCCCGGATGGGGCTGCCGCCGTCGGACCAGTCGGAGTGGGCGTGCAGGTCGCCCTTGAGCGCGGCCCGCAGCGCCGCGGCGTCGTCGGCCAGCGGGGTCAGCTCGGCGTGGGCCGCCTCGAGCGTGGCCAGGTAGGCCGGGAGCTCACCCCGGTGCGCCTCGACGACGACGGCCGCGGTCTTGTCGCCGATGCCCTTGAGGTCGGTGAGCGTCTTCGTCGCGACCCGCCGGTCGAGTTCCGCGTCGTCCAGGGCGGCGACGACGGTGGCCGCCGTCCGGAAGGCCTGCACCCGGTACGACGGCTCGCGGGCGCGTTCCAGGAGGAAGGCGATCCTCCGGAGCGCGCCCGCGGGTGTCAGTGCCGTGCTCATGAGGTCAGCTCAGTGCGTGAGCTTCTTCGCCTGCTTGGTGGCCCGCTTCTGTGCCTTGGCGGCGCGCTTCGAGGCCTTCGTGTAGCTGGCCTCCGCAGCGGCGGCGGCGACACCGGCGGTGCGCTTGGCGCGCCAGCCCACCGACGGCTTGCCCTCGGTGTCGACGGCGGCGATGAGCAGGCCGCCCATGATGCCGACGTTCTTGACGAAGTTGCTGGTCTGCCCGAAGCGCTCCTTGGGGTCCTCGTGCTCCCAGAAGCGGTGGCCGGCCAGCGTGGTGGGCACCAGCGAGGTGGCCAGCGCGAGGGCCGAGAAGCGCGGGAACCGGCCGAGGGCCAGCAGCGAGCCGGCACCCACGTGCACGCCGGCGTTGATCTTGACCCACTGCTCGACGTCGCGAGGGACCTCGACGGGGAGCTGCTTGTCAGCGATCTCGGTGATCTGTTCGACGATCGGTGCTGCACCGGGCACGCGCGACTGCGGGTTCCGGAGGGTGTTGATCCCCCCGTAGATGAACGTGGCGGCGAGCATCGGCCGGGCGATCCGGCGGACCAACATCTGTGACCTCTTCCCATCGGTGACGTCAGCGGTGCGGTGCCCTGGTCGAGGCCGGGGAAACCGCTGCATCGGAACCGTAGTGAGAAGTGGCGATCACCGCCGGGCGAGTGGTCGCTGCAGGAGGAGCCGGGGTCAGCGGCTGGGCACCGGGCTGCGCGCGCCGAGGAGGTCGGCGACCGTCAGGTCGGCGGGCAGGCCCACCAGGTGGTCGGTGAACGGGGCACGCTCATCGGCCATGCGGACGCACCCGCCGATGACGAGTGCGACGACTCCGGACACGGCGGCCCACGACAGGGCGACGACAGCGACGATCACAGGTACTTCGTACTGGGCGGAGCCCGTGGTCGGGCCGGTGTCCGCACGGCAGAACCTGACCAAGCTCGGGGATCGTCGTTGGGGGATCGCGCACGGACGGCGCCTGTCGGTCGCCGGGACGGGACGGGTGGGTCGGGAGGATGGCGCTGTGACGGGAGAGGTGCCGGGACCGCATCCGTCACCTCCAGACGCACCCCCTCACCCGGCCCGCTGGGTGCTGGGGCCGGCGGCGGTCGGGGCGCTGCTGTTCGCCGCCGGGCTGCTGGTCGAGGTGCGCTGTGCGGTCGACCGGTGCCCGGCCGCCGGGTGGTCCCGGCTCTTGGCGCTGGACGCTCCGTGGGCGCTGCCCCGGCTGTTCACGGCCGCGGTGTTCCTCGCGGTCGGGTTGACGGCCGCGCTCGCCGTCGCCGGGTCGGCGGCGCGGGTGCGGTGGTGGTGGGCGGCGGTCCTGGGCCTCGGCGTCGCGCTGGGGACGGCGAAGGCGGCCAGCGCCTCCTCGGTGGTGGAGCAGAGCGGTGGCAGGTTCACCACGCTGGTCGTGGGCGTGCTGCTGTCGGCGGTCGGTCTTCCGCTGCTGTGGCGGGCCGGACGGCGCTGGGCGGTGCACGGCGCGACCCCGGTGACCCTGGCGTTGACCGGTTGCGCGGTCGCGGTGCTGGGCCTGGACCAGGTGACCGCGGTGGTCAGGTCGGCGTCGAGCTCTCCGGTGGCCCTGGCGGTGGCGACCTGCCTGGAGGAAGGCGGGGAGGCGGTCGCCGCCCTGCTGCTCCTGGCTGCGACGTCGGCCTGGCGACCTTCCCGGCGCGGGGGCCGTCAGTCGTAGGGGTTGGTGAGCACCGAGCGGGCCTGCCGGACGGTGAAGGTGGTCGGTGCGCCGTCGGTGGTCGTGGTCCCGGGGACGTCGGCGCTGACCCCACCGTCGACCGAGTAGGTCGCACCCCAGGTGGTGGTGAGGGAGGCGGCGTAGGTGCCCGAGGAGTACTCGTGGGTGATCGTCTGGTCGGGGTACGCGGCGCCGGGGTCGGTGGTGGTCAGGGTCGTCCCGTCGCCGGTGCGCCAGGTGTAGCTGACCGCGTTGGCGGTGATCAGGACGTCGAACCCGCGGATGTCCACCGTGAAGGTCTGGGTCGTCGGGCTGTCGGTGAAGAAGATGACCGGCAGGCCGACCAGCGCCTCGCCCGGTGGCTGCTGGCGAGTGGTCAGCTGGGGGAGCGGGAGGGTCTGGAAATAGCGGAAGACCTCCGCCGGCGACGGCGCCGGATTCAGATCCGTGACATCGACACAGGCGTTCGCGACGGTCCCCCAAGGGCCGTAACCCGTACCGGGAGCGTTGTTGGGTTCCGGTAACACGCCGTCGACTGCAAGTCCATCAGCCTGAGCCAGCCGTTGCCTTTGGATGACGTAAACGCTGGTGAGACGCCCTGGACTGGTGGGGCAATCAATCTCCGCGCCAGTACACCCACCGAGGTCTGGGTCATCCAGCTGGCACGGAGTTCGCAATCTCCACTGGTAAAGAAGGGGCCCTGGGGTTGTGTTCGAGGCGATGTAGAGCCCATCGGTCGGTCCGGTGACGTCGACAGCGGATATGGAGACAGCGCCGCCTGTGAGCTCCGTGCTGGTGCATCCAATGTTCCGGCATGGTGCAGCGGCTGCCGAAGACGTTGTTAGAAAGGTAGCCGCAACAATGACTGCTGCGGCTAGCGTCCCTAGTTGACGTCCCACTGTGCCAAGATCCACGTGCTGTCGGTCGAAGACCAAGTCAGAATGGCTCCGCTGGTCAGTGACTCTGCAGGGGCGCTAAGGTCGTCGATTCGCGATCCACCTGGCTCTTCGACGTTTAAAGCCGCCTGGTTGATGGAGAACGCACCTTCAACTCGGAGGTCGCGGACTTCTCCGAAGGAGGCGCGGCTGACGATGACTTCGCCACCCTCGTACGTGTACCCAGCGGCCTTGTCTTCGCGAATGTTGGCGATTAGCGAGTCGCATAGTGAGCAGTCTTGGCTGAACTGGTCCAAGTAAGTGGGGTCCATCGACGACTGTGCGGCGTTGTAAAGGTCCATGAAATAGCGGATGAAAACCTCGGCGCCGGCGGGGGTCTGTTCGCGGGCTGCGGGGGGCATGGGGAGATCAGGTGGGCCAAGGGGTGGGAGCGCCTCGCTGGTCTCGCTCGACGAGGGGGCCGCATCGGGCAGGGTCTCGTTCGCCGATTCTCCTCGTGAGCAGGCGCCGAGCACGGCGATCGCCACGGCCGCTGCCACAGCTGCCCGAACCGGCCGCATGCGCCGTCCTCCCTGCTCCACCCGACTGAGGTCGTGAGGAGAGTACGCAGGTCAGCGGCTCGCCGCGTCGCCCGAAAGGTCGAACTGTGGACGCTTGTGCTCTGGTGCACCAGTGCAGCCAGAGCACAAGCACCACCAGGTGCAGCATGCGGCCCGCCGGCTGTGCTGGCCGGTGGAGGTGGCCCGGCCGCGACCGTGGGCGCCGGCTACGTGCCGGCCGGCTGCTCCCGGCGCGTGCGTCCCCAGCGCTGACCGGCCAGCGCGACCCCCCAGCCGAACGCCATCCCGGCGACCACGTCCCCCGGGTAGTGCACGCCCACGTGCACCCGGGACCACCCCACTCCGAGCGCCAGGGGCGCGATCAACGCCCCGGTCACCGGGCTCTCCAGCGCGACCCCCGTCGTGAAGGCCGCCGCCGACGCGGAGTGCCCGCTCGGGAAGGACGACGTGTGCGGCGCCCGCCGCAGGGCCCGTTCGACCTGCACGGTCGCCAACTCCGGCCGGACCCGGCGGAACACCCGCTTGACGACGGCGTTCACCAGCACGCTCGACACGGCCATGGAACCCAGTCCGCGCAGCGCAGCCCGGCGCAGCTGGCCGGGCTGCAGCGCGAGGACGGCGCCGATCAGTGCCCAGAGCTTGCCGTGGTCTGCCGTGACCGTCAGCCGGCGCAGCCACCGGTCGGCCGGCGTCGTCGGCAGTCGGCCGATGCGCTCGAACAGCGTCGCGTCCCAGTGGCGGGGATGGAGCACCGGGCGTCGTCCCTCAGCTGCGCTGGCGGGCGCGGTACGCGGCGACCGTGGAGCGGCTCGCGCAGGTGTTCGAGCAGTACCGCCGGCTGGCGTTGCGCGAGGTGTCGACGTAGACGTGACCGCAGCCCTCGGCCGAACAGACGCCCAGGCGCTGCCAGCCGTGTTGCACCACCACCTGGGACAGGCCCATCGCCACGGTCGTGGTCAGCTGCTCGACCACGCCGGCGTCGGGGCGGGCGTAGTGCAGGTGCAGCTCGCCGTCGTGGTCGGTGGCGTACGGCTTCGGCGAGGCCAGTGCCAGCAGGGCGTTCAGCCGGGCCATCACCTCAGGTTCGCTGTCGGCCTCGGCGACGTCGCGCACCAGCGAGGACGTCTGCCCGACTGCGGTGGCCTCGGTGGCCCCCAGCTCCAGCGCCGTCCCGGTGGTGAACCACTCGTGGTGGGCGTCGAGGAAGACCTGCACCCAGTCCGGGTCGTCGCGGTCGGCGTTGGCCAGGTCGATGGCCAGTTCGACGGCGTTCGACCCGTAGGTGTCGTAGTCCATTTGACTCCCTACTCGTTGGTCCGTAGCCTTCGGCACCTGTAGGGGGTCAACAGTGTCTGACCACCTACAGATTCCCTTCTCGCACGCCTCGAAGTGAGCTCAGTCATGCGTTCGTACCTCGCCGTGTGGCGGCTGCCGTCCGCCCCGGTGCTCCTGCTCGCCGGGTTCGCCGGACGGCTGCCCTCCTCCATGGTGCCGCTCGCGCTGCTGCTCATGGTGCAGGAGCAGACCGGCTCCTATGCGATCGCCGGCGGGGTCTCCGCCATGTACGGCGTCGCCACCGCGGTGATGGCCCCGGTGCTGGGCAGGCTGGCCGATCGGCGCAGCCCTCGCCACGTGCTGCTCGCCCAGTCGGCGGCCTACCCGCTGCTGCTGACGCTCATGGCCGCCGCCGTCCTGGGTGGTGCATCGCTGCCCTGGGTGTTCGCGGCCGCGGCCGCCGTCGGTGCCAGCACTCCGCTCGTCTCGGGCACGGTCCGGGCGCTCTGGTCGAGGGTCGATGCCCGCGTCCGCCCCACGGCCTACGCGCTGGACGCGACCGCCACCGAGCTGGTGTTCGTCGCCGGCCCCACGCTGGTCGCGGCGCTGACGTTCCTGACCCGGCCGGCGGTGGCCCTCGGCGTGGCGGGTGTGCTCGGCGTCCTCGGCGCGCTGGGGGTCGCGACGAGTGCGCCGATGCGCGCCTGGCGGCCGGTGGTCGCGGAGCGTCGCCGGCTGCTGTCGACCGTGACCGCGCCGGGCATGCCACGCATCCTGCTGAGCGGGACCGCACTGATGTTCGGCGTCGGCGGGCTCGAGGTGGCGGTGCCGGCGTTCGCCGACGACGCCGGCTCGCCCGGCATGTCCGGCCTGCTGCTCGCCGTCTGGGCGCTGGGCTCGGCCGGGGGTGGCCTCTGGTTCGGCGCCCGCGTGGTCAGCGCCTCGCTGCCCCGCCAGTACCGCTGGTGCCTGCTGGGCGTGACGATCGGCCTGGCGCCGCTGGCGGCCATCTCCGACCCGTGGGTGCTGGGCGCCCTGCTCTTCCTGGGCGGGACGGCGATCGCGCCGACCCTCACCGTGCAGAGCTCGCTCGTCGGGTCGATCGCGCCCGCGTCGGCGGTCACCGAGGCGTTCACCTGGCTGTCGACCGTGACCTTCGGGGCGTCGGCGATCGGAGCGGCGGTCGGGGGTGCGCTGATCGAGAGCTCGGCCGGCGTGGCCGGTTCCCTGCTGATGGCCACCGGTGCTGCGGCGGTGGCCGTGGCGGTGACGCTCGTGCCCGGACGTCGTCCTGACCTGCCCATCCCGCCGCGGCGGGACGTCGTCCCGGCCTGATCGGCGGCGGCTCCCGACCCCGGTTGGGAGCCGCCCACACGCGCTGGTAGCCTTTCCCCTCGGTGGTTCCGGGGCAACCCGGTCCCCGGGAGGCTTCGCCTAGTCCGGTCTATGGCGCCGCACTGCTAATGCGGTTTGGGTTAATCCCCATCCCGGGTTCAAATCCCGGAGCCTCCGCGCGACAACTGAACACGCACCACGCGCCCGTAGCTCAACGGATAGAGCATCTGACTACGGATCAGAAGGTTAGGGGTTCGAGTCCCTTCGGGCGCACGTCTGGTTGAGACAGCACCACGGCCCCGCACTCCTGGCGAGTGCGGGGCCGCAGTGTGTTCTGGGGTGGTTCAGGCCGGGGTGACCCCGCCGTGCCGCCCGCCGAGGTCGGCGAAGACGTCGGCGTTGAGCCGAAAGGCCAGCGACACCTCGGCGATCACCCGGTCCTGCTCCGCCGCACTCCACGGTGCGGCGTCGAGCGCGGCCCGGTAGGCGTCCTTGAACGGCTTGGGCTTGGGGATCCGGTCGAACACGTAGAACCGCAGCCCGTCCCGCTCCAGGCCGAAGGTGCGGCCGACCAGCCGGCGGATGATCTGCCCGCCGGACAGGTCGCCGAGGTAGCGCAGGTAGTGGTGGGCCACCAGCCCGGCCGGCCAGTCGAAGGCCACCTCCCGCAACCGGGCCACGTACCGCTCGGTGGCCGGCAGGATCGCCAGCTGGCGCCGCCACCCCGGCCCCAGCAGGAAGGTGAGGTCCGCTTCCAGCGCGGGCAGCCGGACCAGCCCCGGGTGCAGGAACGGACGCACCTCGGGGGAGTCGGCCTGAGCCTCGGCCGCCTCCTCCAGCACCGCGTAGACCGCGTGGGTCTGGCCGAGGAGGTCGGCGTAGGCGGTGCGGGGGAGCTCGCCGGCGAGCAGTGCGGTGACGAACCCGGAACCCTCCGCCGCGGTGTGGTCGGCCTGGGTCGCCTCCTTGAGCCGGGCGGCGAACCCGGGGGTGGCGGCGAGGGTGCTGGTCATCGGTGGGTCTCTCCGGTCGTCGTCACGGGGTGGAGCCGGCGGGGGCAGTGGCGGGGGCCTGGTCGGTGCGCGTCCGTCGGCGTCGACGTGGCGTCCACCATGCCGCGAGGACCGCCCGGAGCACCAGCACGGACGTCGTCCAGCTGTTCGTGCAGCCGGCTCAGCGGGGGCGCAGCACCGTCTTGGTCACCTGGCCGGCGGCGACCAGCGCCCCGTCGACGCTCGCCTCGGCGCGGAGGAACGCCACCGACCGGCCCAGCCGCAGCAGCGTGCCGGTCAGCCGCACCTCTGCGCCCGGCTGCACCGCGCGCAGCAGCGAGCTCGTCGCGTCGTGGGTCACCGCGTTCTCGCCCGGCCCGAGGTGGGGGAGCAGGTGGACGTAGGCGGCGACGTCCAGCAGGGCCGCCACCAGCCCGCCGTGCAGCACCCCGCCGTTGTTCAAGGCCGGGGCCCCGACCGGGAGCACCAGGCCGGCCGCAGGATCGGCCGGGTCGGCCAGCCGCAGGCCGAGCCAGGCGTGCAGCGGGACGTCGAGCACGCCCTGGACCCGTTCGGTCAGCAGCTCCTGCGCAGCGGTCACCCCAGCGACCGTACGGCTCGGTTCGGGCGCTCTGCCCCGTCCGGGCGGCTGCGTGGCGAACATGACGATCGCGTTGAGAAGTGCCCGGGACGTGCATGGACCGGTGATCCCGGAGCACGGTGGAGAACAACCCACCGTGGCCGATGGGCAGGAGTCGGCTGCGCACGTCAGGAAGAGGTGCAGGTCATCGCCGGAGGAGGAGGTCGGCCCCCGGGTGGCCAGCCCTGGCTCTTACCGGCCGCCGAGCCTGTCGCCCCCCGGCGGCGCGGCCGCGGTGTCGTCCTGCTCCGCCTGGTGATCGCCCTCGTGCTCGCGGGCGGGTTGGTCGCCGGGGTCGTCGCACCCTGGATCGGTGGGGCCAGCGCGCTGGCCCAGCGGGGCGCCGCCCTCCTCCGCCCCCTGGAGACCGCCGCCGTCGACACCCGGCTGCCCGGGAACACGCGTGTCCTCGCCGCGGACGGCTCGCTGATCACCGAGTTCTACACGCACAACCGGCACCCCCTCACCGGCGAGCAGATCGCCCCGGTGATGAAGGACGCGCTGATCGCCATCGAGGACGCCCGGTTCCGTGACCACCCGGGCGTGGACTCCCGCGGGCTGCTGCGTGCCCTGGCGCGCAACATCGCCGCCGGCGAGGTCGCCGAGGGCGGCTCGACGATCACCCAGCAGCTGGTCAAGCAGTTGCGGCTGCAGACGGCCGAGGACGCCGACGGCCGGGCCGCGGCCACGGCCGACACCGTCGGGCGCAAGCTGCGGGAGGCGCAGATCGCCCTGGCGGTGGAGGAGCAGTACACCAAGGAGGAGATCCTCACCCGCTACCTGAACACCGTCTACTTCGGGAACGGTGCCTACGGGGTCGCCGCCGCCGCGCAGCGCTACTTCGCCACCACCGCCGACCAGCTGACCCCCGCCCAGGCCGCGATGCTGGCCGGGGTGGTCCGCAGCCCGGCCTACTACGACCCGGTGACCGCTCCGGAGCCGACGAAGCAGCGCCGGGACCTCGTCCTGCGCCGGATGGCCGAGGTCGGCCTGCTCGACCAGGCCGCCGCTGACGCCGCCCGGGCCGAGCCGATCGGCGTCGTCGACGGGGGCAGTGCCCCCAACGGGTGCACCGAGGCGACCATCGGCGGCTTCTTCTGCGGACACCTGCTGAAGGTGCTCGCCGAGCAGTACGGCCTGACCGGCGAGCAGCTGCAGGCCGGTGGGCTGACCGTGCGCACCACGCTGGACCCGGCGCTGCAGCGAGCCGGGGACGCGGCCGTGGTGCAGACCCTGGCGCTGGAGGACCCGCGCGCCGCCGTCTACGTGAACGTCGAGCCCGGCACCGGCCGGGTGCTGGCCATGTCGGTCAACCGCCGGTACGGGCTCGACCCGGCCGACCCCGCGCAGACCACGTTCGACCTCCCGGCCGCCGCCGGTCAGGGCGCCGGTTCGACCTACAAGGTGTTCACCGCTGCGGCTGCGCTGGAGCAGGGCTTCGGGCTGGACTTCGAACTGCGGACGCCGGACCCCTACGTCTCCAGCGTGTACCGCGACGGGGACGGCCCCTACGACGTCGAGAACGCCGGCAACTACCCGCGCCGGCTCGACATGGAGCAGGCCCTCTACCGCTCCTCGAACACCTACTTCCTCGCCCTCGAGGACGCCCTGGGCAGCATCGAGGGGCCGGTCCGGGTGGCCCAGCGGCTGGGGTTGTCCAGCCTGGACCCGATCGCCGACCAGGTGATCGCGGAGAACCGGGGCTCGTTCACCTTCGGCGCCGAGCCGACCAGCCCGCTTGCCCTGGCCAACGCCTACGCCACCCTCGCCGCCCGCGGCACGCACTGCCAGCCGCGGCTCGTCGAGGCCGTCCTCGACCGGGCCGGCGAGCCGCTGACCGGGCCGGACGGCCAGCCGCTGGTCGGTGCACCCCAGTGCACCCCGGAGGTGATCGCGCCGGGGATCGCCGACACGCTCAACCACGCGCTGCGCAAGGACGTCGAGCCGGGCCACCCGGGGCAGACCGGTCGCCGGGCCCACGTCCCCGGCCACCAGATCGCCGGCAAGACGGGGACCAGTCAGGGCAACTACTCGGTCACCTTCGTCGGCTACACCCCGCAGTTCGCGGCGAGCGTGATGGTCTACGACCCGGTGCGCAACCAGGACGTCGGCGGGTTCGGTGGCGGGAAGGCGGCCACCATCTGGCACGACGCCCTGGCGCCGGTGCTCACCGGCCGGCCGGTCGCGGCCTTCCCGCCGCCGGACCCGCAGTACGTGCGCAGCGAGCGCGCCACCGTGCCGGGCGGGTGCGTGGGCGCCTGGGCGGACGGGTGCACTGGGCTGCTGGCCGAGCGCGGCTTCCAGGTCGTCCGCGTGGTCGTGGACGGCTCCCGGCCCGCCGGCCGGGTGGTCGGCCTGACCCCGTCGGGCGGTCGGTCCGTCCCGCCGGGTGGTCAGGTCAGGATGTTCGTCAGCAACGGTGCCGACTACGCGCCGCCCCCGCCACCGCCGCCGGTGCGCACCCCTGCACCCCGTCCCGAGCCGACGCCGGAGCCGGCTCCCGCACCGGTGCCCAGCCCGGCACCGGAACCGAGCCCTGAGCCGGCTCCGGAGCCGTCACCCGTGCCGGAGCCCTCTCCTGGACCGGAACAGACCCCTGCTCCCGAGCCGACCCCGGACCTGGCTCCCGTGCCTGAGCCGGAGCCCGCTCCTGAGCCGGCGCCTGGGCCAGAGTCGGCGCCTCAGCCGGAGGCTGGCCCTCAGCCGGAGCCCGCCCCGGAGCCTGCGCCCCAGCCGGAGGCTGGCCCTCAGCCGGAGCCTGCGCCCCAGCCGGAGCCTGCGCCCCAGCCGGAGCCTGCGCCCCAGCCGGAGCCTGCGCCCCAGCCGGAGCCCGCCCCGGAGCCTGCGCCCCAGCCGGAGGCTGCCCCTCAGCCGGAGCCCGCTCCGGATGCTGCACCTCAGCCAGAGCCAGAGCCGGAGCCGGAGCCGTAGCCCGTGCGTTCCAGGCTCCGCCAGAGCCCGCGCCTCAGTCGGAGCCTGCGGCCCAGCCGTGGCCTGTACCTCAGGCCGGAGCGCGCGGCTGAGCCGTGGCCTGCACCTCAGGCCCAAGCCCGCGCCCGCTCCGGAACCCGTGCCCCAGCCACAGCCCGCGCCTCAGCCGGAGCGGTGGCCGAGCCGACCCAGCTGATGGCGGGGCGGCGTGTGGTGGGCGGAGGGCCGGTCCTGACGGTCTGGCCGCGTTGGTCGGTCTCTCCAGCAGTGGAGAGCCACTCGTAGCCGGCTCCCCCGCCCGCAGCAACTGTGACCCACGGCACAATCGAACGTCAAGAGGGTGACGGCGAGCCTCCATCGCCACGCGGCACCACGAGTACCGGCACGGTGGCGGCACGCAGGATCTTCGTCGCCGTCGAGCCGAGGAACACCCGTCCCGCCGGCCCGAGGCGCGAGGACCCGATGACCAGCACGTCGCCGGGCACCCAGGTCACGGCGGCCACCGCCCCCGCCCAGCCGGCGCCGCGGCCCTGCACGGTCTCCGGGACGGGGCCGGGCGCGGGCCAGTCCGCCACGACGTCGTCCAGCGAGCCCTGCACCTGACCGGCCCACTCCTCGCTGACCACCTGCTCCAGCGGCAGTCCGGTCTCCGAGGGCAGCAGGGCGGCGCGTTCGGGAACGAAGGTCGCCAGCCGGATCGGCACGCCCCAGCGGCCGGCGAGGATTCGGGTGGCCGCGAGTGCGTCGGCGGAGCGGGCTGCGTCGGCCCAGGTGCAGGTGAGCCGGGTGGGCTCCGCCGGCGCCGACCACGCCCGCGGGGCGAGCGCCAGGGGCACCGGCGAGCTGTGCAGCAGCGGCTCGGCGACCGAGCCCGCCGCGAACCGGCCCTCCGGCGCCTCGGTCGCGGCGCCGAGCACCAGGACCCGCGCCCGGTACCGGTGGGCCGCCTCCACCAGCCCTGCGGGCACCGAGGACGCCGGGACGACGGCGGTGCGGACGTCCTCGACGCCGGCCTCCCGCAGGGCGGTGAGCGCCTCCGCGTGGCGGGTGGCGGTCAGGGCGGCCCGCCACTGCCGGTACTCGTGGTCCAGTCGGGAGGTGGTCCCGGGCGGCGGGTCCAGCGGCACGACCGTCGTCACGACGACCGGGGAGCCCTCCGCACCGGCCAGCCCGGCGGCCAGCCGCAGCGCGGCGTCGTCCCCGCCGCTGTGCTCGGCGGCCTCCAGACCCAGCAGGACGGTCATCGGGCGCCGGGCTGCGGGGAGACGATCACGATCCGCACTGTGCCCCGCGCGCGCCGCCCTGACCACCCCGGGCGGTAATCTCGTCCCCGGCGTGGGTCAGGGACGGCGACGCAGGACCTCCCGGGAGAGCTGGTCGACGGCGGTGTGCCCGGTGAGCCCCAGGGTCAGGTCGAACTCGCCGAGCACGTCCTCGACCACCTGCCGGACGCCGTCCTCGCCGGCCACCCCCAGGCCCCACGCGTAGGGCCGCCCCAGCAGCACCGCCCGGGCGCCCAGGGCGACGGCCACCAGCACGTCGGCGCCGCTGCGCACCCCGCTGTCGAACAGCACCGGCACCCGGTCGGCGACGGCGTCCACGACGTCGGGCAGGGCGTCCAGCGCGGCGATCGAGCGATCGACCTGCCGCCCGCCGTGGGTGCTGACCACCACCCCGTCGACGCCCTCCTCGACCGCCCGCCGGGCGTCGTCGGGGTGCAGCACGCCCTTGAGCACGATCGGCAGCCGGGTGCGCTCACGCAGCCAGGCCAGGTCGGCCCAGGTGATCGAGGGCCGGGAGTAGATGCCGAGGAACACCTCCACGGCCGCCCGGGGGAGGGGCGAACGCAGCGCCTCGCGCATCGGCATGCCGGTGGCGCGCGACCAGGCGCGCGACATGCCCAGCAGCGCTCGGACGGCGGCGGCGTTCGGCCGCGGCTGGGGGTTCCGCTGCGGTGGTGCGGGCGGGGGGGCGCTCTGCGCGCCGGCCGCTGCGGCCCGCTCCTCGACCAGGCGACGGAACACCGGGTCGGAGGTGTACTGCGCGATGCCCTTGCCCAGCGCGAACGGCAGGTGGCCGAGGTCCAGGTCGCGCGGGCGCCAGCCGAGCATCGTGGTGTCCAGCGTGACGACGACGGCGTCGCAGCCGGTGGCCTCCGCGCGACCCAGCAGGCTCTCCACCAGCTCGTCGGAGGTCGACCAGTACAGCTGCATCCACCGCGGGCTGTCGCCCATCGCCGCTGCGGTGGTCTCCATCGGCACCGAGGCCTGGTTGGAGAAGACCATCGGCACCCCGACCGCCGCCGCGGCGCGGGCGACGGCGAGGTCGCCCTCCGGGTGCACCAGCTCGAGCGCACCCACCGGGCCGAGCAGAACCGGGGCGGGGAGCCGGCGTCCGAACAGCTCGACCGAGGTGTCGCGGCGGCTGACGTCGCGCAGCACCCGGGGCACCACCGACCAGTGGTCGAACGCCGTCCGGTCGGCGCGCTGGGTGGCCTCGTCGCCGGCGCCGCCGGCGACGTAGCCGTAGGCCCGGGCGTCCAGCCGGCGCTTCGCCTCCCGGGCCAGCGCCCGGTAGACGGTGGGCACCCGAGGGTGCCTGCCGTAGACGCCCGCCCGGTAGACCACGTCCTGCCGCCGCCGCCCGGTCCCTGCCGCTGAGGTCATCGGTCCACCGTAGTGACCGAGGTCTCCCCACTGGCCCCGGGACCGCCACCGGTGAGAGCAGGTGTCCTGGACGGTCGACACGCCCGTGGCGACACGCAGTGGGACGGAAGTGACGGGTGTGGCGAACCCGCAGCAGGTCAGGGCCACGGGGCATGGTGGAGGCAGTTGCTGGGCAGGACGACTGCACGTCGCAGAGCTGCCGTCCGCCGGGCGCTGGAGAACGGGGGACCACCGTGCCGCTGACGCGCCCGGCCGCCCGTCCGGCGCTGGCCGCCGGCCTCGCCCTCGGTGCGCTCCTGGTCGCCGGGGTCGCCGGGGTCGCCGCAGCTGGTCCGGCCGCCGCGCTGGAGGACCCACGGCGCCCGGCCGCGACGGTCACCCACGGCCCCAGCTGCGGCCCGGGCGTGGTCCGGGTCCAGGTCACCAACGGCACCGAGCCGCACCGGGTCGCCCTGGTCTTCGACGGGGTCGAGCAGCAGGACGTCGCCGACCTCGCACCTGGCCAGCAGGCCGAGCTGATCAGCGAGGACGTCGACTGGGGCGTCACCGTCGAGGTGTCGGTGACGGTCGCGGACCCGGACGGGACGGTGGAGCAGCCGCTGCACTTCCAGACCTACACCCGGCCCAGCGAGGAGGACTGCGCGGCGGTCATGCCGCCGCCCACCCCGGTGACCCCGACGCCGGATCCGTCGACGCCCGCGCCGGTCCCGCCGACGCCGACCGACACCCCGGTGCCGTCGACGCCACCTCCGTCGAGCTCTCCTCCTTCGACCGCCGAGCCATCGACCGCCGAGCCCTGGACCCCCGAGCCCTCGACCCCCGAGCGGTCCAGCACGGCGCCCCCTCCCGTGGCGTCCAGCCCGACGCCGTCCCCCGTGCCGTCCAGCACGACTCCGTGGCCCCGGGCCCCGTCCCCGCCGCTGCCCACCGTGTCGGACCGCAGCACGTCGGCACCGACGACCTCCAGCGGTGAGCCTGCGAGCACGTCCACGACGGAGCCCGACGCCGGGTCCGGCGGCCCGTCCCGTCCGGACGGTGACACGAGCTGGTCGCCGGTGGCGTCGGTGTCGCCGGGCGGGGTGGTGACCGTGCGGGCCAGCGGCTTCCTGCCCGGAGAGCCGGTCGGCGTCCGCCTGGCCGGCGACGGGGAGCTGCTCAGCACCGTCACCGCGGCGGCCGACGGCAGCGTCGAGGCGGTCGTCCAGATCCCGCGCGGTGTCGCGCTGGGCGCGGCCACGCTCGAGTTCGTCGGCGGCGAGTCCGCGGCGACCGCCGAGGTCGACCTGGAGGTGGCCGCCCGGGCTGCGCCGGTGACCGAGCAGACCGGTTCACCGGTGGTGCTCGCCGCCGGTCTGGCCCTGCTCACCGCGGCCGGGTCGATCGGGCTGGTGGGTGTGCGCCGGTCGCGGAGCGGGCACTCCGGGGGCCGACGGTGAGCGGACAGTCCGGCGGACGCCACCGGGACGAGCACTGCGAAGGAGACGTGGAGCCACCGATGGACCAGCCCGCGGACCGGCTGCACGACGGCGCACCACCCCGGGGGGTGCCCCGGGACGTGCGGGGCCTGGCCGCCGCCGGACCGAGCGCGCCGGAGACCTGGCTGCGGATCGTCCAGGTGCACGACCGGATCACCCGACGGGTCGACTCGGCGCTGCACCGGCAGCACGGGTTGTCGCTCACCGGCTTCGAGGTGCTGCGCCGGGTGGCCGAGTCCCCGGCGGAGCACGCCTCGATGGGCGACCTGGCCGAGGCGGTCGGCCTCTCCCGGCCGGGGATCACCAGCACCGTCAACCGACTCGTCGAGGACGGGCTGGTCACCCGCGAGCGGCTGGACGGCGACCGGCGGCTGCTGCACGCCCGGCTGACCGACACCGGCCGGGACCGCGTCCGCGCGGCCATGTCCACCCACGACGACCTGGTGGCCCACCTGCTGACGATGCTCGGTGACGACGCCGCCGTGGTCACCGATGCGCTCGCCCGGGTGTCCTCCGCCACCCGCCGGCCGCGCTGAAGGGGGACCCGCCGTCCACTGCCCGCCGGTCCGGCCCGGCTGCGGTGTACGCCCGGACAACTTCAAGCCCGTAGTGTTTCGGAGACGATCTTCCGGGCACGATTCCGGGCATGTCCGGTGCCCTCTGCAACTGCACGGTCGTCGTGCCGACGATCGGACGGCCGTCGCTGGGCGTCCTCCTCGACGCCCTGGCCGATGCCACCGGCCCACGTCCGGCGGAGATCGTGCTGGTCGACGACCGGCCCAGCGGTGAACCGCTGCACCCGGAGCGCCCCGGACTGCCCCCGGTCCGGGTGGTGCGCACCGGCGGCGGCGGGCCGGCGGTGGCTCGCAACCTGGGCTGGCGCACCGCGCGCACCGAGTGGATCGCCTTCCTGGACGACGACGTCGTCCCCGACCACGACTGGTACGCCCGGCTCGCCGACGACCTCGCTGCCCTGCCCGCCGACGCGGCCGGCACCCAGGGCCGGGTGCGGGTCCCGCTGCCGACCGACCGCCGGCCCACCGACTGGGAGCGCGGCACCGCCGGGCTGGCCACCAGCAGCTGGATCACCGCCGACCTGGCCTACCGCCGGTCCGCACTGGCCGCGGTCGGCGGGTTCGACGAGCGCTTCCCCCGGGCCTTCCGGGAGGACTCCGACCTGGCGCTGCGGGTGATGGACACCGGGTCGGCGCTGACCCGCGGCGAGCGGTGGATCACGCACCCGGTCCGGCCGACCGACCGCTGGGTGTCCGCCCGGGTGCAGGCCGGCAACGCCGACGACGTCCTCATGCGCCGGCTGCACGGGCCGACCTGGCGAGCGCGCGCGGACGCCGCCGTCGGCCGCCGTCCCCGCCACCTCGCCGTCACGGCGACGGCGATGGCCGCCCTCGGCCTGGCCGCTGCGGGACGGCCGCGCGCCGCGGCGCTCGCGGCCCTGGGCTGGGCCGCCGGCACCGCCGAGTTCGCCTGGGCGCGGATCGCCCCCGGGCCGCGGGACCGCGCCGAGGTCACCACCATGCTCGCCACCAGCGCGCTGATCCCGCCGCTGGCCAGCTGGCACTTCCTGCGCGGCGCGGTGCAGCACCGCACGGTGACGCCGTGGCGCGGCCTGCCCGACCTGGTGCTCTTCGACCGCGACGGCACGCTGGTGCACGATGTGCCCTACAACGGCGACCCGGCCGAGGTGCGCCCGGTCGACGGCGCCCGCGAGGTGCTGGACGCGCTCCGTGCGCGGGGCGTCCGGACCGGTCTGGTCACCAACCAGTCCGGGGTGGGCCGGGGGCTGATCACCCGGGCGCAGGCCGATGCGGTCAACGCCCGCGTCGCCGAGCTGCTCGGCCCCTTCGACACCGTCCAGGTGTGCCCGCACGCACCCGAGGACGGCTGCGACTGCCGCAAGCCGGCTCCCGGCATGGTCAAGGCCGCGTGCGCCGAGCTCGACGTCGACCCCTCCCGCGTCGTGGTCATCGGTGACATCGGTGCCGATGTCGAGGCCGCCACCGCGGCCGGCGCCGCGGCGATCCTGGTGCCGACAACGGTCACCCGCCCCGCCGAGGTCACCGCCGCGGCACACCGGGCGCCCACCCTGGTCGACGCGGTCGAGGACGTGCTGGCAGGCGCCTGGTGACGGGCACCGTCCTGGTCGCCCGGCTGGACAACGCCGGCGACGTGCTGCTGCAGGGCCCGCTGGTGCGGGCCGTGGCCGCCGACGCCGACCGGGTGGTCTTCCTGGCCAGCCCGCAGGGCACGGCGGCGGCCGAACTGCTGCCCGGCGTGGACGAGGTGCTGACCTGGCACTGCCCGTGGATCGACGGCTCGCCGCAGCCCGTGGACGCCGAGGACATCGCCGCTCTTGCCGACCGGGTCCGCGCCCTCGGCGTCGACGAGGCCGTGGTGAGCACGAGCTTCCACCAGTCGCCGCTGCCGCTCGCCCTGGTGCTGCGCACGGCCGGGGTGCGGCGGATCTCCGCGATCAGCGTCGACTACCCCGGTTCGCTGCTCGACGTCCGGCACCGGGTGGACGACGACCTGCCGGAGCCGGAGCGGGCCCTCTCGCTGGCCCGCGCCGCCGGCTTCGAGCTGCCGGCCGGGGACGACGGGCTGCTCGCCGTCCGCCGTCCGCTGCCGGCGACCGGCCGGGAGCCGGGCTACGTCGTCCTGCACCCCGGCGCCTCGGTGCCCGCGCGGGCCTGGCCGGCCGAACGCTGCGCGGAGGCGGTCGAGGCGCTCACCGACGCCGGCTGGCGGGTGCTGGTCACCGGCGGGCCGGGGGAGCGGGCACTCACCGCGGCCGTCGCCGGCCGGCGCGGCACCGACCTCGGCGGGGCCACCACGCTGGCCGAGATGGCCGCGCTGCTCGACGGTGCGGCCGCCGTCGTCGTCGGCAACACGGGCCCGGCGCACCTGGCCGCCGCCGTCGGCACACCCGTCGTCTCCCTCTTCTCCCCGGTCGTGCCGGCCGTGCGGTGGGCGCCCTACGGCGTGCCCACCGTGCTGCTCGGCGACCAGTCCGCCCCCTGCCGCGACACCCGGGCCCGCGAGTGCCCGGTGCCCGGTCATCCCTGTCTGACGTCGGTGAGCCCAGCCGACGTCGTCGCCGCCGTCGACAAGGTGGTCGCCCCATGAACGTCCTGCTCTGGCACGTGCACGGCTCCTGGACGACGTCGTTCGTCCAGGGCGCCCACGACTACCTGCTCCCCGTGACCCCCGATCGCGGCCCCGACGGTCTCGGCCGCGCCCGCACCTGGGAGTGGCCGGCGTCGGCCCGCGAGGTCACCCCCGACCAGCTGCGCGACGAGGACGTCGACGTCGTCGTGCTGCAGCGCACCCGCGACCTCGAGCTGGTCCGGGAGTGGCTCGGTCGCGAGCCCGGGCGCGACCTCCCGGCCGTCTTCCTCGAGCACAACGCCCCCGACGGTGCGGTGCCGAACACCCGGCACCCGCTGGCCGACCAGCGCGAGATCCCGATCGCCCACGTGACCCACTTCAACCAGCTCTTCTACGACAACGGCAGCGCCCCGACGACCGTCATCGAGCACGGCATCGTCGACCCGGGCGAGCGGTACACCGGCGAGCTGGCCCGCGCCGGCGTGGTGGTCAACGAGCCGGTCCGCCGCGGCCGGTACACCGGCGGCGACCTGCTGCCCCTGCTGTCCGCGGCGGCGCCGCTGGACGTGTTCGGGATGGGGCTGGCCGGGCTGCACGAGCGCTACGGGCTGGACCCCGACCGGGTGGGCCTGTTCGACGACCCGCCGCAGGCCGCCATGCACGACGAGCTCGCCCGCCGCCGGGTCTACGTGCACCCGGTGCGCTGGACCTCCCTGGGGCTGTCCCTGCTGGAGGCGATGCACCTGGGCATGCCGGTCGTCGGGCTGGCCACCACCGAGGCCGTCGAGGCGGTGCCGGCCGACGCCGGGGTGCTCTCCACCCGGCCCGAGCGGCTGGCCGAGGGGGTCCGGCACTTCGTCGCCGAGCCGGACGCCGCCCGGCTGGCCGGCAAGGCCGCCCGCGCCGCGGCGCTGGAGCGGTACGGGTTGGACCGGTTCCTGGCCGACTGGGACACGCTGCTGAGCGAGGTGACCCGATGAGGATCGACCTGGTGAGCGAGCACGCCTCGCCGCTGGCCGCGATCGGCGGCGTCGACGCCGGTGGGCAGAACGTGCACGTGGCGGCGCTCGCCGCCGGCCTGGCCCAGCGCGGGCACCAGGTCACCGTGCACACCCGCCGGGACGACGCCGGGCTGCCCGACCGGGTGACGACGGCCGACGGCTACGACGTCGCGCACGTCGCCGCCGGGCCGGCCCGGGTCGTGCCCAAGGACGAGCTGCTCCAGCACATGGCCACCTTCGCCGACGTGCTGCGCGCCGAGTGGTCGCAGACCCGGCCCGACGTCGTGCACGCGCACTTCTGGATGAGCGGCCTCGCCTCGGTGCAGGCCGCTTCGGGCCTGGGCATCCCGGTGCTGCAGACCTTCCACGCCCTCGGCTCGGTCAAGCGCCGGCACCAGGGCGACGCCGACACCTCCCCCGAGCAGCGGATCGACCTGGAACGCGGGCTGTGCGCCGACGTCGACCACGTGGTCGCCACCTGCAGCGACGAAGTGTTCGAGCTGCGCCGGCTCGGGCTCTCCAGCGACCGGGTGTCGATCGTGCCGTGCGGGGTGGACACCGACGTCTTCACCCCGCGCGGCCCGGTCGCCCCGCACGCCGGCCGCCCGCGGCTGCTCGTGCTGGGTCGGCTGGTCGAGCGCAAGGGCCAGGAGGACGCCGTCCGGGCGCTCACCGCGGTCCCCGACGCGGAGCTGGTCGTCGTGGGCGGCCCGCCGACCGACGAGCTCGACACCGACCCGGAGGTCGGCCGGCTGCGGGCGATCGCCGCCGACCTGGGCGTCGCCGACCGGCTGGTCTTCACCGGCGCGGTGTCCCGGGCCGACGTGCCCGGCTGGATCCGCTCGGCCGACGTCGTCCTGGCGGTGCCCTGGTACGAGCCCTTCGGCATCACCCCGCTGGAGGCGATGGCCTGCGGCCGGCCGGTCGTGGCCACCGCCGTCGGCGGGCTGGTCGACACCGTTGCCGACGGCGTGACCGGCGACCTCGTCCCACCCCGTGACCCCGAGGCCCTCGGGCGGGCGCTGGCCGCCCTGCTCGCCGACGACGAGCGGCGGGTCGCCTACGGCGCCGCCGGGGTCACCCGGGCCCGGACCCGCTACCGCTGGTCCCGGGTCGTCGCCGACACCGACGCCGTGTACCGGCAGGTGGTCTCGGCCCGGACCCCGGTGGAGGCCGCCCGATGAACCCCCGCGCTGGAAGGACCGCCATGAGCACCGCCCCCTCCACCGACCGCGAGGTCGTCTCGCCCGACACGTGCACGCACCTCACCGGGCGCGACCACGTCGCCTCGCTCAGCACCGCGCTGCGCGGCCTCGACGAGCAGGTCGAGACGCTGGACCGCTGGGGCCGGTTGCTCGCCGACGTGCTGACCGGGCCGTCCCGCGGCCGGCTGCTGGCCGCTGGGAACGGCGGCAGCGCGGCGCAGGCACAGCACCTCACCGCCGAGCTGGTCGGCCGCTACCGCGCCGACCGCCCGCCGTTCTCCGCGATCTGCCTGACCGCGGAGACCTCGTCGCTGACGGCGATCGCCAACGACTACCCGGCCGACGAGCTGTTCGCCCGGCAGGTCGAGGCACACGGCCGGGACGGCGACGTGCTGGTGCTGCTGTCGACCAGCGGCCGCAGCCCCAATGCAGTCGCCGCGGCACGCCGGGCCCGC
Organism: Modestobacter sp. VKM Ac-2983; assembly: GCF_026967885.1. Lineage (NCBI taxonomy): Bacteria > Bacillati > Actinomycetota > Actinomycetes > Geodermatophilales > Geodermatophilaceae > Modestobacter > Modestobacter sp. VKM Ac-2983. Next base: position 306,775 of record NZ_JAPVBK010000001.1, read on the forward strand.
GAGTGCGGGATCACCGTGCTGGCGATGACCGGGCCCGCGCCCAACCCGCTGGCCGCCGTCGCCGACGAGACGGTCGCCGTCGACTCGCCGTGGACGGCGACGGTGCAGGAGTGCCACCTCGTCGCGCTGCACCTGCTGTGCGCCGCCTTCGACGCCGCCGTGCTCGCCGACTCACCCCGGATCTCCACCCGCAACCACGTCGAGGTGGTCTCGTGACCCGCGCGCCCTCCCGGCCGATCGTCGTGGTCGGTGACGCCCTGCTGGACGTCGACCTGGTCGGGACGGCGTCCCGGCTGACCCCCGACGCCCCGGTGCCGGTGGTCGAGGACGTCGAGACCCGCGAACGCCCGGGCGGGGCCGCGTTGGCCGCCGTGCTGGCCGCGCGGTCCGCCGGTGGCCGGGAGGTCGTGCTGATCACCCCGCTCGCCGACGACGAGGGCGCCGCCCGGCTGCGGGCCCTGCTCGACGGCCGGGTCCGGCTGATCGAGATCCCGGCCAGCAGCACCACCCCGGTCAAGCAGCGGATCCGGGTCGGTGACCACTCCGTCGCCCGGCTGGACAGCGGGGGAGCGGTCGCCACCTTCGGCGCGCTGCCGGCCGCCGCCGCGACGGCGATCGGGGACGCCGCCGCCGTGCTGGTCGCCGACTACGGCCGCGGCACGACGTCGGCCCCCGACGTGCGGGCCGCGCTCTCCGCCGCCTCGGGCCCGGTGGTCTGGGACCCGCACCCCCGCGGCGCGGAGCCGGTGCCCTCGGCCCGGCTCGTCACCCCCAATGGCGCCGAGGCGGCCCGGGCGGCCGGTCTGGACGTGACCGGCGAGGGGCTCGCCGCGGTCGGCGCCCGGGCGCAGGCGCTCATCGCGCACTGGGGGGTCGGCGCCGTCGCGATCACCCTCGGTGCCCGCGGCGCCCTGCTCTCCTACGGTGAGGGCGCGCCGATGGTCGTCCCCGCCACCCCGGTCACCGGCGGGGACCCGTGCGGCGCCGGTGACGCCTTCGCCGCCGCGGTCACCGTGGCCCTGGCCGGTGGCGCGGTCACCGGTGAGGCGGTCACCGCCGCGGTGGCCGCAGCCGGGACGTTCGTCGCCCGCGGCGGGGCGACCGCCTGGGACGCGGAACCGGCCGTCGCGGACCCCGCCCCCGACACCGACGCGCCCGGCCCGGCGCCCCGGCTGGCGGCGGTGCTGGACCGGGTGCGCGCGGCCGGCGGCACCGTCGTGGCGACCGGGGGCTGCTTCGACCTGCTGCACGCCGGGCACGTCGCCACGCTGCAGGCCGCCCGCGGGCTCGGCGACTGCCTGGTGGTCTGCATCAACTCCGACGACTCGGTGCGCCGGCTCAAGGGCCCGACGCGCCCGCTGGTCACCGCCGCCGACCGGGCGCGGGTGCTGGAGGCGCTGGAGTTCGTGGACGCCGTCGTCGTCTTCGACGAGGACACCCCGGCGCAGGTGCTCGAGCACGTGCGCCCGGACGTCTGGGCCAAGGGCGGTGACTACGCCGGCGCGGACCTCCCGGAGGCCGCGGTGCTGCAGACGTGGGGAGGGCAGGCCGTCGTCCTGCCCTACCTGGACGGCCACTCGACCACCGCCCTGGTCGAGCGCTCCCGCGTCTGGTGACCGCCCCCGCAGCCCACCAGAATGGCCATTTTGGTGGTGGGGAGGACGGCCGGGAGACGGCGGTCGTGCTGCGGCCGCTGGGGCTGGGGGACCTGCTCACCGGGGTGCCGGCGATCCGGGGCATCCGGGCCGCGGTGCCCGACCACCGGCTGGTGCTGGCCACCACCCGGGCGCTGGAGCCGCTGGCCGCGCTGATCGACGCCGTCGACGAGGTGGTCCCGGCCGTCGAGCTGGAGCCGCTGGACTGGGCCGGCCCGCCGCCGGAGCTCGCCGTCGACCTGCACGGCAAGGGCCCGGCCTCGCACGTCGTCGTGGCCGGTCTGCGCCCGCAGCGGCTGCTCACCTTCGACAGCCCCGGCTACCCCGGGCCCACCTGGCACGCCGACGAGCACGAGGTGCGCCGCTGGTGCCGGCTGGTCTCCGAGGGGCTGGGCGCCGACTGCGACCCGGACGCCCTGGACCTCGCCGTCCCGGACGTCGATCCGCCGGTGCGCGACGTCGCGCTCGTGCACCCGGGAGCGGCGTTCCCGGGCCGGCGCTGGCCGGCAGCGCGGTTCGCCGCCGTCGCCCGGCACCTGGCTGCCGCGGGGCTCGAGGTCGCGATCACCGGCGGCCCGGCCGAGCGGGAGCTGGCCCTCGCCGTGGCCGCGCAGGCCGGCCTGGGCCCGGAGGCCGTGCTGGCCGGCCGGACGACGTCCCTGGAGCTCGCCGCCGTGGTCGCCGCCGCCCGGGTGGTGGTCTGCGGGGACACCGGGGTGGCCCACCTGGCGACCGCCTACCGCCGTCCGTCCGTGGTGCTCTTCGGCCCGGTGTCACCGGCGCTGTGGGGGCCGCCGCCCCGCGCGCAGCACGTCGTCTGCTGGCACGGCGACGGCACGGGCGACCCCTGGGGGACGAGGCTGGACCCCGCCCTCGCCCGGATCACCGTCGACGAGGTCACCGCAGCCGTCGACGCCCTCCTCGCCCGCACCTGAGCCCCGACCCCGTTCCGAGGAGGCCGGGGTCTTCTTCAGCCGCGGCGGCGGATGGCGTCGAACAACACGCCCTGCAGGTCCTCGGGGTCCAGCGCCTGGTAGGCCGCACCGCCGGTCGCCTCGCCGATCTGCTCCAGCGCCTCGAGGTCGGCGTCGGGGCCGAGCGCGATCCCGATGACCTTCACCGGCCGCTGCGGGTCGGCCTCGGCGCGCAGGGTGTCCAGCAGGGCGGGCAGCTCGATGGCCGCCGCGTCGTCGTCGTCCGTCCCGTCGGTGATCAGCACGACGCTGTTCACCGCGTCCGGGTCGTAGGCCTCCCGGGCGGCGCGGACGGCGGCGAGGGTCGTGTCGTACAGCCCGGTGCCGCCGGGGGCGAGCAGGCTCGGCAGCGTGTCGAGCTGCTCGTCGACCAGCTCCCGGTGCGTCTGGCCGCCGACGTCGGCGCCGAGGGTGCGCAGCGGGGCCAGCTCGACCCAGTCACGCTCACCGTCGAGCTGGTAGGCGAAGCCCCAGACGCCGCCGGAGTAGGAGTCCGGCAGCAGGGTGAGCGCGCTCTTGGTGGCGTCCCGGGCGAGCGTGGCGCGGGTGCCGTCGCCGGCCGGGGCGTTCATGGAGGTGGAGACGTCGATGACGGTCAGCAGCCGGGACGGGGTGGCCAGGCTGGACAGCCGGCCGAGCAGGGCCTGGACCGCGGCGGCGTCCAGCTCCAGCGGCTCCGGGGCCTGCTCCTGCACACCGGTGCCGGGGCCGGCGCCCTCGGGAGCGGTGCCGGCGGCGTCGCGGAAGCCGGCCGCCCGGGCCTGCTCGCCGGCCGAGGCGGCGGTCAGCGCGTCGACCACGGCGTCCACGGCCGCGGAGTCCTCCTCGGCTGAGGGCAGTCGCAGCACCGGGTAGTCCAGGGACGGGGAGCCCTCGCTCGGGTAGATCGCGACGAGGGAGTCGGAGCCGGCGGCGCGGTTGGCGGCCAGCACCTCCTGCTCGCTGACCGGCACCAGCGGTGCGTCGGCCGCGTTCTCCGTGCCGGTGGCCAGCGCGTCCGCGACGGTGGGCACGTCGCCCCGCCCGGCGGCCAGCACGGCCTCGACCACGGCGTTGTCGGCCTCCTCCCCGCCGCCGAGCGACTGCCGGACGGCGGCCAGCACGGACAGCCCCTCGGCGCTGGCGGCCAGGTCGGGCACGGCCAGCGCTCGACCGGTGGTCAGGGCCTCGCCCCAGCTGGGTGCGTTGCTGGCCCAGCCCAGCTGGTCGGCGGCAGCCCGGCTGGTGGCCAGCACCAGCGGTGAGGTGGCCAGCGACCCGGCCACCTCGAGCTCCGCGCTGCTGGCGCGGGCGGCCCACAGCGAGGAGTCGGGCACCCACACCTGGGGGAGTGCGTCGGCGCCGAGGGAGCCCAGGGCGGCGAGCGTCTGCAGCGGCTCGGTGGCCTCGACGTCGGCCACGGCGCACGCGTCGCCGCTGAGCGGCAACGGCTCGGCCAGCAGCTCCCGGACCAGCGTGCCGAGCTCCGGGGCCACGGTCACGCGGACCGTCTCGGGCTCGTCGCAACCGGCGGCCTCCGCCGTCCCGGCGTCCGGGCCGGTGGCCCACCAGGCGACGCCGGCGATCAGCGCCAGGGCGACCACGACCGCGAGCCCGGTGAGCAGGGCTGGTCGGCTGGCCGTCCCGGAACGGGCGGGAGTACGGGCGTGCCGCCCCATCTGGGTTCTCCGTCGTCTCTGGTCCTGTGCAGGTGCCCTGCGGACGCCGCGGGCCGACGCGGGCATCGCGTCGTCCCGGCACTCTACCCAGTTTCGGCCGACCGACGGTCGGCGTCCGAGCCCTCAGCGTTCGGTGGATCACGCTCCGTCGCGGGCCCGACGGGGTCGCTCAGCCGGCCTGGGCCGCGGCACCGCGCTGGGCGGCGAACCACGCCACCGTGCGCCGGAGGCCCTCCTCGGAGGGCACGCTGGGGTGCCAGCCGAGCACCTCGGCGGCCAGGGCGGTGTCCGGCCGGCGCACCTTGGGGTCGTCCACGGGGAGGTCGATGAAACCGACCTCGGACTCCGACCCGGTGAGCCGGACGATCCAGCGGGCCAGCTCCAGCATCGAGAGTTCGTCGGGGTTGCCGATGTTCATCGGGCCGGTGGCGGAGCTGTGGGCCAGCGCCAGGATGCCGCGCACCGTGTCGTCCACGTAGCAGATGGACCGGGTCTGGGAGCCGTCACCGGCCACGGTCAGCGGCTGCCCGGACAGCGCCTGGCCGACGAAGGCGGGGATGGCCCGGCCGTCGTCGGCGCGCATCCGGGGACCGTAGGTGTTGAAGATCCGCACGATCGCGGTGTCGATGCCCTGGGAGGTGCGGTAGGCGGTGGTGAGCGCCTCGCTGAACCGCTTGGCCTCGTCGTAGACCCCGCGCGGGCCCACCGGGTTGACGTTGCCCCAGTAGTCCTCGCGCTGGGGGTGCTGGAGGGGGTCGCCGTAGACCTCCGACGTGGAGGCCAGCAGGTACCGGGCGCCCTTCTCCTTGGCCAGGCCCAGCGTGTGCAGCGTGCCCAGGCTGCCGACCTTGAGGGTCTCGATCGGCATCTTCAGGTAGTCCAGCGGGCTGGCCGGTGAGGCGAAGTGCAGCACCAGGTCGACCGGCCCCGGCACGTGCACGTAGTCGGTGACGTCGCAGCGGACCAGCCGGAAGCCGGGGTGCTCCATCAGGTGCAGCACGTTCTGCGGGGAGCCGGTCAGGAAGTTGTCCAGGCAGACCACCTCGACGCCTCGGTCGAGCAGCTGCTCGCACAGGTGCGAGCCCAGGAACCCGGCACCGCCGGTCACCACCGCCCGGCGGATGTCCCGCGTGCTCCGCACCGCTCCCTGCACCGCCATCTGCCGCTCCTGTTCTGCCGAGCCCACGCCGTGCCCGGCGGGTCCCCGCGCCCCTACCCGGAGATCAACTCGGCGACACTTCGCCGCCGAAGCATCCTGGTGCCGGACGGCCGACGGGCCGCCGGCCTCCCGTGGGGGAGACCGACGGCCCGTCGGTGAGGACCCGTCCGCCGGACGGGGTCCTCGATCAGTCCATCACCGACTCCTCGTTCGGGATGCCGTTCTCCGGGACCTCGGCCGGCTCACCGTCGAAGTCCTCGATCGGGGCGTCGCCGATGTCGGTCAGCTGCACCGGCTCGACCTGCTCGGTGGTGTCACCGGTGATCCGGCTGATCGACATGCCGGCGGTGCCCATGTGGCTGTCCTCGGAGTAGCGGAACGGTGCGAGCACCGGCCCCTCCCAGTCGCCGCCGGCGGTCTCGATGGCCTCGATCAGGCCGTCACGCGTCGGGTTCTGGCCGGCCGCCTGCAGGGCCTGGACCGTGGTGTAGGCCTGCGACATGCCGTAGATCCGGTAGTTGGTCAGCTCACCGTCACCGCCGCACTCGTCCCAGATCCGCTGGAACTCCTGCACCCACGGGTTGTCCGGCTCGTCGACCGTCGGCAGGTAGTCGGTGGTCAGTGCACCGTCGAGCAGGCTGGCGTCGCTCACCTGGCCCTGCGAGAAGTTGTTCAGCAGGGAGCCGACCAGCGTCGGGTCCGACCCCACGTTGGAGTAGAACCACTGCGGGTCGTAGCCCAGCTGCAGGGCGGTGAGCTGGGACAGCGCGGTGTAGCTGGGCACGTTGAAGCCGACGACGAAGTCGGCTCCGGCTGCCTGGAGGGCGGCGATCTGCGGACCGACGTTGGTGTTGCCCGGCGTGTAGCGCTCGGCGGCCACGATCTGGTCGTCGATGTACTCCCGGATGCCGGCCTCGCCGTCCTCGCCGAAGTCGTCGTCCTGGAGGAAGAGCCCGACCTTCGCGTCCGGGAAGTTCTCGGCGATGTACTCACCGATGATCTTGCCCTCGCTCATGTAGTCGGTCTGCCAGCCGAACGTGTACGGGTTGGTCTGCGGGTCCTCGCCCCACAGCAGCGAACCGGAGGAGACGAACAGGTCGGGCACGCCCTCGCTGTTCAGGAAGTCCAGGACGGCGCTGTGCGTGGGGGTGCCGAGGCCGCCGACGATGGCGAAGACCTCGTCCTCGAGGACCAGCTGGTTGACCACCTGGCTGGTGTTCGTCGGGTTGTAGGCGTCGTCCCGGTAGATGTACTCGATCGTCCGGCCGTTCACCCCGCCCTCGTTGTTGAGGCAGTCGAAGTACGCCTGCGCACCGGTCGGGATCTCGCTGTAGCCGGGCGCGGCCACCCCGGTGAGGGGGAAGTGGGCGCCGAGCTTGATCGAGTCCTCGGTGATGCCGATGTCGGAGGCCTCGTTGGCGCTGGCGTCGCCACCGCCACCGCCACCGCCGCCGTCCCCGCCGCCGTCATCGCTCCCGCCGCAGGCGGCGAGGGTGGAGGCGGCGGTGGCTGCGGCGATGACGGTCATGAGACGTCGAGAGGATCTGGACAACGGTTCTCCTCTGGTGCTGCCCGGGCTTCGTTGCCCGGGGGTGTGTGGGGGGTCGTGGGGCCGGGATCGGCGGTTCGGTCTGGTCGTCCTCACCCCCTGCTCGGCTGGGCGGCCGACCGCTTCGCCTGGCGGGTGAGCCAGCGCATGCGGAGGGTGCCGACGAAGCCGGCGGGGGCGAAGATCATCGCCACGATGAGCACCACGCCGTAGACGAACGGGGCCAGCTGGGCGGCCTCGGTGTTGTCCAGGCCCCAGCCGGCACCCAGGTCGGTGACGAAGGGGGGCAGGAAGACCAGCAGCGCCGAGCCGAGCAGCGCGCCGAGCAGGCTGCCCAGCCCGCCGATCACGATCGCCGTCAGCAGGGCCAGGGAGAGGACCAGCGTGAAGCCGCTGGGGGCGGCCAGCCGGACGACGAGGGCCAGCACGCCGCCGGCCAGCCCGGCGGCCGCTGCGCTCACCACGAAGGCGAGCACTCGCCACGCGCCGAGGTTGATCCCGGCGAGCTCGGCGGCGACCTCCTGGTCGCGCACCGCCCGCCAGGTGCGGCCGATCCGGCTGCGGATCAGGTTGGCCAGCAGGAAGTAGGTGATCAGCAGGCAGATGGCGCCGAGGTAGGCCAGCCACTTGGTGTTGGTCGCCGAGTTGCCCGAGACGGCGCTGATGAAGGACTCGAACGCCTCCGGGGCTCGGGGGGCCCGCACCCGCATGCCCTGCTCGCCGCCGAGGACGTCGTGGAAGTAGATCGCCAGGCCGGGCAGGCCGACGGCCAGGGCGAGCGTGGCGCCGGCCAGGTAGGGGCCGTGCAGCCGGGCCGCCGCCACCCCGACCAGGGCGCCGACGGCGGTGGCCGTCACGATCGCGGCCAGCAGGATCAGCGGCAGCGGCAGCGGCTCGTCGGCGGAGAGGAACAGCGCGGTGGTGTACGCGCCCACTGCCATCAGGGCGCCGTGGCCCAGCGAGATCTGGCCGTTCATCCCGGTCAGCACGGTCAGCCCGCCGGCCGCGATGGCGTAGTAGGTCAGCGTGGCCAGCTGGGAGTTGGTGAACGGGTCGGTGATCTCCAGCAGCACCACCGCGCCCACGGCCGCGAGCAGCAGCACCAGCAGGTGCCGCAGCAGCGTCGAGGAGGGGAGGAGGCTGCGCCGCCGGGTGGCGGTGGGCTGGTCGGCTCCGGCGGTCGCCTCGGTGGGGGCCTCCTCGGCGGCCTTGCCGCCGGCCCTGGTGCCCTCGGCGGTCGTGTTCGTGGGGCTCTGCAGGTCGCTCATCGTCATGCCCTCCGGGCCGTGCTGCTGGCGAAGAGGCCACCGGGCCGCACGAGCAGCACGACCATGAGGATGACCAGGGCGGCGACGTTGACCAGGGCGCTGCCCCGCTCGACGTAGCCGCTGACGTAGCTGAGGGCCAGGCCCAGGATCAGCCCGCCGACGATGGCGCCGATGGGGGAGTCCAGGCCACCGAGCACGGCGGCGACGAAGCCGAAGACGATCAAGCTGTCCATGTAGGCGGGGTAGACGAACTCCCCGCCGGCGATGAGCAGCCCGGCCAGCGACCCGACGACGGCGGCCAGCGCCCAGCCGAGGGTGAGCATCCGGCCGACCCGCACGCCGAGCAGTCGGGCGACCTCCTGACCGAACGCCGAGGCGCGCATGGCCAGGCCGATCCGGGTGAACCGGAAGAGCACCACCAGCAGCGCCATGGTGACCAGCACCGCCGCGATCACCCAGACGCTGTTCGGGGTGAGGGCGATCCGGTTGTCGCCGACCTGGAAGCCCTCCAGGCCGAACGGGGTCGGGAAGGACTGGAACGCCGAGCCGAAGACGATCGCGATCGCGGCCTGGATGGCCACGAAGAGGCCCAGGGTCACGATGACCGCGTTGAGCTCCGGCCCGCCTTCGACGGGCCGGATGACGACCCGCTCGATGATGGCCCCCAGCAGCAGCCCGGAGAGCAGGGCGACGATCAGCGCCACCCAGTAGGACTGCCCGGCCTGGATCAGCGCGAGGGCGATGAACGTCGTCGCCGCCGCCATCGAGCCCTGCGCGAAGTTCACGATCCGGGTGGACCGCCAGATCAGCACCAGGGCGAGGGCGAAGGCCGAGTAGACCATTCCCTCGGTCAGCCCGGTGAGGGTGACGTTCACGAAGTACTGCACGGAGGAGGTGCCTTCCTGGCGGTGCGGAGAGGACTCGGGGAGGGTGGGTCAGAAGCCCAGGTAGGCGTGCCGGAGGTCCTCGTCGGCCATCAGGGTGCGGGCGGAGTCGGTGACGACCACCCGGCCGAGGTTGAGGACGACGCCGACGTCGGCCACCGACAGCGCGCTCCGGGCGTTCTGCTCGACCAGCAGGACCGACAGCCCCTCGCTGTCGACCAGCCGGCGGAGCAGGCCGAAGATCTGCGCCACGATCCGGGGGGCCAGGCCCAGCGACGGCTCGTCGAGCAGCAGGATCCGCGGTTGGGCCAGCAGCGCCCGCCCGATCACGAGCATCTGGCGCTCACCACCGGAGAGGACGTGCGCCGGCTGGTCGCGGCGCTCGGCGATCCGGGGGAACAGGTCGTAGATGCGGTCGTACTCGCTCTTCTCGACCTTGCCGCGGAACAGCGCCCCGACCCGCAGGTTCTCGTGCACGGTGAGCTCGGCGATCACGCCGCGCCCCTCCGGCACGTGGGCCATGCCCCGGCCGACCATCGACTCGACGGAGGCGGTGGTGATGTCCTCCCCGGCGAGGGTGACCCGCCCCGAGGTGGCCCGGACCAGCCCGCTGACGGTGCGCAGCAGGGTGGTCTTGCCGGCGCCGTTGGCACCGAGGACGGCGGTGATCCGGCCGGCGTCGGCGGTCAGCGAGACCCCGTCCAGTGCCCGGACCGCCCCGTAGGAGGAGCTGAGGTCCTCGATCTGCAGCAGGGCGGGGGCGGTGGCGGTGTCCCCGCCGGTCGCGACCGCGGTGCTGCCGTGCGCGCGGGTGTCAGGCATGGTGCCGCCCTCCGTCGGTGGGGGTCGTGCCGGCCGCGTCCTCCTCGGCGGTCACCTCGTCGCCGAGGTAGGCCTCGGTGACGGCGGGGTCGGCCTGCACCTCGGCCGGGGTGCCGGCAGCGATCTGCCGCCCGGAGTCCAGGACGGTGATCCGGTCGCAGACCCGCATGACCAGGTCCATGTGGTGCTCCACCAGGAGCACGCTCATCCGGCCGGAGAGCGTGCGGATGAGCTCGCCGAGCTCGTGCATCTCGTCCTCGGCGAGACCGCTGGCGGGCTCGTCGAGCAGCAGCAGGTCCGGTGCGGAGACCAGGGCGCGGGCCAGTGCGACCCGCTTCTGCACCGGGTAGGGCAGCCCGCCGGGGTAGCGGCCGGCGTGCTGCTGGGCACCCAGGTCGCTCAGTGCGGTCATGGCGCGGGCGCGCAGCTCCCGCTCGTCACGGTCCGAGCGCGGCAGGGCGAGCAGGGCGGAGCCGAAGCCGGCGCGGGCGTGCCGGTGGGCGCCGATCATGACGTTCTCCAGCACGGTCATGCCGGGGAAGAGGCCCACGCCCTGCAGGGTTCGGGCGATGCCCAGGCCGGCCAGCTGGTGCGGCTTCAGCCGGCGGAGTGGCGCTCCACGCCAGGTCATCTCACCGGCCGTGGGGCGCACGATCCCGCAGGCGACGTTGAACAGCGTCGTCTTGCCCGCGCCGTTCGGGCCGATGAGCCCGTGCACCTGGCCGGGCTCGACCACCAGCGAGACCTCGGAGAGCGCGACCACGCCGCCGAAGGCGACGGTGATGCCGGTCATCTCCAGGCTGGCGGAAGGGGCGCGGTCGGTGTCCGGGGCAGCCGTGCGGTCGATCGCAGTGCTGCCTGCAGTCGGGGTCGGCTGCGCCAACGGGCCCACGGCTCCTTTGCCTCGGGTGCCCCGTCCGCCGGGCATGGCGCGGCGAACGAGTGCCGGATGATCCGACCACCCGAGGGTGCGGTGCGGTGAGTGCCGTCACAATGGGCGCGGAGCACAGCGATCACTCCGGTTGCTTGTGCAGTGTGCCGTGTGTCACAGAAGGGGGGCGGGGTGCAACCGTTCCGACCCGAGGTCTCCGCGCGGCTGGCCCAGCTCGCCCCGCCGTTGCTCGGTCAGCTCGACGAGATGACCTCCCGGATGATCAGCATCCTGGAGCGCACCGAGGGTGCGTACACCGAGCAGGGGCCCGTCGTCCGGGCCGAGCTGTTCGAGTCCGGCCGGACGAACCTGGAGCGCGCGGTGCGCACCCTGATGGGCGACGCCGACGACGGCGGGCGCGCAGCGCTGGCCGCGGCCCGCGAGGTCGGCCGCCGCCGGGCGATCCAGGGCGTGCCGCTGGAGACGGTGCTGCGCGCCTACCGGCTGGGCGGGCAGGTCACCTGGGAGGCGTTGCGGGCCACGGCCCGGGCCGCCGAGGCCCCCGGCGACAGCGACGTCCTGCTCGAGGTGGCGGGGTCGGTCTGGCACGTCAACGACGTGCAGTGCGCAGCGCTGGCCGAGGCGTACCGGACCGAGGAGCGCCGCCTGGCCGGCATCGACGACCAGGCCCGGCAGCAGGTGCTGGACGGGCTGCTGGGTGGCCGCGGGGGAGACCCGGTGTTCGTCCGGACGGCCTCGGAGCTGCTGGCCCTGCCGCTGGACGGCCGGCTGGTGTGTGCCGTCGCGCCCCCGGACGAGTCGGGGGGGCCGAACCTCGCGGACCCCGGCGCCCGGCTGCTGAAGCGGGGTGTCCGGTCGGTGTGGGGCTGGCGCTCCGGTGCCCAGGTCGGGGTCGTGGCCCTGGGCACCCGCCAGGTCGGCGACGTGGTGACCTGGCTGGCGGAGCTGGCCGCCGGCCCGGTGGGCGTCTCGGCCGTGGTGGACGGTGCCTCGGCGGTCGCCTCCGCCTGGCGGCTCGCCGACACCGCGGCACGCACGCTGCCCGCGGGCCAGCCGCGGGTGGTCACGATCGACGACCGGTTGCCCGAGGCGCTGCTCAGCAGCTCACCGGAGATCACCCGCCGGCTCGTGGAGCAGTCGCTGGGCCGGCTGCTCGACCTGCCCCCCGACGAACGCGACGTGCTGCTGGACACGCTGACCGCGGTGCTGGCCTCCGACGGGTCACCGACCCGGGCCGCCGACCAGCTGTACTGCCACCGCAACACGGTCATGCACCGGCTGCGCCGGATCGAGCAGGTCACCGGCCGCTCGGTGGCCGACCCCCGGTCCCGGCTGCTCTGGCAGCTGGCCCTGCTGGGGGCCGACCACCACCGCTGACGGGCCGGGGGCCACCGCTATTGGAGGTAGTTCTCGACCTGCGGTTCCGGGCGTGGCTGGGCCTCGTCGGGGTCCTCGCCGTACTGCCGCTTGGCGTCCCGCTGGCGCAGGAGGTCCCACAGCTGGTCGCGGTCCTCCTCGATCTGCCGCAGGCGGGCGCGCTGCTCGTCGGTATGCTCGCTGGCATTGCGGAGCGTGTGCTCCTCCTCGACCAGCGCCTCGATCCGGCTGCGGATGTCCTTGTCGTCCATGGCGGTCACCTTGCCCGGTCCGGGCGTCTCCCACGCGTGCGGATCACGGCCGATCCGGCACCCAGCCCTCGACGAACGCCGCCAGCCGCCGGGTGACCGCCCCTCCGGCCCGGCCCAGCGCGAGCAGCGCGGCCCGGTCCAGCGGGACCCGGACCGTCCGGCGCCCGGCGTCGGCGACCCGCACCGAGTGCCCGTCGGCGACCAGCTCCGGCCAGGGGCGGCCCAGCTGGGCCCGGATCCGGTCCAGCGCCGCAGCCGTCGGCCCGGCGTTGCCGGTCACCAGTGCGGTCACGAACGCCGGGTCGCTGGCGATCACCCGGGTGGCGTCCCGGAAGCTGCCGGCCGCCAGGGAGAGGGCGAGCGGGCCGGCCTGCCCGGCGGCGGCGGCCACCGCCGCGGCCAGCAGGTGCGGGACAGCGCTGATGGCCGCGACCGCGTCGTCGTGCTCCGCGGCGGTCACCGGGACCACCTCGGCGCCGACGGCCAGCGCGATCTCGGCGACCCGCAGCCAGCGCCGCAGGTCGGTGTCCGCCTCCAGGCACAGCGCCCACCGGGCGCCGGTGAACAGCGTGGGGTCGACGGCGGCGGGCCCGGAGCGTTCCGTGCCGCACATCGGGTGCCCGCCGACGTACCGGTCCCCGTGGGCGGCACCCAGCTCGGCCAGCACCGGCGCCTTCACCGAGCCGAGGTCGGTGACCGTCGCCCCGGGGTCGATCCGCAGCCCGGTGAGCGCCGTGCCCATCGCCGGGAGCGGGACGGCGAGCACGACCACACCGGTCAGCTCCTGGCGGATCGTCACGCCGGTGTCCTCCGCCGCCTGCCGGGCGGCCGGGTCGACGTCCCAGCCGGAGACCGGCCGGCCGGCCGCGACGAGCGCCGCGGCCAGGGAGCCGCCCAGCTGCCCGAGGCCGACCACGGACACCGGCGGTGCCGGCATCGTCGGGACGGGGAAGGAGCCGGTCACGGCGCCGCCTCGCCGGTCTCCCACGGCGTGCCCAGCCGGAAGACCCGGGCCAGGGCGGTGGCGACCGGCCGGCCGTCCACGGTGGCCGCGTCGATCCGGTAGACGGCGGTGCGGCCGGTCCGGTGCAGCTCGACCCCCTCGGCGACCAGGTGGTCGCCGGACCGGCCGGCGGAGAGGAACTCGGTGTGCACGTCCTGGGCGACGGCGATCGTGCCGTGGCTGTTGCTCACCGCGGCGTGCACCACGTCCAGCAGCGCCATCGTGGCACCGCCGTGGGCGGTGCCGACCGCGTTGAGCAGGCTCGGGCCCACGGTCATCGATGCGCGGGCGTAGCCGGGCCGGACCTCCTCCAGCTCGATGCCCAGGTGGGCGGCGAGCGGATCGGCGGCGAGGGCGGCGAACAGCGCGGGGGCGACGGCGGTGACCTCGACCGGCGCGCTGTCGTCGGGGAGGGCGTCGGCCATGATCTACAGGCTATGGCCCTCCCATCCGACTCCGGCACCTCGCTGCAGGAGAGCTTCGCCGTCCGGGTCAGCTCGGCCGCCGGCCGCTGGCAGTGCGAGCTCCTCGCCGCTGATGCCGACGACGAGCTGCCGGCCCTGGAACGGGCCCTCGGCGAACCGGGCACCGCCGGCTGGCCGGGCCCGCTCGTCCTCGTCGTCGACAGCCGTCTCTACTTCGTCGTGCTGCGGCACGGACCGGGCGGCATGGTCCGGGCGCTGATCTCCGACGCGACCTTCCAGGAGCACCTGCTCGCGGCCGAGGTGGTGGAGCGCTACGGCATACCGGTCGAGACCGGCACCACGATCGACGACGCCTTCGATGCCGACGAGCAGGGCCGGCCCGGCGGTGACCTCGACGTCCTGGCCGACGCCGGCCTCCCGGCCGAGGAGCTGAGCCGGCTGCTGGACTCCGACGAGCTGTGGGCCGACGAGGTGGTGTTGGTGATCGCCGAACGGCTGGGCTTCGCCGACGAGCTCCGTGCGGTCGCGGCGTCGTGACCGCACGGGACCTCGGCCACGTCCGTGCCGTCGTCTTCGACCTGGGCGGCGTGCTCACCGAGAGCCCGCTGACCGCCTTCGCTGCCTACGAACAGGAGGCGGAGCTGCCCGCCGGGTTCATCGTCGGCCTGAACAGCACCGACCCGGACACCAACGCCTGGGCCCGCTACGAGCGCCGGGAGCTCGACGAGCAGGGGTTCCGGCGGGCCTTCGAGGCCGAGGCCGCCGCCGCGGGGCACCAGCTGGACGCCGGCCGGGTGCTCGCCGCGCTGGCGGGGGAGCTGCGCCCGGCGATGGTCACGGCGGTGCGGCGGCTGCGGGCGGCGGGGCTGCCGCTGGCGCTGCTGTCGAACAACGTCGCCCCGATGCAGCGCACCGGCCGGCTGGGCGAGCTGCTGGGGCTGTTCGACGCCGTCGTCGAGTCGTCGGTCGAGGGGGTGCGCAAGCCCGAGCCGGCGATCTACCCCCTCGCGGTGCAGCGCCTGTCGAAGGCGGTCGGCCGGGAGCTCGCGCCGTCCGACTGCGCCTACCTGGACGACCTCGGCATCAACCTGAAGCCGGCCCGCGCGCTGGGCATGCACACGATCAAGGTCGTCGACCCCGCCGCCGCGCTCGCCGAGCTGTCGGCGCTCACCGGCCTGGACCTGGCATGACCTCGCCGCACAGTTGTGCTCTGGCTGTACTGGTGCGCCAGAGCACTACTCGCGGCGAGGCACACCTGTCCGCCCGTCCGTGGTTGGGCCGGCGGTGACCGACGACGAGGCGATGCTCCGGGCGCTGGAGCTCGCGGCCGCCGCACAGGAGTGGGGTGACACGCCGATCGGCGCCGTCGTCCTCGGTCCCGACGGGACGGTGCTGGCCGAGGCGGCCAACGAGCGGGAGAAGCGGGGCGACCCGACCGCGCACGCCGAGGTGCTGGCCCTGCGCGCCGCGGCGGCGGTGCACGGTGACGGCTGGCGGCTGACCGGGGCGAGCCTGGTGGTCACGCTGGAGCCCTGCACGATGTGCGCCGGGGCGAGCGTGCTGGCCCGGGTGGCGCGGGTGGTCTACGGCGCCGACGACCCGAAGGCGGGGGCGGCCGGTTCGTTGTGGGACGTCGTCCGTGACCGGCGGCTCAACCACCGCCCCGAGGTCACCGGCGGTGTCCGCGCCGAGGAGTCCGGCGCGTTGCTACGTGCGTTCTTCCGCTCGAAGCGGGGCCTGTAGTCTGTCCGACGGTGGCGTGTCCGAGCGGCCGAAGGAGCACGCCTCGAAAGCGTGTGAGGTGCAAGCCTCCGTGGGTTCAAATCCCACCGCCACCGCCATGTCAGTCGAGAACGGCGGCGCCCCGCACGGGGCGCCGCCGTTCTGGCGTCCGGGGTCCGTCAGACCGGGACGTCGTAGTCGATGAGCAGCCGGCCGTCGTCCCCGCGGACCAGGGTGATCTCGTGCTGCTCGGCGCTGACGCTGCCGTCGCGCTCGGTGAAGGTGACCGGCATGGACGCGAGGAGCGACCCGTCCTGCGCCGACACCGGCCCCCGGCTGACGCTCCGGAAGCGGTCCCAGAAGGCCAGGTAGGCCGACCTGCTGCCGATCTCCGCGCGCAGCCGGGGGCCGGTGCGCTCCCAGGCAGCCCCCGGGTCACCGGGCAGGAGTGCGTAGTAGCTGGTGACCGCCTGCACGACCTCGGCCGCGGAGCCCGGTGCCGGGCCTGCGGGCGTCGGCGTCGGGGTGGGGGCCTGGGTGGGCGTGGAGGTCGGGGTGGGGGTCGGGGTGGGCGCTGCTGGCGGCGGGGTCACCGACGGGGTCGGGGCGGCGGAGGTCGGCGACGGGGTCTCCGACGTGACCACCGGCTCGTCCTCGGTGGGCGGCGCCGGGTCGCTGGACGACGGTGCCGACGGCGAGCTGTCGGCCTCGGCCGCCGGGGCCCGGTCGTCGTCCCGGGCCCCGAACCAGACCGCGCCCAGCGTGCCGGACAGGGCGAGGAGCACGATCGCGACGGCGGCGACCAGCCGGGACCGGCGCCGGCGCCCCGGTGCGGGTGCGCCCGAGGGTGACTGGTCGGCCGCAGACGGCGCGCCGGCCGCCGCGGCACCCGGGGGTGTGGCACCGGCGACCGGTGGCCGGTCGGTGCTCTCCGGCTGGTCGCCCGTGCCCGGTCGGTCGCCCGTCTCCGGGGACGGCGGGTCGTCGACCGGGGGCGCCGGCCGGGCGGCGGCCACCCCGGCGGCGGCCGGCCCAGCGGCAGTCCCGGTCGTGGCGGGGGAGTCGGTGCCGGCGGGTGTGCCTGGCGCGCCGGCGGGCTCCGCACCGGGCACCGCGCGCAGGTCGGCCAGCGTGGGCAGCAGCGGCGTGCGCGCGGCGAGCACCTCGGTGACGTCGCCGTCCCGGCCGGCAGCCAGCTTCGCCAGCTGGTCGCGCGCCTGGGACATCGTCGGCCGCTTCGCCGGGTCGTTGGCCAGCATCCGCATCAGCGGCCGGGTGAGCGGCCCGGCGTTCCGCGGCCGGGCCACGTTGCCCCCGGCGACCCGGTGGAGCATCTCCAGCGGGTTCTCCGTCATCCCGAACGGCGGCGTCCCCTCCAGGCAGGCGTGCAGCGTGGCGCCGAGGGAGAAGACGTCGCTGGCCTCCCGCGGTTCCTGCCCGCGGGCGACCTCGGGGGCCAGGTAGGCCGGCGTCCCCTTCACCACGCCGGTCTGGGTGAGCGAGACGTCGCCGCGAGCACGGGAGATGCCGAAGTCGGTGATCTTCACGAGGCCGGCGCTGCGCTGTCCCTCGCCGATCAGGATGTTCCCCGGCTTCACGTCCCGGTGGACGACCCCGGCGGCGTGCGTGGCCACCAGCGCATCGGCGACCTGCGCGCCGATCAGGGCCACCTGCTGGACGGGCAGCGTGCCCCGTTCGGCGAGCACGCTCGCCAGGCTCCGGGAGGGCAGGTGCTCCATCACCAGCCACGGCGTCCCGCCGTCGTCGACCATGTCGTAGACCGCGATGGCGTGCGGATGGGTCAGCCGGGCGGCGATCCGACCCTCGCGCATGGCCGCCTCGCGGTGCCCGGCGGTCGCCTCCGGGTCGCTGCCGACCGGGATGAGCACCTGCTTCACCGCGACGTCGCGGCCCAGCAGCTCGTCGCGGGCCAGCCAGACCGCGCCCATGGCCCCGCCGCCGAGTCGGGACCGCAGCAGGTAGCGCCCGGCCACCCGGACGCCCGGCGCCGTCACCCCAGCCCTGCCCGCACGTCGGCCGCGCCGCGGGTCAGGCGGAGACGGGGGCCCCGTACCGGCGCGCGTACTCCGTCTGGGCCCCCTCGGGCAGCGCGTCGTAGAGGTCGCCCAGTTGGTCGACCGAGCTCTGCGGGAGCTCGTCGAACAGCTGCCGCCAGCTCGGCGGCTCGTCGTGGCTGCGGGTCAGCAGCAGCTCCCACGCCCGGGTCTGCCGCTCACGCTGCGCCCGCCCGGCGACCAGGCCGGAGAGGTACTGGTCCTTGGCGGCGTCCTTCTCGGCGCGGGTGGCGTCGGGAGGGAGGTTGCTGGGGTCGGTCTCCTCCAGCGCGGTGACGATCGCCGCGACCACGTCGGGGCGCACCTGCTCGGCGCTGCTCATGTCGGTCCTCCCGGTGTCCGGTTCCGTGCGGCGGTCGCCGTCCCGTAGATCACTCAACCACTTTCCGGCCCCGCAGGCTGCTCGGGTGGAGGGGAGCGGCTGACTGCCGCGGACCCGCCCGGTACAGTGGCCCCGCACTGGAGGATTCGCCTAGTGGCCTATGGCGCTCGCTTGGAAAGCGGGTTGGGTGCAAGCCCTCGGGAGTTCGAATCTCCCATCCTCCGCAGGTAGAGCGCCGTCACGGCGCCGAGCATCAGCGCTCCCCCGGCCAGCGCGGTCGGGGTGAGCCGCTCCCCGAGCACCACGGCCGCCAGCGCGGTCGCGGTCAGCGGCTCCAGCAGGGTCACGATCGAGGCGACCGCGGCCGGCACGGCCCGGACCCCGGTGAAGAACAGCCCGTAGGCGAGCGCGGTCGGCACCAGCCCCAGGTAGACCAGCAGCGCCAGCCCCAGCGGGTCGGCGGTGAGGTCGAGCCCGGCGGCCAGCGCCACCGGGGTGAGCGCCACGGCCCCCACGGCGAAGCCGACCGTCGTCGTCGGCACGCCCGCCGGTGCGCCGGCCGACAGCAGCACGACCGCGGCGTAGGCGACCGCGCAGCCGATCGCGGCCAGTGCGCCCAGCAGGACGGCGTCCCCGCCGTCGCCGCCCGCCGAGACGCCCACGAGGAGCACCAGCCCGGCCAGGGCCACGACGAGGGCGACGCCGGTCGCCCGGTCCGGGCGGCCGTGCCCGAGTGCGGCGGCACCGACGGCCACCAGCAGCGGGGCCAGGCCGAGTGCGACCAGCGTCGCGATGCTCACCCCGGCCGTGGCCACGGCGGCGAAGTAGGCGCTCTGGTAGACCGCCAGCCCGGCGCCGACGCCGGCCAGCCGCCAGCGCAGCGAGCGCGACCAGGGGACCGGTGGGGCGGCGGGCCTGGCGGAGGTCCGCCGCGCGAGCAGGTGCACGGCGAGCAGGGCGAGCGCGCCGACGGCCATCCGGTGCCAGGCGACGTCGAGCGGGTCCAGGTCGGTGCGGTCGGCGACCAGGTCGCCGGTGATGCCCGAGGTCCCCCAGCACAGCGCGGCCAGGACGACGAGCACGAAGCCGCGGGTGGACGGCGCAGGCGGGACGGGCTGAGGGGTGCGCCCGGTCATGCGGCGGGAGCGTACGGGGAGGGCGGCTCCGGCATCGGCGGCGTCCTCTACAGTGGACGGCGACCCCTCGTGCGGCGTCACCCTGTGAACCTCCCCAGGGCCGGAAGGCAGCAAGGATAAGCGGGCTCTGACGGGTGTGCGGGGGGTCCTTTCTCTCTCCCGGGCGATTCTCAGGCTGCTCCCAGGTTCGTGCGCTCTGATGCACCCACCTTCGAGCGGAGGAGTGGCCGTGCCCAGTCGTCGTACCTGGTGGATCACCGGCGGGGCCGTGGCGGTGGTCGCCGCAGGGGCTCTCGGCGGGCCGTTGATCTACGCCGCTCTCGCGGAGGACGCGCCCCCGGCCGAGACGGTGCAGGCTCAGCCGCAGGAGGTCGAGCTCGCCGCGGACACCGACGGCACCTGGACCATCGCCCCCGACTCCACCGCGGGCTACCGCGTCGACGAGGTGCTCAACGGCGCCGACGTCACCGTGGCCGGCACGACCGACCAGGTCACCGGCACCGTCGTCGTCTCCGGTGGGGACCTCGCCGACGCCGACGTGGCCGTCGACGTCGCCTCGATCAGCACCGACAGCGGCCGCCGCGACTCGTACTTCCGGGACAACGTGATGGACGTCGCCGGGAACCCCACCGCGGTCTTCTCCGTCACCGAGGTGGCCGACCTCCCCGAGCTCAGCGGCACGCCGGTCACCGTGCCGGTGACCGGCGAGCTGACCCTGGCCGGCACGACGCAGCCGGTGACCACCGAGCTCTCCGTCGTCCGCACCGCCGACGGCGTGGACGTCTCGGGTGCGGTGCCGGTGAGCTTCGCCGACTACGGCATCGAGCCGCCGGACCTGGGCTTCGTCAGCGTCGAGGACTCCGGTTCCGTCGAGTTCTTCCTGCGCCTGACCATGTAGGTCAGCGGCCGTCACCGGGGGGTGGGGCGGTAGACCAGTTCCTGGGTGCGGCCGTCGAGGGTCCGGCTCTCGAGCAGTTCGAGGTCGACGTCACCCGCGCCCGCGAGGACCGGGCTGGTCCCGGTCCGTCCGGAGATGACCGGGAAGACGGTCACCTGCAGACGGTCGACCAGGCCGGCGGCCAGCAGCGCCCAGTTCAGCGACAGGCTGGCCTGCGAGCGCAGCGGCACGTCCGACGCCTCCTTGAGCCGGATGACGGTGTCCACGGCGTCCCCCCGCACGATGGTCGCGTCCGGCCAGCCCAGGGTGTCCTGCAACGTGGCGGAGACCACCGTCGCGGGCATCCGCAGCATTCGGACGTTCCACTCGTCGAGCGTGAGGGGATCGTCACCCGTGATCATGACCTGGGCGTTCTCCCGGAACGTGGTGGCTCCGAAGACCATGCGCTGGTCGGTGTCGAACAGGCCGGCGCGGTGCGCGAGCAGCTCGGGGCCCTGCTTGCCCCAGTAGCCGCCCCAGTCGGCACCCTCGGCGTAGGAGCCGTAGCCGTCGAGGGTGGAGAAGACGTCCCAGGTGTAGAGCGCGGTCATGTCGGTTCCTCGGGTGGGAGTGATCGTGGCGTGTTCGGCTGGGGGACCGGACGGGCGCACCGGACTCATCGGTCGGGGGACCGCCGGGTCTCGATCGACGACCGAGAGCTGACCTGACGGCGCGCTGCGTCGACAGCACGGCGGAGCGTCGGTGCGGCCACGTAACCTCGCGGCGTGGCTCTGGCGCTCTACCGCAAGTACCGTCCGGCGACCTTCGCCGAGGTGGTCGGGCAGGAGCACGTCACCGCACCGCTGGTGAACGCCGTGGACGGCGGGCGGATCAACCACGCCTACCTGTTCAGCGGGCCGCGGGGCTGCGGGAAGACGTCGTCGGCGCGGATCCTGGCCCGCTCGCTGAACTGCGAGCAGGGGCCGACCTCCACCCCCTGCGGCGTCTGCGGCTCGTGCGTCGCGCTGGCCCCCGACGGCCCCGGCTCGATCGACGTCATGGAGATCGACGCGGCCAGCCACGGTGGTGTCGACGACGCCCGCGACCTGCGCGAGAAGGCGTTCTTCGCCCCGGTGCACAGCCGCTACAAGGTCTACATCGTCGACGAGGCGCACATGGTCAGCTCGCAGGGCTTCAACGCCCTGCTCAAGGTGGTCGAGGAGCCGCCGGAGTTCCTGGTCTTCGTCTTCGCCACCACCGAGCCGGAGAAGGTCCTCCCGACGATCCGCTCGCGCACCCACCACTACCCGTTCCGGCTGGTGCCGCCCAGCACGCTGCGCGCCCTGCTGGAGAAGACGTGCGCGGCCGAGGGCGTCACCGTGGAGCCGACGGTGTTCCCGCTGGTGGTCCGGGCCGGCGGCGGTTCGGTGCGCGACTCGCTGTCGATCCTCGACCAGCTGCTGGCCGGCGCCGGCCCCGAGGGGGTCACCTACCGGTCGGCCGTTGGCCTGCTCGGCGTCACCGACGAGGCGCTGCTCGACGAGGCCGTCGATGCGCTGGCCGCCTCCGACGCGCCGGGCGTCTTCCAGGCCGTCGACCGCGTGGTCGAGGCCGGCCACGACCCCCGCCGGTTCGCCACCGACCTGCTGGACCGGCTGCGCGACCTGATCGTGCTGGACGCCGTGCCCGAGGCCGGCGGCAACGGCCTGCTCGACAGCCCGCCCGACCGGATCGACGTGATGAGCCGGCAGGCCCAGGCGCTGGGCTCGGCCACGCTCTCCCGGCTGGCGGACACCGTGCACGAGGGCCTCACCGAGATGCGCGGGACGACGGCCCCCCGGCTGCTCCTGGAGCTCGTCTGCGCCCGGATGCTGCTGCCCGGGGTCGACGGCTCGGCCGCCGCCACCCTGCAGCGGCTGGAGCGGCTGGAGCGCCGGATGTCGATCGCCGGCGAGCACGCCGGCCGCCCGGAGGCCGCCGCCCCGGCGCCGGTGCGCGAGGCCGCCCGCCCGGCCCCGGTCCAGGCACCGCCGCCCGCGGTCCGCACCCCGGCGGCCCCGCAGGCTCCGGCCCCGCAGGCGCCGGCCCCGCAGGCGCCGGCCCCGCAGGCTCCGGCCCCGCAGGCTCCGGCCCCGCAGGCTCAGGCCCCGGTGGCGGAGCCGGTGGCGCCGCCCGCCGCTGCGCCGACGAGCCGGCCGGCCTACGTCCGTCCCTCGCAGGCCCGTTCCGCGCCGGCCGCCCCCACCCCGGCCCCGGCCTCCCCGCCGGCCCCGGAGGGCGACGACGGCTGGCCGGTGACCGCCCGTCCGGGCGGACCCGCCCCGGCGCCTGCGGCTGCCCAGCCGCCCGCCGCCGACCCCCCGCGGCCCCGGTCGGAGAGCGCGCCGGCGTCCGAGGTGCCGCTGCCGCCCGAGCCCACCGACGACGAGGACTGGCCGCAGCCGGCCCGCCCGGCGGCGGAACCGCACCGCGCCGCCGCGCCGGCCACGGAGGCCGCTCCGGCACCCCGGGCCGCAGCGGAGTCCGCGCCGGCGCCACGCGGCGGCGAGCCCACGCCGCTGGTGTCGGCCACGCCGGCCGAACCCGCCGGCGACGACGCTGCGCTGACCACCGCCGACGTCCGGCGCATCTGGCCGGAGCTGCTCAAGGTGGTGCGCGGGCACAAGCGCACCACCGAGGCGCTGCTCAAGAGCGCCCAGGTCCACGACCTGACCAACGGGGTGCTCACCCTGGCGGCCACCTCGCCGGCGCTGGCCAAGATGCTGGGCGACGACCTGAACAAGGACGTCATCCGGCAGTCGCTGCAGGAGCTGCTCGGCGTCCGCTGGAAGGTGCAGGCCGTCGTCGACGGGGGGCCGGGTCAGCCCGGGGCCGCCGGCGGTGGCTCGGGGGGCGGGGCGCCGGTGTCACCGGAGGCGGCGCGGGCCGCCGTGCAGGCCGCGGAGTCCGCCGAGGCCGACGAGCTGATGGCCGAGCGGGCCGCCGACGCGGCCTCCGGCGACACCGCGGACTCCGCACCGGCGCTGGACCCCGAGGCCGCCGCGCTCCAGCTGCTGCGCACCCAGCTCGGCGCACGACCGATCGACAGCTGACCGGCGCACCGTTCCTACGGCGAGGGCCGGGGCGGCGCGGAACGCTGGGCGAGCCGGCGCACCCACGGGTCGACCAGTCGCGGCGCCAGCGGCCCGAGCACGGCCAGGATCAGCACGTAGGCGGCGACCGTCGAGCCGAAGGCCGCCGGCACGCTGCCCAGCACCAGGCCGGCGATGATGATCGAGAACTCGCCGCGCGCGACCAGGGCCGCCCCGGCGCGCACCCGGCCGGGCGGCCCGACGCCGGCCCGGCGCCCGGCGACCCACCCGGTGCCGAACTTGGTCACGATGCCGACCGCGGCCAGCGCCGCTGCGGGCAGCAGCGCGCCGGGCAGCTGGGAGGGGTCGGTGGACAGCCCGAAGAAGACGAAGAAGACCGCGGCGAACAGGTCGCGCAGCGGGGCGAGCACGTCCCCGATCCGCTCGGCGACCTCGCCGGAGAGGGCGATGCCGAGCAGGAACGCGCCCACCGCCGCCGAGACGTGCACCGCCTCGGCGGCACCGGCGACCAGCAGCGCCAGGCCGAGCACGCGCAGCAGCAGGATCTCGTTGGACCGCGCCCCGACGAACCGGGTCACCGTGGTGCCGTGGCGCACTGCGACGGCCAGCACGGCCGCGAGGGTGGCCAGGGCGACGCTGACCGACAGCAGGGCGTCACCGGTGGTGGTGGCCGCGACGACGCCGGTGAGCACCGGGAGGTAGGCGGCCATCGCCAGGTCCTCGATGACCAGGACGCCGAGCACGGCCGGGGTCTCCCGGTTGCCGAGCCGGCCGAGGTCGGTCAGCAGCTTGGAGACGATCCCCGACGAGCTGATCGCGGTGACGCCGAACAGGGCCAGCGCGGCGGTGGGCCCCCAGCCCAGGAACAACGCCAGCGCGGCCCCGGGCAGGCCGTTGAGCAGCAGGTCGACGACCCCGACCGGCGCCTGACGGCGCAGGTTCTCGACCAGGTCACCGGCGGTGTACTCGAGCCCGAGGACGAGCAGCAGGAGCACGATGCCGACCTCGGCACCGGTGGAGAAGAAGCCCTCGGGGGCGTCCAGTGGCAGCAGCCCGCCGGTGCCGAACGCCAGCCCGGCGAGCAGGTAGAGCGGGATGGGGGACAAACCGATCCGGCCGGCCAGCGAGCCGAGCAGCCCCAGCCCGAAGAGGACGGCGCCCAGCTCCAGCAGCAGGATCGCGGTGTGCCCCAGGTCCATCAGCGCGGGTTGAGCAGGTCACCGACCGCTGCGACGCCGTCCGAGGTGCCGACCACGACCAGCCGGTCCTCGGCCTGGAACCGGAAGTCGGGAGTGGGTGAGGCGATCATCTCCTCACCCCGGACGACCGCGACGACGGAGGCGCCGGTGCGGGTCCGGATGGCCGCGTCACCCAGGGTGGCGGCGACGTAGGGGGAGCCGGGCTCGATCGGCACGCCCTCGGTGGCCAGGCTCTCCACCTGCTCACGCAGCCGGGACAACCGCTCGGTGATCCGCGGGGCACCCAGCAGCTCGGCGACGACCTCGCTCTCCTCCGCGGTCAGCTCGATCGTGGCCGCCGTCGCGTCGGGGTCCCGCTCGTCGTAGAGGACGACGTGCCGGGCCCCGTTGCGCTGGGAGATGACCCCGACCCGCCGGCCCTGCGCGGTCACCAGGTCGTGCCGGAGCCCGATCCCGGGCAGTCGTGTCTCCTCGACGTCCATCGGCGTCCGTGCTCCTGTCTCGTCGTGGGCGCAGGCGAGGTCCCCGCGTCCGCTCATCGTGCCCCGCCGGGTGGTCAGCCGGCCGCGGTCCTTGGTCCCCGGTCCAGTGCCCGGAAGCGGGCCAGCGCGGCGACCGAGGCCACCGGGCCGGCGGCGAGCAGCAGCAGAGTCCACTGCCAGGTGACGAGGTCGGCCAGGTAGGGGAGCGCGCTGATCGTCACCGTGGTGAGCAGGAAACCGGTCGCGGTCTGCACGGTGAGGGCGGTGCCGACCCAGCGGCGGTCGGAGACCTCGCTGAGCAGGGTGGAGAACATCGCCGAGTCGGCGATGACGCTGGCCCCCCAGACGCAGACGAAGACGGCGAGGACGGCGGTCGGCCAGGACCAGGCCCACGGGGACAGCAGGCAGCACACGCCGCTGGTGGCCACCGCGACGGTGGCGACCGGGGCCCGACCCCACCGGCGGGCGAGCCAGCCGGCCAGCACGCAGCCGGCCGCGCCGCAGATCCCGAACGCGATCAGGGCCAGCAGGGCGATCCGGGCGGCCGGCAGGGCGGGATCGTGGACGTCGCGGGACGCGGTGATCCACACCGCGGCCCAGGTCCAGAGCGCGTAGAGCTCCCACATGTGCCCGAGGTAGGCGAGGTTCACCAGCCGCGGCCGGGCCGAGCGGAAGCCGTCGAAGGCCTGCGCGGCCCGCGGGCGGCTGCCCACCGACAGGTGCGGCCCGGCGCGCAACAGGCCGAGCGCCAGCAGGGCCGCGGCCCCGCCGCTCGCCGCCGCGGCGACCAGCACGGTCCGCCACGAGTCGCCGAGCACGCCGACCAGCAGCTGGGGCAGCAGCGAGCCCAGGGTGAGCGCGCCGACCAGCACGCCGAGCGCCAGCCCCCGCCCGCGGGCGCCGAACCACGAGGCCATCAGCTTCATGCCGATCGGGTAGACCAGCGCGAGGCCCATCCCGGTCAGGAAGCGGAGCGCGACGCCGAGCAGCGGCCCCTCGGCCAGGACGGCGACGCCGAGGGTGCACGCGGCGGCGGCCCCGGCCCCGGTGGCGAGCAGCCGCTCGGGGCGCACCCGGTCGGCCAGCCCGGTCGTCGCCGAGACGAGCGCACCCACCACGAAGCCCAGCTGCACGGCGACGGTGAGCCCGACCCCTCCGGCGGTGCCCAGCTCCCAGTCGCGGCGCAGCACGGGCAGCACGGCGGAGGCGGAGAACCACACGGCCAGGGCCAGCACCTGGGTCAGCGCGATGAGCGCGAGCTGCGACCACGGCCCGGTGCGTGCCCCGCCCACGGTGCTGCGGACCTGCACGCCGTCGCCCGTCACGGGGCGACCCTGCCACCGAGCCCGGGCGCGCCCCAAGTCGGCTCGCGTGGAGCGGTGCGTGCGGCGGACTGTCGGTGCCAGCACCTACGCTCGGACCATGCGACCCGGTGGCCAGCCCGACATGCAGCAGATCATGAAGCAGGCGCAGCAGATGCAGCAGCAGCTCGCTGCCGCGCAGGAGGAGCTGTCCCGTGCGGAGGTGACCGGTTCGGCCGGCGGCGAGCTGGTCACGGTGACGATGACCGGCAGCGGTGAGGTCAGCGCCGTCACGATCGCGCCGGCCGCCGTCGACCCCGACGACGTCGAGACCCTGCAGGACCTGGTGGTCGCGGCCTTCCGTGACGCCCAGCGCGCCGTCGGCGAGCTCACCGCCTCCACGATGGGCCCGCTGACCGGCGGTCTCGGTGGCGGACTGGGTCTCCCCGGCCTCTGATCCACCCGGGTGCGCACACCGCCACCCGCAGCGAAGGAGAACCGTGTACGAGGGCGCTGTCCAGGACCTCATCGACGAGCTCGGGCGGCTGCCCGGCGTCGGTCCCAAGAGCGCACAGCGCATCGCCTTCCACCTGCTGGCCGCCGAGTCGACCGACGTCGGCCGACTGGTCGCCGCCCTGCAGCGGGTGCAGGCCGAGGTCCGCTTCTGCGTGACCTGTCACAACGTCGCCGAGGCCGAGCAGTGCCGGATCTGCCGTGACCCGCGGCGCACGCTCGACGTCATCTGCGTCGTCGAGGAGCCCAAGGACGTCGTGGCGATCGAGCGGACCCGGGAGTTCAAGGGCCGCTACCACGTGCTCGGCGGCGCGATCAGCCCGATCGAGGGGATCGGCCCCGACGACCTGAAGGTCAAGGAGCTGATGACCCGGCTGATGGACGGCCAGGTCACCGAGCTCATCATCGCCACCGACCCGAACCTCGAGGGCGAGGCGACCGCCGCCTACCTGGCCCGGCTGGTCGGCCCGCTGGGGCTGGCGGTGTCCCGGCTGGCCAGCGGGCTGCCGGTGGGCGGCGACCTCGAGTACGCCGACGAGGTCACCCTGGGCCGGGCGTTCGAGGGCCGCCGCCGCATCGACGCCTGACGCGTACCGACAGAAATGGCCATTTCTGTCGCAGCGGGGGAGACCGTCGGCCGACGGATCTCAGGGCGGGGAGGTGGTTGAGCGATCCATCACAACCCTGGGGTCATGGTTGGCATCCGGAGCGGAGGCAGGCCATCCTCGGGTGGTGGTCGGGCCAGGTTCGTTGACGCGTCGTCGCGCCATCGACCTCATGCGCCTGGCCGGCACGCTCTGTCGGTGAGCCGACACCCCTGACCGGAGGTCCGCGCCGCGCCGTTCGGCGCCGAGCCCGCTGGACCCCGGCAGGACGAGCCGTGCCCGCCGTCCGCTCCACCTGCGAGGACTCCCGTGATCGAGCTGTCCGACGTCCGCAAGGTCTTCCCCGCCCGCCGCACCGCAGGCGAGGTGGTCGCCCTCGACGGCGTGAGCCTGTCCGTCGCCCGCGGTGAGTTCGCCGGTGTGGTGGGCCCCAGCGGCTCGGGCAAGAGCACCCTGGCCCGGCTGGTGAACCTGCTCGAGCGGCCGACCTCGGGCACGGTCACCGTCGACGGCCGGGTGCTCACCGACCTCGACGCCGCCGGGGTCCGCGAGGCCCGCCGCAGCATCGGCATGATCTTCCAGCACTTCAACCTGCTCGACTCCCGTACCGCGGCCGGCAACGTCGAGCACCCGCTGGAGCTGGCTGGCGTCGGCCGCACCGAGCGCCGCCGTCGGGTGGCCGAGCTGCTGGACCTGGTCGGGCTCGCCGACCGGCACGCCTCCCGGCCGGCCCAGCTCTCCGGTGGGCAGAAGCAGCGGGTCGCGATCGCCCGCGCCCTGGCCGCCCGCCCCTCCGTGCTGCTCTGCGACGAGGCGACCTCGGCCCTGGACCCGGCCAGCACCACCGGCGTGCTCGAGCTGCTGCGCCAGGTGCGCGCCGAGCTGGGGCTGACCGTGCTGCTCATCACCCACGAGATGTCCGTCGTCCGTGCGGTCTGTGACAGCGCGGTGCTGATGAGCGACGGCCGGGTGGTCGACGGCGGTCCGCTGACCGAGGTCCTGGCCCGGCCGGACTCCGCACTGGCCGCCCAGCTGGTCCCGGCGCCGGCCGGGCCGGAGACCGGCGACGGTGCGCTGGTGCAGCTCACGGTCACCGACGCCACCCCGCACGGCGCCGTCCTGCAGACCCTCACCGCCGAGCTCGGCCTGTCGGTCGAGGTGGTCGGCGGGTCGGTGGAGACCGTCGCCGGCCGGCGCTTCGGCCGGCTGCTGCTGCGGGTCGAGGGGGACGACGGCCGGCTGGACCCGGCACTGGCGCGACTGCGGGCCGGTGGTGCCCTGGTGGAGCGGACCGCCGCGGGCGACCCGCGCCCCCAGCCGGACGCCGACGACGCACCACCCCGAACCGACCGCGAGCCCGACGTGCAGCGGCTCGCCGACGCCCCGGACGTGCAGCGGTGAACGACTGGTCCCGGATCGCCCCGCAGCTGGTCGACGCCACCGGCGAGACGCTCTACATGGTGGGCGTCGCCACCGCGCTGACCGTGCTGCTCGGCGTGCCCCTCGGCGTGCTGCTCACCATCACGGCGCCCGGGGCGCTCGCCCCGCACCCGCTGGTGAACCGGCTGCTCGGCCTGGTGGTCAACCTCGGCCGCTCGCTGCCCTTCATCATCCTGCTGGTCCTGGTCGCCCCGGTCACCCGCGGCATCGTCGGCACCACCATCGGCTCGACGGCGACGATCGTGCCGTTGACGATCGGCGCCGTCCCGTTCCTGGCCCGGCTGGTCGAGACGAGCCTGCGCGAGGTGGCGCACGGCAAGGTCGAGGCGACGCTGGCCATGGGTGCCCGCCGTCGCGACGTCGTCCGCACGGTGCTGCTGCCCGAGGCGCTGCCGTCGCTGGTCGCCGGCGTCACCGTGACCGTCGTGGCGCTGATCAGCTACTCGGCCATGGCCGGCGCGATCGGCGGCGGCGGGCTGGGCGACTTCGCCATCCGCTACGGCTACCAGCAGTTCCGCACCGACATCACGCTCGCGACCGTCGTCCTGCTGCTCGTGGTGGTGCAGCTCCTGCAGTGGGCCGGCGACCGCTGGGCCCGCCGGCTCGCCACCTCCTGACCGTCCGTCCCTGTTCCACGAGGAGAGAGAACTGATCATGCGTTCGAAGAACCCCCTGGCCGTTGCGGCCGCCGCTGCGACCGCCCTGGTCCTGAGCGCCTGCGGCGGGGGCAGCGCCGAGCTGTCCGCCGAGGACGAGCCGTTGCAGGTCGGCGCCTCGCCGGTCCCGCACGCGGAGATCCTGCGCTACATCGACGACGAGCTGGCCGACGACGCCGGCCTGGACCTGGAGGTCGTCGAGTTCACCGACTACGTCCAGCCCAACGTCGCCCTGGACGACGGGTCGATCGACGCCAACTACTTCCAGACGATCCCCTACCTGGAGGAGCAGGAGGCCAACGCCGGCTACGACTTCACCGCCCTGGAGCCGGTGCACATCGAGCCGCTGGGCATCTACTCCGAGTCGCTGACCGACCTCGCCGCCCTGCCGGACGGCGCGACCGTGGCGATCCCCAACGACCCGACCAACGCCGGTCGGGCACTCCGGTTGCTGGCCGCCAACGACCTGATCACGCTGGCCGACACCGGCGACGCCGCGCCCACCTCGCTGGACATCGAGGGCAACCCGAAGGACCTGCAGATCACCGAGGTCGAGGCGGCCCAGCTGCCCCGGTCGCTCGTCGACGTCGACGCCGCGGTGATCAACGGCAACTACGCGATCGACGCGGACCTGGTGCCGGCCGAGGACGCGCTGGCCCTGGAGGAGGCGGAGGGCAACCCCAACGCCAACCTGCTGGTGGTGCGCGCCGGCACCGAGGACGACGAGCGGATCGGCCAGCTGGAGGAGCTGCTGCACTCCGACGAGGTGCGGACCTTCATCGAGGAGAACTACGAGGGCGCGGTCATCCCCGCCTTCTGAGCCGTACCGGCGGGGTCAGGGCTCGACGACGACGTCCGGACCCCGCCGGACCGCCCGGCGCACCCGTAGCCGGACCACCTGGCCGAGCCGCTTCACCAGCCCGGAGTAGCCCGGCGTCGGCCCGTGCCAGCCGAGGAACCCACGCGGGCCGGAGACCATCTCCCCGGTGGAGAGGTCGTAGCGGGACTGGTGCCACGGGCAGACCAGGCAGCCCTCGGCGTCGACGTGGCCGTCGGCCAGGTCGGCCAGCTGGTGCCGGCACCGGCGGGAGACCGCGGCCAGCCGGTCGCCGGTGTTGGCCACCGCCCACTGTCCGGCGGGGCGCACGGCGCCCGGGGGCAGGTCGGCGGCGGGGACTCGGTCGGGCACGGGAGCTCCTGGTCTCGTGGGGTGCCCGAGCCCCTACCCGCTGCAGCGGCGGGCAGACGTGGCGCGCCGAGCCGGTCGAACCGTCGGTGCCCGGTGGGACGGTCGGCCTCCCGACTCGAGGAGCAGTCATGCCCACTCGCACCACACCCTGGCCGTCCGGCACGCCGTGCTGGGTCGACCTCGGCACCCCCGACCCGGACGCCGCTCGATCGTTCTACGCAGCGGTCCTCGACTGGAGCTACCGCGACCCGGGCCCCGACGCGGGCGGCTACCTGATGTGCCTGCGCGGCGGGCACGAGGCGGCCGGGCTCGGCCCGCAACAGGACGAGGCCGACCCACCCCGCTGGACGACGTACTTCGCCACCGACGACGTCGACGCGACGGCCGCCGCGGTGACGGGGGCCGGCGGCGGGGTGCTCGCCCCGCCGATGGACGTCGGCCCGGCCGGCCGGATGGCGATCGTCGCCGACCCGCAGGGCAGCCCGTTCGGGCTCTGGCAGGCCGGCACCACCACCGGGGTCCAGGTGTTCAACGAACCCGGCGCACTGGTGTGGAACGAGGCCGCCGTCGACGACCCGGCCGCGGCGCAGGAGTTCTACACCGCCGTCTTCGGCTTCGGCTGGGAGGAGGTCCCGGACGCCGGCGGCTACTGCACCTTCGCCACCGGCGACCGCCCGCTGGGTGGGCTGAGCGGCGTGGTCGAGGGGCTGCCTCGGGGCTGGAGCACCTGCTTCGCGGTGGCCGACACCGACGCGGCGGTCCGGGCGGTCGAGTCCGGGGGCGGGAAGGTGCTCATGCCGGCCGAGGACACCCCGTTCGGTCGGTTCGCCGTCGTCACCGACCCGTGGGGAGCGTCGTTCTCGGTCATGGAGCCCACCGAGGAGTGACGTACCGAGGCCAGCGTGGCCACCGCCGTCGACGTCTGCACCGGGCCGGCGGCGGTGGGCGGGCCCTCGGCCACCCCCGGCACAGCGTGATCGGCGACGATGGGCCCATGCGTCTCCTCTCCCGGCTGCTCGTCCCGCTGGCCGTCGGTGTGCCCGCCGTGTTCCTGGGGGCGGCTCCGGCCCTCGCCGTCGAGCCGTTCGTGCCGACCGAACAGCTGGTCGACCAGGCCGACGTCCTGGACGCCGGCGAGGAGGCCGAGGTCGAGTCCGCGCTGCAGGAGCTGGAGGCCGAGGACGGCACCCAGCTCTACGTCGTCTACGTCGACTCCTTCGACGGGCTGGAGCCGGGCACCTGGGTCGACCAGGCCTTCGCCCCGCCGCTGGGTGCCAACGACGTGCTGCTGGCCGTAGCGCTGCCTTCCGAGACGTCTGACGGGCAGGTCGGGTTCCAGTCCGGGTCGGGCACCGGCGTCGCGGATCTGGCGGAGCTGCGCGAGCTGGTGAACACCGCGACCGGGCCGGAGTTGCAGGAAGGCGACTGGGCGGGTGCGGCGGTGTCCCTGGCGGAGGCCCTCCAGGTCGACGAGGCCGGCGCGACGGCCGCAGCCGACGCCGGCGGTGATGGCGGTGGGGGAGCCCTCGCCGTGCTGGTCGGGATCGCCGTCCTCGGCGGTGGCGGGTACGCGCTGGTGAAGAGCCGGAGTCGCAAGAAGAAGCAGGCTGCCGCCGCCCGCGCGGCCGAGGAGCGCGCCGCCGCGGAGGCCGCCGCCCGCGACCCGCACCACGGCACCTCCACCGAGCAGCTGACCTTCCGGGCCAGCCAGGAGCTGCTCGACCTCGACGAGGCGGTCAAGACCTCCGAGCTCGACCTCGCCTACGCCCGCTCGCAGTACGGCGAGCAGTCGGTCGCCGGGTTCCAGGAGGCCCTGGACCGGTCCAAGGCCGAGCTGTCCCAGGCGTTCGCGCTGCGCCAGGAGCTCGACGACGAGATCCCGGAGGACGAGCCGACCCAGCGCCGGATGCTCACCCAGCTGCTGCAGCTCACCGCGTCCGCCGATGCGCGGCTGGCCGAGCAGGCCGAGGCCTATGCGGAGCTGCGTCACCTGCAGGAGTCCGCCCCCGAGGCGCTGGCTGCGCTGACCCCGGCGATCACCGGCGTCCGGGAGCGGATCCCGGCGACCGAGGCGACCCTGCAGGACCTGCAGCAGCGGTACGCGCGGTCGGCCTGGGCGCCGGTCGCCGACAACGTGACCGAGGCGCGCACCCGGACCGAGTTCGCCGAGCAGGCGGTGGCCTCCGGTCGGACCGAGCTCGACCAGGGCCGGCCCGCCGGGGCGGTCCCGGCGATCCGCGCGGCGGAGGACGCGCTGGCGCAGAGCCGGACGCTGCTGGACGCGGTGGGCCGGCTGGCCGAGGAGCTGAGCAGCAGCGGGGCGCGGTTCGACGAGGTGCGGGCCGAGACCGAGCGGGACATCGCCGAGGCCCAGGCGATGCTGGCCCGCGGCGTCGACACCCCGGGCCTGCGGGAGCAGCTGGCCCGCGCCGAGCGTGCGCTGGCCGGCAGCACCGCGGAGCTGCAGCCGCGCGACGGCGCCCTGCCCGACCCGTTGGCCGTGGTCCGGCGGCTGGACGAGGCCGACCTCGCCCTGGAGGCGGCCCTGGAGCCGGCCCGCGACGTCCGGCAGCAGCAGGAGCGGGCGGCAGCCCACCTGCAGCAGGCCATGCACGCCGCCGACTCCTCGGTGACCGTCGCCGGTGACTTCATCGCCACCCGGCGCGGCGCGGTGGGCAGCCCCGCGCGCACCCGCCTCGCCGAGGCCGAACGGCACCTGGACGAGGCCTCCCGGTCCGCCGCGGCCGACCCGATCGCCGCGCTGCGGTCGGCCCAGCGCGCCGACGGACTGGCCCGACAGGCGCTGACCGCTGCCCAGCAGGACGTCGAGCAGTACATGGCCGGCGGCTACGGCGGCCGCCCTGGCTACGGCGCGGGCCCCCGACGGGGGTACGGCGGTGGGGGCTTCGCCGGTGGCGTGGCCGGTGGTGTGGCCGGGGGCATGCTCGGCAGCATCCTGCTGGGGGGGCTCGGCGGGGGCTACGGCGGTGGCTTCGGTGGCGGTGATGGTGGCGGCGACTTCGGCGGTGGCGGTGGCTTCGGTGGCGGCGACTTCGGTGGCGGCGGTGGCTTCGGCGGTGGCGACTTCGGCGGCGGCGGCGACTTCTGACGGCCGGTCACCCACCGTCCGCCGGCTCCCCGCCTGCGGTCACAACACCATCACGCCTCCACCCACCCGTCCCACGTCGTGGGAAGGGTGTGTTAGTCATGCATCTCCCGAAGGCCACCGGCGGCCGTCGCGGCGCACCGTTGCGCCCACGCGCCGCCACCCCATGAGAACGAGGTAGCGGATGAACTCCGTGTCCAGGAGCGGCCGGCGTGCGCTGGTCGCCACAGCGGGCATCACGGCGACGGCCTTGGCGCTGTCGGCGTGCGGCGGCGGCGACGACGGGGACGGCGGCGGTTCCGGCGGCGGCGACTCGCTGATCGTCGGCACCACCGACAAGATCACCACGATCGACCCGGCCGGTTCGTACGACAACGGCTCGTTCGCCGTGATGAACCAGGTCTACCCGTTCCTGATGAACACCCCGCTGGGCAGCCCCGACGTCGAGCCGGACATCGCCGAGTCGGCCGAGTTCACCTCGCCCACCGAGTACACGGTGACGCTGAAGGACGGGCTGACGTTCGCCAACGGCAACGAGCTCACCGCCTCGGACGTCAAGTTCTCCTTCGACCGGATGGTCGCGATCAACGACGAGAACGGCCCGGCGTCGCTGCTCTACAACCTGGACAGCGTCGAGGCCCCGGACGACACCACCGTGGTGTTCAACCTGAAGTCCCCCGACGACCAGGTGTTCCCGCAGATCCTCTCCAGCCCGGCCGGCCCGATCGTCGACGAGGACGTCTTCGCCGCCGACGCGCTGACCACGGACCAGGAGATCGTCGAGGGCAACGCCTTCGCCGGCCCGTACGCGATCACCAACTACGACCAGAACAACCTCGTCTCCTACGAGGCGTTCGACGGCTACCAGGGCCTGCTGGGCGCGCCGGAGACCGAGACGGTCAACGTCCGCTACTACGCCGACTCGTCGAACCTGAAGCTCGACGTCCAGGAGGGCAACGTCGACGTCGCCTTCCGCAGCCTGACGGCGACCGACGTCGAGGACCTGCGCAGCGACGACTCCGTCCAGGTCGTCGACGGTCCGGGCGGGGAGATCCGCTACATCACGTTCAACTTCAACACCCAGCCCTACGGCGCGACGACGCCGGAGGCCGACCCGGCCAAGGCCCTCGCCGTCCGGCAGGCCGCGGCGCACTTGCTCGACCGCGAGGAGCTGGCCGAGCAGGTCTACAAGGGCACCTACACGCCGCTGTACTCCTACGTGCCCGAGGGCCTCACCGGCGCCGTCGAGCCGCTGCTGGAGCAGTACGGCGACGGCTCGGGCGCCCCGGACGTCGAGGCGGCCCGGCAGGTGCTGGAGGCGGCCGGTGTGCAGACGCCGGTGGAGCTCGACCTCCAGTACTCCAACGACCACTACGGCCCGTCCTCGGGTGACGAGTACGCGCTGATCAAGGACCAGCTCGAGTCCAGCGGCCTGTTCACGGTGAACCTGCAGACCACCGAGTGGGTGCAGTACTCCAAGGACCGCGTCGCCGACGTCTACCCGGCCTACCAGCTGGGTTGGTTCCCGGACTACTCCGACGCCGACAACTACCTGACGCCGTTCTTCCTGACGGAGAACTTCCTGGCCAACCACTACTCCGATCAGCAGGTCAACGACCTGATCCTGGAGCAGGCCACCACCGTCGACCCGGCCGAGCGGCAGGCCCTGATCGAGCAGATCCAGGCCGAGGTCGCCCAGGACCTGTCGACGCTGCCCTACCTGCAGGGTGCCCAGGTCGCCGTCACCGGGACCGACGTGCAGGGCGCCGAGGACACCCTCGACCCGTCCTTCAAGTTCCGTTACGGCGCCCTCAGCAAGGGCTGATCGAGCCGGATCAGAACGCCCCGGGTGACCCGCTGTCCGCGAGTCACCCGGGGCACCGGCATGTCCGCCGCCACCTCAGGCTGGGAGAGATGACCACCATCACGACCGAACGCAGCGGGAGCACGGCCGACCCCGCCGGCACCCTCGACCCCGCGCCCCGGCGCCGGCGGAAGGGCAGCGGGGGGCTGGGCAGCTACCTGCTGGTCCGGTTCCTGCTGATCTTCCCGACGATCTTCATCCTGGTCACGACCGTCTTCTTCCTGATGCGGGCCACCGGCGACCCGATCACCGCCGCGCTCGGCGGGCGGCTCCCGGCCGACCAGCTGGCCGAGCGGGTCCGGGAGGCCGGGTACGACCGGCCGCTGTTCACCCAGTACCTCGAGTACCTGGGCGCCCTGGTGCAGGGCGACTTCGGTACCACCCTCAGCGACCGGCGGCCGGTCCTGGAGGTGCTGACCACCTTCGGCATCGCCACGCTGGAGCTGACGGTCTACGCGCTCATCGTGGCGTTCATCGTCGGCATCCCGCTGGGCATGCTGGCCGCATACTCCCGGGACCGCTTCCCCGACGCCGTCCTGCGGGTCTTCGCGATCCTCTGCTACGCGACGCCGGTCTTCTTCGCCGGCCTGCTGCTCAAGCTGGTCTTCGCCTCCGGGCTGGGCTGGCTGCCGGTGGCCGGCCGGGCCTCGACCGGTACCGAGATCGAGCTGCAGTTCCTGGACAACCCGACCGGCTTCTACCTGATCGACGCGATCCAGACCGGTGACTGGGACGTCATCTCCGACGTCCTGGAGCACGCCGTCCTGCCCGCCATCGCCCTGGGCCTGCTGACCGCCGGGATCTTCCTGCGGCTGGTGCGCACCAACGTGATCGGCACGCTGGGCACCGGCTACGTGGAGGCCGCCCGCTCGCGCGGCGTCGCGGAGTCCCGGCTGCTGCGCAAGCACGCCTACCGCCCTGCGCTGATCCCGATCATCACCGTCATGGGCCTGCAGATCGCGATCCTGCTGGTCGGCGCCGTGCTCACCGAGACGACGTTCGAGTGGAAGGGCCTGGGCTTCCAGCTGGCCCAGTACCTGCAGGCCCGCGACTTCGTGGCCGTACAGGGCATCGTCGTGCTGCTGGCGGTCATCGTGGCCGTCACCAACTTCATCGTCGACATCATCGCCGCGCTCATCGACCCCCGGGTGAGGTACTGACATGGCCACGGCGACCTCCGTGCCGACCCAGACCGGCCCGGCCGGCGAGCCCGACGCGACGCCGGCCCGCCGACGTCGCTCCTGGCGCCAGCTGCCGATCGTCCACCAGCTCGGGCAGAGCGTCGGCCTGCAGCGCGGCATGCTGGTGGCCGGGCTGGTGCTGATGGGCGTCTTCCTGCTCACCGCGCTGTTCGCGCCGCTGCTGGCGCCCTACGAGTACGGGCAGCTGCGCGACGCCGAGGGCCTGTTCGGGGCCCAGCAGTCGCCGTCGGGCGACCACCTGCTCGGTACCACCGTGGGCGGGTACGACGTGCTGTCCCGGGTGATCTGGGGTTCCCGGACGGCGCTGTACGTGATCGTCGTCGCCGTTCTGCTGTCGATCGTCGCCGGTGTGCTGCTCGGGCTGGTCTCCGGCTACTTCGGCGGCTGGCTGGACCGGGTCCTCGTCGTCATCGCCGACGCGATCTACGCCTTCCCGGCGCTGCTGCTGGCGATCATCGTGGCGATCGTGATCAGCGGCGGGCAGTCCAGCCTGTGGGGCGGCATCCTGGCCGCGGCCATCTCGATCACCGTGGTGTTCATCCCGCAGTACTTCCGGGTGGTCCGGGCGGAGACGGTGCGGATCAAGGCCGAGGCGTTCGTCGAGTCCGCCCGGGTCATCGGGGCGAGCAACCGCCGGATCATGCTCCGGCACGTGCTGCGCAACGCCACCCGCACACTGCCGCTGATCCTCACGCTGAACGCGTCCGAGGCGATCCTCACCCTCGCCGGTCTGGGGTTCCTCGGGTTCGGCATCGAGGCCACCGAGGCCGCCGAGTGGGGCTATGACCTGCAGCAGTCGCTGTCCGACGTGACCAGCGGCATCTGGTGGACCTCGCTGTTCCCCGGTCTGGCGATCGTGCTGGTGGTGCTCGGCCTGACGCTGGTCGGCGAGAGCCTCAACGACCTGGCCGACCCGCGGCTGCGCACCCGCCGCCGGGTGACCGACCAGGAGCCGGCGGAGGAGGGCGAGGTCGCCGCCGTCCCCGGCGGCGCACTGACCAGGGGGCCGGCGGGCGTCGGTGGCCTGGGGGTCACCGTGGCCGGCGAGCGGCCCGGGACGCCGGCCTCGGCCGGTGCCACCGGTGCCGAGCCCGCCGAAGGACAGGTGGCCGGGCCGGACGTGACCGGCCAGGACGGAGGAGGGACCCGCTCATGAGCGTCGTCGACATCAAGGACCTGCAGATCTCCTTCGCCACCGACGCCGGCACCGTCACCGCGGTGCACGACGTCACCCTCGCCGTCCAGGCCGGTGAGGTGCTGGCCATCGTGGGGGAGAGCGGCAGCGGCAAGACCGTCACCGCGCGCAGCATCCTGGGGCTGCTGCCCGAGACCGCGCGGGTGCGCGGTGCGGTGGTGCTGAGCAGCAAGGACGGCACCGACGAGCACGACGTCGTCCCGCTGTCCGGCGCGAAGCTGCGCGAGGTCCGCGGGCAGGACGCCGCGATGGTGTTCCAGGAGCCCTCGACGTCGCTGAACCCGGTCTACCCGATCGGCTGGCAGATCGCCGAGGGCCTGCGGGCGCACGGCAACTACAGCAAGAAGGAGGCCCGGGCCAAGGCGATCGACGTGCTGCGCCGGGTGGGCATTCCCGACCCCGAGCACCGGGTCGACCACTACCCGCACCAGTTCTCCGGCGGGCAGAAGCAGCGCATCGTCATCGCCCAGGCGCTGGTGCTCGACCCCGGCGTGATCATCGCCGACGAGCCGACGACGGCGCTGGACGTGACGGTGCAGGCCGAGATCCTGGAGCTGCTGCGCCGCTGCCGGGACGACTTCGGCGCCGCCATCGTGCTGATCACGCACAACATGGGCGTCGTCGCCGACCTGGCCGACCGGGTCGCCGTCATGTACCAGGGCCGGATCGTCGAGCAGGCCGACGTCCGCACGCTGTTCAGTGCACCCAAGGACCCGTACACCCAGCAGCTGCTGGCCGCCGTCCCGCGGCTCGGTCAGGGTGTCGAGCGCACCCGGGAGCGGGCGGTCCGGCGCGCGGCCGGCTGGGAGCGGGCCGCGCCCGTCGTCGAGGCGACCGACCTGCGGATCGTCTACCCCGGCCGGATGCGCCGCCCGGACTTCGTCGCCGTGGACGGTGTGAGCTTCAGCATCCGGCCGGGCGAGGTCCTCGGTCTGGTCGGGGAGTCCGGCAGCGGGAAGACCACCATCGGGCGGGCGATCGCCGGCCTGACCAAGGTCAGCGACGGCTCGCTGACGGTGCTGGGCACCGAGATGAACGGGATGAAGGAGCGCGCGTTCCGGCCGGTGCGCGAACGGATCGGGTTCGTGTTCCAGGACCCGGCGTCCAGCTTCAACCCGCTGCTCACCATCGCCGACGCGGTCGCCGAGCCGCTCGTGGTGCACAAGCGGGCCAAGGACCCCCGCGCGGCCCGGCCGCGGGTCGACGAGCTGCTGGAGGCCGTGCAGCTGCCGAAGGCGTTCGGCGACCGGTACCCGCACGAGCTCTCCGGTGGGCAGCGGCAGCGGGCCAGCCTGGCCCGGGCACTGGCCCTGCAGCCGGAGCTGCTCGTCGCCGACGAGCCGACCTCCGCGCTGGACGTGTCGGTGCAGGCCCGGGTGCTGGAGCTCTTCGCCGAGCTGCAGCGGGAGCTGGGGTTCGCCGCGCTGTTCATCAGCCACGACCTGGCCGTGGTCGACCTGCTCGCCGACCGGATCGCGGTGCTCTACCGCGGTGAGCTGGTCGAGGAGGGCACGGGGGCGGAGGTGCTGGGCGCGCCGAAGCACCCGTACACCCAGCGGTTGCTCGCGTCCCTGCCGGTGCCCGACCCCGACGAGCAGGCCCGCCGCCGCACCCACTGGGACGCCCTCCGCGCCGCTGAGTGATGCCCCCACCCCTCGCAAGCTCGGGGCGGGCCCCTGCAAGGGGCCCGGGAGGGGCCGAAGTCGCGACTTCGGCCCCTCCCGGGCTCGGGCCCTGTCCGGCACGGACGTCGCGCCGAGGCGACGGGCAGGTGGCCACCGGGGGAACGGTCTGCCGGCGACGGCTGATCCCCGGGCCGGCTGGGCACCGGGCCGGGTGTGACCGTGCTCGAGCTGCTGGCTGGACTCGTCCTGCTCACCGCCGGCGGCGAGCTGCTGGTGCGCGGGGGCTCGGCCCTGGGCCGCGCGGTCGGCATCTCCCCGCTGGTCATCGGGCTCACCGTGGTCGCGTTCGCCACCGCAGCACCCGAGCTGGCTGTCTCGCTGGGCGCCGCGCTGACCGGTGCAGCAGGGATCGCGGTCGGCAACGTGGTGGGCAGCAACATCGCCAACGTGCTGCTGGTGGGCGGTCTGACCGCGGTCGCCGCGCCGCTGGCCGTCGACCGGAAGCTGCTGCGTGGAGACCTGCCGGCGCTCCTGGGCCTGTCCGTCCTGCTGCTCCTGCTCGCCATCGACGGCACCGTCGCGCTGTGGGAGGGGCTCCTCCTGGTGGTCCTGGCTGTCGCCTACCTCAGCTGGAAGGTGCTGGCCGGTCGGCGTGAGGCCCCGGACGGGACCGAGGACGAACGGCCGCCGCTGCGGCCGCGCACGGTGCTCGCTCCCCTCGGGATGCTGCTGATCGGGGTCGCCCTCCTGGTGGTCGGCGCGCGGATGCTGGTCGCCGCCGCGACCACGATCGCCGCCGCGTTGGGGCTGTCCGACCTGGTCATCGGACTGACCGTGGTCGCTGTCGGCACCTCGTTGCCCGAGTTGGCCACGACGGTGGTGGCTGCGGTGCGCGGTCAGCGGGAGATGGCGCTGGGCAACATCGTGGGCAGCAACGTGCTGAACATCGGGGTGGTGCTCGGGCTCACCGCCGTCGTCGCACCGGGGGGCCTCCCGGTCGACGCCTCCGCACTGCGCCTGGACCTGCCGGTGATGATCGCCGTCACGCTCGCGTTCGTGCCGCTGCTGCTCACCGGTGCCACGCTGGTCCGCTGGGAGGGCGGGTTGCTGCTCGCCTGGTACGCGATCTACCTCGCCGTCCTCGTCCTCCCTGCCATGGGATCGGCGGCCGCCCCGGAGTTCACCGCGGTGGCGCAGTGGGGGCTGCTGCCGCTCACCGCCGTCGGGCTGACGGTGCTCACCGTCCGGGAGGTCCGGACACGGCGACGGGCCTCCGCCACCGGCTGACCCGTCCCCGCACCCACGGGGACGCCCTCTGCGCCATCGGCCAGGCCGCGGAGGGGCCGAAGTCGCGACTTTGGCCCCTCGCGGGCGTCAGCGGGTGCGGCCGCGGGGCTTGAGGGGGACCGGGGGCAGGGCGGGGGCACCGAGCCGCTGGCCGTCGAAGCCGGGGACGTCGGCGAACCGGTCGCCCTCGGCCCACTGCTCGGCGAACTCGGCGATCTCCTCACCCGAGCGGCCGACGAAGTTCCACCACATGACGATCCGCTCCTCGAACGGCTCGCCGCCCAGCAGCAGCAGCTGTGCGGCGTCGTCCGCGCGCAGCCGCACCGTGCGCCGGCCCGAGCCCAGGTAGAGCATCGCGCCGGGGGTCAGCGGCACGCCCTCGACGTCGGCGGTGCCCGACGCGGTGAGCACCGCGTACTCGAAGTCCGGTTCGAGCGGCAGCTCCACGTCGGCACCGGCGGACAGCGCGAGGTCCACGCCGACCAGCGGGGTGTGCGCCGTCCCCGGTGAGGTGGCGCCGGCCATCGTGCCCATCAGCACGGTCGCCCGCACCCGGTCGGAGTCGAAGCCGGGCAGCGCGGTGTGGTGCTCGAACGCCGGGGCGACGTCCCGGGCGCCGTCGGGCAGCGCCACCCACAGCTGTGCGCCGTGCAGGTAGCGCGGGTGGACGGCCGGCGACTGTTCGGCGTGCGCGATCGCGTGCCCGGCGGTCATCAGCGCCAGCTCCCGCGGCCGGATCACGACGTCGCTGCCGAGCGAGTCGCGGTGGTGCACCTCGCCGTCCAGCAGCCAGGAGACGGTCTGCAGCCCGGTGTGCGGATGCGGCAGCACCTGCATCCCTGCGGAGCCGAAGACGTCGTCGGGGCCGTAGTGGTCGACGAAGGCCCAGGCGCCGACCAGCCGCCGGCCGAGCGTGGGCAGCAGTCGGCGGACGTGGGTCGCCTCGCCGAGCAGCACCTCCTTGCCCGGCAGCAGGTCCAGCACCGGCCCGGCCGACGCCTGGGCGCGCCCGCCCAGCTCGTGCGGCGCCGGCCGTGGCTCGAGGTTGCTCATGGCCGCCTTCCTACTCGCTCAGACCCTGGACGTCACCGT
Organism: Modestobacter sp. VKM Ac-2983; assembly: GCF_026967885.1. Lineage (NCBI taxonomy): Bacteria > Bacillati > Actinomycetota > Actinomycetes > Geodermatophilales > Geodermatophilaceae > Modestobacter > Modestobacter sp. VKM Ac-2983. The sequence continues at coordinate 348,672 of NZ_JAPVBK010000001.1, forward strand.
GTGCGACCCGGGCGGCCGGGATGGTGCCGAGCCGGCCGGCGGAGGCGTCGGTCATCGCGTCCAGCACCTCCTGCCGGGTGTTCATCACGAACGGCCCGTACATCGCGATCGGCTCCCGGATCGGCAGCCCGCCGAGGACGACGACGTCCAGGTCCGGCGTGCGGGCCTCGGCGTGCCGGTCGCCGGGTCGGGTGCCGTGCACGGTCACCGTGTCGCCGGGGCCGAGGACGGCGAGCTGTCCGGTGTGCACCGGCGCGCCGTCGACACCCACCGAGCCGGACCCGGAGAGCACGTAGACCAGCGCGTTGAAGTCCGGCCGCCAGGGCAGGTCCAGCGAGGCGCCGGGGGAGACGGTCGCGTGCACCATCGCCATCGGCGTGTAGGTGCTGCCCGGGCCGCGGTGCCCGCCGACGTCACCGGCGATCACCCGCAGCAGCGCGCCGCCGTCCGGGCTGGTCAGCAGCACCGACTGGCGGGCCCGCAGGTCCTGGTAGCGCGGCTCCACCCACTTCTGCGCCGCGGGCAGGTTCACCCACAGCTGCAGGCCGTGGAACAGCCCGCCGCTGAGCACCAGCGCCTCCGGTGGGCGCTCGATGTGCAGGACGCCGCCGCCGGCGGTCATCCACTGGGTGTCGCCGTCGCTGATCGTGCCTCCGCCGCCGTGGCTGTCGGCGTGCTCGAAGGTTCCGTCGAGGAGGTAGGTGACGGTCTCGAAGCCGCGGTGCGGGTGCCACGAGGTGCCCTTGGGCTCGCCGGGGGCGTACTCGACCTCGCCCATCTGGTCCATGTGCAGGAACGGGTCCAGGGCGCGCAGGTCGACGCCGGCGAAGGCGCGCCGGACCGGGAAGCCCTCGCCCTCGAAGCCGGACGGCGCAGTGGTCACCGAGCGCACCCGGCGGCGCACCGTCCGGGGTGCGGGCAGGGGGACCCGGGCGAGGGTGGTGGTGTCCTCGACGGTCACGGCGGGCATGGCGTCCTCATTTCTGTTGAGGGCTCAACTACGTGGTCACTGTAAGCCGCCTCCCCCGGACTGTCTTCCCCATCAGGGTGACCGGCCGGCGCGCCAGCGTCGGCAGGCCGCGTCGGCCAGCAGCAGGAACGCCTGCGCCTCGGGGGAGTGGCCGGACCGGTCGAAGTGGGGGGCAGCGCTCGCGCCGGTGACCCGGCCGAGGTCGTCGACCCGGTCGCGGACGGCGGCGAGCAGCGACTCCCCGAGGTCCCCGTACCGGCCGGGCAGCCAGCCCTCGGCCGCGCCGGTCAGCGCGGCGAGGGCGACCATCGAGGCGATGTTGGTCTCCGCCGGGGTGGCCGGGTCGTCGAGCACGTCGCCGAACAGGCCGTCGGGACGGCGCAGCGGCAGGACGGCGTCCAGCAGGGTGCGCACCTCTGCGGCGACCGCGGTGCCGGCGGCCCCCGGCAGCCAGCGCACCGCCCGGGCCGCGCCGGCGGCGACCCAGCCGTTGCCGGTGCCCCAGGCGCGTGGGTCGGCGAACGCCCCGGCGTCCTCGTCCCAGCGGGCCGCCCACAGGCCGGTGACCGGATCGCGCAGCCGGGCGCGGTGGCCGGCCAGCTGCGCGACGGCGGCCGCCCCGTCGCCGCGGCAGGCCAGGAACGGCACCACCATGTGGACGGTGTCGGCCCACACCTGGCGGCTGCCGACCAGGTGGAACAGCGTCCCGTCCGCCGCCCGCGGCGCGCCGGACCGCAGCCAGCCGTGCTGGCGGGTGGCGGCCGCGGCCAGCGCCGGGTCGCCGAGCCGGTGGGCCAGGGAGTCCACGAACTCACCGAGCGCTGCGCCGTTCACCGCGCAGGCCGGGTCCAGCTCGGCCAGCCGCCCGTCGGGCAGTTGGCGCGCCACCGCGTCATCGACCAGCGCACGCAGCAGGCCGGATGCGCCGGCGTCGTCGAGCACGGCGGCCGTGAGCCCCTGCTCCCAGGAGTGGCGCTGACCGACCAGCAGGCAGTCGAGCACGCGTCGGCGGGTGTCCCGATCGAGCACTGCGGTCCTTCCTGACGACTCGAGCCCCGGCCGCAGTGGCGGCCAGGGCTCGAGCAGCGGTGGGCGGGTCAGAAGGAGATCTGGGCGCCGTCCTTGAAGATCCGGCCGGTCACCGTCGGTGGCTCGCGCAGCAGCGCCAGGGCGCCCGCCGCGCTCTCCTCCGGGGTGCCCGGCGCCTCCGCACCGCCCAGGTCGGTGCGCACCCAGCCGGGGTCGAGGGCGTTGACCGCGACCTCCCCGGCCAGCTGTGCGGCCTGCATGAGCACCAGCCCGTTCAACGCCCACTTGCTCACCCGGTAGCTGCCGATCCCGGCGTCGCGGATGAGCTCGCTGGTGCCCGCCCCGGAGCTGACGTGCACCACCCGGGGATCGGTGCCCTTGCGCAGGGCGGGCAGCAGCGCGAGCACCAGCCGGTGCGGGACGACGCAGTTGACCAGCAGGCTCTCCTCGAGCGTGCCGGCCGGTTCGTCCTCGAAGCGCGCCTCGCGGGCGAGCATCACCCCGGCGTTGTTCAGCAGGACGTCCAGCGTGCCCCACCGTTGCCCGACCACCTCGGCCAGCCGGTGCGGCGTGGCCTCGTCGGTCAGGTCGGCGACGACCGCGGTGAAGGAGCCGGGCCCGTCGGCCAGCTCCCGGCTGAGCTCGTCCAGCCGTCGCCCGTCCCGGGCGGTGCCGAGGACGTCGGCGCCCGCCGCGACCAGCTGCCGGGCGACGGCCGCGCCGACCCCGCGGGACGCACCGGTGAGCAGCACCCGGCGTCCCGCGAGGTCGGCGTCGGGAGCTCCGACCGTCACACGCCGTCCTTGGCGCTGCGGATGACCTCGGCGTAGGTGAGCGCGCTGTCCTTCGGCGTCCGCACCTGAGTGTCGTAGTCGACGTGCACCAGCCCGAAGCGCTGCGCGTACCCGCGGGCCCACTCGTAGTTGTCCAGCAGGGACCAGGCGAAGTAGCCGCGGACGTCGGCGCCGGCGTCGATCGCCTCGGTCATCGCCGCGAGGTGCCGCAGCAGGTAGTCCACCCGCTCGGGGTCGTGCACCTGGCCGTCCGCCGAGACCTCGTCCGGCCACGCCGACCCGTTCTCGGTGATGAACAGCGGCGTGCCCGGTGCGATCTCGGAGATCCGGGTGAGCAGCGCGGTGAACGCCTCCGGGGAGATGCCCCAGCCCATCGTGGTCGTCGGGCCCTCGGGCGCCAGGTCCTCGACCCGCTCGGCGCCGATGAAGGTCGGGTGCTTGCCGCTGGGCTCGCTGAGCCCGCGGACCGTCGACTCGAAGTAGTAGTTCACGCCGAGCCAGTCCACCGGCGTGGAGATGACCTCCAGGTCGCCGTCCTCGATCGGCAGCGGTGCGCCGGCGGCCGCCAGGTCGGCGACGACGTCGTCCGGGTACTCGCCGGTGGCGATCGGCACCAGGAACATCCGGTTCTGCTGCCCGTCGAGCCGGCGGGCGGCGTCGACGTCGGCGGGGGAGTCGGTGGCCGGGGACATCGGCGTGAAGTTCAGCGTGATGCCCAGGTGGTCGGCGCCCTTGTCGCGCATGACCTGCGTCGCCAGGCCGTGCCCGAGCAGCAGGTGGTGCACCGCGCGGGAGGCCTCGACCGGGTCCTGGTGGCCCGGGGCGTGCTGGCCGGCCATGTGGCCCAGCAGTGAGCTGCACATCGGCTCGTTCAGCGTCGACCAGTGCGGCACCCGGTCGCCCAGGGCGTCGTACACGATCCCGGCGTAGTCGGCGAAGCGCAGCGCGGTGTCCCGGTTCGTCCAGCCGCCCTGGTCCTGCAGCCCCTGCGGCAGGTCCCAGTGGTACAGCGTCAGCCACGGGGCGATGCCGGTCTCGAGGAGCTCGTCGACCAGTCGGCGGTAGAAGTCCAGGCCGCGCTGCTCGATCGCGCCGGCGCCGGTCGGGAGGACCCGGGACCAGGAGACGGAGAACCGGTAGGCGTCCAGCCCCAGGTCCTTCATCAGCGCGACGTCGGCCGGGTAGCGGACGTAGTGCTCGACCGCGACGTCGCCGGTGTGCCCCTGGAACGTCGTGCCGGGGGTGTGGCTGAAGGTGTCCCAGATGGACGGCCCGCGGCCGTCGACGTCCACCGCGCCCTCGATCTGGTAGGCGGCGGTGGCGGCGCCGAACACGAAGCCCGGCGGGAAGGTCAGCCCGGCAGCGGTCTGCGGGCGCACGTCGGTGGAGGTCATGACAGGAGTGCTCCTTGCGAGGGCGTGGGGGGACCGCGCGGCGAGGTCACGCCGTGCGGAGGAGGAGGGGACGGCCCCCCTGCGCCGGCCCGCCGCGAGCTCGCGGGCGGTGGGGGCAGGGGGGTCCTTCGTCAGTCGACCCGTTGCTGGGTCTGGGCGTCGAACACGTGCAGGGCACGCAGGTCCGTGCTCAGCCAGAGCTGCTGCCCGGTGGTGACGCCCGACCGCGGCTCGGTGCGCACCACGAGGTCGGCAGAGTGCAGGACGTCGTCCGGGGCGTCGGCCAGCGAGGTGTAGAGGAAGGCGTCCGAGCCCAGCTGCTCCACCACGTCGACCCGCACCGGCAGGCCCTCGCCGGGGCCGGCCAGGCGCACGGCCTCGGGGCGGAACCCGACGGTCACCTTCCCGTTGCTCGCGGCGGCCCGGGTCAGCTGGTCGCGGGGCACCGGCAGCACCGCGCCGCCGACCTGGACGCCGCCGTCCACCGCGTCCCCGGTGACCAGGTTCATCGCCGGTGAGCCGATGAAGCCGGCGACGAACACGTTGGCCGGCCGGTCGTACAGCTCGCCGGGGGTGTCGCACTGCTGCAGGACGCCGTCCTTGAGCACCGCGACCCGGTCGCCCATGGTCATCGCCTCGACCTGGTCGTGGGTGACGTAGACGGTGGTGGTGCCCAGCCGGCGCTGCAGGGCCGCGATCTGGGTGCGGGTCTGCACCCGCAGCTTGGCGTCGAGGTTGGACAGCGGCTCGTCCATCAGGAACACCTGCGGGTTGCGCACGATCGCCCGGCCCATCGCCACCCGCTGGCGCTGGCCGCCGGAGAGGGCCTTGGGCCGGCGGGACAGGTAGGCCTCCAGGTCCAGGATCTTCGCCGCCTCGCGCACCCGCGTGGCGCGCTCGTCCTTGGAGATGCCGGCCAGCTTCAACGCGAAGCCCATGTTCTCCTCCACCGTCATGTGCGGGTAGAGGGCGTAGTTCTGGAACACCATCGCGATGTCCCGCTCCTTGGGCGGGGAGTCGGTGACGTCCCGGTCGCCGATCACGATCGAGCCGGTGTCGACCTCCTCCAGCCCGGCGAGCATCCGCAGCGAGGTGGACTTGCCGCACCCGGAGGGCCCGACCAGGACCAGGAACTCGCCGTCGGCGATCTCCAGGTCCAGGGCGTCGACCGCCGGCCGTTCGGCCTTGGGGTAGATCCGGCTGGCCTGCTGGAAGGACACGGTGGCCATGGTCAGGCACCTCTCGAGAGGGGGGAGGAAGGGGAGGACGGAGCTGCGCAGCGGGTCATCCCTTCACCGCGCCCTGCATGATGCCGCCGACGATCTGCTTGCCCAGGATCGTGAAGACGATCAGGACGGGCAGGGTGCCCAGCAGCGTCCCGGCCATGATCACCGAGCGCTGCGGCACGTAACCCGAGCCGAGTCCGGCCAGGGCCACCTGCACCGTCGGATTGGCGGTGGTCAGCGCGATCAGCGGCCAGAAGAACTCGTTCCAGGCGGTGAGGAACGTGAGCATCGCCAGCACCGCCATCGCCGGCCGGGCGACCGGGACGACGATCGACCAGAAGATCCGGAAGGTCGAGGCGCCGTCGACCCGGCCGGCCTCCAGCAGTTCGTTGGGCAGCGCGGAGATCAGGTACTGCCGCATGAAGAAGACGCCGAAGGCGCTGACCAGCGTGGGCAGGATGACCGCCTGCAGCTGGTTCACCCACTGGAGCTCGGCGATCATCATGAACAGCGGGATCACCGCCAGCTGGGTCGGCACCATCATCGTGCCGATCACCAGACCCAGCAGGACGCCCTTGCCGCGGAACTGGAGCTTGGCGAAGGCGAACCCGGCCAGCGTGCAGAAGAGCACGGTGCCGACGGTGATGCTGCCGGCGACCAGGACCGAGTTGAGGATCGCCTTGCCGATCGGAGCCTGCTCGAGGGCTGCCTGGAAGTTGTCGAACAGGCTGGCGTTGGGCAGGAACGGCGGCGGGGTCGCGGCGATCTCGGCGTTGGTGTGCGAACCCGCCACCAGGGTCCAGTAGAGCGGGAAGATCGACACCAGCGCCACCAGGGTCAGCAGCGTGTAGGTGACCGGGCCGGGCTTGCCGGCCTTGCTGCCGCCACGGCGGCCGCGGCGGCGGGCCGCGGGGGCCGCCGGCGGTGCGTGCCGGCCGGTCTCGGTGACGGGGGGAGCGAGGGTCGCCATGCCGGTCTCCTACCGGTCTGCCCGGTTGCGGAGGCGGCCGATGACGGCGTTGACCCCCACGATCACCAGGATGATCATGAACATGGCCCAGGCCGTGGTGGCTGCCTGACCGATGTGGAAGTTGCTCCAGCCCTGCTGGTACATCAGCAGGCCGAGCGTCTGGTACTGCCCCGAGGCGCCGCCGGAGGTGGTGCCGTTGCCGGCGAACAGCAGCGGCTCACCGAACAGCTGGACGGCGCCGATGGTCGAGACCACGATCGTGAACAGGATCGTCGGGCGCAGCGACGGGATCGTGACGTGCAGGAACTGCTTCCACTTGCTCGCGCCGTCGATCTCCGCGGCCTCGTAGAGCTCACCGGGGATCGACTGCATCGCGGCCAGGTAAATCAGTGCGTTGTAGCCGGTCCAGCGCCAGGTGACGATCACCGCGATGGCGACCTGGCTGCTGACCGTCCCGGCCTCCCAGTCGATCGCCTCGAGGCCGACGGCCTCCAGCATGGTGTTGATCAGGCCGTAGTCGCGGCCGAAGAGCTGGGAGAAGACGAGCGTCGCTGCGGCGATGGACGTCGCGTAGGGCATCAGCATCACGGTGCGGAAGAAGGTGCGGCCGCGGAGCTTGTAGTTCAGCAGGTGCGCCAGCCCCAGGGCCATGCACAGCTGCGGCACCGTGGCCAGGATCCCGATGGTGAAGGTGTTGCGGGTGGCGTTCCAGAAGAACTCGCTCTGCAGCAGGTCGCGGTAGTTCTCCAGCCCCACCCAGGTGCCGCCGTTGATGTTCGACAGGCTCGTCTCGTGCAGCGAGACCCAGGCGGTGTACATGAACGGGTAGAGGCTGAACGCCGCGAAGACCAGGAAGAACGGTGCGACGTAGGCGTAGCCCCAGCGGTTGCGGGTCAGCTGCCGGCGCTTGCGCGGGCGGGCGGGGGAGGTGGCGGCGGGGGCCGGAGGGGGTGCGGCGATCGCCGCTTCCCGGACGGTGCCACTCGCGATGGTCATGCAGTGTCCTCGACGGTGTCGGTGGGCGCGGATCGGGCCGGGCGGGTCCCGGGGGCACGAGCGGGCCGGGACGGCGGGGGCCGGTGCAGGTGCCCGGGAGCGGGTGACGCTCCCGGGCACCGCGTCCGGTCGGCGTTGCGCTGTGCTGAGCCGCAGGCTCAGCCGCCGGTTGCCTGCTGCGCGGCCTTCAGTGCGTTGTCCCAGCCCTCGTCGGGGTCCGCACCGCCGGAGGCGATGTCGGTCAGCGCCGTGGTGAACGCCTCCTGGATCTGGGTGTCGTACGGGCCGATCGGGGTGCGCTGGATGTTCGCCGCCGACTCACCGAAGATCTCGCCGGTCGGGGCGCCGTTGAAGTACTCGTTGGTCGCGCCGACGACCTCGGGGTCCTCCGCCGCCTGCGGGCTGGAGGGGAAGTGCGCTGCGCGGGTGAACATCTTCACCTGCTGCTCCGGGGCGGTCAGCCACTCGACGAGGTCCTTGGCCGCCTCGGCGTTCGGGCCGTCCTCCGGGACGGCGAGGAAGGAGCCGCCCCAGTTGCTGGCGCTCTCGTCGGCGCCGGGCAGCGGGGCGATGTCCCAGAGGCCGGCCCCGGTCTCGCCCATCTGGGAGTTGATGTACCCGAGCATCCACGCCGGGCAGGCGATCGTGGCGAACGCACCGTTGGAGAAGGCGGCGTTCCACTCGTCACCGAACTGGCTGAGGTTGGCGGTCAGCCCCTCGTCGGCGGCCTGGCTGGCGTAGTCCCACGCCTGCTGCACGCCGTCGCTCTCGGCCGGGATCGGGTTGCCCTCCTCGTCGTTGTAGGCCAGGTCGCCCTGGTACACCGAGGAGGAGAAGATGCTCGCCGGGCTGTCGACGAACGCGCTGTCGGCGGGCTTGGTCGGCGAGGCCATGTACTGCTCGGCGACCTCGATGTAGGCCTCCCAGGTCGGCCATAGCTCGGCGACCTCGGCCCGGTCGGTGGGCAGGCCGGCCTGCTCGAAGAGGTCCTTGCGGTAGCACATCGCCTGCGGGCCGATGTCGGTGCCGAGGGCGATCGTCTCACCGTCGGCGGTGGAGGCCTGGCCCCACTTCCAGTCGTAGAAGTTGCCCTCCAGCTCGTCGGCGTTCTCCTCGGCGGCGAAGTCGACGAAGGCGTCGGCGTGGTTGCGCACGACGTCGGCGATGAAGCCGATCTCCAGGGCCTGGACGTCGTCGAGGCCGGAGTTGGCGGCCAGCCGGGTCTGCAGCGACTTGTAGTAGGCCGCGGACTGGGCGACGTTGTTCTGCTTGATCGTGACGTTCGGGTGGAGCTCCATGTACTCGTCGTAGAGCCCCGCGTTGTCCAGGTCCATGGTGCCGAACGTGCCGACGGTCAGGGTGACCGGGGCATCGGGGTCGTAGTCGGCGGCGTCGGCGCTCGCGTCGTCCGAGCCACCACAGCCGGCGGTCAGCAGGACCGCGGCCAGGGCGGCTCCCCACGCCGCCCTGCTCTTCGTGGAATGGAACATCTGACCTCCTGGGTCGGCCCGGGACGCGTGCTCCGCTGCATCGTCCACCGGGTGCGTGAGAACGCTCTCACGGCCGTGGCGCACAGAGTGGTCTGGGCCACAGGTGGCTGTCAAGTAACGGGTGGGTAACGGTCCAGGGCTATGCGGGAGCGCTCTCACGGTGCACCATGGTCGCGACCCTCAGAGCACTGGAGACCCATGACCGACATGAGCACGCGGCCGGCGTCGCCGACGCTGGACGAGGTCGCCGTGCTCGCCGGCGTGTCCCGGGCGACGGTCTCGCGGGTGGTCAACGACTCCCCGCGGGTGAGCCCGGAGGCCAGGGCGGCGGTGCGGTCGGCTATCGCCGAGCTCCGCTACGTGCCCAACCGGATGGCCCGCAGCCTGGTCACCCGGCGCACCGACACCATCGCGCTGGTCCTCAACGAGCCCAACACCCAGGTCTTCTCCGACCCCTTCTTCGCCAGCATCGTGCGCGGGGTCTCCGCGACACTGGCCGACACCGACCTCAACCTGGTGCTGCTCACCGCCCAGGACGAGCGGGAGCAGCAGAAGATCGGCCGGTTCGCCCGCCGCGGGCACGTCGACGGCGTGATCCTCATGTCGGTGCACAGCAACGACCCGCTGCCCGACAACCTGGCCGAGGCCGGCGTGCCCCTGGTGATGTGCGGGCGGCCCTTCGACGACCGCGCGGTCGCCTACGTCGACGCCGACAACCGGGGCGGCGCCGAGGCGGCCACGGCGCACCTGATCGCCTCCGGCCGCAGCCGGATCGCCACGATCACCGGGCCGATGGACATGATCGCCGGGGTCGACCGGCTCGCCGGCCACCGCGCCGCGATCGTCGCCGCCGGGCGGCAGCTGCACCCGGAGCTGGAGGAGGAGGGCGACTTCACCGAGGTCGGTGGCGCCCGGGCGATGGAGGCGTTGCTGGCCCGCGAACCCGAGCTCGACGCGGTCTTCGTGGCCTCCGACCCCATGGCGGTGGGCGCACTGCGTGCGCTGCGCGCCGCCGACCGGCGGGTGCCCGAGGACGTCGCCGTGGTCGGCTTCGACGACGCCGCCGTCGCCGCCCGGTGCGACCCGCCGCTGACCACGATCGCGCAGCCGCTGACCGACATGACCCCGCTGCTCATCGAGCTGCTGCTGCGCCAGATCGAGGGCGTGGGCGAGGCGGCGGAGTCCCGGGTGTGCCAGACCTCGCTCGTCCGGCGCGCCTCGGCCTGAGGAAGTCGAAGGACCCCCTCGCCCCCCACCACTCGCAGGCTCGCGGCGGGTCCCTGCGAGGGGGCCGTTCCAGCACGTCGCCTCCGGGCGTCGAAACGCGTGGGACACACGCCCTGTCTAGGTTCGTCCCATGGCGGACCTCTTCGACGGCTACCCGCTCGGGGAGCAGTGGGACGAGATGTTCTCGGCTCCCGGACAGCCCCGCGCCCCCTACACCGGCCTGTTCAGCTCGCTGCAGCCGATGTCGGGGGAGGAGCTGGCCGCACGGGCCGACGTCCTCTCGCAGACCTACCGCGACGCCGGGGTGACCTTCGCGCACGCCGGGGAGGAGCAGCCCTTTCCGTTGGACATCGTGCCGCGGGTGATCGGCCACCAGGAGTGGTCGGTGATCGAGCGCGGGGTCACCCAGCGCGTGCGTGCCCTCGAGGCGTTCCTGGCCGACGTCTACGGCGCCGGCGAGGTCTTCACCGACCGCATCGTGCCGCGCAGCGTGGTCACCACCAGCGCTCACTTCCACCGGGCCGCGCACGGGCTGGTCCCACCCAACGGCGTCCGGGTGCACGTCAGCGGCATCGACCTGGTGCGCGACGAGGCCGGTGACTTCCTGGTCCTGGAGGACAACCTCCGGTCGCCCTCGGGGGTCAGCTACGTGATCACCAACCGGGCGGCCATGACCTCGGTGCTGCCGGAGCTGTTCGGCGACCACCGGGTGCAGCCGGTCGCGGAGTACCCGGGCCGGCTGCTCACCGCGCTCAAGGCGTCGGCGCCGACCGGGGTCACCGACCCCACGGTGGTGCTGCTGACCCCCGGCGTCTACAACTCCGCCTACTTCGAGCACGCGCTGCTCGCCCGGCAGATGGGCGTCGAGCTGGTCGAGGGCCGGGACCTGGTCTGCTCCGGCGGCCAGGTCAGCATGCGGACGACGGACGGCCAGCAGCGGGTCGACGTCATCTACCGCCGGATCGACGACGAGTTCCTGGACCCGGTGCACTTCCGCTCCGACTCGGTGATCGGCTGCGCCGGGGTGCTCAACGCCGCCCGCGCCGGCCGGGTGACGATCGCCAACGCGGTGGGCAACGGGGTCGCCGACGACAAGCTGCTCTACACCTGGGTGCCCGACCTCATCCGGTACTACCTCGGTGAGGAGCCGGTGCTCGCCAACGCCGAGACCCACCGGCTCGACGACCCGGACACCGTCGAGTGGGTGCTCGCCTCCCTCGACCAGCTGGTGCTCAAGCCGGTCGACGGCTCCGGTGGCAAGGGGATCGTGATCGGGTCTCGGGCCGACGAGCAGACGCTGCAGGAGCTCGCGGTCAAGGTCCGCAGCAGCCCGCGGGACTGGATCGCGCAGAAGCCGATCGGCCTCTCGACGTCCCCGACGTTGATCAACGGCCGGATCGCCCCGCGGCACGTCGACCTCCGGCCGTTCGCGGTCAACGACGGCACCGACGTCTGGGTGCTGCCCGGCGGGCTGACCCGGGTGGCGCTGCCCGAGGGCGAGCTGGTGGTCAACTCCAGCCAGGGCGGGGGCTCGAAGGACACCTGGGTGATCACCCCGCCGCGGCCGGCGGTGGATCCTGCTCCCGAGCACGACGTGACCCGGATCGAGTTCACCACCGAGGACCTGCCCGTCGAGCCACCCGCCCAGGACCCGGGGCCCCCCAACGAGGACGCCCTCGCCCAGTCCCAGCAACAGCAGCAATTGAAGGACCCCGCCCCCCTCACCCCTCGCAAGCTCGGGGCGAGCCTCTGGGCGGGGCCGAAGGACGGTGCGTGGTGCTGAGTCGGATCGCGGAGTCGCTGTTCTGGATCGGCCGCTACGTCGAGCGCGCCGACGACACCGCCCGGATCCTCGACGTGCACACCCAGCGGCTGGTCGAGGACCCGTGGATCGACGAGCAGAAGGCCTGCGCCAACCTGCTGGCGCTGATGGGGGTGCCCTGCCCGCCCGAGGAGGCCGACACCGAGCGGGTGCTGGCCACCCTGGCCTTCGACCGGGCGAGCCCGAGCTCGATCACCGGGGCGCTGTCGGCCGCCCGGGAGAACGCCCGCGGCGCTCGTGAGGTGCTCTCGGCGGAGATCTGGGAGTCGCTCAACGTCACCCACAACGCCCTGCCCCAGCAGCGGACCATGGCCCGCCGGTACGGCCCGCACTCGATGTTCCGGTTCGTCCGGGAGCGCTCGGCGATGGTCTTCGGCCTGGCCGACGCCACGATGAGCCGCGACGAGGGCTGGCTGTTCCTCGTCCTGGGCCGGTCGCTGGAGCGGGTCGACATGACCGCCCGGATGCTGTCCACCCGGGTGCTCGCCGGCGACGCCGCGCCGTCCTGGACCCTCGTGCTGCGCTCGACCGGCGCGTACGAGCCCTACCTGCGCACCTACCGGGGAGCGGTGAACTCCAGCCGTGCGGCGGAGTTCCTGCTGCTGGACCGCCTCTTCCCGCGCTCGGTGTTCGCCTCGCTGGAGCGCGCGGAGGGGTGCCTGGCCGAGCTGGAGCGGGTGAACGTGCGCGAGGGCCACCGGATCGGCGTCGCCGGCGAGGCCCACCGGATCGTCGGCCGCGCCCGGACCATGCTGGAGTTCATGCAGACCGACGAGATCCTGGCGCGGCTGCCGGCCCGGCTCGACGAGCTCCAGCGCACCTGCTCGGCGGCCAGCGAGGCGGTCACCAACCGGTTCTTCACCGAGCAGGCGCCGCAGGTCTGGGTGCCGGAAGGCGTGGGGTGAGCGCGGTGCCGCAGCGCCAGAGCCAGTCGCAGTCGCAGGTCGAGTCCGGCCCGGCGCGGGTCCCGGGGGACCGCTGGCGGTTGCAGGTCGTGCACCGCAGCGCGTTCCGCTACGGCGGGCCGGTCCGCTCCTCCTACAACGAGGCGCGGATGACCCCGGAGAACAGCAGCCGGCAGACCACGCTCCGCTCCCGCGTGGAGATCGAGCCGCTGGCCACGGTGCACGCCTACCGCGACTACTGGGGGGCGACGGTCACCGCCTTCGACACCCACGGCCCGCACACCGAGCTCGTCGTGCAGGCCACCTCGGAGGTCGAGGCCGGGCCGGAGCCGCACGTCCCGGAAGCGGTGGGCTGGGCCGACCTCGCCACCGCAGACCTGCGCGACCGGTACGGGGAGATGTTGCGCGCCACCGCGCTGACCGCGATGGACGACCCGGTGGTCGCCGAGGTGCGGGCCGTCGTCGGGGACGCCGGGCCCCGCGAGGCCGCACACCTCGTCTGCGACTTCGTGCACCAGCACATGGAGTACCTGACCGGCTCGACCAACGTGAAGACCAACGCGATGCAGGCGTGGACCCACCGCAAGGGCGTCTGCCAGGACATCTCGCACGTCTCCGTGGGCCTGCTCCGCGCCCTGGGCCTGCCGGCCCGGTACGTCTCCGGCTACCTGCACCCCCAGCCCGCGGCGGTGATCGGGCAGTCGGTCACCGGGGAGAGCCACGCCTGGGTGGAGTGGTGGGACGGCGGGTGGTCCGGCTACGACCCGACGAACTCGGTGGCGATCGGACCCCGGCACGTCACCCTGGCCCGGGGGCGCGACTACTCCGACGTCCCGCCGCTCAAGGGCATCTTCTCCGGCCCCCGGAGCGAGGGCTCCAGCGTGACCGTGGAGGTCACCCGGCTCGCCTGAGCGGACGGCGATGACTTCTCCGGTCCGCGGGGGTCTGGGCTGACAGCGACCACGTCAGAGGAGGCTCCCGTGCAGCAGCTGCTCAGGGTCCACAACGTCATGCTCTCCAGCGACGGGTTCGGTGCGGGGGAGCACCAGAGCCTGGAGCGGCCGTTCGGCCACGCCGACCCGGCGGTGCTGGGCGCCTGGGCCTTCGCCACCGCCAGCTGGCCCAACCGCACCGAGCCCGGCGGCACGCGTGGCCTGGACGACCACTTCATGCGTGAGTTCGGGCGCAACATCGGTGCCGAGATCATGGGCCGGAACAAGTTCGGGCCCCAGCGCGGACCGTGGCAGGACCACGACTGGCAGGGCTGGTGGGGGGACGAGCCACCGTTCCACACGCCGGTGTTCGTGCTGACCCACCACGAGCGGCCCTCGTTCTCGCTGTCGGACACGACGTTCCACTTCGTCAGCGGCGAACCGGCCGCGGTCCTCGAGCAGGCGAAGCAGGCGGCCGACGGTCGCGACGTCCGGCTCGGCGGGGGAGCCACCACCATCCGGCAGTTCCTGGACGCCGACCTGGTCGACACCGTGCACGTGGCCGTGGCACCGGTCGAGCTCGGCGCCGGGTCGCGGCTGTGGACGTCGCCCGACGAGCTGGTCGACCGGTTCCACCACGAGGTCGTCCCCAGCCCGAGCGGGGTGACCCACCACCTGTTCTGGCGGCGCTGACGACCCGGCCGCCGCGGGCTGGCGGGAGCCGGCCCGGCGGACCTGGGATGCTGGGTGGTGATGAGCGCACCCCTGAACCTGGTCAACCTCGAACGGGTGCACAAGGCACACGGCACGACGGTCATCCTCGACGACGTCTCCCTCGGGGTCGCCGCCGGTGAGCGGATCGGCGTGGTCGGCCGCAACGGCGGGGGCAAGTCGACCCTGCTGGGCGTCCTCACCGGCACCCAGGAGCCCGACTCCGGCCGGGTCACCCGCCGCAGCGACCTGGCGATGGGCGTCCTCGACCAGACCGGCACGCTGCCGCCCGGGACGACGGTGCGCGACGTCGTGCTGCCCCCGTCCCGGTTCGCCGCCGAGCACGAGTGGGCCGGTGACGCGGCCGTCCGCTCGGTGCTCACCGGCCTGGAGCTGGACCGGATCGGGCTGGACTCCCCGGTCGCCCCGATGTCCGGCGGGGAGCGCCGCCGGGTCGCGCTGGCCGCCCAGCTGATCCGCCCGCTGGACCTGCTGGTGCTCGACGAGCCGACCAACCACCTCGACGTCGAGGGCGTGGCCTGGCTGGCCGAGTACGTGAAGGCCCGTACCGGCGGCCTGATCGTCGTCACCCACGACCGCTGGTTCCTCGACGAGGTCTCGACCACCACGTGGGAGGTCGCCGACGGGGACGTGCACGCCTACGAGGGCGGTTACTCGGCCTACACGCTGGCCCGCGCCGAGCGGTCCCGGATCGCCAACGTGACCGAGGAGCGGCGGCTCAACCTGGTGCGCAAGGAGCTCGCCTGGCTGCGCCGGGGCCCGCCGGCCCGCACCAGCAAGCCGAAGTTCCGGATCGAGGCGGCCCAGGCGCTGATCGCCGACGAGCCGCCCGCCCGCGACACCATGGCGCTGGCCGGCTTCGCCGCCCGGCGGCTGGGCAAGACGGTCTACGACGTCGAGGACGTCACCTACACGGTGCGCGGCCGCGGTGATGACGCCGAGGACCCGGCGGGTCCGGCCGACCCGGGCGGGCCGCGGGAGCGCACGCTCTTCCGCGACCTGACCTGGCACGTCGGTCCGGGCGACCGGATCGGCGTCGTCGGCGTCAACGGCGCGGGCAAGACCTCGCTGCTCAAGCTGCTCGTCGGCGAGGCTCACCCCGACGCCGGGCGCGTCGTCGTCGGCCAGACGGTGTCGGCGGCGTACCTGTCCCAGCACGTCACCGAGCTCGACCCTCGGCAGCGGGTGCTGGAGGCGGTGCAGGACGTCGCCCGGATCGCCAAGATCGGCAACCAGGAGATCTCCGCGTCCACGTTGGCCGAGCGGTTCGGGTTCGCCGCCAACCGGCAGTGGACGCCGGTGGGCGACCTCTCCGGCGGCGAGCGGCGCCGGCTGCAGCTGCTGCGGCTGCTGATGGCCGAGCCCAACGTGCTGCTGCTCGACGAGCCGACCAACGACCTGGACATCGACACGCTCACCGCGCTGGAGGACCTGCTCGACAGCTTCCCCGGCACCGTGCTGGTGGTCAGCCACGACCGGTACTTCGTCGACCGGGTCTGCGACTCGGTGGTCGCGCTGATGGGCGACGGCTCGCTGGCTGCGCTGCCCGGCGGGGTGGAGGAGTACCTCCGGCGCCGTGCCGCGGGAGAGGCCGCGCTGCCCGGGTCCGGCGCCGCGGCCCCGGTGGGCAGCTCCTCGGCGCCGGCGCACAGCGCGGCGGACTCCCGGGCTGCCCGCAAGGAGGCCTCCCGGCTGGAGCGCCGGATGCTCAAGCTGGACGCCGACGAGAAGAAGCTGCACCAGCAGCTCGCCGCAGCGGCCACCGACTACGGCCGGGCGGCCGAGCTCGACGCCCAGCTCAAGGCGCTGCAGGCGGAGAAGGAACAGGTCGAGACCGACTGGCTGGCCGCGGCGGAGGTCGCCGACGCCTGACCGGGCACCACCTCCGGGGCCCCGCCATGAGACAGCTCACGGCGGGCCCCGGAGGTGGCCGTTCGACTCGCCGCGACCGGCGGCGCCCAGGAGGATGGGGCACAACGCTCGAACGCGCTGATCGACCGGCGTGCTCGCTGCCCGCCTGCCTGAGAACCGACCGGAAGGGACCCGTTGGGCCTGCTGCTCCTGCTCCACCTCCTCGCCGCGGTCGGAGCTCCGCTGCTCGTGCGGTGGTGGGGACGACAGGCGTTCCTGGCCCTCGCCCTGGTCCCGGCCGCCGCGTTCGGGTGGGCGCTGACCCAGCTGGGCACCGTCGTCGGTGGGGGAGACGTCCGGGAGACGTTCACCTGGATCCCGGCGCTGGACCTGCAGTTCGCCCTGCGGCTGGACGCGCTGGCGCTGACCTTCGCCGCCCTGGTCACCGGGGTCGGCGCGCTGGTGCTGGTCTACTGCGCGCGCTACTTCGAGCCCGACGAGGAGGGCGTCGGCCGGTTCGCCGGCGTGATGACCGCCTTCGCCGGTTCCATGCTCGGCCTGGTGCTGGCCGACGACGTGCTGCTGCTCTACGTCTTCTGGGAGCTCACCACCGTCTTCTCGTTCCTGCTCATCGGCGGCTCGGGAGCCAAGCTGGCCGGACGTCGAGCGGCCAGCCAGGCGCTGCTGCTCACCACCGCCGGCGGCCTGGCGATGCTCGTCGGGCTGCTGATGATCTCCTCGGCCAGCGGCAGCCGCCTGCTGTCGGAGATCGTCACCGCCCCGGGCAGCGGCGCGGTGATGGTGGCCGGCACGATGCTCGTCCTGGCCGGTGCGGTCACCAAGTCGGCGATGGTGCCCTTCCACTTCTGGCTGCCGGCCGCGATGGAGGCGCCGACCCCGGTCAGCGCCTACCTGCACGCCGCGGCGATGGTGAAGGCCGGCATCTACCTGGTCGCGCGGCTCGCCCCCGGCCTGGCCGACGTCCCCGGCTGGCGGCCGGTCGTGCTGGGGCTCGGCGTCGCCACCATGCTGATCGGTGGCTGGCGCTCACTGCGGCAGAACGACCTGAAGCTCCTGCTGGCCTTCAGCACGGTCAGCCAGCTGGGCTTCCTGATCACCCTGGTCGGCGCCGGCAGCCAGGAGTTGGCCGCGGCCGGCCTGGCGATGACCATCGCGCACGCGCTGAGCAAGTCGACGCTGTTCCTCTCCGTCGGGGTGATCGACCACGCGACCGGGGTGCGGGACCTGCGGTTGCTCTCCGGCCTCGGACGGCGGATGCCCGTCCTGGCCGGCATCGCCACGCTGGCGGCCGCGAGCCTGGTCGGGCTGCCCCCGTTCCTGGGCTTCGTGGGCAAGGAGGCGGCGTTCACCGCCCTGTGGGAGGGCGGGCTGCCCGACCGGGTCAGCGCCGTCGTCGTCCTGGTCGGGCTGGTGCTGGGGTCGGTGTTCACCGCCGCGTACTGCGCCCGGTACCTGTGGGGGGCCTTCGCGCGCAAGCCGGGCCTGCCGGAGACCGCGCCGGCAGAGCTGGAGCACCACCCCGGACCGCTGTTCCTCGCCGCGCCCGCCGTCCTGGCGCTCGCCGGCCTGGTGGCCGGCCCGGCCAGCCCGGTGCTGGACCACCTGGTGGCCGCCTACGCCGAGACCCTCACCCTGATCGCCCCGGAAGCCGAGCACCTGGCGCTCTGGCACGGCCTCCAGCCGGCGCTGGCGCTGTCCGCGGTGACCCTGCTCGGTGGCGCGGCGCTGTTCGCCCTCCGGACGCCGTTCCGGCGGCTGCAGAACCGGCTCGCCGTGGGCGCCTCGGCCGACGAGGGCTACTGGAACGTCCTGCAGGCACTGGACCGGATCGCCGTCCTGGTCACCGGGACGACGCAGCGCGGGTCGCTGCCGGCCTACCTGGGCACCATCCTCGTCGTCGTCGTGGCGCTTCCCGGGTCGGTGCTGCTCTTCCAGGCGCCCTGGCCGCAGGAGTGGCGGGCCTGGGACACGCCCCTGCAGGCGCTGGTCGGTGCGGTGGTGGTCATCGCCGCAGTCGTGGCGATCCCGCTCCAGCAGCGGCTGTCCGCGGTGCTCGTGGTCGGCGTGACCGGCTACGGCCTGGCCCTGCTCTTCGTGCTGCACGGCGCCCCGGACCTCGCGCTGACCCAGTTCCTGGTCGAGACGCTGAGCCTGGTGGTCTTCGTGCTGGTGCTCCGCAAGCTCCCCGCGGACATCAGCGAGCGGCACCGCCCCGCCGAGCGCACCGGCCGGGCGGTGCTGGCCTTCTGCATCGGTCTGCTCATGGCCGGTGTCGGCGCCGCGGCGCTCGGCGCGCGCACGGCGACCCCGGTCTCCACCGACATCCCCGAGCTCGCGCTGGAGGAGGGGCACGGGGAGAACGTCGTCAACGTCATCCTGGTCGACATCCGGGCCTGGGACACCCTCGGTGAGCTCTCCGTGCTGGTCGTGGCGGCCACCGGTGTGGCCAGCCTGGTCTTCCTCCGCAGCCGCACCGGTGGGGTGGACCGGCCGGACGAGGAGGACACCGCCGGGGACGACCCGGGCACGGCCCGGCGGGCGCCCAAGAGCCGGTGGCTCCCGGCGAGCTCGACGCTGGCGCCCCAGCGGCGTTCGGTGGTGCTCGAGGTGGCCACCCGGTTCCTGTTCCACCCGATCGTCGTGTTCTCGCTGTTCCTGCTGTTCTCCGGGCACAACCAGCCCGGCGGCGGGTTCGCCGGGGGACTGGTGGCCGGGCTGGCCCTGGTGCTCCGGTACCTGGCCGGTGGCCGCTACGAGCTGGGCGAGGCTGCCCGGGTGTCGCCGGGCGTGCTGCTCGGCAGCGGTCTGCTGCTGGCCGGCGGCACCGGGCTGGCCAGCCTGCTGCTGGGTGGTGCGGTGCTCGAGTCCGCCTACTTCTCGGCCGAGGTGGCGGTGCTCGGCAGCGTGAGCCTGCCCACCGCGCTGTTCTTCGACATCGGCGTCTACCTCATCGTCGTCGGCCTGGTCCTGGACGTGCTGCGCAGCCTGGGCGCCGAGCAGGACCGCCAGGAGGACGAGGAGGACCCGATCACGGCCGAGCCTGAGGAGGTGATCGCCCGATGACCCCGACCATCGTGCTGCCGGTCGTGATCGGCGGCCTCTACGCGGCGGGTGTCTACCTGCTGCTGGACCGCAGCCTCACCCGGGTGATCCTGGGCTTCATCCTGCTCGGCAACGCGACGAACCTGTTGCTGCTGTCCGCGAGCGGCCCGGCCGGGCTGGCCCCGCTGTTCGGGTACGCCGAGCCCGCGGAGATGAGCGATCCGCTGCCGCAGGCCCTCGTGCTCACCGCCATCGTCATCACCTTCGGCGTCACCGCGTTCCTGCTGGCGATGGTGCACCGGTCCTGGCGGCTGGTCCGGCAGGAGGTCGTCGAGATCGACGAGGAGGACCGGCGGGTCGCGGCGCGGCAGGGGATGGACGCCGATGACATGGACCCCGACCAGCTCCCCCCGGAGGACCGTCCGGCCGGGAAGGGGAACACCCTGCACTCCGACGTCGACGTGGAGGACCAGCTGGCGCGCCGGTACGGCGAGTTCGCCTCCGACGACATCGCGCTCCCACCGACCCGGCGGGGCGAGCAGTGATCGGCGACCTCGCGCCGTTGCCGGTGCTGCTGCCCCTGCTCGGGGCCGCCGCCGCACTGCTGGTCGGCCGGCACCCGCGGATCCAGCGCGCGGTCAGCACCGTGGTGCTGGCCGCGGTGGTGGGCGTGTCGGTCGCCCTGCTGCTCATCGCCGACGCTGAGGGGGCGGCTGCGGTCGCCGTGGGCGACTGGCCGGTCCCGGTGGCGATCATGCTGGTGGTCGACCGGCTCTCGGCGCTGATGCTGGTGGTGGCCAGCACGGTGGGGCTCGGCGTGCTCGTCTTCGCCGTGGGCCAGGGCACGGCCGACGGCGACGAGGAGACGCCGCTGTCGATCTTCCACCCGACGTTCCTGGTCCTGATGGCCGGTGTGAGCTACGCCTTCCTGGCCGGGGACCTGTTCAACCTCTACGTGGGCTTCGAGGTGCTGCTGACCTCCAGCTACGTCCTCCTCACCCTGGGCGGCTCCGCCCCGCGGATCCGGGCCGGCATCACCTACGTCGTGGTGAGCCTGCTCAGCTCCTTGCTGTTCCTCGCCTCGATCGCGCTGGTCTACGCCGCGACGGGCACGGTCAACCTGGCCCAGCTGGCCATCCGGCTCGGCGAGCTGCCCGCCGGCACCCAGCTGATGCTGCAATCGCTGCTGCTGATCGCCTTCGGCATCAAGGCGGCGGTCTTCCCGCTGTCGGCCTGGCTGCCCGACAGCTACCCGACCGCGCCGGCCCCGGTCACCGCCGTGTTCGCCGGGCTGCTGACCAAGGTCGGCGTCTACGCGATCATCCGCACCCAGACCCTGCTGTTCCCCGGTGGTGCGCTCGACGACGTGCTGATGTGGGCCGCTCTGGCCACCATGCTGGTCGGCATCCTCGGCGCGGTGGCGCAGAGCGACATCCGGCGGATCCTGTCCTTCACGCTGGTCAGCCACATCGGCTACATGGTCTTCGGGATCGCGCTGGCGACCACGGCCGGCCTGGCCGGTGCCATCTTCTACGTCGTCCACCACATCGCCATCCAGACGACCCTCTTCCTGGTCGCCGGGCTCATCGAGCGGCGGGGCGGGACCACGTCGACGGCCCGCCTCGGCGGGCTCGCCACGGCGTCCCCCTTGCTGGCCGTGCTCTTCTTCGTGCCGGCGATGAACCTGGCCGGCATCCCGCCGTTCTCCGGCTTCATCGGCAAGGTGGGACTGCTGGACGCCGGGGTCGCCGTCGGCGGCTGGCAGGTGTACGTGCTGATCGGCGGCGCGGTCGTGACCAGCCTCCTCACCCTGGTGGCCATGTCGCGGGTCTGGACCCGGTCGTTCTGGCGGCCGCCGGCGCAGGCTGCCTCGGCGGACACGGCCGCCGCCGCAGCTCATGACGCCGGACCGGACGACGCCGAGGACGCCCCCCCCGGCGGCGACGAGCCGGCCGACGAGCCCCTGCCCGTGCCCGAGTCGCTGGCCGGTGGGGCGACCTCCACCACCACCGCCCGCCGGACCGGACGCCGTGGCGCCTGGCAGCGGCACGTCGCGGTGGCGACGGCTGATCCGGTCGGGGGAGAGGGGCAGCCCAGTGGTCGAGCGAAGGACTCCCGGCCGTCGACGCGCCCGCTGCCGGCGGTGATGGTGGCGGCCACCACCACGATGGTGCTGCTGACCGTCGGCCTCACGGTGATCGCCGGGCCGCTGTACGGGATGACCGAGCGGGCCGCCGGTGACCTGCGGGAGCGGACGCCCTACATCGAGGCCGTCTACGGCGAGGAGGGGAACGGATGACCGTCGACTCCCCGATCCGCCGGCTGCGGCTCCGGGCGCCACTGCTCGTCTGGCTGGTGCTGATCTGGAACCTGCTCTGGGGCACCTGGTCCTGGGCGAACCTCATCACCGGGGTGCTGGTCGCCCTGACGGTGACCGTCCTCCTCCCGCTGCCTCCCGTCACCGGTGGCGCCCGGCTGCACCTGGTCCCGGCGCTGTAC
This sequence comes from Modestobacter sp. VKM Ac-2983, assembly GCF_026967885.1. Classification (NCBI taxonomy): domain Bacteria; kingdom Bacillati; phylum Actinomycetota; class Actinomycetes; order Geodermatophilales; family Geodermatophilaceae; genus Modestobacter; species Modestobacter sp. VKM Ac-2983. The sequence continues at coordinate 370,572 of NZ_JAPVBK010000001.1, forward strand.
TTCCTCGGTCACTTCCTGGTGAACCTCAGCGTCTCCAGCGCCCAGGTCGCCTGGCAGACGCTGCGCCCCAGCGGCATCCGGCAGAGCGCGGTCCTGCTGGTGCAGCTGCGCACGGACTCCGACCTGCTGCTCAGCGTCATCTCCCAGACCCTGACGCTGGTGCCCGGCTCCATGGTGCTGGACCTGGACCGGCGGCGGATGACCCTGGGCGTCCACGTGCTGGACGTCGGCGGCGAGGACGACGTCGAACGCCAGCGCGCAGAGGTGCTGGCGACCGAGCGACGGGTGGTGCGCGCCTTCGGGTCCGCCGAGGACATCGCCCGGCTGGACCAGGACCCACCCCAGGGGCCCGCCGCCCCCGCCGTCGCGGAGACCGCCCGATGACCGTGGTGGCGGTGCTGATCTACGGGATGCTGGGGCTCGGCGCCGTCCTGGCGATGGTGCGCCTGGCGCTGGGTCCCTCGCTGCTGGACCGGGTGGTGGCCACGGACTCCATCCTGGTCATCGTGGCGGTCGGCCTCGCGGTGCACGCGGCCCTGCAGCGGGACCCCACGGTCGTCCCGGTGCTCGTGGTCGTCGCCCTGCTGGTCTTCGTGGGCGCCATCTCCGTCGTGCGCTACGTCGGCGGCATGCTGCTGCGCACGGGGGCGGACGACGACGAACTGGGCGGCTCGCCCGCGGCTGAGCAGATCGAGCGACGTGAGGGTGGGCGGAGATCGTGAACGACTTCGACTCGGTGTCCGACTGGATCGCCGCAGCCTGCCTGCTCGTGGGCGCGTTCCTCTGCCTGACCGCCGGGGTCGGCCTGCTGCGCTTCCCCGATGTGCTGTCCCGGATGCACGCCGGCACCAAGCCGCAGGTCATGGGCGTCCTGCTGATCATGGTCGGAGCTGCGATCCGGCTCACCGGCTGGTCGGTCACCTGGATGCTGCTGCTCGTCGCGGTGTTCCAGATGATCACCGCGCCGGTCAACGCCCACATGGTCAGCCGGATCGCCTACCGGCGCCGGCACGTCGCCGCAGAGCACCTCTTCGTCGACGAGCTCGGGGTGGCCCCTCGCGGCGAGGAGGTCCAGGCGGGGGAGCGCGGCCGGCGTGGCGACGAGCCGGCGGACGCGCCGGCCGACCAGGGGCCGGAGACGCAGGTCGGCGACGGCGACGGGCTGGACGACCAGGCCGTGGACGAAGCCAGCGACCGGGCGGTGGACGAGCAGGCGCCGGGACCTCGTCGCTGAGCCGTCCGGGTGCGGTGTCCCCGGCACCCGGACGGCTCGGGTCCTACCGCTGAGCCCGGTTCACCGCGGAGACGACCGCCCGCAGTGACGCGGTGACGATGTTGGCGTCGATCCCGACGCCCCACAGCACCCGCTCGCCGACGGCGCACTCGACGTAGGCGGCGGCCCGGGCGTCGCCGCCGGAGGAGAGCGCGTGCTCGGCGTAGTCGAGCACGCGGACGTCGACGCCCACGCTGGACAGCGCGTCGACGAACGCCGCGATCGGGCCGTTGCCGCGGCCGCGGACCGTGTGCGGCACGCCGGCGTCGACGAGCTGTGCGGTGAGCTCGTCGGGGCCGGCGCCGGACGCGGTGTGCTCGTGCCCGCTCAGGGCGAACCGGCCCCAGGGGGCGTCGGCGTCGGGCAGGTACTCGTTGGAGAAGGCCGTCCACATCTGCTCGGCGGTCACCTCGCCGCCCTCGTCCTCGGTGTGCCGCTGGACGACGGCGCTGAACTCGATCTGCAGCCGGCGCGGCAGGTCGAGGTGGTTCTCGGTCTTCATGATGTAGGCGACGCCGCCCTTGCCGGACTGGCTGTTCACCCGGATCACGGCCTCGTAGCTGCGACCGACGTCCTTGGGGTCGATCGGCAGGTAGGGGACCGCCCACGGGATCTCGTCGACGCTCGTGCCGGCCGCCTCGGCGTCGGCCTTCATCACCGCGAAGCCCTTGTTGATCGCGTCCTGGTGCGACCCGGAGAACGCGGTGTAGACCAGATCGCCGCCGTAGGGGTGTCGCTCGTGCACACCCAGCTGGTTGCAGAACTCGACGGTGCGCCGGATCTCGTCGATGTCGGAGAAGTCGATCTGCGGGTCGATGCCCTGGCTGAACAGGTTCAGGCCCAGGGTCACCAGGTCGACGTTGCCGGTCCGCTCGCCGTTGCCGAACAGGCAGCCCTCGATCCGGTCTGCCCCGGCGCGGTGGCCCAGCTCGGCGGCGGCCACGGCGGTGCCCCGGTCGTTGTGCGGGTGCAGGCTCAGCACGACGGAGTCTCGGCGGCCCAGGTTGCGGTGCATCCACTCGATCTGGTCGGCGTAGACCGTCGGCTCGGCCATCTCCACGGTCGCCGGCAGGTTGAGGATGGTCGGCCGGTCGGGGGTCGGCTCCCACACGTCGGTGACGGCGTTGCAGACATCGACGGCGAAGTCCAGCTCGGTGCCGGTGAACGACTCGGGGGAGTACTGGAAGCGGATCTCGGTGTCCCCGGCCTGCTCGGCCAGCTTGCGCACCAGCTGTGCGCCGTGGACGGCGATCTCGGTGATGCCGGCGCGGTCCTGGCCGAACACGACCCGGCGCTGCAGCGTGGAGGTCGAGTTGTAGAGGTGCACGATCGCCTGCTTGGCACCGCGCAGCGACTCGAAGGTCCGCTCGATCAGCTCGTCCCGTGCCTGGGTGAGCACCTGGACGGTCACGTCGTCGGGGACCAGGTCGTCCTCGACCAGCTCGCGGATGAAGTCGAAGTCGGTCTGGCTGGCCGCCGGGAAGCCGACCTCGATCTCCTTGTAGCCCATCCGCACCAGCAGCTCGAACATCCGCCGCTTGCGCTCGGGGGTCATCGGGTCGATCAGCGCCTGGTTCCCGTCGCGCAGGTCGACGGCGCACCAGCGGGGGGCGGCCGTCGTGGTCGTCTCCGGCCACGTGCGGTCGGGCAGCGGGACGGGGGCGAAGGGCGCGTACTTGCCGATCGGCATCGGCGAGGGGCGCTGGGGGTTGCGGGCGTGCGGGTGGTTCTCGTTCACGGGGGGCTCCTCTGGCGGGCTGCGGACAGCTCCGGGATGCGGTCAGCTGGCGCCCGGGGACGCGCGATCACCGCGGCGAGGGAGCCGACCTAAGAGAGGGCCTCGCCGCGGCTGATAAGAAGGAGGCTGCCGCGCACGGGGCAACGGTAGCAGCGGGTCACGCCACGTCGCAGCCGCAGGCGCAGGCCGATGCGTGCCCGAGGTCCTCGTTGGACTCCTCGACGTACTCGCACCCGGGCGGGCAGGTGCAGCCGGTGCCCCAGTCGGGGCCGCCCGGATCGCCGGACCCGAGCCACGCTCGCCACGCGGCCTCCCGCCGCTCCCGCCGGCGCAGGAGCGCCGCCCACCCCCGTGCAGCGGCCCGCTCCGCCAGGGAGTCGCCGGGGCCGTGCACCTGGTGGTCGTCCGGGGTGCCCAGTTGCCAGCGCCAGGAGTCCCGGCTGTGGCAGTCCCGGTCGAAGGTGACCTCCGGCTGGCTCCGGGTGTGCCGGTGCGGGCCGGACCACCAGTCTTCGTCGCCGTGCCGGGTGTCCAGGTGCGCGGGGAACCGCCGTCCGGCCCGGTCCCGGACGGCGGCCGCGGACATCGGTGCGACCTCCTGCCCCTGGGCGTCCAGCAGGACCAGGCGCAGCCGGGCCAGCGACACGATGCCGGCGAACTCGCCCACGCGCAGGTCACCGCGGCCGGCCTCGGCGCGGCTCAGGCGGTCCCGAGAGACGCCGCTGGCCTCGGCCAGCTCGCGCTGCGACATGTCGGCCAGCCGCCGCACCCGCCGCAGCATCCCCGCCACATCGACCCTCACACCCACCGGCGCTGTCTCGGTCTCGGTCTCGGTCTCGGTCTCGGGCTGGGTCCTGGGCTGGGGCTGGGGCTCGTTCTCGGGCTGGGCCGCTGACACCTGCCGAGCGTGTCGGCTCACCCGCCCGGTGATCGGACCCCGGACGAGAGCTGTGGACGCCGCCCACCGTGTGGGCGGGGAGAGGCAGGTCGCCAGCAGTTGTGCTCTGGCTGCACTGCTGCACCAGAGCACAACTCGCCCGGGGGGCAGCCACACTGCGGGGGCGGTTCGCGGAGGACCTGCGGCGGTGACGCGCAGGGGGGCACGGTCTTGCGGTGGACGGTCGGACTCTGCGCAGAGCTTGCGGGCGCGGGGCCGAGACCAGGGCGACGCGCCGTGCGGACGTCGGGCCGACCACGCCACGCCGGTAGCCTGGGCCCGTGGCCTTGGTGGTACAGAAGTACGGCGGTTCCTCCGTCGCGAATGCCGAGCGCGTCAAGCGTGTGGCCGAGCGCATCGTCGAGGCGAAGAAGAACGGCGACGACGTGGTCGTCGTCGTGTCCGCCATGGGCGACACGACCGACGAACTGCTGGACCAGGCGAGCCAGATCACCGCCAACCCGCCGGGTCGCGAGCTGGACATGCTGCTGACCGCCGGTGAGCGGATCTCGATGGCGCTGCTGGCCATCGCGATCTCGACCCACGGGTACGAGGCGCGGTCGTTCACCGGTTCGCAGGCCGGGGTGATCACCACCTCCAGCCACGGCAAGGCGCGGATCATCGACGTCACGCCGGGCCGGCTTCGGGATGCGCTGGACGACGGCTCGATCGTCATCGTCGCCGGCTTCCAGGGCGTCAGCCAGGACACCAAGGACGTCACCACCCTCGGGCGGGGCGGCTCGGACACCACCGCAGTCGCCGTCGCGGCCGCGCTGCGGGCCGACGTCTGCGAGATCTACACCGACGTGGACGGCGTCTTCACCGCCGACCCGCGGATCGTGCCGAACGCCAAGCGGCTGGAGACCATCACCTACGAGGAGATGCTCGAGCTGGCCGCCTCCGGGGCGAAGGTGCTCATGCTCCGCTGCGTCGAGTACGCCCGCCGGTACGGCATCCCGGTGCACGTCCGCAGCTCCTACTCACAGCTCCCCGGCACGATCGTGGCCGGCTCGATGGAGGACCTCACCGTGGAACAGGCGATCATCACCGGCGTCGCGCACGACCGGAGCGAGGGCAAGATCACCGTCTCCGGGGTGCCGGACCGCCCGGGTGAGGCAGCGCAGATCTTCCGCGTGCTCGCCGACGCCGAGGTCAACATCGACATGATCGTGCAGAACGTCTCCACAGAGGCGAAGCTGACCGACATCTCCTTCACGCTGCCGGTCAGCGACGGCCCCACCGCCATCGCCGCCCTGGAGCGGGTCAAGCACACGGTCGGCTACACCGACGTCAGCTTCGACCAGCACATCGGCAAGGTCTCCCTGGTGGGCGCCGGCATGCGCTCGCACCCGGGGGTCTCGGCGAAGTTCTTCGGCGCGCTCGCCGACGCCGGGGTCAACCTCGAACTGATCAGCACCTCGGAGATCCGCATCTCCGTCGTCTGCCGGGACACCGACGTCGACCTCGCCGTCCGCGCGGTGCACGACGCGTTCGACCTCGGCTCCGAGCAGGGCGAGGCAGTGGTCTACGGAGGTACCGGACGATGAGCCGCCCGCTGCACCTGGGCATCGTCGGCGCGACCGGTCAGGTCGGCGTGGCGATGCGCTCCATCCTGGCCGAACGGGACTTCCCGCTGGCCTCCATCCGGTTCTTCGCCTCCGCCCGCTCGGCCGGCAGCACGCTGCCCTGGGGCGACGGCGAGGTCGTCGTCGAGGACGCCGCCACCGCCGACCCGACCGGGCTGGACGTCGCGCTGTTCTCCGCCGGCGCGACGACCTCGCGCGCGCAGGCGCCCCGGTTCGCAGCGGCCGGCGTGACCGTCATCGACAACAGCTCGGCGTTCCGCCGCGACCCGGCAATCCCGCTGATCTGCAGCGAGGTCAACCCCGGGGACATCGCGCTCGCCGCCGAGGGTCGGATCATCGCCAACCCGAACTGCACCACGATGGCCGCGATGCCGGTGCTCAAGCCGCTGCACGACGAGGCGGGGCTGACCCGCATCGTGGCCAGCACCTACCAGGCGGTGTCCGGCTCCGGCGTCGCCGGCGTCCGCGAGCTGCACGGGCAGGCGCTCGCCGTCGTCGAGAAGGCCGACGAGCTGGCCTACGACGGGTCGGCCGTGGCGTACCCGGCGCCCGCCGTCTACGTCGCGCCGATCGCGTTCAACGTGCTCCCGATGGCCGGCTCCGTCGTCGACGACGGCAGCTTCGAGACCGACGAGGAGCAGAAGCTCCGCAACGAGAGCCGCAAGATCCTCGGCATCCCCGACCTGCGGGTCTCCGGCACCTGCGTGCGCGTGCCGGTGTTCACCGGGCACTCGCTGTCGCTGAACGTCGAGTTCGCCCGTGAGCTCAGCGTCGCCCGGGCGATCGAGCTGCTGTCGGCCGCACGGGGCGTGCAGCTGGTCGACGTGCCGACCCCGCTGCAGGCCGCCGGCAAGGACCCGAGCTTCGTCGGCCGGATCCGGCAGGACGGCGACCGTGGCCTGGCGCTGTTCGTGAGCAACGACAACCTGCGCAAGGGCGCGGCCCTCAACACCGTGCAGATCGCGGAGCTCATTGCATCGTCACGCTCCGCGTGACACCGCGGCCAGGAGCCGTGCCCCGGCTGCGTTGAGCCGTTGGGTCGCCGCTCGTCGGGCAGCCTCCGGCCGCCGCGACGAGCGGCGACTGCGGCACGCGGTGCTCGCCCGGCGGGAGCCTCCGGCCCCGCGCCGGGCGAGCACCAGCAGCTCCGCTGCGGTGCCGCGGTCCACCCCTGGAGGTGATCGCGTTCGCGTGCCCCCGTGGGTGGTCGCGTCCGCGTCCTGGCCCGCGGGTCCGTCCCCCTGCTGCTAAGGCTTGACGTGCCTCAGGGCGAAGCTGAGGGCGGCCTCGACCTGGCGGATGGTCTCCTCGATGACCAGGGAGCCGTGGCCGGCGTCGAAGCGGTAGACCTCGTGGGCCTTGCCCTGCTCGGTCAGTGCGGCCAGGTAGTTGTCGATCTGGCGGATGGGGCAGCGGGGGTCGTTGGCACCGGCGACCACGAGGACCGGGGCGGCGACCGCGTCGACGTAGGTGATCGGCGAGGAGCGCACGTACACGTCGCGCACCTCCTCCGGTGAGCCGCCGAACAGCGCGCGGTCGTAGGCGCGCAGCCCCTCCATCTCGTCCTCGTACGCGGCCAGGTAGTCCGCCACCGGCACCTCGGCGATCCCGGCCGACCAGCGCTCGGGCTGAGTGCCCAGGCCGAGCAGGGTGAGGAAGCCGCCCCACGAACCGCCCGAGAGGATCGTGCGAGCCGGGTCGACCACGCCCTCGGCGACCAGGGCGTCGTAGACGGCGCCGACGTCCTCCAGCTCGGTGAGCCCCGGCCGCCCGGTGAGCGCGTCACGCCACTCGCTGCCGTAGCCGGTGGAGCCCCGGTAGTTCACGTGCACGACCGCGTAGCCGGCGTCCACGTAGGCCGCCCGGCGCGCGCGGTAGGAATCGTCGTCCTGGGACTCCGGGCCGCCGTGCACCAGGAACGCGGTCGCGAACGGACCCTCCCCGGCCGGCCGGACCAGCAGCGCGTGCACGTCGCCCCCCGGGCCGGGCACCCAGCGGTCCTCGACCGGGTAGGCGGCCGGGGGGGCCTCACCGGGCGCGGCCAGCACGACCGGGCCGTCGGCCCGGCGGATGACCGGGGGCAGCTCGGCCGACGACCAGGCCAGCTCCACCGTGCCGTCGGGGCGGGCGGTCGCGCCGCGGACCACGCCGCGCGGGGTGTCCAGCTGCTCCAGGGTCCCCGAGCGCAGGTCGTAGCGGTACAGCTCGCTGCGGGCGGCGTGGTCGTGCCCCACCAGCAGTGCCGAGCCGTCCGGGTACCAGCCGGCGGTCACGTCACCGGGCAGGTCGAGGACCAGCTCGGTCTCGGTGCCGGCGGCGACGTCCCAGATCAGCAGCTCCTCGCGGCCGCGGCGCTCGTGGCCCACCAGCAGCCGCTGGTCGCCGGGCGCGGGAGAGAAGCTCAGCGCGTGCAGGCCCCGGCCCTCGCCGTCCCACCTGTCGGCGACGAGGGAGAGGTCGGCGGTGCGCAGCACCCGCAGCGCGGGGTAGCGCGGGTCGCCGTGCTCGGAGTGCGAGAAGACCAGCAGCGAGTCGTCGCGGGAGAGCGCGTCCACCCCGGCGGTGTCCGGCGAGGAGTAGAAGACCGTGGGCGTCCCGCCGGCGGGGGCGATCCACAGCTCGCTGCCGTCGTCGGTCGAGCGACCCACCGCGGTGACCGTGTGGCCCAGCTCGAGGCCGGCGGGGTAGGCCGGCCCCACCTCCGGCAGCGCCACGGCGTCCGGGCCGCCGGCGAAGGGCTGGGTCATCCAGATGCCGAACTCGTCGCCGTCGGTGTCGGCGAACCACCAGATCGTCTCGCCGTCAGGGGTCAGCGTGGCGGCCAGCGTGCCGTTGGCCCGGTCGGTGACCTGCCGGTGGGCGTCGGTGTCCCGGTCCCAGGCGTACTGCTCGACGACGCCGCTGACGTCGGAGGCGTACAGGCTGCGCTGCGGGGCGTCCTCGGCCCAGTCGGGCAGGCTGACCCGGGGGGCACGGAACCGGGCCTGCCAACGCGCGGTGACCTCCTCGGGGAGGGCGGGCGCGGGCGGGTTCTCCGTGGGCTCGGCAGTCACCGGGCCATCTTCCCCCTGTCGGTGGCGACCTCTCCGAGGGGCTTCGGCGAGGCGGTCGTGGCGCGCCCGGCCGGGCTTGACGGATCAGGTGATGAGCCTCACGCTACCGGCTGGCGGACGAACGTCCGTCTGCCGGACGCGTCACCGTCGACGACCTCAGGAGTCCTCATGTCCCACTCGACCCTCCCACCGGCCGCCGGTGCCCCGGCGGCCACCCGGACGGGCGGCCCTGCCTCGACGGTGGCGGTGGCGGTCGGCTTCGCCGCGCTCTGCCTCTCCTACATGCTCAACGCGATGGACCGGCAGGTGTTCTACCCGCTGCTGCCGCAGATCCGCGAGGAGTACGGGTTCTCCCTCGACCAGACCGGTCTGCTGGCCACGGGCTTCACGCTCGGCATCGCGCTCACCGGTGTCCCGGCGGGCTACCTGCTGGACCGGCTGTCCCGCAAGCTCATCGTGGTCGTCAGCGTGGTCGTCTACTCCCTCGGCACGCTCGCCATCCCGCTGGCCACGGGCTTCGGCGACATGGCGGTCTACCGGCTGATCTCCGGTGTCGGGGAGGGCGTCCAGGCCACGGCCATCTACGCCATCGTCGGCGCCTACTTCTTCCACCGCCGGGCGGTCGCCGCCGGGTTCATCGGCGTCGCCTTCGGCCTCGGCGTGTTCTTGGGACCCATCCTCGGCCAGCAGCTCGCCCTCGCCGTCGACAGCTGGCGGGCGCCGTTCATCGTCTTCGGTGTCGCGGGTCTGGTCATGGCCGTCGTGCTGCTGGTCACCGTGCCGAAGGCGATGAGCGAGGCGCTGGCCGGACGGGGCGGCACCGCCGACACGGCCGACTACACGCACGTGCCGGCGAGCCCGTACAACCGCGGCACCCTGGGCATGGGCCTGGCCTCGGCGATCTCCGGCCTGGTGTTCTACGGCTTCCTCGGCCTCTACCCGACCTTCCTGCGGGAGGAGCTCGGGCTGGCGCCCGCGCAGGCCGCGTGGGCGGCCTCGCTGGTCGGTTTCGGCGCCATGATGGCGCTGCCGGTCGGCTGGCTGGCCGACCGCTACGACCAGCGGATGCTGCTCGCCGTCGGCTTCGTGGGCTCCTCGCTCACCGGTCTGGCGATCTACCGCTTCGCCGAGGGCGCGTCCGCGCAGTACGTGCTGGCGTTCCTGATGGGCGCCTTCGCCAGCGGCGTGCTCTTCACCAACTGCACGACGGGCATGCAGCGCGCGGTGCGCCCGGAGCACGTGGGTCGGGGCGCGGGGCTGTTCATGTTCACGTACTACGTGGCGGCAGCCGTCTCCGGGCTGCTCTTCGCCCGGCTGGTCTCCGCCTTCGACTGGTCCGGGGCCGGCCTGGTGCAGGTGACCCTGTTGCCGATCCTCGGGCTGGCCGCGCTGGCCCTGGTCGACGTCCGCCGGATGGTGCTCCCGCCGCGCCGCTGACCGGTCCACCCGGAGGAGTCGGCGCCGGCGGGGTCATCTGCCGCCGGCGCCGACCACTGCCTCCGCGGCGGGCGCCCGGCCGAGGGGCGGGCGGCCGGCGGCGGGACGCTCGACACCGGCGTCCCGGACGTCGCCGATCAGCTGCTCGAGCACGTCCTCCAGGGCGACCAGGCCGAGGACCCGGTCGCCGTCGCGCACCAGGCCCAGGTGCGCGCCGGACCGGCGCATCTCCCGCAGCACCTCCGGCAATGGCTCGTCCAGGGTGAGCTCGACGAAGGAGATCACCGCCTGGTCGGGCACCGGCTGGTCCCGGGACGTCGGGCCGCTGCCCAGCACGTCCTTGACGTGCACGTAGCTGACCAGCGAGCCGTCGTCGTCGCGCATCGGGTAGCGGCTGTAGCCGTGCTCGGCCACGATGCCCTCCACCTGTCGCGGGGTGGCGGAGCGGGGCACGGTGACCAGGGAGTCCGGCGGCAGCAGCACCGAGCTGACGTCGTTCTGCTCGAAGGTCAGCGCGCCGGCGGCCAGGTCGCTGACCTCGCTGCCCAGCAGCCCCTCGCGCCGCGACTGGGTGATCATCGACTGGATCTCGTCGTGGTCGAAGCTGGCCGCGACCTCGTCGGTGGGGGTGACCCCGAACAGTCGCACGAACCCGTTGGCGACGGTGTTGAAGAACCAGATGAACGGCTTCAGCACCCGCACCACCAGGGCCAGCGGCGGGCCGAGGGCGATCGCCGCCCGGTCGGGACCCGCGATGGTGATGTTCTTGGGCACCATCTCGCCCAGGACCATGTGCAGCACGGTGACCACCGACAGGGCGATCACCAGTGCGATCGGGTGCAGCAGCGCCTCGGGCGCCCCGACGGCCGCCAACGGCACCTCGATCAGGTGCGCGACCGCGGGCTCGCCGATCGCACCGAGCCCCAGGGAGCACAGCGTGATCCCCAGCTGGGCCCCGGCCATCATCTGGCTGACGTTGCGCATCGCCACCAGGGTCTTCTGGGCGCGCACCGACCCCGCCTCCGCACGCGGCTCGATCTGGTCGGCCCGGGCGGAGACGAGCGCGAACTCGGCGGCGACGAAGAAGGCGTTCCCCAGGAGCAGGACGACCAGGACCAGCAGGGCCAGACCGTCGCTCATGCCCGGGCCACCTCTCGTTCGGGGCGGACGGCGGTGGCGCCGGCCGGGGAGGAGCTGTCGTCTGCGTCTGCGTCTGCGTCTGCGTCTGCGTCCGCGTCCGCGTCGTCGTCGGCCGGGACGGGGGTGGCCCGCAGTCGGGAGACTCGGCGTCCCTCGACCTCGTCGACGGTGAGCCGCCAGCCGTCGACCTCCACGGACTCACCCTGCTCCGGGAGGTGGGCCAGCTGCTCGATGACGAACCCGGCGACGGTCTCGTACCGGCCCTCGGGCACCGAGACGCCGGTGCGCTCGCGCAGCTCGTCCGGGCGCAGCAGGCCGGAGAGCACCCAGTCGTCGTCGTCCCGGCGCAGTTGGCGCAGCGGCCGGTCCGTCTCGTCGGCGATCTCGCCGACCAGCTCCTCGACGATGTCCTCCAGCGTCACGATGCCGTGGGTCGCGCCCCACTCGTCGACGACCAGAGCCAGCTGCAGGCCCTGCTCGCGCAGCAGGTCCAGCAGCGGGTCCAGGCGCAGCGACGAGGGGACGGCGAGGACCGGCTCGGCCAGTTCGCCGGCGGTGCGCTCGAGTCGCTGCTCGTCGGGGACGGAGACGGCGTGCTTGACGTGCACCACGCCGGTGACCTCGTCCAGGTCGGCGCCGTAGACCGGGAATCGGGAGTTGCCCGAGCGGATGGCGGCGTCGATGACGTCGGCGGCGGTCGCTGCCGAGCTCAGCGTCCACAGCCGGGTCCGCGGCGTCATCACGTCGGTGGCGAACTTCTCGCGGAGGCCGAGGGAGCGGGCGAGCAACCGGGCGGCGACGGGGGAGAGGTCGCCCTCCTCGGCCGAGCGCCGGGCGACGGCGGCCAGGCCCTGGGCGTCGCGGGTGTCGTCGAGCTCCTCGCGGGGCTCGAAGCCCAGCCGGCGCACGATCGCGTTGGCCAGGCGCTGCAGGGTGCGCACCACCGGGCCGGTCACCGTGGTGAACAGCCGCATGCCGGGGGCGACGAGCGCGGCGGTGGGCAGCGGCCGGGCGATCGCCAGGTTCTTGGGCCCCAGCTCGCCGATGATCATCTGCAGGAACGTGGCCAGGAAGATCGCCAGCGCGATGGCGATCGGGGTCGTCGAGCTGTCGGGGAGCCCGATCGCCTCGAGCACCGGCTCCAGCAGCCCGCCCAGAGCGGGCTCGGCGAGGAAGCCGACGACCAGCGTGGTCAGCGTGATGCCCAGCTGGGCCGCCGACAGCTGGGTGGACAGCCCCCGCAGGGCCGTGACGACGCCGGCGGCGCGCTCGTCACCTGCCTGCGCGGCCTCGTCGGCCTTGCCGCGGTCAACGGTGGTGAGGGAGAACTCTGCCGCGACGAAGAACCCGGTGAGCGCGGTCAACAGCACGGCCGCCAGCAGGAGCAGCCATTCGGTCACCGTTGGTCCGGTGCCCCCGCGACGACGGGCGGAAACCGGGCGGGGGAGTGACCTGCACCCCCGAACGCACTCAGGGACCGCCGGATCGGCGGTCCCTGAGTGGGTGGTCGGGGTGACAGGATTTGAACCTGCGGCCTCGTCGTCCCGAACGACGCGCGCTACCAAGCTGCGCCACACCCCGAGGTGCGGTAGCCACTCTAGCTGACCGCCGGAGAGCTCCCGACAGCGGTGTCAGGCAGGTCGTCCGGTGAGGGTCAGCAGCGTCGCCTCCGGCGGGCAGGCGAACCGCAGCGGCGCGTACGGGCTGGTGCCCAGGCCGGCCGAGACGTGCAGCCAGGTGCCGTTCGGGGCCGCGTCCGAGGGCTGTGCCCACTGGTGCAGCCAGCGCACGTGCTCCCGGTCGATGCCGCAGTTGGTGACCAGGGCGCCGTGGAAGGGCACCCGCAGCTGCCCGCCGTGCGTGTGACCGCACAGCAGCAGGTCGTACCCGTCGGCGGCGAACCGGTCGAGGACCCGCGGCTCGGGGGAGTGCACCAGCCCGATCCGCACGTCGGCCGTGGGGTCGGCCGGCCCGGCGACGTCGTCGTACCGGTCCAGCTTCAGGTGCGGGTCGTCGACGCCGGCCAGCGCGATGCGCACGCCGCGCACCGTCAGCTCGCCGGTGCCGTTGGTGAGGTCCAGCCAGCCGCGAGAGGTCATGCCGTCACGCAGCTCGCGCCACGGCAGCTCCTCCCCGTGGACGCGCTTGTGGTCGGTCTTGAAGTACTTCAGCGGGTTCTTCGGCCGGGGCGCGTAGTAGTCGTTGCTCGCCAGCACGAAGGCGCCCGGGAGCTCCATCAGCGGCTCCAGCGCCCCCAGCGTCGGCGGGACGGCGTCCATCCCGGCCAGGTTGTCGCCGGTGGTGATGACGACGTCCGGGTGCAGGGCGGCGAGCCCGGCGACCCAGGCCTGCTTGCTGTGCTGCCCGGCGGTCATGTGCAGGTCCGACAGCTGGAGGACCGTGAGCGGCCGCGAGCCGGGCGGCAGCACCGGGACGTCGAAGCGGCGCAGCGTCCAGTGGGTGCGCTCGACGAGGCCGGCGTAGGCGACGGTGGCGGCACCGGTGGCCAGCAGGGCGGCAGGGACGGCGGTGGTCGCGCGCATCGCCTGAGCCTAGGGGGAGGGGGAACTGCGTCGTCCGGGTCCGGGTGGAGGTGGCAGGCTCTGCACCGTGCCTGAGCTGAAGGACCGACTGCGCGCCGACCTGACCACCGCCATGAAGAGCCGCGACGAGCTGCGCACCGCGACGCTGCGCATGGTGCTCTCCGCCGTGTCCGCCGAGGAGGTCTCCGGCAAGGAGGCCCGTGAGCTGAGCGACGACGAGGTGCAGGCGGTGCTGCGCCGGGAGGCGAAGAAGCGCCGTGAGGCGGCCGACGCCTTCGCCGGGGCCGGCCGGGCCGAGCAGGCCGAGCGGGAGAAGGCGGAGGAGGGGGTGCTGGCCACCTACCTGCCCGCCCAGCTCGACGACGCCGACCTGAGCGCCCTCGTCGCCGACGTGATCACCACGACCGGTGCAGCCGGGATGAAGGACATGGGCAAGGTCATGGGGGCCGTGCAGGGCCGGGTGGCCGGTCGCGCGGACGGCGGCCGGGTGGCCGCAGAGGTGCGCCGGCAGCTCGGCTGAGCAGGGGGCGCGCTCGGCGCCCCCGCAACGGCAGAGGGGCCGGGCCCGCAGGCCCGGCCCCTCTGCCGTTCGGTCAGCCCGGCTGCCCGTCCCCGTTCAGGTCGGGCTGCGGAGCCGCCGGGTCGGCCGGGGGAGCCGCTTCGGTGGACGGGTCCGCGGCGGTCGACGGTGCCGGCTCGCTCGACGGGGCGGGCGCGGGCGCCGGGCTGCTGTCCCGGCTCGACGTCCGGTTCCCACGCCGGGAATCACGGCCGTCGCCGTCCGAGGACGAGGACGAGGACGAGGGCCGGGCGCTCGTGGGCGGTGCGTCCACCCCGCGCCCGGCGTACTTCGGGTCGGCCGCCGGGAACTCCGCGGCGGGCTGGCCCGAGAGGATCGGCAGCATCGCGTCGTGCCAGATGGTGGCCGGCCGGCCACCGCCGTAGCCACCGACGCTGTCGGTGCCGGTCGGGCGGAACACCATGACGCTGGCGGCGTACTCCGGGGTGAACCCGACGAACGTCACCGAGTCGTTGTTGTTCACCGTGCCGGTCTTGCCGGCGATCTGGTGCCCCGGGATGTAGGCGCGCGAGCCGGTCTGCATCCGGTTGCCCGGTTCGACGTCCTTGCGCAGCATCTGGCTCAAGGTGTTCGCGAGGCCGGGCTCGATCACCTGGTCGCACTGGTCGGCGGGGACCACGGGCTGGCCGTCGTCGTCGGTGACCGGCTCGCCGTTGCGGTCGAGGATCTGCAGGACGGGCTTCGGGGCGCACTTCACCCCGCCGGCCGCGATCGTCGCGTAGGCGTTGGCCAGGTCGAGGGGGCTCACCCCGTCGGTGCCGTAGGCGAAGGACGGGCGGTTCTCCGCGATGATCTGCTCGGCCGGGGTCTGGGTCACCGAGTAGTCGAAGTCCATGCCCAGCCGCTCGGCCATCCGGACGGCCGGCTCGATGCGGCCCAGCGCGTCCTCCAGAGCCAGGAAGTAGGTGTTGGAGGACATGTAGAGCGCCTGCGTCATGGTCAGCGTGTTCGGGTAGTTGTTGCCCACGTTGCCGACCGAGTAGGGCTCGTACTCCGCGGTGTCGGTGTTGAAGCCCTGGTAGACCCGGCTGGTGTAGGGCTCGCTGGTGGTGATCGTGTGGCTGGCCGGCAGGCCCTGCTCCAGGGCGGCGGCGGCGACGAACGTCTTGAACGTCGACCCCGAGCCCTTGGTCGGGATGGTGGCGAAGTTGACCGACTCACAGCCCGCTGCCGGGTCGCCGCAGCCGAACCGCCGGTTCACGCTCATCGCCAGCACGTGCCCGGTGCCGGGCTCGATCGCGTCGTAGACCCCGACGATCGGGTCGCCCATGCCCTGGGTCTTGAGCACGGCCTGGTCGGCGGCGGCCTGCATGTCCGGGCGGAGCGTGGTCTGGATCGTCCAGCCGTTGTCCTTGATGTCGTCCATGCTCAGCCCGAGCGTGCCGGTCAGGTAGCTGGTGACGTAGTCGCAGAAGAAGCCGCCGATCGCGGCGTCGATGCAGCCGTTGGGTGCGCTGCCGCCGGGGGCCAGCGGGATCGGTGCGGCCGAGACGTCGGCGAGCTCCTGGTCGGTGATGTGCTCGAGCTGGTGCATCCGGTTCAGCACCTGGTCGCGCCGGGCGGTCGCCTCGGCCGGGTAGGCGATCGGGTCGAACTTGGGGCTCTGCACCAGCCCGGCGAGCACCGAGGCCTGGGGCAGCGTCAGGTCGGCGGCGTTCACGCTGAAGTACTTCTGCGCGGCCGACTGGATGCCGTAGGCGCCCTGCCCGAAGTAGGCGATGTTCAGGTAGCGGGTGAGGATCTCGTCCTTGGAGTACTCCTCCTCCAGCGCGAGGGCGAGGCGGGCCTCCTTGAGCTTGCGGCCGACCGACTCCTCCTCGGCCGCGGCCCGCTCCTCGGCGTTGTCCGCGGTCTGCAGCAGGGTCTGCTTCACCAGCTGCTGGGTCAGCGTCGACCCGCCCTCGAGCACCTCCCCGGCAGCGAGGTTCTTCGCCAGCGCGCGCGTCGTGCCCTCGATGTCCAGACCGTTGTGCTGGTAGAAGCGCGAGTCCTCGATGTCGACGATCGCCTGCTTCATCACGTCGGAGATCTGCTCGTGCGTCATCGGCGTGCGGTTGTTGTCGTAGAACTGGGTGATCGGCTGGCCGTCGGCGGCCACCATGACGGCGTTGCCGTTCGGCGTCTCGTCGGTGAGCTCGACCGGGAGGGCGTCGAGCAGGCTGGCGGAGTTCCGGGCGACGAGCCCGGTCCCCCCGACCCAGGGCAGCAACATGGCAGCGACCAGGGCGCCGGCCACGACGATCGTGACGGCCAGCTTGACCAGGGCACCGAGCGGAGAACGCGCAGAGTCGGACATCGCAGGCCAAGGTACCTGCCCAGCGGGCCTGCGTGGGGTGCCTCGGACGCAACGCGCGGAGCGGCCGCCGAGAACGCCGGCAGGCCGCTCCGCACGGCAGTCAGGACATCTGGTAGCGGTTCGCCCGCGTGAACGTCCCCATGTCGTTGAACCGCACCCCGTTGGCGGCCAGCACCGGGTGGATGTCGCGCTCCATCAGCTGCCGCACGTAGAACGGATCGGCCACGTAGAAGTGGTGGATCGGGTGCGTGCTGCCGAAGTTGAGACAGAAGACCTGGAAGGGCACCAGGTACCAGCGGTTGAACACCTGGGTCTGCTGCAGCACGTTCCCCTGCTCGACGTCTCCCTGGTAGTGCATGTTGCTGCTGATGAAGTGCAGGCAGAAGCCGCGCCAGACGTTGGGGCCGACCCAGACGACGGTCAGCACGGTCAGCGCCTGCAGCCACGTCGCGGGCACCTCGGCACCCAGCCAGCTCGCCAGGTGCAGGCCGAGGAACGCATACCAGATGGTGATCGCCACCGGGGTCAGTCCGATGCTGGCCTTGAGGATGGTGCGGCGCCAGAGCGCGTCCTCGGCGTCCTTCGGCCGGGTGGTGACGATCCGGATCAGGGCGGGCACGTAGGGGTCCAACAGGCTGTACAGCCGGACGGCGCCCCACGGCTTGCCGTTGGTGATCGACACCTCCTCGATGTCGTCGGGCAGACCCGAGTACGCGTGGTGCCGCAGGTGCAGCCGGATCCGGTACACGGGGTTGATCGTGTACGGCCGGATCGCCCAGACGCCGAAGAGCAGCGCGTACCGGACGGCCTTGCGCCGGCGGAAGTAGAGCGCGTGGATCAGGTCGTGCTCCACCTCGTGGCCGACCGCGGCGAAGGCCGCGGACAGCAGCAACGTCACGTACCAGGGCAGCACCCCGGTCAGGTAGAGGGCGCCGCTGCCGGTGAAGCCGAGCACCGCGACCGCGAACGCGGTGAGCCCGAGGGCGTCCTGGTGCCGCAGCACCGGGTGGTCGCGCCGCAGCTCCTGCGACCGGCGGCGGATCGCGCTGGTGATGACCTTGGTGCGGGCCTTGTCGTCGGGGGAGAGCCCGGCGGTGTCGACCGGGATCTCGACGGGGAGGTCGGCGGCGGCAGGGACGGTGCCGGTGCCGAAGAGACCGGCCGGTCCTGGCGACGTCGTCGCGGTGGTGCGGTCGAGCTCGGGTGTGGTGCTCATGCCTGGTGTGTCATCCCTCCGACGGAACGGTCGGGCGGACGCTAACGGAGCGTCACGACCGGGACCAGGCTCCGGGATGACGTGGACACGAACGGGGGACTCGCCTGTTCCTCCTGCCCCTCCCGCCCCGCCGGAGGGGCGCCGGTCAGCCGGCCTGGGGGCGCACCGGCAGCACCCGGCTGCGCGGCGTGCCCGTCCCGGTGTCGCCCTCAGCGGCGAGCAGTGCCTCGCCCATCACCCGCAGCCCGTCCAGGTCGTGGACGTCCCCGGCCGCCGCCGGCACCGTCCGCACCGGCACCTCCGGGTGGGCGCTGGTGAACCGGTCGGCCAGCCGCTGCTCCCGGGTGGCGACCGTCATCCGCTCGGCGTGCACCCGAAGCGCCCCGGCGGCGAGCTCGGAACCCGGGCCCCCGGCCTCGGCCACCGCCTCGGCGGCGCCCTCCGCGCGGGTCGCCGACAGGGCCGTGGTGGCCGGCGGGTGGGTGCGGTTGAGCACCAGCCCGGCCAGCGGCATCCCCTCGGTGGAGAGCCGGTCGACGAAGTAGGAGGCCTCGCGCAGGGCGTCCGGCTCCGGGGCGGCGACGACGACGAACGACGTCCCCGGCTGGCGGAGCAGCTCGTAGGTCGCGTTCGCCCGCTCCCGGAAACCGCCGAACATGGTGTCCAGCGCGGAGACGAACGCGGAGATGTCGTTGAGCAGCTGGCCGCCCAGGATCTTGCTGATGATCCGGCTGAACAGCAGGAAGCCGGCTCCCACGAACCGCACCCCGGCCCGGCCGCCGGCCCGCGCCGGGGCGGTGAGCAGCCGGATCATCGTGCCGTCGAGGAAGCGGCTCATCCGGTTCGGGGCGTCCAGGAAGTCCAGCGCCGACCGGGACGGCGGGGTGTCGACGATGACCAGGTCCCAGCGGTCACTGGCCCGCAGCTGCCCGAGCTTCTCCATCGCCATGTACTCCTGCGTGCCGGCGAAGGAGGAGGAGAGCGCCTGGTAGAAGGGGTTGTCGAAGATCACCTGCGCCCGCTCGGGCGTCGAGTGCGCGGACACGACGTCGTCGAACGTCCGCTTCATGTCCAGCATCATCGCGTGCAGTTCGCCCGGGGCTCCGGGCGTCTCGACCAGTCGCGGCTCGTTGTCCAGCTCGACCAGGCCCAGCGACTGGGCCAGCCGGCGGGCCGGGTCGATGGTGAGCACCACGACCTCCCGGCCGGCCTCGGCCGCCGCCAGTGCGAGCGCCGCCGAGGTCGTCGTCTTGCCCACGCCACCGGAGCCGCAGCACACGATGATCCGCGTCTCTCGGTCGCTGACCAGCGCGGCCAGGTCCAGCGACGGTGCCGGGGCGGGCCGCCGCGGTGGCTGGGCGGCGGTCACGCGGCGACCTCGTCGCGCAGGTGCCCGTCGAGCCGGTCGGCCAGCTCGAACAGGCAGCCCAGGTCGATCGGGGACGACGACAGGTGCAGCTCCACGACCGGGCGGCCCAGCGCCTCGACGTCCCCGCGCAGTGCGTCCTGGGAGATCCAGCGGCGGGCGTGCTCGACCGCCTCGGCCACCAGCCCGTCCGCCAGCCCGTCCACCCCGGCCAGCTGGGCCGCGGTGAGCGCCGGCTGCAGATCGGAGCCGGTCAGCCGGCCCTCGGCGATGCGGGCCAGGCTGGACGCCGGCAGGAGCGGCTCGGTCGCCATGTTGACGATCACCGACCCGACCGGCAGCCCGGCCGCGGTGAGCTCGGTGATCGCGTCGGCGGTCTCCTGGACCGGCATGTCCTCCAGCAGGGTCACCACGTGGACTGCCGTCTGTGGCGAACGGAACACCGCCATCACCCCGTCGCTCTGCGCCCTGATCGGGCCCGACCGGGCCAGCCCGGACACCTCGTTGGTCACGTTCAGGAACCGGGTGATCCGGCCGGTCGGTGGCGCGTCGACGACGACGGCGTCGTAGACCGGGCGCCCGTTCTCCCGCCGGGTCACCGCCTCCTTGATCTTCCCGGTGAGCAGCACGTCCCGGAGCCCGGGCGCGATGGCGGTGGCGAAGTCGATCGCGCCCATCTTGCGCAGCGCCCGGCCGGCCCGCTTCAGGTTGTAGAACATGTCCAGGTACTCCAGGAAGGCCGCCTCGACATCGATCGCCAGCGCCTTCACCTCACCGCCGCCGCGGGCCACCGCGACCCGCCGCTCCTCGTAGGGCAGCGGCGGGGTGTCGAACAGCTGCGCGATGCCCTGCCGGCCCTCGGTCTCCACCAGCAGCACGTGGCCGCCGTCGGCGGCCAGCGACAGGGCGAGGGCCGCGGCGACCGTCGTCTTCCCGGTGCCGCCCTTCCCGGTGACGACATGGCACCGCACCGGCACCGCTCCTGGACGCGACGGTTCCCGGTGCACGGGCTCTGGGCTCACCCGCACCAGCCTACGAGCGGTGGTCGATCCCGGCGCGTCCCGGCTGCGCTAGCGTCGCGGCATGAGTGATTCAGCCCGTCGGACCTGGGAGTACGCGACCATCCCGCTGCTCACCCACAACACCAAGGCGATCCTGGACTCCTGGGGCGTCGACGGCTGGGAGCTGGTGACCGTCGTCCCCGGTCCGGGCGGCGGCGACCAGCTGGTGGCCTACCTCAAGCGCCCGACCAGCTGAGGCCACGATGACCACGCCCGTCTCCTGGCACGCCCGGCTCGCCGAGCTCGGCGTCCGGCTGCCCCCGGTGGCCGCCCCGGTCGCCGCCTACGTGCCGGCCGTCCGCACCGGCCAGCTGGTCTTCACCTCCGGTCAGCTGCCGTTCGTCGACGGCGGGCTGCGCCGCACCGGCAAGGTCGGCGGCGCCGTCGACATCGAGGACGCCGCTGGCGACGCCAAGGTGTGCGCGCTCAACGCGCTGGCCGCGATCGACGACCTGGTCGGCCTGGACTCGGTGGCCCGGATCGTGCGGGTCGTCGGCTACGTCGCCAGCGCGGAGGGCTTCTCCGCCCAGCCGCGGGTCGTCAACGGTGCCAGCGAGTTCCTCGGCCGGGTCTTCGGTGAGGCCGGGCAGCACGCCCGCAGCGCCGTCGGCGTCGCCGAGCTCCCGATGAACGCCCCCGTCGAGGTCGAGCTCACCGTCGAGCTGAGGTGAACGGGCCGGCGCCGATCCGGCAGGCGGCGACGGTGTTGTTGCTCCGGGACGGTGCCGCAGGGCTCGAGGTGTACCTGCTGCGGCGGACCCGGGGGATGCCGTTCGCCGGCGGGATGACCGCCTACCCCGGTGGCGGGGTCGACGAGCGGGACGGTGACACCGAGCTGGCCTGGGTGGGGCCGCCCCCGGCCCACTGGGCGAGCGCCTTCGGCTGCGACGAGCGACTGGCCCGCGAGCTGGTGTGCGCCGTCATCCGGGAGACGTTCGAGGAGGCCGGCGTCCTGCTGGCCAGCCCGGCGGACGGCTCCGGGGTCGTGGTGCCCGACGTCTCCGGCGACGACTGGGAGGCGGAACGGCAGGCCCTCATCGCCCACGAGCTCTCGCTGGCCGAGCTGCTGGCCGGCCGCGGACTCGCGCTGCGGGCGGACCTGCTGCGGCCCTTCGCGCACTGGATCACCCCGCCCCCGGAACGACGGCGCTACGACACCAAGTTCTTCGCCGCGCTGCTGCCCGCCGGGCAGGAGGCGCGCGACGTCTCCGGTGAGGCGGACGAAGCCGTCTGGACGACGCCGGCCGCCGCGCTCGCCGAGCACGCGGCCGGGACCCGACCGATGCTGCCGCCCACGATCCACACGCTGGGCCAGTTGGCGGCCTTCACCGACGCCGCGGCGACCCTGGCCGGCTCGCCACCGGCGCCGCTCGAGCCGATCAGCCCCACCTTCGAGCAGGGACCGGACGGGAACTACGCGGTGCTGCCCGACGGCACCCGGATCCGGATGGTCGCGGCGCTGCCCACATCGCGACCCTGACGGGCCGCAGCGCGGCCAGGAGCCGGGGCCGGTTGCGTTGAGCGGTTGGCCGTGTCCCAGGGAGGGACCCTGCGGGCCCCGTCCCCGGTCCACCCTCGCTGCGCTCGGTTCCGTAACGGTGGTCGTGCGGGTGGTCTTTGCCCGGGACGCGCGAGGGCCCCTCCCGGTGAACCGGGAAGGGCCCTCGTCAGCGCGACGGTGTCAGCGTGCGCGGCGGCGGAGGCGTTCCTCGTCGAGGACGACGACCGACTTGCCCTGCAGCTGGATCCAGCCGCGGTGCACGAAGTCGGCCAGCGCCTTGTTCACCGTCTCGCGGGAGGCGCCCACCAGCTGGGCCAGCTCCTCCTGGGTCAGGTCGTGCTTGACGCGCAGGCCGTCGGTCTCCCGGCTGCCGAAGCGGTCGGCCATCTGCAGCAGCGCCTTGGCCACCCGGCCGGGGACGTCGGTGAAGATGAGGTCGGCGACCGAGTCGTTGGTGCGCCGCAGCCGTCGGGCCAGCACCCGCAGCAGCTGCTCGCCGATCTCCGGGTGTGCGGTGATCCACGGCCGCAGCATGGTGTTCGGCATCTTGGCCAGGCGCACGTCGGTGACGGCGGTGGCCGTCGCGGTGCGCGGCCCCGGGTCGAACACCGAGAGCTCACCGAACTGGTCGGAGGGGCCCATCACGGCCAGGACGTTCTCCCGGCCGTCCGGTGCCCGGCGGGAGATCTTCACCTTGCCGGACAGGACGACGTAGAGGCTGTCGCCCGACTCGCCCTCGTTGAAGACGACCCGGCCGCGGGGCAGCACCACCGTCTCCAGTGCGCTCGCCACCGGCTCGGCGGCATCTTCCGACAGCCCCTGGAAGAGACCGGACTGGGCAAGGACCTCGTCCACGTGCACCTCTCGCAACGTCCTCACGGGTGCGATGGCGACCCGCGTTACTCGGAGAGTCTAGGGCCTGTGGCCCGCCTCACCAGTGCACTCCGTCACGAGCCTGCCCACTCTGAGTGGCAGCGGGGCGCCCATGGCTCCCTCACGTGCAGGTCGGGCGCCTGGAACTCAGTCCTCGTCGACCGGGTCGACGTCGGCGTCGGCCATCGCGTGGTGCCGCTCGGTCAGCACCGGGCGGGGGGCGCTGCGGGCCCGGCCGCGGCGGCGGGCCCGCCAGCGGCTCATCGCCCGGCGGATGCCCGAGTTGGCCAGCGTGCCGACCTCGCCCGGGGTGGCCGAGCCGAGGAACTCCTCGACCTCCCGCTGGGAGGTCGGGCGCCGCAGCGGCTCCTCGACCCGCTCCATGACCAGCAGGAACGCGATCAGCAGGGGAGGGAACAGGATGACGATGAGGGCGACCACGAGCACCTCCTCGGGTGGACGACCCCGCGGCGGGGGCGTCGGGCGGGGACCAGGTCGTCGAGCGGTCGTGGGGCGTCCCCGGTCATCGACCGGGTCTGCACCACCACCGAGTATGACGGGCGGTGGCTGTCAGCGGAGACGCCTACCCTCACTCGCGTGTCCCGGCCAGCCACCTCACCCGACGCCCCGCCGGCCTACACCCGGCCGGCGCGCGCCCCCCGCCCCGGACGCGCCGCCCGGTCGGGCGTGTCCCCGTTCGACCCCGAGGAGAGCGCGTTGGCCCGCACGCGCCGGGCCCGGCGGATGGCCCGCGAGCTCGCGGTCATCCACCCCGACGCGCACTGCGAGCTGGACTTCACCACGCCGCTGGAGCTGCTGGTCGCCACCGTCCTGTCGGCGCAGACCACGGACAAGACGGTCAACAAGGTCACCCCGGTGTTGTTCGCCCGGTACCCCGATGCCGCGGCCTACGCCGGTGCGGACCGAGCAGAGCTCGAGGAGGTCCTGAAGCCCACCGGCTTCTTCCGGGCCAAGGCCAACTCGGTGATCGGCCTGGGGCAGGCGCTGGTCGAACGGTTCGACGGTGAGGTGCCCGGCCGGCTGGCCGACCTGGTGACCTTGCCCGGGGTCGGCCGCAAGACCGCCAACGTCGTCCTCGGCAACGCCTTCGGGGTGCCGGGTCTGACCGTCGACACCCACTTCGGCCGGCTGGTCCGCCGGTTCGGCTGGACGGCGGAGGAGGACCCGGTCAAGGTCGAGGCCGAGATCGCGGAGGTCATCCCCAAGAAGGAGTGGACGATGTTCTCCCACCGGGTGATCTTCCACGGCCGGCGCGTCTGTCACGCCAAGAAGCCCGCCTGCGGTGCGTGTGGTCTTGCGGCCTGGTGCCCGTCCTACGGGATCGGTCCCCTCGACCCCGAGGTCGCGGCCAGGCTGGTCAAGTCCCCGGCCGCCTCGGACACCGAGTGAGCCGGGCACCGCGGGCCCTCGGCGCCCTCGGCCTGCTGGCGGGCGTGCTGGCCGGGTGCTCGTCGGAGGACGCCGCACCCGAGCCGACCGTCGCCTCACCGGCGGGCAGCGACGTGGGCTCGGTGGAGACCGACCTCGAGCCCTGTCCGGAGCAGACCGACGTCCCGGCCGCCGACAGCGACCTGCCGGCCACCGTCTTCGACTGCTTCGGCGGCGGCACCCTGGACCTCAGCCGCGCCCCGGGGGTGCCCACGGTGCTCAACCTGTGGGCCAGCTGGTGCGGCCCCTGCCGGGAGGAGCTGCCGCTGGTGCAGGAGCTCGCCGACGCCGCCGGTGACCAGGTGCGGGTGCTGGGCGTGGTCTCCGTGGACCGGGTGCCCGCGGCGGCCTCCTTCGCCGACGACGCCGGGGTGACCTTCCCCAGCGCGTTCGACGCCGACGGTGAGGTGATGGCCGGGATGGGGGTCAACAACCTCCCGTACACCCTCTTCCTGGCCGCCGACGGGTCGGTCGCGTACGTCCAGGTCGGCCCGGTGCACTCCCTGGAGGAGTTCGAGGGGCTCGTCGCCGAGCACCTCGGGGTGCAGCTGTGACGGTCTCCGCAGCAGAGCTCGAGGAGCTCCCCGAGCACCTGCAGCGGCTGGTGGCCAACGCCGGGCAGCTGCCGCTCTGGCACCGGCACGGGAAGGCCTCCGGCAGCGCCCGTCGTTCGGCGGTGCTCATCCTCTTCGGGGAGGGCCCGGCCGGGCCCGACGTGCTGCTGATCGAGAAGTCGGCGCACCTGCGCAGTCACGCCGGGCAGCCGGCCTTCCCGGGCGGCGGCGCCGACCCGGGCGACGACTACCCGGTGGGGACGGCGCTGCGCGAGGCCCACGAGGAGGCCGGCGTCGACCCGGACGGGGTCCGGGTGCTGGCCACCCTGCCCGCGCTGTTCCTCGGCCCGTCGGACAACCTCGTCGTCCCGGTGCTCGGCTGGTGGGACGACCCCCGCGACGTGACCACCGGCGACCCCCGCGAGGTGGCGCGGGTGGCCCGGGTGCCGCTGAGCGACCTGGTCGACCCGGCCAACCGCTTCCGGGTGCGCCACCCCGCCGGGTACGTCGGCCCGGCCTTCGGTGTGGCCGACATGGTCGTCTGGGGCTTCACCGCGGCCCTGCTCGACGCGGTCCTGGAGGCCGCGGGGCTGGAACAGCCGTGGGACGACGGTGACGTGCGTCCCCTCGCCGTCCCTCCCGTGCGCCCGGGGGACGTGCGGGACGAGCCGGTCGACTCCGACGTGGCCGACCGCGCCGCGCCGACGGTGGCCGAGGACGCCGGGCGGCCCGGCTCCGCGCGTACCGTTCCGGGGCGATGACCACCCGCTCCAGGGCCATGAGCTCGGCCCTCTCCGGTGCCGGCGGCGGACGACGCCGCCGGCCTGCCCGCACGCTGCCCGGCCCGCTGCTGGCCCTCACCGTCGCCACCGCCCTGCTCGCGGGCTGCAGCTCCGAGCCGGCGCTCCCGGAGGTGGAGCGCACCGCCGGCGCAGAGGCCGGTGCGGTGCGCACCGCCTCCGACGGCGTCCAGGAGATCACCCTGGAGACCGGCGACGACTACGTCTTCACCCCGGACGCCTTCACCGTGACCCCCGGCGACGTGCGGCTCACCCTGCTCAACTCGGGGGAGCAGATGACGCACAACTTCCTGTTCACCGCAGGGGCGGGCCCGGCCGAGATCTCCGAGCAGATCCCGGTGCTGGGCCCGGGCCGGAGCGAGACCATCGAGTTCACCGTCACCGAGCCCGGCGAGTACCCCTTCGAGTGCAGCTTCCACGTGGCACTGGGACAGGTCGGCACGATGACCGTGAGCTCGCCGGGATGACGGCGCTGGAAGCACTCCGGCTCGCGATCGACCGGGGGTGCTGACCGGTGTCCCTGGTCGACCTGACCCTCATCGTGCTCGCGCTCGTCTTCGCGCTGTCGGGGTTCCGGCAGGGCCTGATCATCTCCGCCACCTCCTTCGTGGGGTTCTTCGGCGGGGCCGTCATCGGCGCGCAGCTCTCCGGCCCGATCGCCGACGACCTGGCCAACTCCTCGGTGACCCGGGTGTTCGTCGCCCTGGTGGTGGTGCTGGCCGGCGCGCTGATCGGCCAGCTGCTGGCGGGCCTGATCGGCCGGGCGGTGCGCAGGTGGATCACCTGGGAGCCCGCCAAGGTCGTCGACTCGGTGGCGGGGGCGGTGGTCTCGGCCCTCGCCGTCCTGCTCGTGGCGTGGATGGTGGCGATCCCGCTGGCCAGCTCGCCCTTCCCCGGCGTGGCCGGCCAGGTGCGCCAGTCATCGCTCGTCCAGGCCGTCGACCGCACCGTCCCCAACCAGGTGCGCACGCTCTACGACTCGCTGCGCGAGGCGATCGACCGGCAGGGCCTGCCCGACGTCCTGGACCCGCTGACGCCCACCCAGTCACGTGACGTGCCGGCGCCGGACCAGGCCCTGCTGGCCAGCCCGGTGGTCGAGCAGGTCCGGGGATCGGTCGTGCAGATCCGGGGGATCGCGGCGTCCTGCTCCCGGCAGATCGACGGCTCCGGCTTCGTTTTCGCCGACGACCGGGTGATGACCAACGCCCACGTGCTGGCCGGGGTCACCGAGCCGACGGTCATCGCCGAGGGCGAGGCCTACGACGCCGTCACGGTGTACGTCGACGAGGCCATCGACGTCGCCGTGCTGGCCGTCCCCGGGCTCCCGCAGGAGCCGCTGGCCTTCTCCGACGTCCCCGTCGACACCGGCGCCGACGCGATCGTCATGGGTTACCCCGGCGGCGGGCCCTTCTACGTCGGACCGGCCCGGGTGCGCGACCGCGGGGACATCAGCGGCCCGGACTTCCGGGCGACCCGCACCGTGCAGCGCGACGTCTACGCCCTCTACGGGCAGGTGCGCGCGGGCAACTCCGGCGGCCCGCTGCTGGCCCCCGACGGGTCGGTGCTCGGTGTGGTCTTCGCCTCGGCGATCGACGACCCCGACACCGGGTACGCGCTCACCGCCGCCGAGGTGTCCGAGGCCATGACGATCGGCGGCGCTGCGGTCAGCGAGGTCGGCACCGGCGCCTGCGAGTGAAAGGACCCCGTCCCCCTCATCCCTCGCGAGCTCGGGACGAGCCTCTGGACGGGGCCACGGCGCGGGACCCTGCAGCGGGCCGTTCCATCGGGCTACCTGGCCCAGGCGGCGATGGCGGCGGTGACCTCGTCGGGGGCCTCCTCGTGCGGGAAGTGCCCGACGCCGGGCAGCTCCCGCCACTCGTAGGCGCCGGCCACGTAGCGGCCGGACCCG
Source organism: Modestobacter sp. VKM Ac-2983 (assembly GCF_026967885.1). Lineage (NCBI taxonomy): Bacteria > Bacillati > Actinomycetota > Actinomycetes > Geodermatophilales > Geodermatophilaceae > Modestobacter > Modestobacter sp. VKM Ac-2983. The sequence goes on from NZ_JAPVBK010000001.1 coordinate 397,884, forward strand.
CGGGCGGTCGAGGGCAGCACTGCCGTGTCCAGTGCCCCGTGCAGCTGCAGGGTGGGTGCGGTGACGGGCGCGGCCATCCGCCGGGCGAACCGCCACCCGTCCGGGCGCAGCTGTGAGCGACCGGCCCAGCGGTAGTACTCCATCGCCCCGTAGGCCGCCTGCGGGATGCGGCTGGCCGACCGGTACCGGGTCACGGCCTCGGCGAAGTCGGCGGTGTGCACCCAGGAGGGGCCGGCCCAGCGGCGCATCAGCTCGGCCACCGGGTCGTCGTCGGGTCGGGTCAGGCGCCGTTCCGGCAGCCGGGGGAGCTGGAAGGGCAGCGCGTAGGCCAGGGCCCGCCGCTGCCGGGGGTCGCCGACCGAGCTGCGCAGCCGCCGGGGGTGTGCCGCCGAGACGACGACGAGACCCCGCACGCTCCGGGGGTGCAGCGCGGCCATCGTCCAGGCGACCAGGCCACCCCAGTCGGAGCCGACGACGACCGCCTCCTCCTCACCGAGCGCGCGGACCACCGCGGCGGCGTCGGCGGCGGCGGTCGGCAGGTCGTACCCGCGCGGTGGCTTGTCGCTGGCGCCGTAGCCGCGGAGGTCGGGGGCGGCCACCCGGAAGCCAGCGGCGGCCAGTCCGGTCAGCTGGGCACGCCAGGACCACCAGAACTGCGGGAAGCCGTGCAGCAGCAGCACCAGCGGGCCGCTGCCGGCCTCGGCGGCGTGCAGCCGGACGCCGTTGGCCGAGACGTCCCGGTGCGCCCACGGGCCCGGGAGCAGGACGCTGGTGGCGTCGGGCCGTTCCTGGGGCACCGGCACGGCGGCCCCTGGCCGGGGCTCGTCGCCCCGCGCCCCGCGCCTGGTGAGCCGGCGGGCCCCGTCTCGCAGGTTCAGCGCAGGGGGGCGTGCGCGTCCTGGCGGACGACCTGGCCGTCCCGCACGGTCGGCAGGTCGTGGGTCCGCTTGCCGGGGGCCTCGCGACGCATGACATCGGGGAGGTCCTGCAGCGTCTCGATGGTGCGCTCGGGCTTCTTGATCTTCTTGACCAGTCGCCAGCCGACCAGGCCGACGATCGCCGCGACCAGGACGAGCAGGCCGAACACGATGAGGAAGGCCGCCCACCGGGGGAGCCAGACGGCGAGCAGCTCGGCGAGGAAGAAGAAGAAGAAGAACCCGGCGAAAGCCAGCATCACACCGGCTGCGGCGAAGGCTGCGGCACCGGCCCCGCCGCGCTTGACCGACGTACCGATCTCGGCCTTGGCCAGCTCGATCTCGTCACGCACGAGGGTGGACACGTCGGCCATCGCGCTCTTGGCGAGCGTGCCGACCGAGGGTTCGGCGGGCCCGGTGGGACGACCCGCGAGCGGAGTCGCCCCGGCGGGACGACCCGCCGGCGGAGTCGTCGAGACGCTGTGGGCCACGGATGGCTCCTCCCTGGTCGGTGCCGATCGGACGACGCGGCACGTGCTGTCCGGGTGATCGTGCCGCATGCCGACGTTCATCGCTGTCCGGGGTCACCCGTGCGGGCCACGGGGCTGCTCAGGCGATGTCGCACCGGCACCGGCAGTCGTCCACGTGCGGGACCGCCCGTCGTCCCGCGGAGAGCTCTTCGTCACTGAAGAGGAGCCCGTCACACGCTGCCGGGCAGCGGCAGGTCAACACCAGGAGGGCACCCCAGCGCCGCTCGGTGCCGCGGGGGGCTCGTCGCTCCCGCTGTCGAGCGACGGCGGCGAGGCGTCGGGCACGGGCTCGGTCGTCCGGGCTGTCCCCGGGCCGGGGCAGCTGGTGGTCGGCCGGTGTGCCGGTGGCTTGTCGGAACCCGTCTCGCAGCGGTCGCCCCCGGTCGAAGGTGTACCAGGGTGGGGTCCGGCTGTAGCGCTCGTCGCCGTGCCACCAGCCCTCGTCCCCGTGGCGGACGTCCAGGTGGGCCGGGAAGAGGCGACCGCGTCGGTCCCGGACGGCGTCGGGAGTCATGCCGCCCACCTCCCGGCCGGACGCATCGAGGAGCCCCAGCCGGAGCCCGGCCAGCGTCGCCGCCCGGGCCAGCACGGTCGCGGGCAGGTCCCGGGCTCCGGTCTCGACCTGGGCGACCATGGAGGCGGCGATGCCGAGCGCCCCCGCAAGGTCCCGTTGGGAGAGATCGGCGGTGCGGCGGATACGGCGCCGCAGCGATCCGAGTCGCAGCGGCATGCCATCGGCCGGCACGTCGATGCCCGACGCCGGCTCGGCGGGCGCGTCGTCCGTCATCCGTCCGATCGTGCCGTCCCAGCGATGGCGACGCGGGGCGGGCGGACACCCCTGTGGACGGGTGGGAGCCGGGTGGCCAGCGCTGAGCCCCTGGGGTGTGGCGCGCGAGCCGGTGACGTGCTGGCGGAGCTTGTGCTCTGCTCACTGGTGGTGAGCAGAGCACAAGCTCCGCCGATGCCCCTCGCAGCCCTGTCCTCCTGCGGCCGGGATCTCGCCCCGGCCGCTGCGTCGGGCCCCGACGGGCGTCCCCTCAGTCCTCGCTGGGGGCGGCGGGGAGCTTGGAGCTGATCAGGTCCATCACCGAGGAGTCGGTCAGGGTGCTGACGTCGCCCAGCTCCCGGTTCTCCGCGATGTCCCGCAGCAACCGGCGCATGATCTTGCCCGAGCGGGTCTTGGGCAGCTCGGCGACGACCATGATCTGGCGCGGGCTGGCGATCGGCCCGATCTCCTTGCGGACGTGCTGGCGCAGCACCTTCACCAGGTCCTCGCCGGAGTCGACGGCGTCCCCGCGCAGGATCACGAACGCGACGATGCCCTGCCCGGTGGTGGGGTCGGTGGCGCCGACGACTGCGGCCTCGGCCACCGTCGGGTGGCTGACCAGCGCGGACTCGACCTCGGTGGTGGAGATCCGGTGCCCGGAGACGTTCATGACGTCGTCGACCCGGCCGAGCAGCCAGATGTCGCCGTCCTCGTCCAGCTTGGCGCCGTCGCCGGCGAAGTAGACCCCCTGGCCGTACCGGCTCCAGTAGGTGTCCTTGTACCGCTCGTCGTCGCCCCAGATGGTGCGCAGCATGGCCGGCCAGGGCTCGGTGAGCACCAGGTAACCGGTGGCGCCGGGCTCGATCGGCTTGCCCTCCTCGTCGACCACGCTGGCCGCGATGCCCGGGAACGGGCGCTGCGCGGAGCCGGGCTTGAGGGTGGTCGTGCCCGGCAGCGGCGTGATCATGTGGCCGCCGGTCTCGGTCTGCCACCAGGTGTCCACGATCGGGCAGCGGCTGCCGCCGATGTTCTTGTGGTACCAGAGCCAGGCCTCGGGGTTGATCGGCTCACCGACCGAGCCGAGCAGCCGCAGCGAGGAGAGGTCGAAGCCGGCCGGGACGTCGTCGCCCCACTTCATGAACGTGCGGATCGTGGTCGGGGCGGTGTACAGGATCGTGACCCCGTACTGCTGCACGATCTCCCACCAGCGGCCCCGGTGCGGGGTCTCCGGGGTGCCCTCGTACATCACCGAGGTCGCCCGGTTGGCCAGCGGCCCGTAGACGATGTAGCTGTGGCCGGTGACCCAGCCGACGTCGGCCGCGGTCCAGAAGACGTCCGTGTCGGGCTTGAGGTCGAAGGTCGCCCAGTGGGTGTAGGAGACCTGGGTGAGGTAGCCGCCGGAGGTGTGCAGGATCCCCTTGGGCTTCGCCGTCGTGCCCGAGGTGTACATGATGTAGAGCGGGTGCTCGGCGTCGAAGGCCTGCGCCTCGTGCTCGGCCGACTGTCCGGCGACCAGGTCGTGCCACCAGACGTCGCGGCCCTCGGTCCACTCGACGTCGGTCTCGGTGCGCTTGACCACCAGCACGCTGCGCACGCCCTCGGTCTTGGTCAGCGCCTCGTCGACGTTCGGCTTCAGCGGGCTCGGTGCACCCCGCCGGTAGCCGCCGTCGGCGGTGATGACGACCTTCGCGTCGGCGTCGGTGATCCGGCTGGCGAGGGCATCGGGGGAGAAACCACCGAAGACCACCATGTGCACGGCGCCGATGCGGGCGCAGGCCAGCATGGAGATCACCGCCTCCGGGATCATCGGAAGGTAGATCGCCACCCGGTCGCCGGCGTTCACGCCCAGCTCGGTGAGCGCGTTCGCCGTGCGGCAGACCTCGTCCTTGAGGTCGGCGTAGGTCAGCGTGCGGGTGTCGCCGGGCTCACCGACCCAGTGGTAGGCCACCTGGTCGCCGTGGCCGGCCTCGACGTGCCGGTCGACGCAGTTGACCGCGACGTTGAGCTTCCCGCCGACGAACCACTTGGCGAACGGCGGGTTGCTCCAGTCCAGCGCCTGCTCCCAGGGCTCGGCCCAGTCCAGTCGCCGGGCGGCCTCCTCCCAGAAGGCGATCCGGTCGGCGGCCGCGCGTTGGTGGACGTCGGGTCCGGCGTTGGCGGCCGCGGCGAGCTCGGCCGGGGGCGGGAAGCCCCCCTCGGGCAGCTGGTCGGACAGGGCCTGGTTGCTCTGTGCGTGGTCGGTCGTCTCGCTCATGCGCACCTCCGTGGTCGGGCGCCGCCTCGACTTCGCGACGCTGCCTCACGCACAACCTATGGCCCCGGTCACGGTCCCGTCAGGTCCGTGTCGCGCGCCGGCCGTCCCGAGCTGGGCAGACTGGTCGGGTGACGGACGACGGGGCCCAGGCGCTGGTGGTGTCCCGGCTGCCCGGCGCCGCGGCACTGGGGCTGCTCGCCCCACCGGCGGCGACCGTCGTCCCGGGGCCGCTGCTGGCCGACCCGGGGTGGACGGCGGAGGTGCTGGCCGCCCGTGCCGTGCGGCAGCGGACCGACGACCGGCGGGTGCTGGCCACCGTCTGGTGGTACTCGGTGTCCAGCGTGCTCCTCACCCCGGTGCTGGCCGGGCTGGTGACCGGGGTGCCCCTGTCGGCACGGCTGGCGGACACCACGGTGCACGCGCTGCCCGGTGGCGTGCCGGTGGCGGCGACCACCCGCCGGAGCGGTGGTCCGGACGTGGTCGGCGACCTGCGGGCGGCGATCGGCTCGGTCGTCGCCGCGGTGGCCGAGGCGGGCGGGACCCGCGAACGGCCGCTGTGGGCGATCGCCACCGACTCGCTCGCCAACCGGCTGCTCGCCCTCGGTCGTGCGGTCGGGGACGAGAGCGCGGTGACCGCGCTGGCCGGACCGCTGGCCGCCGCGATCGGGGAGCCGGTGCCGGCGCCGCGCTACGTCGACGTCGGCCGGCCCGGCGGGGGCACGGCCCGGTTCACCCGGCGCGCCTCGTGCTGCCTGCTCTACCGGGTGCCGCACGAGGTGGTCTGCACCTCGTGCCCGCGCCGGGAGCCGGCCGAGCGTCAGGTGCTGCTCGAGGACCTCGCCGAACGGATGTGACGGCACGGGGGGCCGGTGCGGCGGCCCCCCGTGCCGGCGATCAGCAGGCGCCGACGTCGTAGGCCCGCCGCGGCACCGTGAAACGGCAGCCGTACTGCGGGTCGGCGACCGCCGCGGCGTCGAGCACGTCGTCACCGGCCGGCCGCACGCCGTCCTCGACCCAGGCGACGAGGTCGGTGAACGCCTGCTGGTACTCCTCCGCGCTGAAGTCGCAGTGCGCGACGGAGCGGATGGCGCGCTGCACGAGCAGGTCGCTGTTGCCACGGGCGGCGGCGTCCCGGGCGTACTCCTGCTCCATGCTGAACGGCACGAACAGGTCGCCCAGGCCGTGCAGCGACAGCACCGGGACGTCGAAGCGCCCGTCGATGGTGGGGACCCCGGAGAGGCCGCGGCTGCCGCGGTCGGCCCGCACCCGCAGGATCTCCTCGTTCAGCGCTTGCTCCTCGGCCGTCAGCTCCGGGTCGGCGTCCAGCTGGTAGACCGTGTCCGCGTTGCCGCCGACCGCGCCGCGCTCCTCGCCGAGGCCCGGGTAGACCGGGTAGACGGTGAACAGGAAGTCGGCGAAGGCGGCGAAGCCCGCCTCGAACAGCGGCCGGTCGCCGCCGGTCCGCTGCTCGGTGAGCGCCCGCAGGTCCGCGCCGGCCTCGGTGAGGACGAACGGGTAGGGAGTCCCGAGCTCGGCCTTCATCTGCGGCACGGTGGTGGTCAGGTAGTCGGCCGGCGCCGGGTAGACCGGCGGGGTGTCGGTGAGCGCCTGCGCGGCGGCGTTGTAGTCCAGGAACGTGTCGAACAGCCGCCGGTCGCCCATCACGCCGCACGCCGGCAGCGCGCCGTCGTAGTCGTTCGGGTACTGCTCGATGCTCACCCCGGTGACGTGTCCGCCCATCGAGACCCCGGACAGGTAGGTGAGGTCGGCCTTGCCCACCGTCTTCTCGAAGTACCGCAGCAGCCGGTGGGTGCTCTTCACCCCGGAGACGACGTCGTACCCGTTCTCGGTGTAGCTGGAGGCCGCCCAGGCGTAGCCCTCGTCGACCAGGTGCTGTCGGAGGCCGTCGGGTGGGGCGTCGACGGTCAGCTCCGGGCCGGTGCCGCGGTACCCGTGCGCCCACATGACCAGGTCGCCGTTCCAGTCCGCCGGCACCTCGATCCGGTAGCCGGCGCCCTTCAGCACGCCCCAGGTGCGGGTGGTGCTGGTGCCCGGCAGCGCTTCGAACGGCAGCGCCGCCTCGTCGACGACGTACTCGACCTCGGGCGACTGCGGGTACTGGGGGGCGGGCTGGTGCTTCGGCTGGGCCGTGGCCGGGCCGGTGAACACGGTGCTGACCAGGGCGAGCGCCATCGGCGCGAGCAGCAGTCGGGTGGGGCGGTGCATGGGGTCCTCCGGGACGTCGTCGTTGACGGTGACCGGACGCTAGCCCCGCGTGTTGTGGATCACATGGGCGGGTCGGCCGCGCGGCGGGCCCGGTAGGCGGCCACGTGCTCGCGGTTGGCGCACGTGCTGTCGCAGAACCGCCGGCTCGCGTTCTTGGTGAGGTCCACCAGGACGTCGTCACAGCCGGAGGCGGCGCACCGGCGCAACCGGTCGAGCGCGCCGGCGCGCACCACGTCGGCCACGGCCATGGCGGCCTCCACGCCCCACCGGTGGGCGACCGAGGCGTCCGGCTCGGTGGCGTGCACGTGGTAGCCCCAGTCGCCGTGCCGGACCAACTGCGGCAGGGCGTTCCCCTCGCGCAGCAACCGGTTCACGATCGCGACCACGCCGTCCTCGTCGGCGTCCCAGACCCCGGCCAGCACCGACCGCAGCTCGTGCACCGCGGCCAGCTCGGCGGCATCGCCGGCCCGGCTGCCGGTGAACTGCCACTCGTCCAGGAACGCAGTCAACGCCGGCGGGTCGGGCAGTTGCTCCTCCCCGTCCCCGGTGGTGTTCACCAGCGCGGCGGCGCTGGCGAGCCCCACCTCGGTGTCATGGGCAAAGAGCATGTGACTCCTGTACTCCTCTGCTAGCGTCCCGCTGTACAGGAGCGTACGTCGGTTGGCTCCTGACGAGGAGGTGTCTGCCGTGCTGGACCGCCGAACCGGGCTGATCGGACTGCTGCTGGCCGTGGTCTCCGCGGCCGCGTTCGGCACCTCGGGGGTGTTCGCCACCGCCCTGTTGGACGCCGGCTGGACCGCAGGCTCCGCCGTGACCGTGCGGGTCGGGGTGGCGTCGGTGGCGCTGGCCGTCCCGGCCCTGGTCCAGCTGCGGGGCAGGTGGTCGCTGCTGCGGGCCAACGCCGGCGCCGTCCTGGCCTTCGGCGCGCTGGCCGTCGCGCTGCCCCAGCTGGCCTACTTCTACGCGGTCTCCCGGCTGTCGGTGGGCGTGGCGCTGCTGCTGGAGTACTCCGGGGTGCTGCTCGTCGTGCTGTGGACCTGGGCGCGGCTCGGGCAACGGCCGAGCCGGGTCACCGGCGCCGGGGTCGTGGTGGCCGTCGGCGGCCTGGTGCTGGTCCTCGACGTTCTCAGCGGCGCCCGGATCGACCCGGTGGGCGTGATGTGGGGGCTGATCGCAGCGGTGGGGCTGGCCTCCTACTTCGTCCTCTCCGCCCACTCCGACGACGCGCTGCCGCCGCTGGTCAGTGCCTGGGCGGGGCTCGGGGTGGGTGCCCTGGTGCTCGGGGCGGCGGCTCTCGTCGGCGTCCTCCCGTGGCGCACCACCGCCGTGGACGTCGAGCTGGCCGGCCGGTCGACCAGCTGGCTGGTGCCGGTGCTCGGCGTGGCGTTGGTGTCGGCGGCGCTCGCCTACGCCACCGGGATCGCCGCCGTCCGGCGGCTCGGCTCGCGGCTCAGCTCGTTCGTCGGTCTGAGCGAGGTGCTGTTCGCTGTCGTGGCGGCCTGGCTGGCGCTGGGGCAGCAGCCGAACGCCGTGCAGCTGGTCGGCGGGGTCGTCGTCCTGGTGGGGATCGTGCTGGTCCGGCTGGGGGAGGACCGCACACCGGCCGAGACGGCCGACGTCGACCCGGTGCCGGGCCACGCGGAGCCGCAGGCGCCGACGCCCGGGCGGTGAACCCGCCGCCTCCGGCACCGGCCCGCGGAGTCAGCTGCCCCGGACCCGGCGGACCCAGCGGGCGATCTGCTCGGCGGTCTCCTCGGTGCGGGTCAGGGCCACCATGTGCCCGGCGCCGGGCAGCTGGACGAGCTCACCGTGGGCGAGCTTCGGCATCAGCTCGTCGATCTCCTCCTGCGGCACCTCCGGGTCGTACTCGCCGTGCACCACCAGGGTGGGCACGGTCAGCGCCGAGGCGTACGCGACGCCGTTGGTGCTGACGCTGGCCAGCGTGGTCCGGGCCAGCGCGACCCGCCGGCTGCCCATGAAGTCCTCCCGCACCTGGGCCACCGCGTCCTTCGGCGCACCCGGCTCGAAGGCGAACTGCCGCACCAGCCAGTCGGCGAGCGGCACGATCGGCTTGACCCGGTTGGCGACCACGGCCACCAGGCGCAGGACGTAGAGCCAGACCCGGCGGAGCATGCGGCGAGCCACCGGCGGCAGGTCGAGGGCGAGCCCGGGGAAGGTGACCCCCGAGCCGCCCGAACCGGCGAAGACGACCCCGCTGATGCGGTCCAGCCCGAGGTCGCGGGCGTGCACGACGATGATGCCGCCGCCGAGGCTGCTGCCGACCAGGACCGCCTGCTGCCCGTCGGGCACCACCTCCTCCAGCACGGCCGCCAGGTCGTGGGCGTGTGCCTCGAGGTTGTAGTCGCCGGTGGGTGCGTTCCCGCTGCGCCCGTGGCCGCGCAGGTCGTACTGCACCACCCGGTGACGGTCGGCGAGCAGCTCGGGAACGCGACCCCAGGAGCCCGTGGTCATGCCCAGGCCGTTGACCAGCACGACCAGGGGGCCGTCGGTCGGGCCCTGGATCTGCAGGGGCAGGACGGTGGCATCGAAGGAGACGACGTGGCGCACCGGGGGAACGTACGTCGAACGCGCGCCGGTCGCTGCGTGGATCAGCCGGCGCCGAGAGCCACCACGTCGCCGACGACCCACACGGCGGGCGGCCGGACGCCCTCGTCGGCGATGGTCTTCGCCAGCCCGGCGAGGGTGGTGCGCAGCGTCCGCTGCGAGGGGCTGGCGCCGTCGCTGACGACGGCGACCGGCGTCTCCGGCGCCCGGCCGTGCTCGACCAGGGCGGCGGAGATCGCCGGGGCGGTGTCCACGCCCATCAGCACCACGACGGTGCCGCGCAGCCGGCCCAGCGCCGCCCAGTCGACCAGTGACGCCGGGTGCCCCGGCGGCACGTGCCCGGAGACCACGACGAACTCGTGCGTCAGCCCCCGGTGGGTGACCGGGATCCCCGCCAGGCCGGGGACGGCGATCGCGCTGGTCACCCCGGGCACGACCTCGACCGGCACGCCGGCTGCGGCACACGCCTCGAGCTCCTCGTAGCCGCGGCCGAAGACGAACGGGTCGCCGCCCTTGAGGCGCACCACCCGGCGGCCGGCCAGGGCGTGGGACACCAGCAGCTCGTTGATCTGCTCCTGCGCCATCGAGCGCCCGCGCGGCAGCTTGGAGGCGTCGATGACCAGCACGTCGGCGGGCAGCGAGGCCAGCAGCCCCTGCGGGGCCAGGTGGTCGGCGACGACGACGTCCGCCGTGGCGACCGCCTGCCGGCCGCGCACCGTCACCAGCCCCGGGTCACCCGGCCCGCCGCCCACCAGGACGACGCTGCCGGCGGCCACCGAGGGCGTGCGGGCGGCACGGTCGGCGATGGAGCCGTCGGTCAACCCGGTCAGCACCGCGTCCCGCACGCCGATGGCCCGCTGCGGGTCACCGCCCCCGTGCACGCCGATGACCAGGTCGCCCTGCCGGCCGACCGCCGGGGTCCAGACGGTGGAGACGGAGCGGTCGTCGGCGCGGGCGCAGAACACCCGGTCGCGCTCTGCCTCGGCGGCGACGGCGGCGTTCACGTCGGGGTCGTCGGTGGCGGCCACGGCGTACCACGCCCCGGCGAGGTCGCCCTCGACCCAGCGCCGCGGGTGCCAGGTGACCGAGCCGGGTGCGACGAGGGCCTCGAGGGCCGGGGTGAGCTCGGGGCTGACCACGGTGACCTGCGCGCGGGCCTCCAGGAGCCCGGCGACCCGGCGGTGCGCGACCTGGCCGCCGCCGACGACGACGACGCGGCGCCCGGTCAGCCGCAGGCCCACCGGGTAGACGGTGCCCGGATCGGGAGAGGCGGTCACTTCTCGGTCACACCGGCGGAGTCGAAGGTGGCGACGTCGCGCAGCGCACGGGCCGCGCTGGCGACCAGGGGCAGGCTCAGCAGCGCCCCGGTGCCCTCGCCGAGGCGGAGGTCGAGCCCGAGCAGCGGGCGCAGGCCCAGTGCGCGCAGGGCCAGGCCGGCGCCCGGCTCGGCCGACGTGTGCCCGGCCAGGGCGTGCTCCAGAGCGGCGGGGCACAGCGCTGCGGCGACGAGGGCGGCCGAGCCGGCGATCACGCCGTCCAGCAGCACCGGCACCCGGGCGGCCGCGGCACCGAGCACGAAGCCGGCCAGCGCGGCGTGCTCGAGGCCACCCAGCTCGGCCAGCGCGGCGAGGGCCGCCTCCGGCGTGGCCGGGCGGGCCGGCACCCGGGCCACCGCGCGGGTGACCACCGCGATCTTGCGCTCCAGCGTGGGGTCGTCGATGCCGGTGCCGCGGCCGGTCGCCGCAGCCGGGGCGGCGCCGGTGAACGCGCAGACCAGGGCCGCGGCGGCGGTGGTGTTGCCGATCCCCATGTCGCCGGTGACCAGGCACCCGGAGCCGGCGGCGGCGAGCGTCGTCGCCACCCCGATGCCGACCTCGACGGCCTGCCGGGCCTCCGCGAGGGTCATCGCCGGACCGAGCGAGAGGTCGGCGGTACCGCGGCGGACGTTGCGCTCCAGCAGCCCCGCGGCGGGGCCGACCGGGGTGGCCACGCCGACGTCGACCACGACCACCGCGGCACCCAGCTGGGCGGCGAAGGCGTTGACCACGGCGCCGCCGGCGGCGAAGTTCGCCACCATCTGCGCGGTGACCTCCTGCGGCCACGGGGTGACGCCCTGGGCGTGCACGCCGTGGTCGCCGGCGAAGACCGCGACCGCGGCCGGCTCGGGCAGCGGGGGCGGGCACACCCCGGCGATGCCGGCCAGTTGCGCCGCGACGTCCTCGAGCACGCCGAGGGAGCCGGGGGGCTTGGTCATCCGGTCCAGCCGCTCCCGAGCGGCCCGCTCGGCGGTGCTGTCCCGCGGGGTGATGGCCGCGATGGTCGCACCCAGCAGCGTGCCGGCGAAGGGGGTCGGGTCGGTGCTCAGCGGACCTCCTCGGTCGTGTCGATCGGGTCAAGGGTCTCAGCCAGCGCCGACGCGAACGCACGGGAGGTCTCCGGGTCCCGGACGGCGACCCGCAGGTGGTCGCTGGTCAGGCCCGGGAACGTGTCGCCCCGGCGCACCGCCCAGCCCCGTGCCCGGAGCCGCTCGCGCACCCGGGCACCCGCCGGCACGCGCAGCAGCACGAACGACGACCGGGGCTCGGCGACCACCTCGACCGCAGGCGGCAGCGCGGCGAGCAGCGCGGCCCGGTGCTCGGTGAGCCGCTGGGCCACCTCCTCGGCCTCCGCCCGGGCGGACGGTGCGGTGCAGGCGGCCAGCGCGGCGAGCGCGGGGGTCGAGACCGGCCAGTGCGGTTGCTGCGCGGCCAGTGCGGCGACCAGGTCGGCCGGGCCCAGGGCGTAGCCGACCCGCAGCCCGGCCAGGCCCCAGGTCTTGGTCAGGCTGCGCACGACCAGCAGCCCGGGCAGGTCGGTGCGGGCGGCCAGCGACTCCGGCTCCCCGGGCACGGTGTCGGCGAACGCCTCGTCCACCAGCAGCACCCGCCCCGGCCGGGCCAGCGCAGCGAGGTCGGCGGCGCGGTGCAGCACCGACGTCGGGTTGGTCGGGTTGCCGACGACCACCAGGTCGGCGTCGGCCGGGACCGCCGCCGGGTCCAGCCGGTACCCCGGCCCGGTCAGCAGCAGCCGCTCCACCGGGTGGCCGGCGGCGCGCAGCGCGGCCTCCGGCTCGGTGAAGGAGGGGTGGACGACGACCGCGCGGTGGGGGCGCAGCGCCCGGGCGACCAGCGTGAACGTCTCGGCCGCACCGGCGGTGAGCAGCACCTCGGCCGGGTCGCGGTGGTGCGCGGCGGCGACCGCGGCGCGGGCCGGGCGCGGGTCGGGGTAGGCGGCGCTGGCGTCGAGGGCGTCGACCAGGACGGCGCGCAGCCAGGCCGGTGGGGCGTCCGCTCGGACGTTGACCGCGAGGTCGACCAGGCCGGGGCCGACCTCGACGTCGCCATGGTGCCGGAGGTCGATGTCTTGGTGCCGGAGGTCGATGTCTTGGTGCCGCAGGTCGACGTCGTGCACGTCGGTGGAGACGGCCACCGCGACCGTGACCCGGCCGTGCACCCGTTTGCTGACGACGAGCCGCCCGCCCCCGAGCAGCGCCGCCGCCTCGGCGACCGACGCCGTCCCGACGGCGGCGGCGACCCGCGCCGACGGGGTGGGCACCGGGACGGCGGCCAGGGCGGCGGCCGGGTGCCCGGTCAGCAGCCAGCCGCGGCGCGCCGCCGCCTCGCGCACCCCCGGCTCGGCGGCCCGGACGTCCAGCGTGGCCAGCCGGACCGGGCCCTCCGGCGCCGGCAGCACGGCGTCGACAGCGGCCAGCACCTCCTCGGCGGTCGCCCCGGTCGAGACGCCCACGCCGACGGTGGTCCCCGGAGCGGTCACGTGCGCACCCCGGGGCGGTCGGGGAGGGCGGCCAGCAGCGCGTCGGCGTCGCGGGGGAGGGCGCCGTCGGGCAGCAGCCCGAGGGCCTGCAGCCGGGCACCGACGCTGAGCGCCCAGGGGCGGTCGAGCCGGGCCCGGGCCAGCAGCGCGTCGTCGCCCAGGACGACGTCCGGCGCACCCTGCACCACCCCGCCGTCCACCACGATGGCGACCTCGTCGGCCCAGCGCAGCGCCAGGTCGACGTCATGGGTGCTCATCACGATCGTCGAGTCGGCCTCCTGCAGCCGGGCCAGTGCGGCCAGCGCCTCGCCGACCGCGGTCGGGTCGAGCCCGGCGGTCGGCTCGTCGAGCATCAGCACGCAGGGCCGCATCGCCACCGCGCCGGCGATCGCCACCCGCTTGCGCTCGCCGTAGGAGAGCTGATGCGTCGGGCGGCCGGCCAGGTGCGCCACGGCGAGCAACTCCAGGGCCTCGGCCACCCGGGCGCGGACCTCCTCCTCCGGCAGACCGAGGTTGACCGGCCCGAAGGAGACGTCCTGGGCGACCGAGGCGCTGAACAGCTGGTCGTCGGGGTCCTGCAGCACCAGCTGCACCGCCTGCCGGTGGGCGCGCAGGCCCTTCCGGGTGAAGTGCAGCTCGGCGTCGTCCAGGGTGATCCGGCCGCGGGTGGGCGGCAGCGCCCCGGACAGGCAGCGCAGCAGCGTCGTCTTGCCCGAACCGTTCGCGCCCAGCAGCGCGAGCCGGCGGCCGGGCGGCACGGTCAGTGAGGCGCCGTCGAGCACCCGGGCGCCCCGTTCGTACCCGGCGACCAGGGCCTCGGCGGCCAGCGTCAGGTGGCTCACAGCGCCTCATCGCCGGCGCTCGTCGGCGGTGATCGCCGAGGCGCTGCGCCCATGGACGAGCTCGCGAGCTCGCTCATGCCCCGACCAGGCCCACGGTGACGAGGGCGGTCAGGCCGGCGAGGGTGGTCGTGACGAACCGGGGGGAGGAGGGCAGCACCTCCGGGAGCACGCGCAACCCGGTCTCCATGCCGCGCCCGGCCAGCCCGTCGGACAGCCGCCGGGCCCGGTCCCAGGAGCGGGTGAGCACGGCGGCGGCCAGCATCCCGGAGGAGCGGTAGGAGTTCCGGATGCCCGCGTGCCCCATCCGGGCGGCCTGCGCCTCGCGGATGGTCGACAGGCTGGTGAGCAGCACGAACAGCATCCGGTAGGTCACCGAGGCCACCTCGACGACGGCGTCGGGCACCCGCAGCCGGTGCAGCGCGGGCAGCAGGTCCGACATCGGCGTCGTCGTCGCCAGCAGCAGCACCGCCGCGCTGCCGGCCACCGCGTGCGCGATCAGCCCGCCCGCCTGGGCGGCGGCGTCCGGCGCCCAGCCGAGGCCGCCGTCCCCGACCTGGACGACGGCCGTCAGCGCCCCGACCAGGATGAACGCCAGCGGCAGCCGGATCGCCCGGCCGAACGTGCGCGCCGGCACCCGGGCCGGCCCCAGCGCCAGGACGACGGCGGCCAGCCCGACGAGCACGCTGCCGGGCCAGGCCGGGAGCACCAGGGCGGCGAGCACCAGTCCGCCGCTGAGCAGCAGCTTGTCGGCGGGGGAGCGCAGCCGCCAGGCACTGGCCCAGGCGGCGTCGTCGATCGCCAGCCCGCTCACGGCGTCGTCGGCGGCGTGAGCGACTTCCCCGCCGTCTGCTCCGCTGTCCGCCGGCCCTTCAGCCGGCCGAGCACGTAGCCCAGCACCCCGCCACCCAGGGCCGCCTGCAGCGCGAACAGGCCGGACTCGATCTCCGAGGAGCCGGGGGAGAAGACCGACTCGAACCACGGCTCGTAGCCGGCGTCGGACTCCTCGATCAGCTCGGTCGCCTGGCTGTCCGTGCCGGCGTACTCGCTGGCGCCGTCGAGCAGCAGGGGCGTGGCGAACAGGGCGATGACGGCCAGCACCAGCAGGGCCGTGACCAGGTGCCGCCTCATCGGGTCGCCTCCCGCTCCGCCGCTCCGCTGTCCACGCCGGGAGCCGCCGGGGCGGGCCGGAGGACGCCGAGGCGCTCCAGCTCAGGGCGGGCGCTGACCACGAGCACCCGGAACAGCAGGACGCCGAGCAGGCCCTCACCGATCGCCAGCGGCACCTGGGTGAAGGCGAAGACGGACAGGAACTTCGCCGCCGCCCCGCCGAAGCCGCTGGCCGCGTCGGGGTGCGCCCAGGCCAGCTGCAGCGCCGTCGTCACGTAGGTGGCCAGGTCGGCGACCGCCATCGCGGCGAACACCCCGGGGAGCAGCCCGCCCCCGCTGCGCCGGACCAGCCGGTAGGCGGCGTAGCCGGCCCAGGGGCCGACGACCGCCATGGAGAAGGCGTTGGCGCCCAGGGTGGTCAGCCCGCCGTGTGCGAGCAGCAGCGCCTGGAACAGCAGCACGACCGTGCCGAGCAGCGCCATCACCGGTGGCCGGAAGAGCACGGCGCCCAGCCCGGTGCCGGTCGGGTGGCTGGAGCTGCCGGTGATCGAGGGCAGCTTGATCGCGCTGAGCACGAAGGTGAACGCCCCGGCGGCGCCGAGCAGCAGGGTCGACTCCGGGTTCTCCCGCACCTCCGTGACCACCGCCCGGGCGCCGTGGACGACGAACGGGGCGGCGGCGATCGTCCAGCCGATGGCGTGCGCGGGCGGCAGGAACCCCTCAGCGATGTGCACGGCCGACCTCCTGGGGGAGCCGCGCGGCGGCGGCGGCGGCGAAGCGGGTGGCCATCCCGGGGGACCCGGCCCAGTTCAGGTGCAGGTAGGAGGCGTGCACGTTGCCGGCCACGAACCCCTCCGGTCCGTCGGCGTTCCACTGCCAGGCGGGGGTCGCCCCGGCGGCGGGGCCGGCGGTGGTGCGGTGGAACTCGTGCCCGCGCACCCGCGTGCCGGCCGGGGCCAGCACGCTGTCGGTGAGCGCCACCGCGGCCCGGTAGCCCAGCGTGAGCCGCGGGTGCATCGCGGTCGTCGTCGGCAGCACGCCGCACATGGGTTCGCCGTCCAGCTCCTGGGAGAGGTACAGCAGCCCGGCGCACTCCGCGGCGATCGGACCCCCGCGGGCGGCCAGGTCGGCGATCGCCGTCCGGAGGCCGACGTTCGCGCTGAGCGCGCTGGCGTGCACCTCGGGGAAGCCGCCCCCGACGACCAGCGCCCGGGTCCCCTCGGGGAGCGCGTCGTCCCGCAGCGGGTCGACGGTCACCACCTCGGCGCCGGCCGCGGTGAGCAGCTCGGCGGTCTCGGCGTACCCGAAGGTGAAGGCCGGGCCGCCGGCCACGGCGATCACCGGCCGGCCCTCGACCCGGGTCACCTCGGCGGCCGGGTCCCACGGCTCGCCGGTGAGGTCCGGCGCGGTGCGGGCCAGCCGCAGGACGGCGTCCAGGTCGATGCTCGACTCGACCACCGCGCCCAGCGCGCGCACCGTGCGGACCGCCTCCGCCGACCGCTCGGCCGCCGGCACCAGGCCCAGGTGCCGGGACGGCGTCTGCAGTTCGGTGATCCGGCGGACCGCACCGAGCACCGGCACCCCAGCCGTGCCCAGCGCCTCGCGCAGGATCGACTCGTGCCGGTCGCTGCCGACCCGGTTGAGGACGACGCCGCCGATCCGCACCGTCGGGTCGAAGGTGGCGAAGCCGTGCACCAGCGCGGCCACGCTGCGGGCCTGCGAGGCGGCGTCGACCACGAGCACCACCGGCGCCTGCAGGTGCGCGGCGACCTGGGCGGTGGAGCCGTAGCCGGGTTCGACGCTGGCGTGCGCGGCGCCGTCGAACAGCCCCATCACGCCCTCGACGACCGCGACGTCGGCGCCCCGGGAGCCGTGCAGGAACAGCGGGGTGATCCGGTCGTCGCCGACCAGCCACTTGTCCAGGTTGCGGCCCGGCCGGCCGGCGGCGAGGCCGTGGTAGCCCGGGTCGATGTAGTCGGGGCCGACCTTGTGCGGGCTCACGGTCAGCCCGCGGGCGGTCAGCGCCGCGATCAGCCCGGTGGTGATCGACGTCTTCCCGGCGTTCGACGACGGCGCCGCGACCACGATCCGCGGCATCCTCATCGCCCGGCCCCCACCGCAACAGAAATGGCCATTTCTGTCCCCGGGTCGGGACGTGACGGTCGGCGAGGAGCGACAGAAATGGCCATTTCTGTCGTAAGGCGGAGGCGGGTCACCACTCGATCCCCCGTTGGCCCTTCTGGCCGGCGTCCATCGGGTGCTTGACCTTGGTCATCTCCACGACCAGGTCGGCGGCCTCTATCAGCGCCGGCGGGGCGTCGCGCCCGGTGATGACGACGTGCTGGTTGCCCGGCCGGTTCGTCAGGGTCTCCACGACGTCCTCGACGTCCACCCAGCCCCACTTCAGCGGGTAGGTGAACTCGTCGAGCACGTAGAAGCGGTGCGCCTCGGTGGCCAGGTCGCGCTTGATCTGCGCCCAGCCCTCGGCGGCGTCGGCGGCGTGGTCGATCTCGGTGCCGGCCCGGCGAGACCACGACCAGCCCGAGCCCATCTTGTGCCAGACGACCGGGCCGCCCTGCCCGGTCGCCGCATGCAGCTCCCCGAGGGCGGTCAGCGCGTTCTCCTCGCCGACCTTCCACTTGGCGCTCTTGACGAACTGGTAGACCGCGATCGACCAGCCCTGGTTCCACGCCCGCATCGCCATCCCGAAGGCGGCGGTGGACTTGCCCTTCATCTCCCCGGTGTGCACGGCGAGCAGTGGGCGGTTGCGGCGCTGCCGGGTGCTGAGCCCGTCGGCGGGGACGACGGCGACCTGTCCCTGGGGCATGTCAGGCCGCCTCTCGTACCGAGCGGACGACGCCGGACAGCGCCTCGGCGCCGAGCTCCTCGAGCCGCATCGTCCGCGCGCCCAACGCCACCCCGAGGGAGGCGGCCAGGCCGAGCCGCACCGGCCCGGACTCGCAGTCGACGACGACGCTCGCCGTCCCGGCCGCGGCCAGCAGCCCGGCGGCCCGGCGGGCGTCGGCGAGGTGGTCGCCGCCGCGCGGCCCGGTCGCCCGGCCGTCGGTGACGACGACGAGCAACGGACGGCGCTGCGGGTCACGCACCCGTTCCAGCCGCAGCGTCTCGTGCGCCCGCAGCAGCCCCGCGGCCAGCGGGGTCCGCCCGCCGGTGGGCAGGCTGGTCAGCCGGGCGGCGGCGGCCTCCACCGACCAGGTCGGCGGCAGGGTGAGCTCGGCGTCCCCGCCGCGGAAGGTGATCAGGCCGACCTTGTCCCGGCGCTGGTAGGCGTCCACCAGCAACGAGAGGACGGCGCCCTTCACCGCGGCCATCCGGGAGCGGGCGCCCATCGAGCCGCTGGCGTCGACGACGAAGAGGACCAGGTTGCCCTCGCGGCCCTCGAGCGTGGCCTGGCGCAGGTCGGCGCGCTCGACCCGCAGGCCGGTGCCGGTGCGCCCGCGGGCCCGCTGGTGCGGTGCCGCGGCGAGCACGGTGTCGACCAGGTGCAGCTTGGTCACGCTGCCCTCGGGACGGCGGGAGCCGACCACCCGGCCGCGCTCGCTGCGGGCCCGGGACCGCCGGCCGGCTGCGCCCGCGCCGATGCCGGGCACCTCCAGCCGCTGCACCCGGAACGCGGTGTCGGGGGCGACGGCCGCCTTCTCCGGTGCGGGCGCGGCGTCGGTGTGCCCGCCGCCCTCACCCCGCGGCGCCGTCGTCGGCCCCTGCTCGTCCGCCGCCCCGCCGCCCTCCGGAGCTGGTGCCGACTCACCCTCAGCACCACCAGAATGGCCATTTTGGTGGTCAGGGGGGCCGTCGCCCGGGGGAGGGGAGCCGCCCCCGTCAGGGGATGGGCCGCCGTCCTGAGGGTCGCCGTCGGTGGGGTCGGTGCCCTCGGGTGGGGTGGGGTCGTCGTCCGGCGGGGAGTCGGGGCGGGAGTCCTCCAGCGCCTGGTCCAGGGTCTCGTCGTCCAGGCCGGGGGCGTCGAAGGGGTTGCGCCGGCGGCGGTGTGGCAGGGCGAGCCGGGCGGCAACCCGGACGTCGTCCTCGGTGACGTCGGTGCGCCCGCACCAGGCCGCGTGCGCGATGGCGGCGCGGGCGGTGACCAGGTCGGCGCGCAGGCCGTCGACGTCGAAGGCGGCGCAGACGCTGGTGACCTGGCGCAGCGCCGCGTCGCTCAGCACCACCCGGGGCAGCAGCGCGCGGGCGGCGGCGATCTGGTCGGCCAGTTCCCGCTCGGACGCGGACCAGGCGGCGGCGAAGCCGGCCGGATCGGCGTCGTAGCCGAAGCGGCGGCGGACCACCTCTGCGCGCAGGTCGGCGTCCCGTGGGGCGGCCACCTCGACGGTGAGCCCGAACCGGTCCAGCAGCTGGGGGCGGAGCTCGCCCTCCTCCGGGTTCATGGTGCCGACCAGCAGGAAGCGGGCGGCGTGCCGCACCGAGACGCCCTCGCGCTCGACGTAGGCCCGGCCCAGGGCAGCGGCGTCCAGCAGCAGGTCGACCAGGTGGTCGTGCAGCAGGTTGACCTCGTCGACGTACAGCACGCCGCGGTGCGCCCCGGCCAGCAGCCCTGGCTCGAAGGACTTCACGCCCTCGGTCAGCGCGCGCTCCAGGTCCAGCGAGCCGACCAGCCGGTCCTCCGAGGCGCCGACCGGCAGCTCGACGAGCTTGGCCGGCCGGGTGACGGGGCGGTCGTCGGCCGAGTGCGGGCCGTCGGGGCACTCCGGGTCGGGGGCGGCGGGGTCGCAGGCGAAGCGGCAGCCGGCGACGACGTCGACCGGGGGCAGGACGGCGGCCAGGGCGCGCACCGTCGTGGACTTCGCCGTGCCCTTCTCGCCACGCACGAGCACCCCGCCGACGGCAGGGGAGACGGCGTTGAGCAGCAGCGCCAGCCGCATGTCGTCCATGCCGACGACGGCGCCGAAGGGATAGGTCATGAAGAGACCACAGGTCCTCTCCCCGGGTGTCCACGCCCGGAGGTGGCAGGAAGCGACGGCGGGAGTTCCTGACTCCCCGGCCGGGGCCGGGTCACAGTGGCGGGACCGCGCCGGAGTTCCACCGGGCTTCCTCCACTGCCGTCGCAGTTGGACCGCCATTCGACCACGCGCACCCCGGGTGAGGACAGGGGCGTGTCTCTTGACGAAGTGGAAAGTGATGCGCCACTCTTTCCGGCATGGAAAGCAACCGCATCGACCGGGACGACGCCGCGGCCCAGCTGGCCGCCCTGCAGGCCGACCGCGCGGCGTTGGCCGACCGGGTCGTGCCGCCGTGGTGGTACGACGTCGCGCTCGGGCTGCTGCTGTTCGGCTTCCTGTCCTCCTACGCCTTCGACTCGCTCTGGGTGACCTTCCCGGCGCTGGTCGTCTTCCTCGGCTGCCTCGGCGTGATGGTCTCCGCCTACAAACGGATCACCGGCGTGTGGGTGAACATCGACAGCCGGTCCATGGCGCTGTGGTGTGCGATCTACCTGCCCGTGCTGATCGGGGCCTTCGTGCTCGCCGAGGGGTACGACCAACGCTGGGCGATGGTCGTGGCCGGCGCCGTCCTCGGCACCGCGGTGACCCTCTTCGGCCGGCACTGGAGTCGGGCGTACGCCGCCGAGCTGCGGGGGCAGCGGTGACTGGAGAGGTTCCCGACCGCGACGCGGCGGCAGCGCAGCTCGGCGCCCTGCGCGCCGACCAGTCGGCGCTCGCCGGGCGGATCGTCCAGCCGTGGTGGTGGGACGTCGCACTGGGACTCCTCTTCGCGGGGTTCATCAGCAGCTACTCCACCCACAGCGGCTGGGTGATCGGCGCAGCGCTGCTGGTCTTCCTGGCCGGGGTGCGCGCTCTGGGGGCCACGTACCGGCGGATCACCGGGGTCTGGTGGGACGCCCGCGAGGTGGGCCCGGTCCAGGAGCGCGTCCAACGGGTCATGCGGTGGTGGGGGATCGGCTTCCTGGGGCTGTTCGCCCTCGGTGCCGCGGCCGAGTTCCTGCTCGACCTGCGTGGTGCCATGGTCGTGGTGGGCGCGTTGCTGGGGGCGTTGGCGGGGCTGCTCAGTCGCTGGGTGACCCAGATCTACGTCGCCGGCCTGCGGGCCGGGCGGTGACCGCCGTCGAGCCGCGGTTCGACGCCGTGGTCCACGCTCCGCCGCGGCTGCAGATCTGCGGGCTCCTGGCGGTGGTCGACACGATGGAGTTCGCCGCCGTGCGGGACGCGGTCTCGGTGAGCGACTCGGTGCTCTCCAAGCACGTCAAGCAGCTGGAGGAGGCGGGCTACGTGCAGGTGCGCAAGGCGACGATCGCCTCCCGCCAGCGCACCAGCCTGGCGCTCACCAAGGCGGGGCGGGCGGCGTTCGACGCCCACGTCGCCGAGCTGCGCCGCATCGCCGGCCTCTGAGGGCGGGCCCACCGCCACGAGCTCGGACGGGCCTCGCTGAAGGGTGCCGACGAGGTGGGGCAGAGTGCCCGGCGTGGCACGGGGGCGAGGGCGGCGCGTGCTCGACTGGGCCGCTGTCCTCCTCGTCGGGGTCGGCGCCACCCTGGCGCTCGACCTCCTCGCCGTGCCCTCCGCCGCGCTGTTCGGCGGCCTGGTGGCCGGGCTGGGGCGGGCGCTGCTCGGCTCGACCCCGCTGGCGCTCCCGCGCGCGGCGGGCACCGGCGCGCAGGCGGTCATCGGTGTCTCGATCGGCGCGCTGATCCAGGCCGACACGCTGCGCACGGTCGCCGACCACTGGCTGCCGGTGCTGCTGATCACGGTCGCCACCCTGGGCGTCAGCCTCCTCGCCGGGCAGCTGATGCGGCTGCAGCCCGGCATCACCCCGGTCACCGGCGCGTTCTCGATGATCGCCGGCGGTGCCTCCGGCATCACCGCGATGGCCCGGGACCTGGGCGCCGACGAACAGGTGGTCGCCGTCCTGCAGTACCTGCGGGTGCTGCTCATCGTGACCGCGATGCCGATCGTGGCCACCACCGTCTACGGCGCCTCGGGCGGTGCGGCGGTCGTGCCGGCCGACGACGGCCCCGGCTGGCCGGCCGGGCTGCTGTTCACCGTGGTCTGCGTGGTCATCGGGGTGCTGCTCGGCCGGGTGAGCCGGCTGCCGGTGGGCGCGTTGCTGGGTCCGCTGGCGGTGGCCGCCGTCCTGGACGTCACCGGGCTGTCGCAGGGGGCCACCGTGCCGCCGCTGGTGGAGGCGGCCGGCTTCCTGGCGATCGGGCTGCAGGTGGGCCTCGGCTTCACCCGGGCGAACCTGCGGCTGGTCGGCCGGGCGCTGCCCCTGGCCGTCGTGCTCATCGTCGGTGCGGTCGCGGCCTGCGCCGGGCTCGGGGTCCTGCTGTCCCGGACCGCCGGGGTGAGCGCGCTCGACGGGTACCTGGCCACCACGCCGGGCGGGCTCTACGCGGTGCTGGCCACGGCGACCGGCAGCGGTGCCGACGCGACGTTCGTGCTCGCGGTCCAGGTGCTCCGGCTGTTCGTGATGCTCTTCTCCGCCCCGCTGCTGGCCCGCTGGCTGGGCCGGGGGCAGCGGCCGGCCTGACGACCCCGGCGGTGCCGATCCCCGATCGGCATGTGTCAGGCGGCGCTGCCGTGGCATCACCTGGACATGGCAGCTGACGAACCCCGCTCCGGCCTCGGACCCCGACCCGATCTCGAGCCCCGATCAGACCTGGCCCCTCGCTCAGACCGGGCTCCTCGCTCAGACCTGGACGGCCGGGCGGCGCCCGACTGGCTGGTGCGCTGCGCCGCCGTCGGCGGGCGGCTGCTGGTGCTCGCCGTCCTCGTCTGGCTGCTCGCCGGCCTGGCCGTGAAGCTCACCCTGGTGCTCGTCGCCGTGCTGACCGCGCTGTTGCTCGCCGGGGTGGCGGCGCCGGCGGTGCGCTGGGCGAGCAGCAGAGGCGTGCCGCGGTGGGTCTCCGCGGGCGTCGCCGTGCTGCTGCTCCTCGTGGTGCTGGCCGCCGCGGGGTTCGGTCTGGCCGCCCGCATCGCCTCCCAGCTGCCCCAGCTCCGGGACGCCCTGGACCGGGTCTCCACCCAGCTCTCCGACCGGTTCGGCATCTCCATGCCGTCCCTCGGCGACCTGATGGGCGGCGGGGGGCAGGGCAGCTCCGGCGTCACCGAGCTGATCGGGCCGGCCAGGACCCTGCTCGAGATCGTCCTCGGCGTCTTCCTCGCCCTGGCGCTCGCGTTCCTCTTCCTGACCAGCGGTCCGGGCATGTGGCGCTGGCTGGTCGACAAGTTCGGCGGCGCGCTCCGGGAGGACGTCGACGCCGGCGGGCGGGCGGCGTGGGGCACGGTCGGCGCATACGTGCGGGGGCTGACGATCGTGGCCCTGTTCGACGCGGTCGGCATCGGGGTCGGTCTGCTGCTGCTCGGCGTCCCGCTGGCGCTGACCCTCGCCGCGCTGCAGTTCGTCGCCTCCTACATCCCGACCATCGGTGCCTTCGTCGCCGGCGCGGTCGCCGTGCTGGTCGCCTACGGGACCTCGGGGCTGGGCACCGCCGCGCTGGTGCTCGGGCTGGTCGTGCTCGTCCAGCAGCTCGGCAACGACGTGGTCGAGCCCTACGTGATGAAGAACCGGCTGCCGATCAACGCGGCCATGGTGCTGATCGCCGTGACGGCGGGTGGGCTGCTGTGGGGCCTGGCGGGCGCCCTGCTGTTCGTGCCCCTCCTCGCGGCGGTCTCCGCGGCCGGCCACGAGGTGTGGACGCGGCACGGATCACGCCCGATCGCCGGCGGTTGAGCGTCGCCGTCGCGGGACGAGCGGCTCCTGGGTGCCTACCCTGGTCGGGGCCGCCACCCGGCGCGGCACCGGCACCGAGCGAGGAGGACTGCGCTGTCCGAGGACGACACGACCGCCACCGGCACTGCCGAGGACCAGGCTGCCGTGCTGCTGTTCGTGGGCGGGCCGCTGGACGGCCGGGTGGAGCTCCGCGAGGCGCGCCACGGCGAGCCGCTGCCGACGATCACCCACACCCACCTGCACGGCGGGCCGAAGGTGGTGCACCGGTACGACCTGCGGTCGCTGACGGACTCGGCCGGCGTCTACCACTTGCGGCCCCGGACCTCGCGGGACGGCGACGGCGCCACCGGCTGACGCCTCCGTCGTCAGCCCCGCAGGCGCCGCACCTCGACGGCGACCTGGTCGAACCGGTCCCGGCCGAGAACAGCGCCTTCCCGCCGGACGTCGTCCGGGTCGATCCGCAGGACCCGGTCGATCCGCACCTCGCTGGGCCGGCCCTGCCGGTCCCATCCGCCGCTGCCCACGTCGACCCAGTGCCGGCCGTGCCGGGCCTCGTCGCTCGCGTCCCGGTCGTGGTCCTTGCTGGTCAGCATGAGGCCGAGGAGGGCATCGCCGTCCCGCCCGACGACCAGCACCGGCCGGTCCTTGCCCCGTCCGTCGCCCTCGTCGAACGGCACCCAGGTCCAGACGACCTCGCCCGGATCGGGGCGTCCGTCGGCCCGAGGCGCGTAGTCCAGGTCCAGGGGACCGGTGTAGTCGGTCGCCAGGTGGATCCGCCGGGGTGGCGCTGCCGGGGGCAGCGGAGCCCGCGCGGGGGGCGCCGAACCGGGGGCGGCCCACTCGGGGAGGGACGGCGACCGGTCGCCGGGACGCCTGCGCGTGCGGCTGCTGCGCCGGAGGCTCCGGCTGCCCTCCTGGACGACGACGTCCACCAGTCGCCCGAGTGTTCTCCGCCAGCTGCTGCCCGCCACCCTCGGCACGGTAGGCGATGGCCCCCGCGACGCGCCGGACGAGGACACGCCGGGCTGCGCGTCGGCGGTCCGGCGCGCGCGTCTCCACGGGAACGAGACGGGTGTGATCCTCGTGACAGCTGATGCGTGGACGTCATCGAATTGGTCACGACATCGGATCGGTCGGGCTCTCCGGGGTCACACTCGTGGCGGCGACCTGATCGCGGTCGCCACGGGGGAGAGGGTCGCGAGATGACCATGGTCGAGCCGGTCCACCCGGCGGAGGTGCTCGTGCCGCCGGCGGTGCGCGCGAGCGCACTCGCTGCCTGGCAACTGGTCGAGGACGCCCGCTACCGGACGCCGGACCGGCAGCGGCGCAACGAGCGGCGGCGCCTGCTGGCCCAGCGCGCCGTGGCCGACCGCAAGGCCGAGCGAGAACACCCCCTCGACTGATCGGCCCCGGTCCGCAGCCCTGCCCAGGCTCAGCCTGCGGCCGCCCTCACGTGAGGCAGAGCTCGTTGCCCTCGGGGTCGGCGATCGTCACCCAGCGGTGCGGGCCCTGGTGCCCCTCGTGCAGCACCGTGGCCCCGCGTGCGGTCAGCCGTGCCACCTCGGCGTCCACGGCCTCTGCGCCCACGGCCACGTCCAGGTGCACCCGGTTCTTGATCGTCTTGGGCTCGGGGACGAGCTGGAACAACACCCTCGGCGCAGCGCCGGTGGGGTGGTTGATCGCCGCGCCGGCCGTCCAGACGAGCTGGCCGTCGTACTGCATGGTGTCGGCCTCGGTCGCGAGGCCGGTGTCGACCATGCGGCGGATGAAGGCCTCGTCGGTGGGTTCTCGTTCCCAGCCCAGCGCCTCCGCCCACCAGTCGGCGAGCGGGTGGGGCGCGATCGAGTCGACGGTGACCTGGAAGGTGTGTGCCATGCCGGGCATGCTGCACCCGGCCACCGACAGGAGCTAGAGCTCTCGGGCGAGGTCCGCGCGGATCGTCGCGTCGTCGGGCAGCGGGGTCTCCAGGGCGCAGTGGTCCTTGAGCACCTGGCCGAACGGCGTCATCGTCGAGCGGTCGACCTGGGCCTCGGGGTCCCACAGCCGTGAGCGCATCAGCGCCTTGCCGCACTGGAAGTAGGCCCGCTCCACGTGGACGACCAGGACGGAGCGGGGTTCGCGGCCGAACTCGGTGAAGTCGATGCCCAGGTCGCCGGCGCCGGCGAGGGACGTCGTCCCGTAGACCTTCAGCGTCTCCTCGCAGCCGGGCACGAAGAACAGCAGCGCCGCCCGTGGGTTGGCGACCAGGTTGCGCAGGCCGTCGACCCGGTTGTTGCCCTGCCGGTCGGGCAGCGCCAGCCGGTGCTCGTCCAGCACGTGCACGAAGCCCGGCTCACCGCCGCGCGGGGAGACGTCGGGCCAGCCCTCGGCGTCCGCGGTCGCCAGCGTGGCGAACGGCGAGTGGCCGATGAAGGCCCGGCAGTGCTCGTCGACCCGGTCGATGACCTTGTCGAGCACCAGTTGGGAGGGCGCCCGGTAGGCGGCCAGCACCTCGAGGTCGGCAGCGGCGGTGTCGGCAGTCACGGCTCCGACGGTAGCGGCCGGGCTGCCGGCCCGGTCGGTAGCCTGGCCCCTCGTGCCTGCGGTGTGGAGTGCCCCGGTCCGGTTCGTCGAGTGCGACCAGCAGGGCGTGGTGTTCAACGCGCACTACCTGACCTGGGCCGACGAGGCGGTCAACGCCTGGTGGGTGGCGGTCGGCGTGCCCCACGGGGCGCTGGAGACCTGGGGCGTCGAGTACCTCGTGAAGGCCACCGCGCTGGAGTGGAGCTCCTCGGCCCGCCACGGCGACACGGTCGCGGTCGACGCCGAGCTGACGAAGCTTGGCCGCACCAGCCTGACGCTGCTGCTCACCGTGCGGGTGGACGACCGGGTCTGCTGCACCGTGCGGACCACCTACGTGGCAACCGCCGACGGCCGCCCGGTGCCGTGGCCGGACGAGGTGCGGGCCCGGATCAGCGCGCGCTGAACCCGCTGGCCAGCACCGGCAGCCCGACCGGCGGCCCGGCCTCGACCAGCCGCCACAGCGCGTCGGTGTCCGCGTGCTCGGTGATCAGGTCGCCCAGCGCGTCCAGCCGGGCCTCGCGGTGCTGGGCGAAGTCGGTGTCCGGGGCCGCGGTGAAGCGGCGGCCGGCGATCCGGGCGACCTCGGTGAGGAAGGCCCGGCGGAAGCCGTCGGACTCCAGCGCCCCGTGCCACGTCGTCCCGAAGACCGAGCCGGCGCGGGCGCCGTCCAGGAAGGGCTCGGCGCCGTCGTCCAGGTGCACCACGCCGTGGTGGATCTCGTAGCCGCGGACGGGCTGGCCGAGCGCCGAGCCGGTCGGCCGGCCCAGGGTCTTCTCCCGGGAGAAGGTGACCTCGGTGGGCAGCAGGCCGAGCCCGGGGACGACGCCGGCGCGGGACTCGACGTCGTCGCTGATCGTGCGGGCCAGCATCTGGTGCCCGCCGCAGATGCCCAGCACCGGGCGGCCCTCGGCGGCTCGCCGGGCGACGGCGTCGGCCAGCCCGGTCTCCCGCAGCCACTGCAGGTCGGCGACGGTGGACCGGGTGCCGGGCAGCACCACCAGGTCGGCGTCGGCGAGCTCCTCCGGCCGGGTGGCGTAGCGCAGCAGCACGCCCGGCTCGGTGGCGAGCGCGTCCAGGTCGGTGAAGTTGGACAGCCGGGGCAGCCGGGCGACCGACACCCGCAGCACGTCCTCCCCGTGCGGCGGGCCGGCGGGCGCGCGGACCGCGTCGACGCCCAGGGAGTCCTCGACGTCCATCTCCAGCCCGGTGCGCCAGGGGAGCACGCCCAGGGTCGGCCGGCCGGTGAGCGCAGCCAGTTGGTCCAGGCCGGGGGCCAGCAGCCGGGCGTCGCCGCGGAACTTGTTGACCAGGAACCCGGCGACCAGCGCCTGGTCGGCCGGGGGCATCAGCGCGACGGTGCCGTAGAGGGCCGCGAACACCCCGCCGCGGTCGATGTCGCCCACCACGACCACCGGCAACCCGGCGGCGGTGGCCAGGCCCATGTTGGCGATGTCGTCGGCGCGCAGGTTGATCTCGGTGGGGGAGCCCGCCCCCTCGCAGACCACCACGTCGAAGCGGGAACGCAGGTCGGCCAGGCAGGCCAGCGCCTGCTCCAGCAACGCGGCCTTCATCGGCCGGTAGGACAGCGCGGTGACGTCGGCGACGGCCCGCCCGAGGACGACGACCTGGCTGGCGTTCTCCCCGCCCGGCTTGAGCAGCACCGGGTTCATCGCGGCCTCGGGCTCCACCCGGGCGGCCGCGGCCTGCATCACCTGGGCACGGCCGATCTCGGCGCCGTCGGCGGTGACCATCGAGTTGTTGCTCATGTTCTGCGCCTTGAACGGCGCGACCGACACGCCCTGGCGGACCAGCCAGCGGCAGATGCCGGCGGTGACCACGGACTTGCCGGCGTCGGAGGTGGTGCCGGCGACGAGCAGCGCACCGCTCAGGGCTGTCCTCCCCAGCCGGCCCTCTCCTGACCGGACAGCTCCGCGATCGACTCCATCACCTGGTCGGTGACCTCACGCCGCACCCTGCCCTTGCCCGCCAGGCCCCGGTGCTCGGGGAAGGTCAGCGGCTTCCCGAAGGTCACCCGCACCCGGTGCGGACGGGGCCACCGGGCACCGACCGGCTGGACCTTGTCGGTGCCGTGCACCGCCACCGGCACCACGGGGCAGTCGGCGGTGAGCGCGAGCCACGCCACGCCGGTCTTGCCGCGGGCGAGCCGGCCGTCCCGGGAGCGTGTTCCCTCCGGGTAGACGCCGAACGCCTCACCGGCGTTCAGCACCCGCAGTGCGGTGTCCAGGGTCGCCTGGGCGGCCCGGGCCTCCTGCCGCTCGACCGGCAGAGCGCCCAGCGCGGTGAACAGCGTTCGGGTGAGCCACCCGCCGACGCCCGACCCCTGCCAGTACTCGGCCTTGGCCAGGTAGCCGACCTTGCGCGGCGCCATCAGCGGGATGGCGAAGCTGTCGATGAAGGAGAGGTGGTTGCTGGCCAGGATGACCGGGCCGGTGAGGGGCACGTTGGCCCGGCCGGTCACCTTGGGCCGGAAGGCGAGGATGAAGAGCGGTCGCAGCACGAACCGGACGAGCAGGTAGAACACGCCACCGTCCCCCTTCCTCGTCCCGGCCTGCGTGGCACGGGTCCCGGCATCTTCCCCCGTGACCGCCGGGCCGGGACGAGCGGGGGCGCTCAGACCGAGCGGCCGGGCGGGGACGCGTCGTGCAGGATCTCGCGCACGTCCTCGGGCAGCGGCTGACGGCCGCTGGCCGAGTCGATGATCGCGACCGCCACGTCGCGCACCTTGCGGTGCGTGTAGCTCGAGATGTGCGCCAGCAGGTCGAAGGCGACCTGGTCACCGCAGCTCATCAGCAGCATGAGGATGCCCTTGGCCTGCTCGATCGCCGCGCGGCTCGCCATGGCGTTGCGCAGCTGCTCGACCTCGGTCTCCAGGTGGCGCACGTGCTCGTCGTCGGACTGGGGCAGGTGCGCCTCGGTGATGTCGACGACCAGGCCGGTGAGGGCCACCACGGCGCCCGAGGCGTCGGTCTCCGGTTCGCAGACGAGCACCGCCGTCCGCTGCACACCGTCGGCGCGCACGACCCGGTGCTCGCGGGAGACCGCGGTGCCGGTGGTGCCGGCGACGGCGAGGGCCTCCCGGACGGCGGGGCGGTCCTGTTCGTGCACGTGTGCCAGCAGCAGCTGCCCGGACGGCTCCGTCGAGCCGTCCGGCACGCCGTACAGGGCGTGGAGCTCGGGGGACCACCACCACCGTTCGGTGGTCAGGTCGCCGCGGAAACGGCCGGCCGGACGGGGGGCGACGGAGTCGACGGTGTGGCGGATGCGTTCGGTTCGGCCGGCTGCCTGGCGCGCCGGCGGGGCGATGGGGCTGGGGCGGCGGTTCAGTGCGGAGGGTGTGGACATGGCGTCGGCCGATTCTCTGGTGGCGCACCGGTCTTCTTCGGTGGGGATCGCCGTGCCCGTGGTTTGACCGGGCGACCCATCGAGCCGTCGGACTCGACCGCTTCCGTGCTCGCGAAGCTACCGGGCGTGTGGACGCCGTGCACGCTCGTGGCGGGGGTGCGAACGAGACCCGGGCGGGTCTTACGGACGGTCACGGCTCGATGACTCAGACGACGGTGGGCGCCGGAGCCGCCAGGTGCCTGCTGCCCGCGCCGCCCAGCGTCTCGGCGAGGGAGGCGAGCACGTCGACCGCGGCGCGCAGCTCCTCGGCCGGTCGGGTGAAGGGCAGCCGCAGGTGGTCGTCGAAGGCGCGTCCGGTGCCGAAGGCCCGGCCCTCGGCCAGCAGCACTCCGCGGGGCGCAGCGCCGGCGACCAGGGCGGCCGAGCTCAGCCCCGGGGGCAGGGCACACCACAGCGAGAGCCCGCCCGACGGGGGGTGCACCCGCCACTGCGGCAGCCGGCCGGCCAGCGCACCCAGCAGCGCGTCCCGCTGGGTACGGAGCTGGTCGCGGCGCCAGGTCAGCACGGCGTCGAGGTCCTGCACCAGGGTGGTGGCCGCCAGCTGGTCGAGGAGGCCGACGGAGAGCTGGCGGCGCCCCAGCACCGCGCCCAGCCGTGCGGCCAGGGCGGCGTCGGTGCGCAGCCAGCCGATCCGCAACCCGCCCCAGACCGGCTTGGCGAGCCCGCCGACGGTCACCGTGGCGGCGTCCGGCAGCCCGGCGGCGTACGGGGGCAGCGGCCCCTCGTCCAGGTGGAGCTCGGCGCACGACTCGTCCACCAGCGTCAGCACCCCCTGCTGCCAGAGCGTCGCGGCCAGCCTGCGGCGCCCGGCGGCGGACAGCCGGGCGCCGGTCGGGTTGGTGAAGTCGGGGATGAGCACGGCCATCCGCGCGCCGCTCTGCCGCGCGGCGAGGTGCGCCGCCTCGACCAGGTCGTCGGGCCGGCGCTCGTCGACCGGGACCGGCACCAGCCGGGCGCCCACGCTCTCCACCAGGCGCAGCGCGCCGGGGTAGCTGGGGTGCTCGACGAGCACCCGGTCACCCGGCTCCAGCAGGGCCTCGGCGACCACCGCCGAGGCATCGCCGACGCCGGAGGTGACGACGACCTGGTCCGGGTCGGTCGGCAGGCCGCGGGCGGTGAACCGGTCGGCGATCGCAGCGCGCAGCTCGGGCAGGCCCCCCGGCGCGTACCCGTGGCCGGCGGTGTACGCCGGGAGCCGGTGCACCGCCTGTTGGTAGGCCGGCTCCAGGTGCGGTGCCGCGGAGGGTGCTGCGTGGGCGAGGTCGATCAGACCGGGGACGTCGCGGGGCAGCCAGCCGGCCGAGGACGAGTCCCCGCCGGGCACCTCGACCACCGTGCCCGACCCCTGCCGGGTCCGCGCCCACCCCTCCTCCCGCAGCACCCGGTAGGCCGAGGCGATGGTGACCCGACTGGTGACCAGGGCCGTGGCGAGGTCGCGCTCGGCAGGCAGCCGGGTGCCCGCCGGGAGCTGACCGGCCAGCACGAGCTCGCGGACCCGCCGCGCCAGCCCGGCGTACCGCGGGCCCGGCAGGGCGGTGACCGGCCCGATGAGCGCGGCGACCTCGCGCGCCGAAGTGGTCTGGGATGCGACGACTGGCATGGGGCCACTGTGCCGGATTGGCCTGCTCCGTGGGGCTGTTCTCGGTGCCAGTCTTGCCCGTATGACACCTGGAACCGGTCTCCTCGTCCTGATCGGACTGTTCCTCGTCCTGGGTGCCCTCGCCGGTCACACCCTGCAGGTGACCCTGCGCGGGGGGCTGGGGCCGGCTGATCCGCCGGCCAGTCACCCGCGGGTCGACCCGGCCGGCTTCCCGACGCCGCCCGAGCCGCGGGGTGCGCTCCGCCGCCGTCCCCGGCCGGCCGGTCAGGCGGAGCGGCCCCGGCGCCGCAGCCCGCTCAGCGCGGCGAGGGCGGCGGCCGCCGTCCACACCGCGCGGGACAGCCGGACCGCCCGGCGGATGTCCCCCCGCGCCGGGGGCTGACCGTCGCCCAGCGTCGGTCGCTCCTCCACCCGGGCGCCGTACACGTTCCGGCCGCCCAGCCGCAGCCCGAGGGCGCCGGCCAGCGCGGCCTCGCACCGGCCGGCGTTCGGGCTGGGGTGCGCGGCGCCGTCCCGCTGCCAGGCCCGCCAGGCGCCGGTGGGCGACCCGCCGGCCACCGGCGCGACCGCCACGGTCAGCGCGGCGGTGAGCCGGGCCGGCAGCCAGTTCAGCACGTCGTCGAAACGGGCCGCGGCCCAGCCGAAGCGGGCGTACCGCGGCGACCGGTACCCGACCATCGCATCGAGGGTGTTGGCCGCCCGGTAGGCCAGCAGCCCCGGCAGGCCGGCGACCGCGCCCCAGAAGAGCGGGGCGACGGCGGCGTCGGAGGTGTTCTCCGCGACCGACTCGACGGTGGCCCGCACCAGCTCCGGCTCGCCGAGACCGCTCGGGTCGCGGCCGGCCAGGGTCGGCAGGTGCGCCCGGGCGGCCGGCAGGTCCCCGGCGGCCAGGTGCCCCGCCATGGTGTCCGCCGCCCGGCCCAGCGAGGTGCCGCCCAGCACGGACCAGGTGGCCGCCGCGGTCACCACCGTCCGGGCGATCGGCCGGCCCGCGGTGCCCCGGTGCAGGACGGCGCCCAGGGCGGCCGCCGCCCCGACGCACACAGCGGTGTGGCCGGCGCCCGCCACCCGTGAGTCGCGCCAGACCGAGCGCTCCAGTGCGGCGGCCGCCCGCCCGAAGCCGGCGACCGGGTGCCCCCGGCGCGGATCGGCCAGCAGCAGGTCGGCGAGGGCGCCGAGGGCGAGCCCGGCGGCGGTCGGAGCGGGCCGGGTGCGCATCGCGGTCACTGTAGGCAGCGGGTGAGTCCCTAGGATCGACGGTCATGCGCCTGCCCGGCCGTTACGACGGCGTCGCCCGGCCGATCGTCACCTATGGCAGCAACCCGGTGCTGCACCGGCCGTGCGCCCCGGTGACCGAGTTCGACCGGGAGCTGCGGCACCTGCTGCTGGACATGTTCGCGAGCATGTCCGCCGCCGACGGTGTCGGGCTGGCGGCCAACCAGATCGGTGTCGACGCGCGGGTGTTCGTCATCGACTGCCCGGACGCCGACGGGGAGGACGTCGTCGGCTACGTGGTGAACCCGGTGCTGACGGTGCTCGACCCGGTCGGCGAGGAGCCGGCGGTCGAGCTGACCGAGGAGGGCTGCCTGTCGGTGCCGGGCCCCTATGCGGAGCTGGAGCGTGCCTTCCGCGCCCGGGTCGACGGCGTCGACGTGCACGGTCAGCCCACCGCGATCGAGGCGACCGGCATGGCCGCGCGCTGCCTGCAGCACGAGGTCGACCACCTCGAGGGCACCGTCTACGTGGACCGGCTGCCGGAGGAGACGCGTGAGCGGCTGCTGGCCGAGGCCGCCGGCCCCGAGGGCGACCTGCCCGCGTGAGGGCCGAGGGAGCATCGCAGGGAGCGCCAGCGACCGAGGAGCGGACCGAGGTCCGTCATCACGCTCTCGGGGGCACCGTGAGGGCCGAGGGAGCATCGCAGGGAGCGCCAGCGACCGAGGAGCGGACCGAGGTCCGTCATCACGCTCTCGGGG
>NZ_JAPVBK010000001.1:431276-918319 GCF_026967885.1 Modestobacter sp. VKM Ac-2983
GCACCGTGAGGGCCGAGGGAGCATCGCAGCGAGCGCCGGCGAGCGAGGAGCGGATCGAGGCCGGTCCTCACGCCCTGGGCAGCTGGGCATGAGCGACTTCTCCGTCACCGTCGTCGGCGTCGGCGCCGACGGCTGGGACGGCCTCTCCCCGGTCGCCCGCCGGGTGATCTCGGGGGCCGAGGTGCTGCGCGGCAGCGCTCGCCAGCTGGCGCTGCTGCCCGCGGACGTCGTCGCCGAGCGGGTGCCCTGGCCCTCGCCGATGGCGCCCGCCCTGGCCGCCTTGCCCGAGGCGCACCCGGGCCGGCGGGTGGTCGTGCTCGCCAGCGGCGACCCGATGCTCTCCGGCGTCGGCACCTCGCTGGTCCGGCTGTTCGGCGCCGACGCCGTGGACGTCGTGCCGCACCCGTCGTCGGTGACCCTGGCCTGCGCCCGGCTGGGCTGGGCGGTGGAGGGGGCGACGGTGGTCTCCGTGGTCGGCCGGCCGGTGTCGCTGGTCCTCCCGCACGCCACGCCCGGGCGGCGGCTGCTGGTGCTGGGCTCGGACACCGGGACGCCGGCGGAGCTCGCCGCCCTGCTCGCCGGGGCCGGGTACGGCGCCAGCCGGCTCACCGCCCTGGCCGAGCTCGGCGGCCCCGCCGAGCGCCGGTTCACCGGCACCGCGGCCGACTGGCCCCACCCGGAGACCGACCCGCTCGTGCTCACCGCCGTCGAGGTCGTCGCCGACCCCGGCACCGTGCCGCTGCCGACCGTGCCGGGCCTGCCGGACGACGCCTACTCCTCCGACGGTCAGCTGACCAAGCGCGACGTCCGGGCGGTGACGCTCTCCCGGCTGGCCCCGCTGCCTGGCCGGCTGCTCTGGGACGTCGGCGCGGGCGCCGGCTCGATCGGCATCGAGTGGATGCGGGTGCACCCCTCCTGCCGGGCGATCGCGGTGGAGTCCGACCCCGTGCGGGCCCAGCGGATCGGCCGGAACGCCGGCCGGCTCGGGGTGCCCGACCTGCAGGTGGTCGAGGGCGAGGCGCCCGACGCACTGCTCGGGCTGTCGCAGCCGGACGCCGTCTTCGTCGGGGGCGGGGCGACCACGCCGCTGCTGCTGGACACCGTCTGGGAGGCCCTCGCCCCGGGGGGCCGGCTGGTGGTCAACGCGGTCACGGTGCAGAGCGAGGCCGTGCTCGCCGAGTGGCACGGCCGCTGCGGCGGCTCGCTGACCCGGCTGTCGGTCGCCCAGGCCGAGCCGGTCGGCGGCTTCACCGGCTGGAAGCCCGCCATGCCCGTGACGATCTGGAGCGTGACCCGATGACCGTCCACTTCATCGGCGCCGGGCCCGGTGCCGCCGACCTCGTCACGGTGCGGGCCGCGCGGCTGATCGCATCGTCCCCGGTCTGCCTCTACGCCGGCGCGCTCGTGCCCCGCGAGCTGCTGGACACCGCACCGCCGGGGGCCCGGCTGGTCGACACCGCGGACCTCGACCTGGACCAGATCACCGCGGAACTGGTCGCCGCGCACGAGGCCGGGCTGGACGTCGCGCGGCTGCACTCCGGCGACCCCTCGGTGTACAGCGCCATGGCCGAGCAGATGCGCCGGCTGGACGCGGCCGGGGTGCCCTACGACGTCGTCCCCGGGGTGCCCGCGTTCGCAGCGGCGGCCGCGTCGCTGAAGCGCGAGCTGACGGTGCCGGGGGTGGCGCAGACCGTCGTCCTCACCCGGACGTCGGCGCGGTCGACGCCGATGCCACCGGGGGAGACCCTCGCCGCCTACGCGGCGACCGGCGCGACCCTGGTGCTGCACCTGGCCGTGCAGCGGATGGACGACCTCGCCCCGGAGCTGGCCGCGCACTACGGCGCGGACTGTCCGGTGGCGGTGGTGGCCAAGGCCAGCCGGGACGACGAGCTGGTGCTGCGCGGCACGCTCGCCGACATCGCCCAGCAGGTGAGCGACGCCGGGGTGCGGCGGACGGCGGTGGTGATCGTCGGCCGGGTGCTGGCCGCCGAGCAGTTCCTGGACAGCCACCTCTACTCGACCACCCGGACCCGATGAGCTCAGGCGCGGCCGACGATGGTGCCGGCGCGGTCGATCACCACGACGTCGACCTCGACCGGGGCGCCGAGCAGCACGCCCTCCGCCGTCCGGCGGGCGCCCGCGGCCACCAGGTCGCCCAGCGGGAACCCGGCGGCGGTGCACTGGTGCAGCGCGTCCAGCGCGGTGTTCGCCTCCCGCACGCCCTCGACCAGCTCCGGTGCGGCGCCGGCCTCGGCGACCAGGGTGGCCAGTGCGGTGAACGACACCTGCGACCGGGCCGAGTGCAGGTCCAGGTGCCCCTCGGCGAGCTTGGCCAGCTTGCCGATTCCCCCGGCCACGGTCAGCCGGGGCACGGGGTGGCGGCGCAGGTACTTCAGCACCGCGCCGGCGAAGTCGCCCATGTCCAGCAGCGCGTCCTCGGGCAGGCCGTGGAGCTCCTGGGCCACCCGCTCGCTGGTCGACCCGGTGCACCCGGCGACGTGCTCACGCCCGGCGGCGCGGGCCACGTCGATGCCGCGGCGGATGGAGTCGATCCAGGACGAGCACGAGTAGGGGACGACGACCCCCGTCGTCCCGAGGATCGACAGGCCGCCGAGGATGCCCAGCCGCGGGTTCCAGGTCTTGCGGGCCAGCTCGGCGCCGTTCTCCACCGACACCTCGACCACGACGTCCCCGCTGCCGCCGTGCCGCTGCGCGACCGCGGCCACGTGTTCGCGGATGAACTGGCGGGGCATCGGGTTGATCGCCGGCTCGCCGACGGCCAGCGGCAGGCCTGGCTTGGTCACCGTGCCCACGCCCTCGCCGGCCCGGAACAGCACGCCGCTGCCCGGTTCTCCGCGGGTGACCCGGGCGCTCACCAGCGCGCCGTGGGTCACGTCGGGGTCGTCGCCGGCGTCCTTCACGATGCTCGCGCTCGCCTCGTCGCCGGCCAGGTGCTCCTTCGCGAGCGCGAAGGTCGGGTGCCTGTCGTTGGGCAGGTCGATCGAGACCGGGTCCGGGAACTCGCCGGTCAGCAGCGCGGTGTAGGCCGCGGTGGTGGCCGCGGTCGCGCAGGCGCCCGTCGTCCAGCCGTGCCGCAGCCCTGCGCTGCCGTCCCTGCTCACGGGACCATCCTCCACCGCGATCGACCGACGACCCGTCGACGCCTCGCTCGCCGGGCAGGCGTGCACGACCCGACACTCGGCGACGGGGGAACGACGTGACCGGTCAGGTGCTCCTCCTCGGGGGCACGGGGGAGGCCCGGCGGCTGGCTGCCGCGCTGGTCGCTGCGGGTGTCGACGTGCTGTCCTCGCTGGCGGGACGGGTCGTCGACCCGGTGCTGCCGCCCGGCGCCGTGCGGATCGGCGGGTTCGGTGGCGCCGACGGGCTGACCGCCTGGCTGGCCGAGCACCGGCCGCGGGCGGTGGTCGACGCCACCCATCCGTTCGCCGCGCAGATCACCGCCTCGGCCGCGGTCGCCGCGGCCGCGCAGGGGACCCCGCTGCTGCGGCTGCAGCGGCCCGGCTGGACGGCGCAGCCCGGGGACCGCTGGCGACATGTCGACTCGTTGGCCGCGGCGGCCGAGGCGGTGGCCGGGTACCGCAGCGTCTTCCTCACCACCGGCCGGCAGGGCGTCGGTGCGTTCGCCGCGCTGCCGGGCCGGGTGCTGGTCCGCTCGGTCGACCCGCCGGACGAGCCGCTGCCGGCCGGGGCGACCCTGCTGCTGGACCGCGGGCCGTTCAGCCTGGCCGACGAGCTGGCGCTGCTCCGCGAGCACGACGTGGACGTCGTCGTCACCAAGGACTCCGGCGGTGCCCTGACCGAGGCCAAGCTCGTCGCCGCCCGCCAACTCGGCCTCCCGGTCGTGCTGGTGCGCCGGCCACCGCTGCCGGCGGGAGTGCCGACCGTGGGGACCGTCGAGGAGGCGGTCGCCTGGCTGGACGAGCGGCTCAGGCCAGCGGGCTCGGGCTCCGCTGGAACGCCCAGGCCGTGAGCCAGACGGTGCCGACCGCCAGGACGAGCGACTCGGGGACGTGGGCGGCCATGTTCCCGGCGTCGCCGATCCATGCCTGCGCGAAGCCGGCGACGAACACGGCGGCGGCCACGACCACCGGCCACCGCGCCCCGCCGGCGCGGGCGTGCAGCAGCGTCGCCACCACCAGCAGGCCGCCGACCACGTGCAGCGCGATCGCGCCGGCGCCGTGCGCGTCCATCGCGTCGGCCTCGGACATGAGCTGCCCCGCCGTCCCGAACTGCCAGAGCAGCACCACCACGGAGACCACCGCCGTAGCCCGGACGGCTTGGATCGACCCGGCCTCGCGAGCGACGGGGGGCACGGGCTGGGTCCGGGTCATCACGAGGTCCCTCCAGAGGAGAACTACTTGAAAGCTCATACAAGCAGGTCCGGTGGCGATGGGGAAGGGGGCGGCCGACTGGTGCTCTTCGACCTCGACGGCACCCTGGTCGACTCGTCCCCGGGCATCTGGGCCTCGATCCGGGTCGCCGCGACCGAGCTCGGCTTGCCGGAACCGACCACCGACCAGCTGCGGTCGATGGTCGGGCCGCCGCTGTGGGAGGGGTTCGCCGGCGCCTTCGGCATCGGTGGGGACGACGTCGACCGGGCGGTGGCCGCCTACCGCGCGCACTACACGGCCGGGGCGATGCTGGCGGCGCCGGTCTACCCGGGCATCGCGCAGCTGCTGTCGGGGCTCCGGGCCGACGGCGCCACGCTGGCCGTGGCGACCAGCAAGCCCGAGCCGTTCGCGCTGCGCATCCTGGCGCACGTGGGGCTGTTGCCGGAGTTCGCGAGCGTGCACGGCGCCACGCTGGACGGCGCCGTGCGGCACAAGGAACAGGTGGTCGCCGCGGCGCTGGCCGCCCACCCGGACGGCGACCGGCCGGTGCTGATCGGCGACCGGTCGCACGACGTGCTCGGTGCCCGGGTGCACGGCCTGCCCTGCATCGGCGCCGGCTGGGGGCCGGCCCCGGCCGGTGAGCTCGCCGGCGCCGGCGCAGCAGCGATCGCCGCCACCCCGGCCGACGTCCGGGCGGCGCTCGCCAGCATCTGAGCCGCCGTGGGCTGCCGGCGTGGCAGGAAGACCGTCCGCGGCAGCGCGGCCGCTGCGGCTGAGGGAGGACTCGGCGGAGCTGCCGGGCACCGACCGCCGCTGGTCCAGCGTCGCCATCGCCGCGGCGTCGGTCTCCGGCGTCCTGTCCCTCGGGCACGGACAGCCCCGGTGGCCGCACCACGTGCTGGGGATCGCGGTGCTCACCCGGTCCGCCGGGCCTCCCGCCACGGACCGTCGGACCCACGGTGCACAGTGGGAGGCGACGGGGGTGGTGCGCAGTGCTGGGAGAACCGCGGGCGGTCGACCTCGACCCGCTCGACCTGGAGAGCGCGCTGCTGCGCGCTGCGGTCGGTGACTACGCGGCCGAGGCGGCGGTGCTGCTGCTGGCCGACTCCGGCCACTGGCTGCCCCGGTTGCAGGTGGCCGGCCTGATCGCCATCGCGCTCGACGCCGACGCGGCCGACGGTGGGCCGTGGGCGGCCGTCCAGTGGGCCGACCTGGA
Organism: Modestobacter sp. VKM Ac-2983; assembly: GCF_026967885.1. NCBI lineage: Bacteria > Bacillati > Actinomycetota > Actinomycetes > Geodermatophilales > Geodermatophilaceae > Modestobacter > Modestobacter sp. VKM Ac-2983. Next base: position 436,845 of record NZ_JAPVBK010000001.1, read on the forward strand.
CGGCGCGCTCCGGTCGGGCGTGATCGGCGGCAGCGGCGGGCAGCTGCGGCTCCTGCGGGCGGCGGCGAGCCTCGCTGAGGGCCAGCCGCTCGACCTGGCCGACCTGACCGCGGGGCTCGACCGCGAGGAGCTGGTCCTCCTGCTGGCTGCCCTGTCCCATGCGGCCGGCAGCCACGAGCACGACGACGGGGACGGCGCCTCGGCCGGCCCGGTCGTGCCCTGGCCGCTGCGCGACTGACCGGGCCTCAGCCGGCCGAGGGGTGGGCGGTCGGCGTCCCGGGCAAGATCCCCGGCATGACCACCCCGCTCGGGCTGCCCGATGCCCTGCAGCAGCTGCGCGACCGGGTCGCGGCGGCACCGCTCGGCCTGGCAGTCCCGGGCCGGGACGCTGCCGCCCGCACCGCCCGCTCGGTCGTCGACCAGGTCGACGACTACCTGCTGCCCCGGCTGCGCGACCTGGATGCCCCGCTGCTCACCGTGGTCGGTGGCTCGACCGGCGCCGGCAAGTCCACCCTGGTCAACAGCGTGCTGGGCACCCGGGTCACCACCCCCGGCGTGCTCCGCCCGACGACCCGCGCCCCGGTGCTCGTCTGCGCCCCCGCCGACCGGGCTGCGTTCGCCGGTGACCGCGTGCTGCCCGGGCTGACCCGCACCACCGGCGGGGAGGCCGGCCCCGGCGGGCTTCAGCTCGTCGTCTCCGAGGCGCTGCCGGCCGGGCTCGCCCTGGTCGACGCCCCGGACGTCGACTCGGTGGTCGAGGCGAACCGAGACCTGGCCGGGCAGCTGCTGGCCGCGGCCGACCTGTGGGTCTTCGTGACGACGGCGGCCCGCTACGCCGACGCCGTCCCCTGGGACCTGCTGCGCACGGCTCAGGAGCGGGGGACGGCGCTGGCCATCGTGCTGGACCGGGTGCCGCCCGAGGCGGTGGTCGAGGTCGCCGACGACCTGGCCGGGATGCTGCGCCGGGCCCGGTTGGAGGGCGCCCGGCTGTTCGTGATCGAGGAGCGCCCGCTGGCCGACGGGTTCCTGCCCGAGGACCAGGTCGCGCCGCTGCGCGAGTGGCTGCACGCGCTCGCCGCCGACGCCGAGCAGCGGGCCGCGGTCATCCGGCAGACCCTGGCCGGCGCGCTGGGGAGCCTGCACGACCGGGTCGACGTCGTCGTCGCCGGCGTCGGCGAGCAGGCGGTCGCCGCCGAGGCGCTGCAGGCCGCCGCGGACGCCTCCTACGCCCGGGCGCGGGCGGCCGTCCACGAGGCGGTCGGCAACGGCAGCCTGCTGCGCGGGGAGGTGCTCGCCCGCTGGCAGGAGTTCGTCGGCACGGGGGAGTGGATGCGCAGCCTGCAGGGGCACGTGGGCCGGCTGCGCGACCGGGTCACCGCCGCCTTCACCGGCCGCAACAACCCCGCCGACGACCTGGCCGGGGCCCTGGAGTCCGGGGTCGAGCTGCTGTTGCGGGCCGAGGCCGACCGGGCCGCGGAGAAGACGGTCATCAGCTGGCGCACCCTGCCCGGCGGGATCGACCTGCTCGACGGCCGGGAGATCGAGCTGGACGGCGTCTCGCCGTCCTTCGCGGGCGCCTCCGCCGACGAGGTGCGCGACTGGCAGGGCACCGTGCTGGAGCTGGTGCGCAGCGAGGGTGCGGGCAAGCGGTCGCGGGCGCGGCTGCTGTCCTGGGGGGTCAACGGCGCGGGCGCGGTGGTGATGGTCGCCGTCTTCGCCTCCACCGCCGGGTTGTCCGGTGCCGAGGTGGCCATCGCCGGTGGCACGACCGCGGTGGGCCAGCGGGTCCTGGAGGCGGTGTTCGGGGACGCTGCGGTGCGCGAGCTGGCCGCCCGGGCCCGGGCCGACCTCGACGCCCGCGCCGACCGGCTGCTGCACGCCGAGCAGCGGCGCTTCGACGTGCTGCTCGCCGACGCCGCCCCGGCGCCGGGCGCCGACGCCGAGCTCCGGTCGGCCGCGCAGACGCTGGCTGCCGCCCAGGGAGCGGGCGCGTGAGGCTCGGGCGGCGCGGCGAGCTGTCCCTGACCGACCGGCTGGCTGCGCTGCGCGAGGCGGTCGAGGTCGCCGAGGAGCGGCTGGAGGTGCCCGAGGTGGCCAGCGCCCGCACGCTGCTGGCCAAGGCCGGCGCCCGGGAGGCGCTCGGTGACGCCACCGTCGTGGCGCTCGCCGGGGCGACCGGCAGCGGGAAGTCCACCCTCTTCAACGCGCTCAGCGGCAGCGAGGTGAGCACCCCGGGCGTGCGCCGTCCGACGACCGGGGTGGCGCACGCCAGCGTGTGGGGCCCGGACGGCGCGGACCGGCTGCTCGACTGGCTGCAGGTCCCCCGCCGGCACCGGGTCGAGGCGGGTGACGCCGCGCTCGACGGGCTGGTGCTGCTCGACCTGCCCGACCACGACAGCGTCCGGTTGGAGAACCGGCTGGAGGTCGACCGGCTGGTGGAGCTGGTCGACGTGCTCGTGTGGGTGCTCGACCCGCAGAAGTACGCCGACGCGGCGGTGCACTCGCAGTACCTGGCGCCGCTGGCCGGGCACGCGGGCGTGCTGGTCGTGGTGCTGAACCAGGTCGACCGGCTCGACGAGCCAGCTGCCCGCGCCTGCCTGGCCGACCTGCGCGGGCTGCTGGACCGGGAGGGCCTGGGGGCGACCCCAGTGCTGCCCACCGCGGCCCGCACCGGCGCCGGCCTGCCCGAGCTGCGGGCCGAGCTGGGCCGCCGGGTCGCCGCGCGCCGGGCCGCCACCGACCGGCTGGCCGCCGACGCCCGCGCCGCAGCCGGTGCGCTCGCCCAGCACTGCGCGCCCGACGCCGGCCCCGACCGCAGCCGGGACCCCGACGAGTGGGCGGGGCTGACCGAGGCGCTCGCCGACGCCGCGGGCGTGCCGGCCGTGGTCGGTGCCGTGGAGCGCTCGGCCCGCCGCCGCGGTGCCGCGCACACCGGGTGGCCGGTGCTGCGCTGGACGGGCAAGCTCCGGGCCGACCCGCTGGGCCGGCTGCACCTGGGCAACGAGGCGGCGCGCAGCTCGCTGCCCCCGGCCGGCGCCGTGCAGCAGGCCGCGCTGGTCGCGGCGCTGCGCCGGGCACGGGACGCCGCCGGGCAGGGGCTGCCGCAGGCCTGGCGGGACGAGCTGCGCCGCACCGCCGAGTTCTCCGAGGAGCGGCTGGCCGACCGGCTGGACCGGGCGGTCACCGGCACCGACCTCGGCCCGGACCGCACGCCGCTGTGGCAGCGGGCCGTCGGCGGGCTGCAGTGGCTGCTCGTGCTGACCGCGCTGGCCGGCGCGCTCTGGCTGCTCGGACTGGTCGGCCTGGGGCTGCTCCAGCTGGACGACGTCGTCCCGCTGCCCCGGGTGGAGGGCATCCCGCTGCCGACGCTGCTGTTGGCCGGCGGCCTGCTCGCCGGGCTGTTGCTGGCGCTGCTGGCCCGGCCCCTGGTGCACGCCGGCGCGCGGAGACGAGCCAGACAGGTGCGGCGGCGACTGCTGGACCGGGTCGGTGAGGTGACCGACGAGGAGGTGGTCGGGCCGCTCACCGAGGCCCGCGAGGACCACTCCCGGTTCTGCGCGGCGGTGACCCGCGCCGGCAGCTGAACCGGGGTCCTCCGAGTGCTTGTGCTCTGCTCACCAGGGGTGAGCAGAGCACGAGCACTCGGCACCAGGCTCAGTCGAGCGCGGCGGCGGGAGCCCGGTGAGCGGGCTCCGGGACGGCGGCGGGACGGCGGGCGTGCAGGGTGAGGCCGCCCACCGCCAGCAGGGCCAGCACGATGACCGCGACGCCGTAGACCTGCGCCGTCCGCTCCAGGCCGACGTGCCCGGCCGCCACCCCCGCGGCGATCGCCGGCACGCTGAACGCGAGGTAGCTGACGGTGAAGACCGCGGACAGCAGGGCGGCCCGCTGGCCGGGGGCCACGCCCTGGGTGACGGTGGCCATCGCACCCAGGAAGGCGGTGCCGAAGCCGAAGCCGGAGACGACCGCCGCGACGAAGAACAGCGACAGGGAGCCGGTGGTCAGCGCGGTCACGGTGCCGGCCACCCCGACGGCGAAGACCAGGGCGCCGATGACCATCGACCGGGCGGGCGCGACGGTGCGCATCGAGAGCGACCCGACCAGGCCGGTGCCGTTGAGCGCGAGGATGACCAGGCTGCCGACGACGTGGTCCTGCACGTCGAAGACGCCGGCCACCAGCGACGGGCCGAGCGAGGCGTAGAGCCCGCCCAGCGCCCAGGTGGCGACCAGGCAGGGCAGGACGACGACGAATGCGCGGCGCTGCGAGGCCGGCACCTGCACGCTGGGCCGCAGCGACCGCGCCGCGCCGGGCAGCCGGGGGGAGGACTCCGGCAGGAACACCCAGACCCCGGCGGCGGCGGCCACGCACAGCACCGTGAGGACGCCGAAGACCCAGCTGGTCGGCGCGGGCAGGAACTCGACCGCCAGCCCGGCGCTCACCGCGCCGACGGAGAGCCCCACCGCGGGGGACGCCGAGTTGACCAGGGCACCCAGCGGCCGGTCCGGGCGCTGCAGGTCCAGCAGCGCCGCGCCGAACGCGCCGGTCAGCGCCCCGGTGGCCAGCCCCTGGACGATGCGGGCGAGCAGCAGCCACCCGACCCCGTCGGCGGTCAGGAACAGCACCATCGAGACGGCCTCGAGCAGCAGCGCGGCGGCGAGCACCGGGCGGCGCCCCACGTGGTCCGACAGCGCCCCGACCACCAGCAGCGACAGCAGCAGGGCGAAGGCGTAGACGCCGAAGACGACGGTGATCAGGCCCGAGCCGAAGCCGAACTCCTCCGCGTAGACCCGGTAGAGCGGCGAGGGCACCCCGGACGCGGCCAGCATCAGGGTCAGCAGCACCGCCACCGACCAGAAGGCGGCGGGGCGGGAGAGCTCACGGCGCGGCACGAACCGGTGCAAGCCGCAACGAGCCGGTCGTGTTCCCACCGTCACGCGGTGAGCCGGCCGTCCGAGGTCGCCGTGAGCACAGGCAGCACGGTCCACTCGCCGCAGCCGGGCCCGTTCGGCCGGGTCACCTCGGTGTCGACCGGTGCACTGACCGACCACAGCCGTGTGCCGGCCGGGTCGCGCAGTGTCAGGGAGACCTGCACCTTCTCGACGTCCGGGATCTCCCGTTCCCACCAGACGCCCTGGGACGAGCGCGGGTCCGCGCCGACCTCCACGCCGGTGCACTCGTCGTCCAGGCAGACCTCCGCCGTCGTCCCGGCGGGCAGGTCCAGCGCGCTGGTGTCGACGGCGACGACGGTGAGCGCCGCCATCTCGGTGCACCCCTGCGGCTGGCCGGCGCAGCCGGCGAGCGCCGCCACCAGGAGCACGAGGACGGCGCGCATCAGGTCATCCGGGGTAGCGGCGGGAGGTGTAGACCTGGCCGGACGGCGTCACCCGGGTCTGGGTGGAGCCGACCATGACCAGGCAGCGCATGTCGACCGTGTCGGGGTCGAACTCGCCGAGGGTGGTCACGGTGACCGACTCCTCTGCACCGCCGACGTCCCGGCCGATGACGACCACGGTCTCCGGCTTCTTGACCTCCAGCAGCGCCTGGTGCGCCTCGCCCAGCTGGTGCGGGCGCGCCTTGGAACGTGGGTTGTACAGCGCGAGCACCAGGTCGGCGGCGGCCGCGTGCCGCAGCCGGTCCAGCACGACGTCCCACGGCTTGAGGACGTCGGACAGCGAGATGATCGCGAAGTCGTGCCCGAGCGGTGCTCCCACCCGGGAGGCGACCGCCTGCGCCGCGGTGAGCCCGGGCAGCACCCGGACCTCGACGTCGGCGAACTCCGGCTGGGCCGCCACCTCGAGCACCGCGGCGGCCATCGCGAACACGCCGGGGTCGCCGCTGGAGACGACCGCCACCCGCCGTCCGGACTGCGCCAGCCGCAGCGCCGCCGCCGCCCGCTCCGCCTCCACCCGGTTGTCGCTGGGGTGCCGGGTCTGCCGGGGGTTGACCTCCACCCGGTCCAGGTAGGGGCCGTAGCCGACCAGGTCGTCCGCGCGGGCCAGCGCCTCGGCGGCCTCCGGGGTCGTCCAGCTGCGCTGCCCGGGGCCCAGGCCGACGACCACGACCTCGCCGCGCCGGGGCCCGTCGTCCTCGGCCCGTTCGGGGTGGTTGCCCGGCCCGGTGAGCTCGCTGGGCAGCAGGGCGAGGGAGAAGTAGGGGACGGTGGCCGGGTCGACGTCGGCGAGCGGTTCGACCCGCTGCCGGTCGGTGGTGGCCCGCTCCACGTACCAGGCGCGGTCGAGCACGCCGGCGGCGTCGAACGCCTCCCGGACGTTGGCGAAGGTGCGGCCCAGCTTCAGCACCGCGGCCGAGTCGGTGGTCGACAGCCACTCGGCGAGCTCGTCGGCGGGCAGCGTGCCGGGCAGCACGGTGAGCACCTCGTCCCGCTCCACCAGCGGCCGGCCGAGCACCGCGGCGGCGCCGCTGACGCTCGTGACGCCGGGGACGACCTCGGTGGGGTACCGGTGGGCCAGCCGCTTGTGCATGTGCATGTACGAGCCGTAGAAGAACGGGTCGCCCTCGGCGAGGACGACGACGTCCCGGCCGGCGTCCAGGTGCGCGGCCAGCCGGGCGGCGGCGGCCTCGTAGAACTCGTCGATCGCCCCCTGGTAGCCGCCGGGGTGGTCGGTGGTCTCGGTGGTCACCGGGTAGACCAGCAGCTCCTCGACCTGGCCCTCGCGCAGGTACGGCGCGGCCAGCCCGCGGGCGACCGAGCGGCCGTGCTGGGCGGCGTGGAAGGCGACGACGTCGGCCGCGCCGATCAGCCGGGCGGCCTTGACCGTGACCAGCTCGGGGTCCCCGGGCCCCAGCCCGACCCCGTACAGCCGCCCGGTCACCGGTGCGCCCCGTCCACCAGGATGGCCATTGTGGTGGTCATTCGGTGTTCCCCGCGGTCGCCGTCCGCTCCGCTCCTCGCTCGTCCCTCGCTGCGATGCTCACTCCCGGCGCCGCTCACTCCTGGGCGCTCGCGATCGCGTTGACCGCGGCGGCGGTGATGGCGCTGCCGCCCCGGCGGCCGCGGACGGCGAGGAACTCCAGGTCGGTGGCCGCCAGCGCCTCCTTGGACTCGACCGCACCGATGAAGCCCACCGGGATGCCGATGACGGCGGCTGGTCGCGGGGCCCCGTCGCGGACCATCTCCAGCAGGTGGAAGAGCGCGGTGGGGGCGTTGCCGATCGCGACGACGGCCCCGTCCAGCCGGTCACCCCACAGGTGCATCGCCGCGGCGGTGCGGGTGGTGCCCATCTCCCGGGCCAGGTCGGGGGTGCGCGGGTCGTTGAGGGTGCAGACGACCTCGTTGAACGCCGGCAGTCGCTTGCGGGTCACCCCGGAGGCGACCATCGTGGCGTCGCACAGCACCGGGGCGCCGGACTCCAACGCCTTGCGGCCGGCCCGGACGACGTCGGGGGAGAAGGCCACGTCGGCGGCCAGGTCGACCTGACCGCAGGCGTGGATCATCCGGACCGCGACCTGGGCGACGTCCTCGGGAAGGCCGGACAGGTCGGCCTCGGCGCGGATCATGGCGAAGGACTGCCGGTAGATCTCGGCGCCGTCGTGCTCGTAGGAGTACATCAGTCCTCTTCGATCCGGATGTCGTAGCCGGACGGCGTCGCGACGACGTCGACGACCCCGCCCTGCGGTCGGCCGCAGCGGCGCTCGCAGCCGGCCCAGTGCTGTCGGGCGCCGCCGGCGGGCAGCGTCCGGGTGGAGACGGCGGTGACGGCGTCGGCGCGGACGTCAGCGAGCGACTTGGCGCAGCCCGGGCGGCCGGCGCAGGTGGTCACCTGCAGCCAGGGACTCGCCTCGTCGAACACCATGCCGGTGCGGAACAGGTCGACGGCGGCGTCGTCCACGGCGTCCTCGGCGAGGTCGGGCACGACCACGCTGCGCCACGGGGTCAGCTGCACCTCGGCGGCGAACCGGGCGAGGAGGTCGGCCTGGTCGGCGGTCAGCCGGCCCAGCGGGACGACGCCGATCAACGCCGTCCGGCCGTCGAGCTGCGTCTCCGCCCCGACCGGCCCCACGACCGGCGCCCCCGGCACCTCCACCGAGGGGCCAGAGTCGCGACTTCGGCCCCTGAGGCGGGCGGCGACGCGGGCGGGGCCGTCGGCGAGCTCGGTCAGGCGCCAGGCGGTCGAGCCCTGGGCCGTGCGCTCCGCGAGGAAGGCGCGGGTGGCGTCCAGGGCCCGCGCGACCGCGGCGTCCGGAGTGCAGCGCAGGCCGGAGTCCACGCCGCCGAGCAGTAGGGCCACCGAGTCGGCGGAGCGGGCCAGCAGGCCGACGTCCCCGCCGAGACCGGCGACGTCGCCCCGCCCGTCGTCCAGGGTCAGCAGGAAGCGGCCGGGCAGCTCGGCCAGCGTCGGGTCGGCGCAGAGCCCGGCGTCGAAGGCGCCGACCCACGGCCGGACGTCGACGTGTCCGCCTGTGGTGCGCCCGGACAGGGTGCTCGCCAGCACGTTGCGCACCCGCTCGTGCGTGGCGCTGGGCAGCAGGCCGGCGGCGGCCAGCCGGTCGCCGAGCTCTGCCTCCGCGCCGGCCGGCAGCCCGCGCAGTTGCACGTTGCCCCGGCTGGTCAGCTCCAGGTGCCCGTCACCGAGCTCCCGGGCCGCCGCCCCCAGCGCCTGCAGCTGCCCCGCGCCGATCGCCCCGCCCGGCACCCGGACCCGGGCCAGCCCGCCGTCGGCGGCGGCGTGGGTCTGCAGCGCGCCGGGGCAGGCGTCGGCGCGCTCGCGTGGAGCGGAGAGGGAGGTCGCGGGGAGAGACATGGCGTCCGCGAGGCTACTTCCCGACGGCCCCGCCGCACCGGGGCCGTCGCGCCGGCCCCGCCCGGTCAGGTCAGCGACGTCCGGTCGAAGGACATCCAGACCCGCCGACGGTCGGCCCGGGTGCGCACCTTCGCCATCGCGTCCACCCGGCGCTGCTGCTCGGCGGTGGCGCGGTGCTCGACGACGGCGAGCTCGGCCTCCCGCATGTCGTGCTCGGCCGCCGCCTCCGCCGAGGTCTGCGGCAGCTGCGGGTCGAGGTCCTCGGGGGAGACCTCCGGACCGGTGTCCTCCCGGTAGGGGCTGTCGGCCGGCAGGTTGCCGCTGACCCGGCCGTAGGCGCCCAGCGTCAGCAGCACCAGGCCGGCGCAGATGGAGAAGATGACGTTGGCCATCGAGAACGCCAGCAGGTTGAGGTCGCTCTCCAGCACCGCCAGGTTGGCCAGCGCCGAGATCAGGAACAGGATGCCGAGCAGCAGCATCGTGTTCGACGCGGCACGGGGTCCGAGGAACGCGGTGACCACCAGCACCAGCGCGGTGACCACCGAGATCGTCGAGAGCAGGCCGTTGGAGGACAGGCCGGCCACCTCGCCGCCGTCGGTGGAGAAGTAGGCCAGCCCGTCGGCGAAGCCGAGCAGGCCGAAGGTGAGCAGGATCAGGGCCACGACCACCGCGCCGACGCGCTGCACGGTGTAGACCACCGACCCGCCACCCTCGTCGGTCTGGTTCGCGTCGTCCGACCGGTTCGGCCGACGGTGTCGCAGGTTCTCGCGTACGCCCATGGGTTGCCTCCGTCGTGTGGATGACCAGACGTCGGTGCTTCGTCGGCGACTGCCCGGGCGGATGCGCGGAGTGCGCGACACGCGGGGAAGAGCCGTGGGGGCGGCGCTGTTGCGGGGCGGTGGAAGGAGCGTCATGACCCAGCCGTACGAGATCGACCTGCACTCGGAGTACCTGCGCGCGGACCTCTTCTTCGCGATGGGACAGCCCGCGGAGGCCGCGCGCGTCCTGGAGGCGGTGCTCGCCGCCGAGCCGGAGAACCAGGCCGCGCTGGAGCTGCTGGCCCGCAGCTACTTCGGTTCGGCCCAGCTGAGCCGCGCGGAGGAGGCGCTGGCCCGGCTGGTGGAGCTGGCCCCGGCCAACGGGTGGGCCCGCCGTGCACTGGCCCGCACCCTGGAGCGGCAGAACCGCGGGGCGGACGCCGCCGTCCACCACCGCGTGGCCGACGCCCTCGGCGCCGGGTGACCGACGCTCACTGAGCTCGTCGTCCGGCGGGTGCTCCCGGTCAGGAGCACCCGCCGGAGCGACGGGTCAGCGGTCCTCGACCGAGGGCGGCGGGGTCGCGTTGGTGCCGTCGACGCCCGTGGTGGCGGCGGTGCTGCCGGTCGACGGGGTGGGCTCGATGCCCCGCTCGGCGACCGGCAGGAGGGCCCCGTCGGCCAACCGCTCGCGGTAGCCGAAGAGCTCCCGCTTCACCACCCGGCTCAGGATGTAGAGGCCGATGATGTTCGGCAGCGACATCAGGAAGATCATGCTGTCGGAGAAGCCGATCACCGCGTCGAGGGTCGAGGAGGCCCCGATGACGACGAAGATGCAGAAGATCAGCTTCCAGGTCCGGTCAACGAACATCGACTCGCCGAACAGGTAGGTCGATGCCTTGAGCCCGTAGTAGCTCCAGGCGAGCATCGTGGAGTAGGCGAAGAGGATCACCGCGATCGCCAGCACGATCGGGAACCAGTCCGCCACCGTCTCGAAGGCGGCCGAGGTCGTCTCCACGCCCGGGGCACTGGCCTCGTCCGCCCAGGTGCCGGTGATCACGATGGCCAGCGCGGTCATCGTGCAGATGACCACGGTGTCGATGAAGGGCTCGAGGACGGCGACGTGGCCCTCGGTCGCCGGCTCGTTCGTCTTCACCGCGGAGTGGGCGATCGCAGCCGACCCCAGCCCGGCCTCGTTGCTGAACGCCGCCCGCCGGAAGCCCTGGATGAGCACGCCGACGACGCCGCCGAACCCGGCCTCGGGGCTGAACGCCGTCCGGAGGATCTCCCAGAGTGCATCGGGGATCTGGGTGAAGTTGGCGAACAGCACGGAGAGGCACGCGATGACGTAGAAGACGGCCATGAACGGGACGAGCTTGTCGGTGACGCGGGCGATGCTCCGGATCCCGCCGATGATCACCGCGCCGACCAGGATCGCGAGCACCAGGCCGAAGACCGCGCCGGCCGCCCCGAACCCGAGCCAGCCGTCCTCGCCGCCGGTCACCGACTGGGCCTGGGCGAAGGCCTGGTTGGACTGGAACATGTTCCCGCCGCCGACGGCCCCACCCAGGGTGAAGATGCAGAACAGCACCGCGAGGACCTTGCCCAGCGTGCCCTTGCCCTTCTCCTTCAGCCCCTGGCTCAGGTAGTACATGGGGCCACCGGAGACCCGGCCGTCGGGGTACACCCGGCGGTACTTGACGCCGAGGGTGCACTCGACGCCCTTGGTGCACATGCCGACCAGGCCGGCGATGATCATCCAGAACGTCGCCCCCGGTCCGCCGAGGGAGATCGCCACCGCGACCCCGGCGATGTTCCCGAGGCCCACCGTCCCGGAGACGGCGGTCGCCAGCGCCTGGAAGTGGGTCACCTCCCCGGCGTCGTTCGGGTCGTCGTACTTCCCCTTGATCAGCTGGATCGCGTGGCCGAAGGCCCGGAACTGGAAGCCCTTCAGGTAGATGGTGAAGAAGATCCCGGCCAGGACGAGCCAGACCACGATCAGCGGCAGCACGACGCCTTCGTCGATGAAGTTCAGCGGCACGCTGTAGAAGACGATCCCGACGATGAAGTCCGAGATCGGCGCGAAGACGTCGTTGACCTGCTCGTCGAACGTGGCGGCCTGCAGGGAGGAGAGCGACGTGTTCACGGGACCACCAGGACCGGGATCGGGGAGAGTTGGATGAGGCTGCTCGGGGTGGACCCGAACAGCAGCGTGCGGACCCGGCTCTGACCGACGCGGCCGACGATGATCCAGGCGGCGTCCTGTTCGCGGGCCAGGGAGACGAGCGTCTCGGCGGGGTGGCCGTGCCGGACGACGCCCTCGACGGTCAGGTCGCCGGCGGCCGACAGCCGGGCGACCGCCGGGTCGAGCACCCGCTCGCGCGCCGACTTCGCCTCGCGTTCCTTGTCGATCGTGCGGCGTTCGTTCTCCTCCGCCGTGGAGAACGAGTAGGGCGACCAGGGGACGACGCAGGCGAGCACCAGGCGCAGGTCGTGTCTGCGCGCCGCGTCGGCCGCGGCATCAGCCGCTCGCCCGCTCGCCTCGCTTCCGTCGAGCCCCACGATGATCGATGCGGACATTGGGTGACCCCCAGCCGTCGCGGACGTTGCGGGAAAGCTAGTGCCAAGGAACGCCGTACCGCCAGACGGAACAGGGCTTCACCGTCCGAGCTGTGATGTGCTGGTGACCGCACGGCCGGCGTCCTGACCGGCTGGCCGCGCCGAATGCCCGCCCCGACTCGAGCACCTGCTCGGCCAGGAGAGCCCCATGGACCACCGCACCGTCCGCCGCACGCTGCTCGCCCTCCCGCTGTCGATCGCCCTGTCACTCCCGCTCGCCGCTTGCGGGAGCGACGAACCGGCGGAGTCGGCCGAAGTGGCGGTCGAGGAGGTGGCGGCCGAGATCTCCACCGACCTGAGCGTGCGCCCCGAGGTGTCGGCGTCGGACGCTCAGGTGCCGACCGAGCTCCTGCTCGAGGACGTCGTCGTCGGGGACGGTGCCGAGGCCACCGAGGGCGCCACCGCGCAGGTCAAGTACGTCGGCGCCTTCTACGAGACCGGCGAGGAGTTCGACGCGTCCTGGGACCAGGGGGAGGACTACACGCTGCCGGTCCCCCTCGGTGCGGGCCGGGTCATCCCCGGCTTCGAGCAGGGCATCGAGGGCATGCAGGTCGGCGGCCGGCGGGTCATCGCCATCCCCAGCGAGCTCGCCTACGGCGACCAGCCCCCGCCGGGCATCCCCGCCGGCGCCGACCTGGTCTTCGTCGTCGACCTCGTCTCGGTGGACTGACCCGGGACCCGGTGGTCGCCGATCCGCACCACCGCCCCGGTTCGGGGCGCTGGTGGGCCCGCGGGCTGCTGGCCGGCTACCTGGCCCTCGGCGCCTTCGTGACGCTGCGGCCCACCCCGATGGGCCGGTTCTCCGGCCCGATCACCCGTGCGGTGGTGGAGGTCACCGGCCTCCCCTGGTCGGTGGCCGTCCCGCTGGTCGAGCGGGGCGGCAACGTGCTGCTGTTCGTCCCGCTGGCGGTGTTGCTGTGCTGGTCGCTGCCCCGATGGCCCCGGTGGGTGGTCTGGTCGACGTGCGTGGCCGGGTCGGTGGGCATCGAGCTCGTCCAGGCGCTGTTCCTGCCGGCGCGCTACCCGTCCCTGGTCGACATCGGGACCAACAGCACCGGTGCCGCGATCGGCGTCGGGCTGCACTGGCTGCTCACCCGCCGTCGCTGAGCGATGGGTCGACGAGACCACGTGCACGACGGGCACCGGCACGCCGAGCACGACGGCCACTACGACGAGCACTGAGCCTGCGGGTCAGTAGCGGTACCACTCGGGCAGCCGGGTGCGCCGGTCCACCCGCAGGGTGACGAGTTGCCGGCCGTCGGAGGTGAGGGCCTCGGCGGTCGGTGGCTGCTTGCCGCCCCAGACCACCACCAGGTGACCGTGCCGGGGCACCGGGATCTCCCGCCCGCTGACGACGACCCGGTCGACCGCGGAACTCGCGCGCAGCACGGCCTGCGAGACGTGGCGGGCGCCCCAGGGCATCGACCGCCCGGCGTTCCGCAGCGTCGAACCCCCGCCGGTCCGGATCAGGTGGCCGCCCAGGGCCGCCGCCCCGGGGCGGTCGGTCAGGTCCTCCTCATCGAGGCTGCTCCCGCCGCCACCGAGCACTGCCCACTCCTGCCCCCGTCGCGCGAGGGCCCAGGTCTCCGCGGCCACGTGGCCGACGCTGCGGCGGGCGAAGAGCGTGCAGGCGACGTCTCCCTCGACGTCCACCGCCAGGGGGACGAACCGGCGGCGTCGGCTCAGCCGGGGCGGGGCCTCCGGCACGCCCTGCTCGATGAGCGCGATGCTCTCCGCGAGCGGGTCGTAGGCCACCGCCGCAGGCTAGGCGCCGGCTGATCGGGCGGAAGGGGATCCGGTCGGTGCCGTATCGCTCGTTCTGCGGACCGCCCGCCGGCACCTACCGCAGCGACGGGAGCACGCCGTGGACCGTCACGTGGCCAGCACCGCCTCGAGGACCTCCCGGCGCAGGAACGCCAGCCGCGCCCGCTTGGTGGGCAGCTGCACCTCCGGACCGAGCTCGAAGCCCGTCCGGCGCAGCCGCTCCAGGGCGACCTCGTTCCCGGCGTCGGGCTCGACGACGACGCGCCGTATGGTCGGGTCCGTGAGCGCGACCGCCCCGAGGGCGGCGGCGAGCCGGAGGGTGAACCCCGGCTCCGGGGTCGTCGCGGGGGCCAGCAGCACGTGGATCCCGAGGTCGCCGGGTTCGACGGCGTACACCTCGCCCACCGGGTCGGCGGCCGGCTGGTAGGTCTGCAGCAGCCCGACGGGCCGGTCGTCCACGGACACCAGCCAGGCGTGGTGGGTGTCCAGCGAGTCGACGTAGGCGTAGATGTCGCGCACCTGCTCCTCGGTGTGGTCGGTCATCCCCCAGAACCGGGCGCGCTCCTCCCGCACCCAGGAGTGCACGAGCGGGGCGTCGCGGTCGGGGTCCAGGCGGCGCACCTCGAGGGTGCGGCCGTCCCCGAAGGGGTGGGTGCCCTCGGCGAGGCGGGCATCGGTCACGGGATCTCCTCCGGTCGGGCGGGTGGGACGGGGACGAGGTCGGCGGATGGGACGGGGATCAGGGAGCCGCGGGCCCAGAGCGGCGTCTGGTCCTCGGCGTGCGGGCCGGGGACACCGTCGGCGCCCAGCGGGACCACCCAGCGGCTGGCGTCGCGGTCGGCCAGGTCCCAGACGTAGCGGGCCACCGGTCCGCGCAGGCACAGGTCGGTGAGCCCGGGCAGGCTCGCGGTCGCCAGGACGCAGTCGGTGTCCCCGGCCAGCGGCAAGCCGTCGGCGGGCCGGACGACGGTCTCCTCCCAGCCGGTGCCGTCGAGGGAGTGCACGGTCCGCAGCCGGTGCGTCGCCCCCCAGTCCGGCGCATGCGTGGTCGCGGCGTCGGCGAGGGCGTCGCGGACCAGCGCGTCGACGTCGACGCCGTGCCGCGGGAGGACGTCGAGCAGTCGCCCCAGCGCCGTCCCGACCCGTTCCACGGGGGAGAGCCACGGGGCCAGCACCTCAGGGGCGCCGGTCGGGTGGTGCAGCGGGGCGAGCAGCGGCAGGTCCAGGACCCGCCGGACCAGGGCGCTGCGCCAGGCGGCGAAGGCCCCGGCGCCGTGGCTGCGGGCGTCCATCCGGCGGTCCCAGGCCAGCAGCTCCGCGCGCAGCCGGGCGGCGGGGGTGCCCGTCGCGGGGGCGGTGGCCCGGCGGAGGGCGTCGAGCAGCCCGGTGGCGGGGGAGGCGGTGTCGACCAGCAGCTCGGCGAGGTCGTCGACCCGCAGGCCGGTGCGCTCGCCGACGAGGGCGCGGAGCCGGGCGGCGCGGTGCGGTGCGGCGAAGACGGTGCCGTACGGGACGACGTCCGGGCGCGCGTCGTTGGCGGTCACCGCGACGCCGTCCCACGGTGCGCCGTCGGAGACGCGCAACCCCGTCGGGGGCGGGCAGGCGCCGCGCCAGGTGTGCGCGCGGTCCCACGCCGGGACCGGGTGCCAGCGGTTGCCGGCCGCCCGGTCGGGCACCCGGCCGGCGACCAGCTGGCGCACGTCGCCGGTGGTGTCAGCGACCAGCACGCTGTTCACCGGCTCGACCCACGAGGTGAGGGCGGCCTCGACGTCCCCGGCGGTCCGCGCGCGCAGCAGCCGCGGGAGCGCCTCGAAACCGAGGCTGGCGTCCACCCGGCTCGGTGCCCGCAGGCTCAGCGCCTCGGGCTCCTCGCCCCCGGACCAGGACGGCACGACCACCGGTCCCCGGGCGGTCTCCACGGTCTCCACGGTCACCGGCTCGCCGTCGCGGACGGCGAGCCGGACCGTCGCCGTCTCGGCCGGCTCCCAGCCGTCCGGCCCGAGGGCCAGCAGCCGGTCGCCGTCGCGGCGCAGCCGCTCCCGGTAGAGATCCTGGTGCACGGCCATCGCGTTGGTCACCGCCCAGGCCACCGTGCCGGTGTGGCCGAAGTGCGCGACCCCCGGGACGCCGGGGAAGGCGAGCCCCACCACGTCGAGGGCCGCAGGGCCGTCCACCACCAGGCGCACCTGCTGGTAGACGCCGGGGCGTTCCAGCAGCCGGTGCGGGTCGCCGGCGACGATCGGGAGCCCGGAGGCCGTCCGGGACCCGGCCACCGCGACCGCGTTGCTGCCGTCCGGCGGCCCCAGGCCGAGCGCGGCGGCGAGGTCGGGTCCGAGCCGGGGCCCGAAGGACCGCAGCAGGTGCCCGCGCCAGACCGTCGTCCCCAGCGACCCGAACAGCACGTGGTGGACCAGGAAGATGCCCAGCGGGGTCCACGGCTGCCAGCCGCCGTGCCCACCCCGGGGCAGGCCGAGGGCCTGCAGCTCCGGTGACCGTGCGGCGCCCTCGGCCAGGCCCTCGTGCACGCCCGCCACGTAGGCGGCGACCCACCGCCGGGTCGCCGGGTCCAGCGCGTCGTGGCAGCGGCGGGCGGTGTCGTCGAGCCGGGCGCGGGCGGCGAAGGTGTCCCAGGGCAGCCCGGTGGCGCCGACGTGCGCGGCCAGCGTCGCCTCGCTCCGCCAGCGCTCGACCTCCAGCTGCCACGCGCGGTCGACGGCGGTGACCCGCCCCTGCGCCCAGGCGAGGTCGTCGAGCGACCCGGCCCGCACCGTCGGCACGCCCCACGGGTCCCGGGTCACCCCGGCCGGGGCGGTCACCGGTGCGGGGCCGGTGCGTGCGGCGCGACCGGGTTGGCCAGCGTGCCGGCGTACTGGAGGGAGGACGCCTGGTCGGCCAGGTCGACCATCTGGAGCGTGTTCCGCAGCTGCAGCCGGTTCAGGCAGGAGTGCTGGAACTCCGGGGTGAAGAGGTCGAAGCGCCGGTGCAGGTCGGGGTGGGCGTCCCGGTGCGCCAGCAGGCAGTCGGCGACGCAGCGCCAGACCTCGTCGGCGGGCAGCAGCCCGTCGGCGTCCAGCACGCCGGCGAGGTAGCGCAGGAACCCGTCGAAGACGTCGGTGAAGACCGACAGCAGGCGCACGTCGTCGTCGTAGGCCACGCGCACCCGCTCGACGCCCGGGGGCAGCGGCCGGTCCCCGAAGACGGCGACCTCCTCCCCGACGTCCTTCATCAGGACCCGGGTCGGGACCGAGTCGCGCAGCACGAGGATGACGTTCTCCCCGTGCGGCATGAAGGCGAGGTCCTGGGCGAGCAGGCAGTGCACGACCGGGCGGAGGTAGGCGTCGAGGTAGCGCCGCAGCCAGGTGCGCGGGTCCAGGCCCGAGTCGGTGACGAGACCGCCCACCAGCGAGCGGCCCTCGGCGTCCCGGTGCAGCAGCGCCGCCATGGTCATCGCCCGCTCGTCCGGTGCCAGCCGCGGCACCGGGCTCTCCCGCCACAGCGCCGCGACCATCCGCTGGTACGGCGAGCGCAGCCCGCGGGCGGCCATCCGGTGGTAGGCGTCGCCGGTGTAGCCGACCGAGGCCAGCTCGCGCAGCACGCCGAACCCGCTGGCCACCAGCTCGGGGTCACCGGTGACGACCTCGGCGACCCAGTCGTTGATCGCCGGGGTCGCCCGCATGTAGGCCGGCGAGAGCCCGCGCAGGAAGCCCATGTTCTGGATCGCCAGCGCCGTCTTGACGTAGTGCCGGTCGGGGCGGTCGAGGTCGAAGAACGTCCGGATCGACTGCTGGGCCTGGTACCGGTCCTCGCTCTGCCCCACCGGCACGAGGTCGCGCCGGCCGACGTCGGCGGCGAAGGTGACCGCCAGCCGGTGGTCCCACTGCCACGGGTGCACCGGCAGGTAGATGAAGTCGGCCGGGTCCAACCCCAGCGACCGCAGCCGGCCGGCGAAGCGCGCGAGCAGTTCCTCGCCGAGCTGCCCGGCGTAGAGCTGCTGCTCGTCGACGCCGTCGCCGCAGGCGAGGTGGGTGTGCTCCCGGCGCGCCGCCAGCCAGACCAGCCGGACCGGGGCCCCCGCCTCGGGGGCGTAGGCGGCGGCGTCGGCCAGCCCGAAGCCGATCCGCCCGTTGTTGGCCACGAACGCCGGGTGCCCCTCGGTCATCGACCGCTCGACGGCCTGCAGGTCGGCGCGGGCCAGCTCCCCGGCGTCGGTGCGGCGGTGGTGCAGCTTCCACGCCGCCCCGGCGAGGGTCGCGCTGACCTCCTCCAGGTAGGTGCCCAGCAGCTGGTCGGGGATGCCGAGGTCGTGCTGCAGCTCGTCGACGAGGGCCAGCGCGTCCAGCGGTGCGTCGGCGCCGTCGACCGTGCGGGTGACCGAGGCCGGGTCGACGTCCCAGTGCTCGAGCGGCAGCACCCGCGCGGCGAACCGGTACCGGACCCCGGGGGCGGTCCGCAGTGACCACCGGGTCCGCCTGAGGTCGTCGGCCGGGCCGCCGTCCGCCTCGGGGGTGACGAGCCGCTCGTGGCTGAACTCCGACAGCGCCTTGGTGACGACGTGCCGGTGCGCCCGGGCCATCGCCACCGGCTCGAGGTGTTCGGCGCCGAGCGGGACGGCGTCCGCCGATGTCAGCTCGGTCGTGGACGCGGTCATGCCAGCACCCCGCCCAGCTCGCTCGCCGCGAAGGACGCCGGCGTGCAGGTGCTCACGGCCGCCGTCTTGTGCCCCAGGTCGACCAGGCCGCGCTCGACGAACCCCGCCGCCCGGTTCTTGGCCCTGATCGCGGCGTTGCGCGCGTCCGGCTCGACGACGACCCGGCGCGCACCCGGGCGGTCCAGGGCGAAGCACACGACCGCCGCCATCACCGCCGAGGTCAGGCCGCGGACGGGCGGGGCGCCCTCGGCCGGCGGGGCGACGAGGACGTGCATGCCGACGTCGCCGGGCTCGGCCGCCCAGACGCCGACCAGCTCCCGGTGGCGGGGGTCGTAGGTCTCGGCGAGGAACGCCGGGGTCCCGTCGACCCGGCCCAGCCACGCGTCGTGGTGCGGGTCGACGGTGATCGCGGCGTAGGCGCTGCGGACCGCTGCCGGCGCGGCGCCCTGCATCAGCCAGTAGACCGAGCGCGGGTGGGTGACCCAGGAGTGCAGCAGGTCCAGGTCGCGGTCGACGTCCAGCGGTTCCAGCGTCAGCACCCCGACGGTCGTGCGGACCGACCAGGAGGGCGCGGCCGGGGCGGCGCTCATCGGAGGGCTCCGGTGGCCGCCAGCCCCGCCGGGTCCGGGGTCGCGCCGTCGTCGTCCTGGAGCTCCACGCCGAACTCCTGGTAGGCGATGTGCTGCTCGACCGGGTAGACCTCGCGGCCGCACATCGCGTTGAGGATCACCGAGTTCCGGTACGGGCCCATGCCCAGGTCGGGCGCGGTGAGGCTGTGGGTGTGCTCCTCCGCGTTCTGCACGAAGACCTCCCGGCCGGTGGTGTCCACCGCGTAGTCCAGCGCCACGTCGTACCGGCCCCGCGCGTCCCAGCGGATCCGGTCACGGACCGGGTCGAGGAACGCCGGCACCCGGGATCGGTAGCCGGTCGCCAGGACCAGTCCCTGGGTCGGGCGGGTGACCGTGCGCCCCTGCTCGGCGTGGTGCAGCCGCAGCTCGTAGCGCCGCTGCTCGGCGTCCCAGCGGGCGCCGACCACCTCGACGCCGGTGTGCAGCGACGAGGGCACCTCGCCGCGCCGTCCCGTGCGGTAGAGGGTGTCGTAGATGGCGTCCACCAGGGTGCCGCTGATGCCCTTGTAGAGGTGGCGCTGCTCCCGGGCGAGGGCGTCACGGCGCCCCATCGGCAGGGCGTGGTGGTACCGGGCGTACTCCGGCGAGGTCATCTCCAGGGTCAGCTTCGTGTACTCCATCGGGAAGAACCGGGGCGAACGGGTGAGCCAGTCGACCCGGTACCCGAGCCGGTCGGCGTCGGTGAGCAGGTCGAGGTACACCTCCGCCGCGCTCTGCCCGCTGCCCACGACCGTCACGTGCCCGAGGGTCTGCAGCTCCTCCTTGTGCTCCAGGTAGCGCGAGCTGTGCCAGGCCGGGCCGGGCAGGTCGCGCACCGGCTCGGGGACCCACGGCGCCGTCCCGACGCCGAGGACCAGCCGCCGGCCCAGGTGCACCTCCGGCTCACCCGAGCGGACGTCGCGGGCGTGCACCCGGTAGACGCCCGCGGCGGCGTCGTGCTCGACCCGCTCGACGCGCCGGCCCCACCGCAGCCCGGGCACCCGCTCGGCGACCCAGCGGCAGTAGGCGTCGTACTCCGCGCGCAGCGGGTGGAAGTCCTCGCGGATGTAGAAGGGGTAGAGCCGGCCGGTCGCCTTCAGGTGCGCCAGGAAGGAGTACGGCGAGGTCGGGTCGGCCATGGTCACCAGGTCGGCGAGGAACGGGACCTGGAGCGTGGTGCCCTCGATCATCATCCCGGGGTGCCAGGAGAACTCCTCGTGCTCGTCGAGGAAGACGCCGGACAGGTCGGGCACCGGGGCGGTGAGCGCGGCCAGGCCGAGGTTGAACGGCCCGATCCCGATGGCGACGAAGTCGTGCACGGGGTCGGTGCTCACGGGTGTGGCGCTCATGCCCGGGCCTGCCCGCCGGCCAGCACCAGCGCTGCGGGCGCCTCTGCTGACTCCGCGAGCAGGTCCGCACCGGCCGCCCGCACCAGGTCGATCACCGCGCGGACGTCGGCCCGGGTGGTCGCCGGGTTCAGCAGGGTCAGCTTCAGCCACGGGCGCCCGTCGACGACGGTGCGCGCGACGACCGCCTCCCCCTCGTCGAACAGCCGCTCGCGGATGCCGGCGACCAGCCGGTCGGCGGCGGCCGGGTCGAGCGGGCCGTCCGGGCCGGTGGGGCGGTGCCGGAACAGGACGGTGCTCAGCGTCGGTTCGCTGTGCACCTCGATGTCCGGGTCGACGCACAGGTCCTCGTGGACCTGGACGGCCAGGTCCAGGCACGCGTCGAAGGCCGCACCGATCGCGTCGGCCCCCATGGCGCGCAGCGTCACCCACAGCTTGAGCGCGTCGAAGCGCCGGGTGGTCTGCAGGCTGCGGTCGACCTGGTTCGGCGCCCGCTCGCCGCGCGGGTTGAGGTAGGCGGCGTGGTGGGTGACGTGCCGCAGCGTGGCGGCGTCGCGCACCAGCACCGCCGAGGACGCCACCGGCTGGAAGAAGGTCTTGTGGAAGTCCACGGTCACCGAGTCGGCGCGCTCGATGCCGTCGAGCAGGTGCCGCCGGCGGCGGGACACCAGCAGCCCGCCGCCGTACGCGGCGTCGACGTGCAGCCACGCGCCGATCTCCGCGCAGACGTCGGCCACCGCGGGGAGCGGGTCGATCCGGCCGAGGTCGGTCGTGCCGGCGGTGACGGACACCGCCATGACGACGTCGCCGGCGGCGCGGACCCCCGCGGCGACCTGCCTCAGCGCGGCCGGGTCCATCCGGTGCCGGGCGTCGGTGGCCACCGGCAGCACCGCGTCGGCGCCGAGCCCGAGCAGGCGCGCGGCCTTGCCGACGCTGAAGTGCGCCTGGTCGGTGGCGAGGACCCGCAGCCGGGCGCCGGGGGCCAGCACGCCGCCCGGCAGCGCGGCCAGCGCCTCGTCGCGGGCCAGCAGCAACGCGTGCAGGTTGGACTGGGTGCCGCCGCTGGTGAACACGCCGTCGGCGTCGGGGCCCAGGCCCGCGCGGCCGGCGGCCCAGGCGATCAACCGGCGCTCGATGAGGGTGGCCGTCGTCGACTGGTCGTAGGTGTCGACCGAGGTGTTGACCGCGGAGGCGAGCAGGTCGGCCGCCAGGGCCGGGATCGCGACCGGGCAGTTGAGGTGGGCCACGTAGCCGGGCTCGTGGAACCAGACCGCATGCTCGAGGTAGAGCCGGGAGGTCTCCTTGAGGGCGGAGAACGTGTCGCCGAGGGGCGCCTCGAGGTCGACGCCGGCCACGAGCTCCTCGAGGTCCTGCTGCGGCGCCCCCGACCGGGGGCGGCGGACGACCCGCACGCGGTCGGTCAGCGCGCCCAGCGCGGCGGTGACGACCGCGGCGTAGTGGTCGACCGTCGACCCCGAGAACAGGTGTGCGGTCGGCGTGTGCTCCGTCACGAACGAGCCCCTTCGTAGGTTAGCCTCCCCTAAACACGGCGGACGGTACACGGGGCTCGGACCCGGTGCGCGGGGGTCCTGCCGGGGTGACGGCGAGAGGGACGAGCGATGCAGCACGGCTGGGAGGGCGTGGTCCTCAAGGCGATGCGCGGTAAGGACTTCGTCCTCACCGTGAGCGGGAACGAGCAGGTCAGCGAGCAGTACCAGCGGGTCCGGGTCTCCGACGGCGGGCTGCTCGCCGCCTGCCCGCCGCACCCCGCGATGTGGGTCCGGCTGTGGTTCTCCCACGACGGGCGCCCCCACCAGCGGGCCTACACGCTCGTCGACCCCGACCCGGTGGCGGGCACCTTCGACCTCGAGTTCGCCCTGCACGACGGCCCGGCCGCGCACTGGTCCGTCGCGGTGCAGCCCGGCAGCACCATCGAGGCGACGGTGCAGGGCACCCGCGAGGCCCAGCCACCGTCGGCGACCCGGGTGGTGCACCTCGTCGGTGACCCGGCGTCCCTGCCGGCGGTGAACTCGCTGTTGGACGCCCACCCGACGACGCCGGCGCGGGTCTGGCTCGAGGCCGGCCACCCGGCCGACCGCGACCTCCCCGTGCGCGCCCGGGCCGGGCACGAGGTGGTGTGGGTCGACCGCGACGGCGCCGCCCCCGGAGAGGCGCTGCAGGCCGCCGTGACGGGTGCCTGGGCCGCGGAGGCGGCAGCCGACCCGGCGCAGGACTGGTTCTGGGTGGCCTGCGAGGCCGCCGCCACCCGGGCGCTGACCCGGCACCTGCGTCGCGAGCTCGGCGTCGGCAAGGACCGCGTGTCCTCGCTCGCCTACTGGCGCACGACGTGACCGCCCCGTCCACACCCGCCGTCGCCGAGACGTCGCCGGTGGCGGCGGGCCGACCGCCGTGGGCGCTGCTGACGACCCTGTGGGTCACCCAGTACGTCGGCATCGGCTTCCTCACCGTCGGGCTGGTCGCGATCCTGCGGGCCGACGGCGTCTCCCTCGCCGACCTCTCGCTCATCTCGCTGCTCGGTCTCGCCTGGCCGCTCAAGCTCCTCTGGGCACCGCTGCTGGACCGGTACGGGTCCCGGCGGCTCGGGCACCACCGCTCCTGGTTGCTGGCCCTGCAGAGCGGCATGGTCCTCGCGCTCCTCGCGCTGCTGCCGTTCGAGGACCCGGCCGCCTCGCTCGGCCCGCTCGTCGTCGTCTGCGCCGTCTACGTGCTGCTGTCGGCGACCCAGGACGTGGCGGCCGACGCCCTGGCCGTGCGGCTGCTGCGCCCGCAGGACCGCGGGCTGGGCAACGGCGTGCAGGTGGGCGCCAGCTACCTGGGCACCGTGCTCGGCGGCGGTCTCTGCGTGCTGGTGTACGACCGCGCGGGATGGACCGCGGCGGTGCTGCTGCTCGCGGCCCTCACCGTGGTCGCGCTCGCGGTGGTGCTCCGGTTCCGTGAGCCGGCCCGCGACCCGCGGCCACCGGGCAACGCCGCCTGGGGCGCGTTGATCGGGGTGTTCCGCCGCCCCGGCGTGCCGGTGTGGGCGCTGGGCGTCGTGCCCCTCGTCTACGGGGGCGCGGCCGGGGTGTACGCCCTGCCCAGCGCCGCGCTGGTCGACGCCGGGTGGTCGCTCACCCGCATCGGCGTGGTCACCGGCGTCGTGATCAGCGTGCCCGCGGCGCTGGCCGGCCCGCTCGCGGGGTGGCTGGTCCGCCGCTGGGGCCGGGCCGCGGTGCTCGTCGGCGGCGGTGCCGCCCTGGCGGTCTCCACGGCCGGGCTGGTCCCGCTGCTCCTCGGGTCGGCGCCGCTGGTCGGCACGGTCGTGGCGCTCAGCGGCTTCCTCGTCGCCTACACCGCGCTCAACGTCGTGGTCTACACGGTGAGCATGGACCTCTCCCGCCCGGCCACGGCGGGCACCGACTTCACCACGCTCACCACGGTCCCGCTGCTCGCCTCCTTCCTCACCGCCTCCGCCGCGCTCGCCACGGCGGCGCTGGTCGGGTACGTCGCCTCGGCGGCCGTGTGGTGCGGGGTCACCCTGCTCGGGGTCGCCCTGGGCGTGCGGTGGTTGCGAGCCGCACCGCTCCGGTGACCACTGCCCCCAGCGAGCGGCCTGCCCTCCCGCCCCGGCGGTTGCCGCTGCTCGCGGTGGAGGCGGCGACGCTGCTCTCCGGCACGGCCAACGGGGTCACCGCCGTCGTCCTGCCGTGGCTGGTCCTCGAGCGCGGCGGCGGCGCGGCCGGCGCCGGTCTGGTCGCCGCCGGGACGGCGCTGCCGCTGGTGCTCACCGCGGTGCTCGCGGGCGTCGTCGTCGACCGGGTCGGCCGACGCCGGGTGTCGGTGGTCTCCGACGTCGTCTCCGCGGCGGCGGTCGCCGCCATCCCGCTGCTGGAGCTGGCCACGGGCGGGCTCGGGCTGGGGACGGTCGTCGCGCTGGCCGCCCTCGGGGCACTGCTCGACCCGGCCGGGGTGACCGCGCGCGAGGCGATGCTCCCGGAGGCCGCGGCGGCCGCCCGGCTCCCGCTCTCCCGGGTCAACGGCGTCCACGAGGCGGTGTGGGGGTCGGCGTTCTTCATCGGGCCGGCGATCGGGGGCGTGCTGATCGGCCTCGTCGGCACGGTCCCGGCGCTGTGGGCCACGACGGTCGCCTTCGTGCTGTCGGCCGTCGTCGTCGCCCTCGTCCGGGTCCCCGGCGGGGGGCGGCCGGACCCCCGGGCGGAGTCCTCCGGCAGCGCGGTCCGGCGGGTCCTCACCGACACCGCCGAGGGGATCGCGGTGCTCCGCCGGGACCGGCTCGTGCTGTGCGCCGCCGCGGTCGCCGTCCTCGTCTCGGCGACCTACCTGCCGATCTCGGCGGTGCTGCTGCCGGTGCTGTTCGAGCAGCAGGGCGCCCCCGGCCGGCTCGGTCTCCTGCTGCTGGTGATGAGCGGCGGCTGGGTGCTCGGCAGCCTGCTCCAGGGCGCGCTGGGCCACCTGGTGCCCCGCAGCGTCGTGCTCCGGGTGGCCACCGTGGGGGCGTCCCTGGCGCTCGTCCCGTTCGTGGCCCTGCCGCCCTACCCGGTCCTGCTCGGCTGCGGTGCGCTCGCCGGGCTGCTGTTCGGCCCGATCAACCCGCTGGTCAACCTGGCGTTCCAGCGGCGGGTGCCGCCGCACCTGCGCGGGCGGGTGCTGGGGATCGTCGCCTCCGGCGCCTACGCCGCGGGGCCGGTCGGCCACGTCGCGGCCGGCGTGCTGGTCGACTCCACCGGGTTGCGCACGGCCTTCGCGGTGTTCGTCGGCGCCGTCGTCCTCGCCGCCCTGTCGGCGCTGGCGATGCGTCCGCTCCGGGAGCTCGACGACCTGCCGGACGGGGAGGGGACGCCGGTGCCCGGGCCGCCGCCCGCCGGGACCGGACCAGTGCTGCCCGGGCCCCGGGAGCCCGCAGCCCGGTAGCGTCACCGGCACATCACGGCAGTGCGCGAGGAAGCCGGTGCGAACCCGGCGCGGTCCCGCCACTGTGAGCCTCGGCGTCGACGACGCGGAGGCGAGCCAGACACTCCGGCTGCCGTGCTCGACGACCCGGGGCGCGGACCCCGAGGGAGGCACCATCGTGAGCTCACGCACCTTCACCCTGCTCTCCACCTCCGACACCGACCTGCTGTCGGCCCGCTCCAGCGCGGTCGAGTGGCGGCTGGGCAACCCGTCCCGGCTCGGTGCCGAGGGGATGGTGCAGCTCGCCGCCGGCAGCGACCTCGTGGTCGTCCGGATCCTCGGCGTCCGCCGGCAGTACGAGGAGGTGCTCGCCCCGCTGCTCGCCGGGCCGGCGCCGGTCGTCGTCCTCGGCGGGGAGAACGTGCCCGACGCCGAGCTGATGGAGCTCTCCACCGTCCCGATGGGCGTGGCCACCGAGGCGCACGGCTACCTGGCGCAGGGCGGCCCGGACAACCTCGAGCAGCTGCACCGCTTCCTCGGCGACACCGTGCTGCTGGACGGCGAGGGCTTCGAGCCGCCGTCGGTCGCGCCGGAGTGGGGCGTGCTGGAGCGGGAGTCGCGGGGGAGTGGGCCGACCGTCGCCGTCCTCTACTACCGGGCGCACCACCTCTCCGGGAACACCGGCTTCGTCGAGGCGCTGTGCACCGCGATCGAGGACGCCGGCGGCCGTGCGCTGCCGGTGTTCACCGCGTCGCTGCGCACCGTCGAGCCGGGCCTGGTGGAGGTGCTGCGCACCGCTGACGCGCTGGTCGTCACCGTGCTCGCGGCCGGCGGCTCCAAGCCGGCCACCGCGCAGGCCGGCGGGGACGACGGCGCCTGGGACGTCGGCGAGCTGGCGAAGCTCGACGTCCCGGTGATCCAGGGGCTGTGCCTGACGTCGAGCCGTGCCCACTGGGCGGCCAACGACGACGGGCTCTCCCCGCTCGACGTCGGCAACCAGGTCGCGATCCCGGAGTTCGACGGCCGGCTGATCAGCGTGCCGTTCTCCTTCAAGGAGGTCGACGCCGACGGCCTGACCTCCTACGTCGCCGACCCCGAGCGGGCCGCCCGGGTCGCCGGCACCGCCGTGGCGCACGCCCGGCTGCGGCACACCCCGCCGGCCGAGCGCCGGATCGTGGTGATGCTGTCGGCCTACCCGACCAAGCACGCCCGGATCGGCAACGCCGTCGGCCTGGACACCCCGGCCTCGGTGGTCCGGCTGCTGGCCGCGATGCACGGCCAGGGCTACGACATCGGCCCGTTCGACGGCGAGGGCGCGCTGCCCGGCGTCGCCGAGCTGGACGGCGACGCGCTGGTGCACGCGCTGATCGCCGCCGGCGGGCAGGACGAGAACTGGCTCACCGAGGAGCAGCTGTCCGGCAACCCGGTGCGGATCTCGGCCGCCGAGTACCGCAAGCACTTCGACACCCTCCCCGCCGAGCTGCGCGAGGCGATGGTCGAGCACTGGGGCGAGGCGCCGGGGTCGCTGTTCGTCGACGACGACCACATCGTCTTCGCCGCGCTGCGCGCCGGGAACGTCGTGGTCATGGTCCAGCCGCCGCGCGGCTTCGGGGAGAACCCGATCGCGATCTACCACGACCCGGACCTGCCGCCGTCCCACCACTACCTCGCCGCCTACTGGTGGCTGCGGTCGGGTCGGGATGCTGGAGGATTCGGCGCGCACGCGATGGTGCACGTGGGCAAGCACGGCAACCTGGAGTGGCTGCCCGGCAAGACCGTGGGGATGTCGGCCGGCTGCGGCACCGACGCCGCGATCGGGGACCTGCCGCTGGTCTACCCGTTCCTGGTCAACGACCCGGGCGAGGGCACCCAGGCCAAGCGCCGGGCGCACGCCACCCTCGTCGACCACATGGTGCCGCCGATGGCCCGCGCCGACTCCTACGGCGACATCGCCCGGCTGGAGCAGCTGCTCGACGAGCACGCCAACATCGCCGCGATGGACCCGGCGAAGCTGCCCGCCGTCCGGCAGCAGATCTGGACCCTGCTGCAGGCCGCCAAGCTGGACCACGACCTGGGCCTGAACGAGCGGCCCGAGGACGACCACTTCGACGAGATGATCCTGCACGTCGACGGCTGGCTGTGCGAGATCAAGGACTCCCAGATCCGCGACGGGCTGCACGTGCTCGGGACCCCGCCGTCCGGCCAGAACCGGGTCGACCTGGTGCTGGCCATGCTGCGGGCCCGGCAGATCTGGGGCGGCGCCGTGGCGCTGCCCGGGCTGCGGCAGGCGCTCGGGCTGACCGAGGACGGCACCGCCGGGCTGAAGGAGACCGACCGGGTCGAGGCGCAGGCCGAGGCCCTGGTGTCCGGGATGGAGACCCGCGGCTGGACGGCGTCGGCCGTCGCCGACGTGGTCAGCGGCGTGCTGGGTGCGAACGACGACGAGGTGACCGCGGTCCTGCGGTTCGCCGTCGACGAGGTCGTGCCCCGGCTGGAGCGCACCACCGACGAGCTGGACATGACGCTGCACGCCCTCGACGGCGGCTACGTGCCGGCCGGGCCATCGGGCTCGCCGCTGCGCGGACTGGTCAACGTGCTGCCGACCGGCCGGAACTTCTACTCCGTCGACCCCCGGGCGATCCCCTCCCGGCTGGCCTGGGAGACCGGTTCGGCGATGGCCGAGTCGCTGGTCGACCGCTACCGCGCCGACCACGACGGGCAGTTCCCGCCCTCGGTGGGGCTCTCGGTGTGGGGCACGTCGGCGATGCGGACGGCGGGGGACGACGTCGCCGAGATCCTGGCGCTGCTCGGCGTCCGCCCGGTCTGGGACGACGCATCTCGGCGGGTCACCGGCCTGGAGCCGATCGACCTGGCCGAGCTGGGCCGCCCGCGGATCGACGTGACCGTGCGGATCAGCGGGTTCTTCCGCGACGCCTTCCCGCACGTGGTGACCATGCTGGACGACGCCGTCCGGCTGGTCGCCGAGCTGGACGAGGCCGCCGAGGCCAACTACGTGAAGGCGCACGCCGACGCCGACACCGCCACGCACGGCGACCGGCGGCGGGCGACCACCCGGGTGTTCGGCTCCAAGCCCGGCGCCTACGGGGCCGGCCTGCTGTCGCTGATCGACTCCCGCAACTGGCGCGGGGACGCCGACCTCGCCGAGGTCTACGCGGTGTGGGGCGGCTACGCCTACGGCCGGGACCTCGACGGCGTGCAGGCGCGCCCGGACATGGAGGCCGCGTACAAGCGGATCGCGGTGGCGGCGAAGAACATCGACACCCGCGAGCACGACATCGCCGACTCCGACGACTACTTCCAGTACCACGGCGGCATGGTCGCCACGGTCCGCGCGCTGACCGGCTCCTCCCCGGAGGCCTACATCGGCGACTCGACCCGGCCGGAGCAGGTCAAGACCCGCTCGCTGGTGGAGGAGACCTCCCGGGTGTTCCGCGCCCGGGTGGTCAACCCCAAGTGGCTGGCCGCGATGCGCCGGCACGGCTACAAGGGCGCCTTCGAGCTCGCCGCGACGGTCGACTACCTGTTCGGCTACGACGCCACGACCGGCGTCGTCGCCGACTGGATGTACGAGAAGCTCGCCCAGACCTACGTGCTCGACCCGGAGAACCGGGAGTTCATGGAGAAGTCGAACCCCTGGGCGCTGCACGGCATCGCCGAGCGGCTGCTGGAGGCGGTCGACCGGAAGATGTGGGCAGAGCCCGACCCCGCGCTGCTGGCCGAGCTGCAGCAGGCCTACCTGGACACCGAGGGGGACCTGGAGGGCGGGGAGACCCCGGCCCAGCAACCGGTCTGAGCGCTGGTCGGCTGGTACGGGACCGGGGAGCTAGTGCTCTGCTCACTGGTGGTGAGCAGAGCACTAGCTCCCCGATGTACACCCGGCAGCCCGACGCCGATGAGTTCCGCCGGATCACGGAGTCTTCTGCTGCATGGCGACGACTCTGTTGGCGATCGGCACGCGCAAGGGGCTCTGGCTCGCGACGAGTGAGGACCGGCGCGACTGGTCGCTGTCCGCACCGCACTTCCTGATGACCGAGGTGCCGAGCATCGGCATCGACACCCGCGACGGGCGCCGCCGGCTGATGGTGGGCGTCCGGTCGGAGCACTTCGGGCCGACGGTCCTGCACTCCGACGACCTGGGCGAGACCTGGGACGAACCGGCCGGCGGCGCGATCGGCTTCCCGGCGGACACCGGCGCCGCCGTCGAGCGGATCTGGCAGCTGCAGCCGGACTCCGCCGACCGGCCCGGTGTGGTCTGGGCCGGCTGCGAGCCGATCTCGGTCTGGCGCTCGGACGACGGCGGGGAGTCCTTCGCACTGTGCCGCGGGCTCTGGGACCACCCGCACCGCGCTGAGTGGGGCGCCGGCTACGGCGGGGCGGCGGCGCACTCCGTCGTCCCCGGGCCCGAGGGCACGGTGCACGTCGCGATGAGCACCGGCGGCGTCTACCGGACGCGGGACGGCGGGGGCTCGTGGCAGCCGCGCAACTCCGGCATCTCCGCGTACTTCATGCCCGGGCCGGCGCCGGAGTTCGGGCAGTGCGTGCACAAGATCGCCCGGGACGCCGCCGATCCGCGGCGGCTGTATGCGCAGAACCACCACGGCGTGTACCGGTCCGACGACGACGGCGACTCGTGGACGTCGATCGCCGACGGGCTGCCGTCCGACTTCGGGTTCGCGATGCTCGCCGATCCGCGCCGGGGCGGGCGGATCTGGGTGGTCCCGCTGGTCGCCGACGGAGAGCGGATCCCGCCGGGCGGCGAGCTGGCCGTGCACCGCAGCGACGACGCCGGTGCGACCTGGCGCCGGCTGGCCACCGGGCTGCCCACGCACGAGTACAACGCCGTGCTCCGGGACGCCGCCGCGGTCGACGCCGGGGACCCGGTGGGCGTCTACGTCGGCACCCGCGGGGGCGAGGTGTACGCCAGTGCGGACGAGGGGGAGTCGTTCCGTACCGTCGCCTCCCACCTGCCCGACGTGCTCTGCGTGCGGGCGGCGGTGCTGCCGTGACCGTCCGGGTGCTGTTGCCGCGGCTGCTGGCCGACTGCACCGGCGGCCGGACGTCGATGTCGCTGGACCTGCCCGAGGACGGGACCGTCCGGGCCCTGCTGGACGTCCTGGCCGCCGAGCACCCGGTGTTCGACCGCCGGGTGCGGGACGAGACCGGCGCGCTGCGCCGGCACGTCAACGTCTACGTCGACGGGGAGGAGGTCCGGCGGCTGGCCGGCCTGGTCACCCCGGTACCGGCCGGGGCGGAGGTGATGGTCGTGCAGTCCGTGGCCGGTGGCTGAAGGCGACGACCCGCCGGACTCCGGGCGAACCGCCGGTTGCGGGTTGGCGACGCTGGTCACACCCCCGCCATGAGCATCCTCGGCAAGCTGATGGGAACCGCAGGGAAGGCCTCTGGACGGGGCGCACGTGGTGGACGCGCGGCCACCCGGGGCACCGCGGGTCGGCGCCGGGCCGGGGGCGGGAGGCGGCGAGGCCGGGCTGCCTCGCCTGCCGCCTCCGGCGGCCTGAGCCGGGTCCTCGGCTCGCTCACCCGTCGCCGGTGACCGCGCTCAGCTGAGCAGGATGGCGGCGGCGAGCAGGGTGACCGCCGCCGTCACCTCGCCCATGGCGCCCATGACGTCGCCGTTGACCCCGCCCAGCCGGGTGCGGGCCCGGGAGAACAGGGCCTCGGACGACCCCAGCCCGGCGGCGACGGCGGCGACCAGCCCGAGGGCGGCGACGGGGCCGCCCCGGCCGACGAGCAGCCCGCCCCCGGCGGCGAGCGCAGCGGTGACCAGCGCCGCACCGGCCAGCCAGCCCGGGGAGACGGTGCCGGCCACCGCCCGGCCCAGCGACGACCCCTGCGCGATCGGCACCCCCCGCAGGCCGGTGCGGGCCATCGCCACCCGGGCTGCGACGGCGGCCACCGGCAGGGCCAGCCAGCCGCCGTCCAGAGTGAGCAGGTGCGCCAGGCAGCCGACCTGCAGCAGCACGGTGAGCACGAGCGTGACGACGCCGAAGGGGCCGACGTCCCCGGCGCGCATCACCGCCAGCGCCTTCTCCCGCCCACGCAGCGGACCCAGCCCGTCGGCGGTGTCGGCCAGCCCGTCCAGGTGCAGCCCGCGGGTCAGCGCGGCCAGCACGGCGATCGCGAGCACCGCGCCGACCAGCGGGCTGACGGAGCGGCCGGCGGCCCAAGCGACTGCGGCCGCCGCGGTCCCCAGGACCAGGCCGACCAGCGGCGCCCAGGGCAGCACGCCCTGGGCCGAGGTCGCTGCCGGCACCCGCAGGCTGGTCAGCAGGGCGAAGGACTCCGCCGGCCCGGTCCAGGGGCGGCGGGTCGCCGGCTGGTCCGGGGAGCTCATCGCAACCGCTGGGGCAGCCCGGCGACCACGAACCAGACCTCGTCGGCGGTCGCGGCCAGCCGCTGGTTCACCGTGCCCAGGGTGTCCCGGAACAGCCGGCCGGCCCGGGTCTCGGGCACCACGCCGAGGCCGACCTCGTCGCTGACCGCCACCACGTGCGCCGACGTCATCACCCAGCTGTCGACCAGCGCGTCGCAGCGCCGGGCGAGCCGGTCGCGGGCCGCTGCGGCGTCCGTCAGGGAGCCGGCGGCATGGGC
The DNA here is from genome assembly GCF_026967885.1 of Modestobacter sp. VKM Ac-2983. Taxonomy (NCBI): domain Bacteria; kingdom Bacillati; phylum Actinomycetota; class Actinomycetes; order Geodermatophilales; family Geodermatophilaceae; genus Modestobacter; species Modestobacter sp. VKM Ac-2983. The sequence continues at coordinate 468,889 of NZ_JAPVBK010000001.1, forward strand.
GCCGGTCGCGTCGACGGCGTCCCAGACTCCGGTCTGGTCCATCAGCGCGGCCACCCAGGTGGTCACGCTGTCGACCAGCACCGCCCCGGAGCGCAGCAGCTCCGAGGGCGCGGTGGTCTCCACCGTCGTCCACCCGGCCGGGCGGCGGGCGCGGTGGGTGGCGACCCGGGCCGACCACTCGGCGTCGGCCTCGTCGACGACGGAGGTGGCCAGGTAGGTGACCTCCGCCCAGTCCGCCAGCAGCTGCTCGGCGTGCACCGACTTGCCCGAGCGGGAGCCGCCGAGCACGAGCACCCTGGTCACGTCAGCACCAGCTTCGTGACCGTGCCGTTGTGCGGGGTGACCGCCGGCATCCGGTCCGGCCCGAGACCGGCCACCACCGCCTGCAGGGCCCGGATGGTGTCCCCGTGGGTGACCAGCGCGACGACCTGGGCCGGCGGGTCGGCGCGCAGCCGGTCGAGGTAGCCGGCGACCCGGGCGTGCAGCTGGGCGAGGCTCTCCCCGCCCTCGGCCGACCAGTGCGGGTCGCTCCAGTCGACGACGTCCCACAGCTCGCGGGAGGGCCGCCCCTCGAGCACTCCGTAGCCCTGTTCGCGCAAGGCCGGGGTGGTGCTGAGCGGCAACCCGGTGGCGACGGCGCAGTGCTCGGCGGTCTGCACGGCACGGTGCAGGTCGCTGGAGAGGAGGGCGCCGGGGCCACCGCCGTCCCGGGTGAGCGCGGCGAGCTCGGCGGCGGCCTGCGCCGCCTGCTGGTGGCCGAGCCCGGTCAGCGGCACGTGGGCGGTCTGCCCCTGCATCAGGCCGGCGGCGTTCCACTCGCTCTGACCGTGGCGGACGAGCAGCAGGGTCAGCGGTCCGGCCATCGTGCCCAGCCTAGGCGGCGGGCCGGCAGCTGCCCTCCGAGGGCCGATCCTGGTCAGGAACGTACAAGCCGGTGGGCTTGCGGAGGAGGGATGGTGGCGGGATGACGACACCCGCCCCGGTGAACCTGACCGCCGCCCTGGCCACCTTCGATGAGGTCTACAGCCCACGCATCGTGGCCCGGGTCAACGACTACGACGTCCGGATCGCGCACACGGCGGGCGAGCACGTCTGGCACGTGCACGAGGCCACCGACGAGTTCTTCCTCGTCCTGGACGGCCGGTTCGACGTGGCGCTGCGCGACCCCGACGGCACCGAGACCACGGTGCGGTTGCACCGGGGCGACACGTTCGTGGTGCCGCGCGGCACCGAGCACAAGCCGTCCTCGCCCGGCGGCGCGATCCTGATGTTCGAGCCGACCGGCACGGTGACCACCGGGGACACCGACGTCACCGTCCCCGCGCACGTGGACCGGACCGCCGGCCACCAGCTCTGAGCGACGGTGGGCGGTCGATGACCAGCGGGGCGCGGCTCGTACCGTCGCAGGCGTGACGATCCCGCTCCGCCCCGGCGCCGGCCGGGCCCCCCGGCCCGCGGCCCGCCCGACCGGCCCCGACCCGCTCGCGCCGCTGCTGGACCTGCCCGGCGTCGCCGCGGCGGCCGAGGAGGCGCGCGCCGCGGTCGACCGGCTGCTGGGCCACAAGGTGCTGCGCCGGGAGTCCGCCGGGGTGAGCGCGGAGTCGGCGCTGCGCGGTGCCCGGGCGTCGGCTGCCCTGCAGGGCGTGGACCGGTCGCTGGCGGACCTGCGCGCCGGTGAGGTCACCGACCCGGTCGTGCAGGGCGCGCTGCGGGTCTCGGTGGGCCTCGGCTCGATGGTGGAGACCTGGGAGCGGGCGCCCGGGCAGGTGCTCGCCCGGCTGCACGTCCTCGCCGCCACCGACCTCGCCGAGCCGGCGGACCTGGGCCGCCCCAGCGGTGCGGCCGGTCCGCGGCTGGGCGGGCTGTTCTCGCTCATCACCGGCGCGACGGCGGTACCGGCGGTCGTGGTGGCCGGGGTGGTGCACGGCGAGCTGGCAGCGCTCGCCCCCTTCGGCGTGCAGGACGGCGTGGTCGCCCGCGCCGCCGGCCGGCTGGTCATCATCAGCCGGGGCCTGGACCGCAAGGCGGTCTCGGTGCCCGAGGTCGGGTTCGCCGAACTCGGCCGGGACGCCTACGACACCGCCCTGGAGGGCTACCGCACCGGCGGCCCGGCGGGGGTGGCCGGCTGGCTCGTGCACTGTTGCCGCGCCACCGAGCACGGCGCCACCGAGGGCCTGGCGATCTGCGAGAGCCTGCTCCGCGGCTGAGCGCGGGCGCCGCCCGGCGCCGCCGTGCCAGCACGACCAGACTGGGCGGATGCGCTTCCTCGAGGTCGACGGTCTGGGACAGGTCAGCCGGGTCGGACTGGGCACCTGGCAGTTCGGCTCGCGGGAGTGGGGCTACGGCGACGAGTACGCCGTGGGCGCGGCGCGCGACATCGTCCGGCGGGCCCGGGAGCTCGGGGTCACGCTCTTCGACACCGCCGAGGTGTACGGCTTCGGCCGCAGCGAGAAGATCCTCGCCGAGGCGCTCGGGGCCGACCGGGCCGAGGTGGTCGTGGCCAGCAAGGTCCTCCCGGTGGCGCCGTTCCCCGCGGTCGTCCGCAACCGCGCGACCGCGAGCGCCCGCCGGCTGCAGCTGGACCGGATCCCGCTCTACCAGGTGCACCAGGCCAACCCGCTGGTGCCGGACTCGGTGATCATGCCGGGCATGCGGGCCCTCCTCGACGAGGGCGTGATCGGGGCCGTCGGGGTCTCCAACTACTCGCTGGCGCGCTGGCAGGCGGCCGACCGCGCGCTGGGCAGCCCGGTGGTGAGCAACCAGGTGCAGTTCTCCTTGGCGCACGCCGGGCCGCTGGCGGACCTGGTGCCCTTCGCCGAGCGCGAGAACCGGGTGGTCATCGCCTACAGCCCGCTCGCCCAGGGCCTGCTGGGCGGCAGGTACTCGGCGGAGAACCGACCCGGGGGCGTCCGGGCGATGAACCCGCTCTTCGGCACCGAGAACCTGCGCCGGGCCGAGCCGCTCCTCCAACTCCTCCGGGACGTGGCCGCCGCACACCAGGCGAAGCCGGCGCAGGTGGCGCTGGCCTGGCTCCTCGGCCTGCCGCAGGTGGTCGTGATCCCGGGGGCGTCCAGCGTCGAGCAGCTGGAGTCCAACGTGGCGGCCGCCGAGTTGGAGCTGACGCCGGAGGAGCAGCGGGCGCTGACCACCGCGGCGCAGGACTTCCAGCCGGTCTCCACCGGCCGCACGGTCCTGGACCAGGTGCGCGAGAAGGTCGCCGAGGTGCGCAGCCGCGTCGGCGGCTGAGCAGCCGGCAGTGGCCGAGCCGGCGGTCAGGCGCCGCGGCGCCGACGGCGAACGGTGGGGGACACCACGACCGGAGCCGCGAGCGTGCTGCCGGCAGCTGGGAGGGCGCGCAGCGTGCGCCGCCGGGCGTACCAGGCCAGCCCGGCCATGGCGGCCCCGACGCCGACCGCGGCGCTGGTGACCACCGGCGTCCGGGCGCCGGCGAACCGCGAGCGCAGGGTGACCGGGCGGGTGAACTCCAGCACCGGCCAGCCGCGCTCGACGGCGGCCTTGCGCAGTCCCTTGTCGGGGTTGACGGCGGTGGGGTGCCCGACCGCCGCCAGCATCGGCAGGTCGGTGACCGAGTCGCTGTAGGCCCAGCAGTCGGCCAGGTCCCAGCCCTTCTCGGCGGCCACCTCGCGCATCGCGGCGGCCTTGTTCTCGCCGTAGGCGTAGAAGTCGATCTCGCCGGTGTACTTCCCGTCGACGGTGACCATCCGGGTGGCGACGACGCGGTCCACCCCGAGCATCTCGCCGATCGGCTCGACCATCTCCGCACCGCTGCTGGAGACGATGACGATCTCCCGGCCGGCCGCCTGGTGCGCCTCGATCAGGTCGGCCGCCTCGGCGTAGACCAGCGGGTCGACGATCCCGTGCAGGGTCTCGCGGACGATCTCGTGCACGACGGCGACGTCCCACCCCGTGGTCATCGCGGTGATCTGGCTCCGCATCCGCTCCATCTGGTCGGCGTCCGCGCCGGCCAGGGAGAAGACGAACTGCGCGTAGGCGCCCTTGAGGACGGCTCGCCGGTTGATCAGCCCACCCTGGAAGAACGGTCGTCCGAAGGCCAACGTGCTGGACTTCGCGATGACCGTCTTGTCCAGGTCGAAGAACGCCGCAGCGCGGGTCACATCGCACACGGTAAGGGGATCGGCAGTCCGGGGGGTCGGGCGCACCGTCGTCCACACCCGGAGGGGTCGTCCACAGATGCCGTCCGGGGCTGGGCCGGGGTCGGCCGGCCCGCTGGGCTGGGCAGGTGTCTGCTGCCTCGCGCGCCCTCGGCTCCGCGCCCCCTGCCCCCGCCCACCCACTGGTCCTGAGCACCGACCCCGACCTGCTGGACGACCTGCTCCGGCTGCTCGCCGCCGCCGGTGCGACCGCCGAGCTGGCCACCGGGGGAGGTGCACTCCGCCGCGCCCACCGGGACGCGCCGCTGGTGCTCCTCGGCGCCGAGGTGCTGGGCAGTGCGCCGGTGCGGGCGCTGCCGCGGCGCCCGGGTCTGCTGGTCGTCGCCACCGGCGAACCCGCGGCCGAGGTGTGGCCGGCGGCCGTCGAGCTCGGCGCCGAACGGGTGGTGGTGCTGCCCCGGGACGAGGCCTGGCTGGTGGAGCGGGTGGCTGCGGCGGTGCAGGCGCCCGCCCGGCCGGGGTGGCTGACCGTGATCGGCGGCGCCTGCGGTGGTGCCGGGGCGAGCACCCTGGCGACGGCGCTCGCGGTGGCCGCCGGAGGTGCCGTCGACGGCGGGGTGCTGCTGGTGGACGGCGACGGCTGGGGCGCGGGGCTGGACCTGCTGCTCGGAGCCGAGCGGGAGCCCGGTCTGCGCTGGCCCGAGCTGGTCGGGGTGAGCGGACGGGTGGCCGGCCCGGCGCTCGCCGCCGCGCTGCCCGAGGCCGCCGGGGTGGCGGTGCTGTCCGCCTCCCGGGAGGACCCGCAGGAGCCGCCGGCCGAGGCGCTGCTCGCCGTCTGCGCCGGTGCCCGGGCCAGCGGGTGCGCCGTCGTGCTCGACCTGCCCGTCCGGAGCCCGGCCGCCGAGGCGCTGCTCGCCGAGGCCGACCTCGGTGTCCTGCTCGTCCCGGCCCGGCTGCGGGCGGGGGCCGCCGCCCGCGCCCTCCTGGAGGGCGACCCGCGGCCCTGGTCGGCGGCGCTCGTGGTCAGCCGGCCCGTCCCCGGCGGGCTCAGCCGCGGCCAGGTGGCCGACGTGGTCGGCCGGCCGGTCTTCGCCGAGCTCGCCGCCGACCGGTCGGCAGCGCCCCGGAGCGAACGGGGCGAACCCCCGTCCGTGGCCGCCCGGTCCCCGCTCGGTGGGCTCAGCCGGCTGATCCTCGCCGAACTGGCCGGGCGGGCGGCGTGACCGCGGGGTCGGCGCCACCGCTGGTGGAGCGGGTGCGCGCCCGGCTGGCCACCGGCGTCGGCGCCCCCAGCCCGGCGGCCGTGGCGGCCCTGGTCCGGGAGGAGTCCGGCGGCCTGCTGGGCGACCGCGGGGTGCTCGACGCCGTCCGGGCCGCCACCGACGAGCTCGCCGGGGCCGGCGTCCTGGAACCGCTGCTGCGCACCCGCGGGGTCACCGACGTGCTGGTCAACGGGCCGGACGAGGTGTGGGTCGACCGCGGCGAGGGCCTGGAGCCGGTCGACGTGCGGTTCCCGGACGAGGCCGCCGTCCGCGGGCTCGCGGTCCGCTTGGCCGCCGCTGCCGGCCGCCGGCTCGACGACGCCGCGCCGTGGGTCGACGCCGGTCTGCCCGACGGCACCCGGCTGCACGCCGTCCTGCCGCCGGTGTCGGGGTCGGGTACCTGCCTGTCCCTGCGGGTGCTTCGCCGGGCGGTGCTCTCCTTCGCCGACCTCTCCGCCCGGGGCGCCCTGCCCGGCGCCAGCGCCGACCTGCTCGCCGCCGCCGTCCGGGCGCGGCTGGCGTTCCTGGTCACCGGCGGCACGGGCACCGGGAAGACGACGGTGCTCGCCGCGCTGCTCGGGCTGGTCGACCCCGGGGAACGCCTGGTGCTCTGCGAGGACGCACCGGAGCTGACCCCGCAGCACCCGCACGTCGTCCGGCTGCTCACCCGGCCGCCCAACGTCGAGGCCGCCGGTGCGGTCACGCTGCGCGACCTGGTGCGGCAGGCCCTGCGGATGCGGCCGGACCGGCTGGTGGTCGGGGAGGTCCGCGGGGCCGAGGTGGTCGACCTGCTCGCCGCCCTGAACACCGGCCACGACGGCGGCTGCGGCACCGTGCACGTGAACCGGGCAGCGGACCTGCCGGCCCGGCTGGAGGCCCTCGGCGGTGCGGCCGGCCTGGGCCGGGCCGCGGTGCACAGCCAGGCGGCGGCCGCGCTCGCGCTCGTCGTGCACCTGCGGCGGAGCCCGGCGGGGCGGGGCGTGGCCGAGCTGGGCGTCGTCCGGCGACAGGGGGAGCTGATCGAGGTGGCCGCCGGGTGGCGGGCCGACGGCGGCCCCACCCCGGCGCGCGGGGAGCTGGCCGACCTGCTCGGCGTGCGGGTGCCCGGATGAGCCCGGTGCTGCTGCTCCTGGGGGCAGCGCTGCTGGCCTGGCCCTCCGGTGCCGCCGCCCGGTCGCGGCGGCTCGCGGTGCAGCGGCGCGGCGGGGTGCGCCCGGACCTCCGTGCCCTGGCCGGGGGCGCCGGGGGGCCGTGGGTGCTCACGCTGGCGGGCGGGGGAGCCGCGGCGCTGCTGTCCACCCCGGTCGTGGCCGCGCTCGCGGCCGTCTGCGGTGCCGTCGCCGGCCGAGCCCTCCAGGCGCGAGGCCGGACGGCCGCCGCCGACCGGCGGATCCGGGCTCTCGTGGAGGCCCTCGGCGTGCTGGCCGCGGAGGTGCGCGCCGGGCGGCCGCTCCGGGAGGCGGCCGCGGCTGCGGTCGGCGGCTGCCCGGACCCCGGCACGGCGCGGGCGCTCGAGCCGGTCCTGCGGCTGGGCGCCCCGCCGGCGGGGGAGGCGGACGACGAGTCGAGTCGTGCGCTCGTGCGGATCGCGGCCGCGGTGCGGCTGAGCACCCGCACCGGGTGCTCGCTGGCCGGCGTGGTCACCGCCGTCGAGGACGACCTGCGGGCCCGGCTGCGGGTCGGCGAAGAGCTGCGCTCGGCGGTCGCCGGACCGCGGGCCAGCGCCACCGTGCTCGCCGGGCTCCCGTTGCTCGGCCTGCTGATGGGCAGCGGGGTGGGCGCCGACCCGTGGCGGGTGCTCACCACCACCGCCGCCGGGACGGCGCTCCTGGTGCTGGGCGTGGCCCTGGAACTGGCCGGTCTGACCTGGTCGGCCCGGCTGGTCCGGCGGGCGGTGGCCCGATGAGCGGTGGCGCGGTGGACGCCGCCCTGCCGGTCCTGGTCCTGGCCGGAGCGGTCCTGCTGTGGGTGCCGCCCGCGGCCGGCCGCCGGGACCGGGTGCGGTCCGTGCTGGCCGCTCCGGGTGAGTCCGCTCGGTCCTGGCCGAGCCGCCGGGCGACCGGCCCGCCGGGGACGGCGCGACGGCGGGTGGAGGCGGGCCTGGGTGGGCTGGCGGCCTTCCTGGTGCTCGGGGCCGGGCTGCCGGCCGCGCTCGTCGGACTGGGCGTGGCCGCCGGGCTGGACCGGCTGCTCCGGCGGTCCGGTGCGCCACCGCCCGAGGCCGACTCCCTCGCCCGGGACCTGCCGGTGGCCTGCGACCTGCTGGCCGTCTGCCTGGCGGCCGGCACCCCGGTCGGCGCCGCCGTCACAGCCGTCGGGGAGTCGGTGCCGGGTCCGCTCGGCGACCGGCTGGCCGAGGTGGGCGCGCTGTACCGGCTGGGCGCCGCCCCGCGCCGGGCCTGGGCCGGTGCGCCGCCGCCGGTCGACGCGCTGGCCCGCACGGTGGTGCGGGCCGGGGAGTCGGGGTCGGCCGTCGTCCCGGCCCTGCAGCGGCTGGCCGCCGACCTCCGCAGCGCCGGCCGCAGCCGTACCGAGGCCGCGGTGCAGCAGGCGGGGGTCTGGGTGCTGGCGCCGCTGGGGCTGTGTTTCCTGCCGGCCTTCCTGTGCCTGGGCGTCGTCCCGATGGTGCTGGGCATCGCCGGCGACGTCTTCGGTTGAGGAGCTCGGGGCCGGTGCCGGTCGGTGTCCACAACGGCGGGTGCCCTCCACAACCTGGCTGCGGTGGCCGGCGAGCGGCCCTGCCGACAGCAGTCTCGGGTGGACGGACCGGCAGGCGGTCCGGTGGAGGAGGGGACATGGACCAGCAGTCGCAGGTCGACGAGCGAGACGGCCGGCCGGTCGCACGGGCCCGGACGTGGGCTGCGACCCACGTGTCGGACGAGCAGGGGATGAGCACCGCGGAGTACGCCGTCGGCACGGTGGCCGCCTGCGCGTTCGCCGCCGTGCTCTACCAGGTGGTCACCGGTGGGTCGGTGGTCGCGGCGCTGGGCGAGCTCGTCCAGACCGCGCTCGCCACGCTCACCTGAGTCGACGTGTCGACAGCCGACCGCGGCCGGCGGGCCGGTGTCTCCCGGGAGGCCGGGATGGTGACCGCGGAGACGGCCGTGGTGCTGCCCGTGCTCCTGCTGGTGCTGGCCGCTGCGGTCTCGGCGGTCGTCGTGGTCGGCGCCCAGCTGCGCTGTGTGGACGCCGCCCGGGAGGGGGCTCGGGCGGCGGCCCGCGGTGAGCCGGTGGCCACGGTGCACGAGCTGGCGGCGCAAGCCGCCCCCGACGGTGCGACGACGGAGCTGGACGTGGGGGAGACGGTGCGCGTGACCGTCGCGGCGACGGTCGAACCGCTCGGGCCACTGCCCTGGCGCGTCGAGGTCTCGGCGACGGCGACGGGGCTGCGCGAACCGGCAGCGGGTGGCTCGCCGTGACCGGCCGCCAGCCGGACGACGGTGAGCGCGGCTCCGCCACGGTCTGGATGGTCGCTCTGGCGGGGCTGCTGGCCCTGGTCGGTGTGGCCACCCTCCTCGTCGGCGCCGCCGTCGTGGCCCGGCACCGTGCCACCTCGGCCGCCGACCTCGCGGCCCTGGCCGCCGCCGGCCGGGCCGTGCTGGGCGACCCGGCGGCCTGCGCGGTCGCCGAGGAGGTCGCTGCGGCGAACAGCGCGACGCTCGACTCCTGTCAGGTCGGTGCGGGTGCCGTGGTCGAGCTGCACCTGCACGTCCCCGTGCGGCTGGGGCCGCTCGGCGTCCTCGACGCCCCCGCCCGGGCCCGCGCCGGCCCGGCGCCGCCGGGGACCGGGTCAGAAGACGAGGTCGTCGGGGTCGGGACCGGCCCCCGCCTCGGTGGCGGGCTCGGCCTCCGTCGTGGTGGGGGTGCTGGCGCCGAAGAGGGCGGGCCGGAGCGCCGGCCGCCGGGTCACCTCCAGCTCCTCGGCCGTCAGCTCCGGGGCGTGCGCGAGTTCATCGAGGACGACGTCGAGCACCCGGACCGCGCCGGCCTTGTCCAGCGGGTCGTTGCCGTTGCCGCACTTGGGCGACTGCACGCACGACGGGCAGCCGGACTCGCACTCGCAGCTGGCCACCGTCGCCCGGGTGGCCTGCAGCCAGTCCCGGAGCACCGCGTACCCCCGCTCGGCGAAGCCGGCGCCACCCGGGTGGCCGTCGTAGACGACGATCGTCGCCGCGCCGGTGTCCGGGTGCAGGGCGGTGGAGACCCCGCCGAGGTCCCAGCGGTCGCAGGTGGCCAGCAGCGGGAGCAGGCCGATCGCGGCGTGCTCGGCGGCGTGCAGCGAGCCGGGCAGCGCGGCGTCGTCGACGTCGGCGCGGTCGATCGCCCGCTCGTCCAGCGTCAGCCACACCGCCCGGGTGCGCAGCTGGCGGGGCGGCAGGTCCAGCGGGAACTCGGCGAGCACCTCGCCGGTGCCCAGCCGCCGCCGCTGGTAGGCGACGACCTGGTTGGTGACGTCCACGACGCCGGTGTGCGCGGTGACGGTGCCCAGCGGGCGAGTGCGGTCGGTGGCGACGATCGACAGGTCGACGGTGTCGCGGGCCACCGTCGTCCACTCCGGGCTCTCCGGGTGCACCACGGCGCACGCGTCCTCGACGTCGAGCTCGTCGACCACGTAGGTCTCGCCGCGGTGCACGTAGAGCGCGCCGGTGTGCACGGTCGCGTGCGAGGCGTCGCCGTCGACGGTGCCCAGCAGCCGGCCGGTCGCGCCCTCGATGATCGACACCGGCGCGGCACCGCTGCCGCGGATGTCCACGTCCGGCCGGCCCCGTCCGGCCCAGTACCAGCCGGTGGGGCGGCTGCGCAGCAGCCCCTCGGCCACCAGCTCCCCGACCTGCGCCTCGGCCACGTCGCCGCCGAAGTCGGCCAGGTCGGCATGGGTGAGGGGCAGCTCGGCGGCGGCGCAGCACAGCTGCGGCCCCAGCACGTAGGGGTTGGCCGGGTCGGTGACGGTCGCCTCGACGGGCCGGCCGAACACCGCGCGCGGGTGGTGGGCCAGGTAGTGGTCGAGCGGGTCGTCCCGGGCGACGAACACGACCAGCGACTCGCGCTGGGCCCGTCCGGCCCGGCCGGCCTGCTGCCACATCGAGGCCAGGGTGCCCGGGTAGCCGGCGAGCACGACGGCGTCGAGCCCGGCGATGTCGATCCCGAGCTCGAGGGCGTTCGTGGTCGCCACGCCCAGCAGGTCGCCGGTCGACAGGGCCCGTTCCAGCTCCCGGCGCTCCTCGGGCAGGTACCCCCCGCGGTAGGAGTCCACCCGGGACACCAGGTCCGCCCGGCCGCGGGACCGCAGGATCACCCGCGCCTGCTCGGCGACGGACTCCGCGCCGCGGCGGGAGCGCACGAACGCCAGCGTGCGGGCGTTCTGCTCGACCAGGTCGGCCAGCAGCCCGGCCGCATCGGCTGCCGCCGACCGGCGCAGGGGAGCGCCGTGCTCACCGGTCCGCTCGGTCAGCGGTGGCTCCCAGAGCGCGAAGGTCGCGCCCGGACGCGGCGAGCCGTCCTCGGTCACCGCCGTCACCGGGGCACCGACCAGCCGGCCGGCGGCCAGCGCGGGGTCCGCCACGGTCGCCGACGCCAGGACGAACACCGGGTCGGCGCCGTAGCGGCGGCAGATGCGCCGCAGCCGGCGCAGCACGTGCCCGACGTGCGAGCCGAAGACGCCCCGGTAGGCGTGGCACTCGTCCACGACCACGTAGGCGACCCGGCGCAGCGTGCTGGACCACTTCTGGTGGGCCGGGAGCACGCCGCGGTGCAGCATGTCCGGGTTGGTCACGATCCAGCGCGAGTGCCGCCGCACCCACTCGCGCTCCTCCATCGGGGTGTCGCCGTCGTAGGCCGCCGGTCGCACCGAGGGGTCGGCCAGGGCAGCGACGGAGGCCAGCTGGTCCCGGGCGAGCGCCTTGGTGGGGGCGAGGTAGAGGACGCACGCCCGCGGGTCGTCGGCGAGCGCGGTCAGCGCGGGCAGCTGATAGGCCAGGGACTTCCCCGACGCCGTCCCGGTGGCGACGACGACGTGGCTGCCGGCCCGGGCCAGCTCGGCCGCCTCGACCTGGTGGCTGAACGGCGCCGGCACCCCGCGCTCGGCCAGCCGGTCCCGCAGCGGTGCGCCGACCCAGTCCGGCCACGCCGCCAGCCGGCTGGGGCGGGCCGGCAGCCGGTGGACGTGGGTCACGGGGTCGTCGTCGGCATCGGTGCCGGACAGCAGGGCCTCGAGCAGGTCGGTGCCGGGCAGTGCTCCACCGGCCGGGTCGGGCGCCGGCTCCGGTGGCACGTCCGCCGATCGCCGGACGGAGCGCAGGGACGTCACCACCCCACTGTCACACCGGCGCGCAAGCCGCTGCCGGGACAGCGGGCCGAATGACGCTGAGTGTGAACGGGATCACATCGGGGTCTGGCGGCGGGCCCACCTCCTGCGGCACAGTGCGTCCCACGCCGGGCCCTCCCGAGCGAGAGCCCGGGGGCGGCTGGCCGGTGCGCGCCCCGCCTCGCCTCGGAGGAACACATGCCCGACGCCGACCTGTCCGGAGGAGACCTCGCCCTGGTGGCGATCGCTCTCCTCATCTCCCTCGCCGCCCTCGGCTTCGCCGCCTGGCTGGTCCGCGCCGTCCTGGCCGCAGATCAGGGCACGGCGTCGATGCAGGAGATCGCGAAGGCGATCCAGGAGGGCGCCGGGGCCTACCTGAGACGGCAGTACCGGACCCTGGCCGTGTTCGCCGTCATCGTCTTCGGGTTGCTGCTCCTGCTCCCGGTCGCCGAGGGCGGGCTGGGCACCCGGTTGGGTCGCGCGGCCTTCTTCCTCGTCGGTGCCGGGTTCTCCGCCGCGGTCGGGTTCATCGGGATGACCCTGGCCACCCGCGGCAACGTCCGGGTGGCGGCCGCCGCGGCCGCCGGCGGGCACCGGCCGGCCTTCCGCATCGCGTTCCGCACCGGCGGCGTCTGCGGGATGATCACCGTCGGGCTGGGGCTGTTCGGGGCCTCGCTGGCCCTGCTGCTCTTCCAGGAGACCGCCCCGATCGTGCTGGAGGGGTTCGGCTTCGGCGGGGCGCTGCTGGCGATGTTCATGCGCGTCGGCGGCGGCATCTTCACCAAGGCCGCCGACGTCGGTGCCGACCTGGTCGGCAAGGTCGAGGCCGGCATCCCGGAGGACGACCCGCGCAACGCGGCGACGATCGCGGACAACGTCGGGGACAACGTCGGCGACTGCGCCGGCATGGCCGCCGACCTCTTCGAGTCGTACGCGGTGACGCTGGTGGCCGCGCTGATCCTCGGCCAGATCTTCTTCGGTCCCGTGGGGATGGTGTTCCCGCTGGTGGTGGCCGCGATCGGGGTGATCGCCTCCGTGGTCGGCATCCTGGCCAGCAACCCCGGCAGCAACGACCGGAACTGGATGGTGCCGATCAACCGCGGCTTCTTCGTCTCCGCCGCCGTCTCCCTGGTGCTGGTCGCGGCGGCGGCGTTCACCATCCTGCCGACGATCTCCGACGGTCTGGACATCGCGGTCAGCCCGCAGGTCCTCGGCTTCCTCTCCGTGCTCATCGGCATCGTGCTGGCCGCCGCGATCCAGCAGCTCACCGGCTACTTCACCGAGACCTCCCGTCGACCCGTCCGCGACGTCGGCCGCAGCTCGCTCACCGGCCCGGCCACGGTGATCCTCTCCGGCATCTCCCTGGGCCTGGAATCGGCGGTCTACGCGGCGCTGCTCATCGGCACCGCCGTCTACGGCGCCTTCCTCATCGGCGGCGCCGCGGCGCTGTACGCGGTCGCGCTGGCCGGCTGTGGGCTGCTCACCACCGCCGGGGTGATCGTCTCGATGGACACCTTCGGCCCGGTGAGCGACAACGCGCAGGGCATCGCGGAGATGTCCGGGGACATCGACGCCGAGGGCGCCCAGGTGCTCACCGACCTGGACGCGGTCGGCAACACCACCAAGGCGATCACCAAGGGCATCGCGATCGCCACCGCCGTGCTGGCGGCCACCGCCCTGTTCGGCTCCTACAACGCCAGCCTGATCGTCGCGCTGGACGAGGCCGGGTCAGACCTCGGGAACGCGCTCACCCTGGTCTCCCCGAACAACGTCGTCGGCGCCGTCGTCGGCGCCGCCGTCGTCTTCCTCTTCTCCGGGCTGGCGATCAACGCGGTGTCGCGTGCCGCCGGCCGGGTCGTGTTCGAGGTGCGCGAGCAGTTCCGCACGCACCCCGGGATCATGGACTACAGCGAGCGCCCCGACTACAGCCGTGTGGTCGACATCTGCACCCGGGACTCGCTGCGGGAACTGACCACCCCGGGCCTGCTCGCCGTCCTGGCGCCGGTCGCGGTCGGCTTCGGGCTCGGGTTCGGCCCGCTGGCCGCCTACCTGGTCGGTGCGATCGCCACCGGGACCCTGATGGCGGTGTTCCTGGCCAACTCCGGCGGAGCCTGGGACAACGCCAAGAAGATGGTCGAGGACGGCGCGCACGGCGGGAAGGGCAGCCCGGCGCACGAGGCGACCATCATCGGCGACACCGTGGGCGACCCGTTCAAGGACACCGCCGGCCCGGCCATCAACCCGTTGCTCAAGGTGATGAACCTGGTGGCGCTGCTCATCGCCCCGGCCGTCGTCGGACTGTCCGTCGGCGAGGGCGCCAACACCGCGCTGCGGCTGGCGATCGCCATCGGTGCGGTCCTGGTGATCGTGGTGGCCGTCGTGGTCAGCAAGCGGCGTTCCAGCGTCGTGGGCGACGAGAGCGGCAGCGAGTCGGAGACGCTCACCTCGGAGGCGTACTGACCGGCTGCCCCGGCGGGTTGTGGAGAGCGGCACCGGGTGTGGACGACGGCACCCGGGAGGTGTGCCGAGCTCCCTAGCGTCCCTCCCGCCGGTCCCGCCCGGGGCCGTGGTCCGCCGCCGGGAGGCACGTGTGTCCGATCTGATCGACGTCCACCTGGATGCCCTCGGGGCACTGCTCGGTGAGCTGACCGCACTCGGCGCAGACCTCGGCGAGGACGCCCAGCTGTGCGCCTCGGCGGGGCGGGCGCTGGGCACCGCGCTGGAGGGGGAGGCAGGGGAGTCGGCAGCCGCGACCGGCGCGGCGTGGACCGACCTGGTCACCACGCTGGCCGCGCGCACCCTGGCCGTCGCCGCCACCCTGGCGGCCGCGCTGGAGTCCTACCGGGCGATCGACGTCGGCCTGGCCGGGCAGCTCGGTGGCGACGGCGCCGGGCAGCTCGGTGGCGGTGCCGGCGGTGGCCGGGTCCGGGTGCCGCGGTGACGACGACGGCAGTCGTCGCCGGCTGGGACGTCCCGCAGCTGCGGGGAGCGGTGGTCACCCTCGGGGTGCTGACCGATCGACTGGAGCCCTGGCGGGGGAGGCTGGACGAGCTGGGTCGTCAGCTCGGGGCCGCGGGGTCCTGGTCGGGTCCGGCCGGCACGGCGGCCGCGGCGGCGCTCGTCGAGCTCTCCACGATCACCTCCGGCGTCGGTGGGGCGCTGGCCGCCTCGCTGGCCGACCTGACCGGGCTGTCCGCCGCGGCGGACGAGGCGCAGGAACTGGCCGCCGAGGCCCTGGCGGTCGCCGCCGCCGGCGGGGTGGGTCTGGACGGCGCCGGTCGGGCGGTCGGGGTCCCCGCCCCACCCCACCCGGCCATGGCACCGGACCAGCTGGCCGACGTGGAGGCCGCCCGCGGCGCCGCAGTGCTCGCCGAGGAGAGAGCCGAGGAGGCCCGTGTCGCGGCGGCCCGGGCGGTGGCGTGCGCCGCAGCTGCCCTGGAGCCGCTGCGCCGGCTCGGTGCGGTCGCCGTCCCGGTGCCGGACCGCGTCGCCGACCTGGTGGACCGGTTGCGGCCGGTGCGGGCGCCACAGGTCCCGGTCACCGCGGACCCCCAGGGCGCCGCGGCCTGGTGGGCCGGTCTGACGGCGGCCGGGCAGCTGCAGGCGATCGACGGGCAGCCGGGTGCGGTCGGCGCCCTGGACGGTCTGCCGGCCTGGGCCCGCGACCGGGCGAACCGGGGGAACCTGGCCGCGGCGCTGCAGCACCTCCCGCCGGGGTCGGTCGGCCACGACACCGCCCGCGTCGTGCAGCGCACCCTGACCGGGCTGGTGGACGCCGGCTCCGTGGCGCAGCTCCTCCAGTTCGACCCCGTCACCGGCCTGGTGGCGCTGTCCGTCGGCGACCTGGACACCGCTGCCGCCGTGGGTGTCCTGGTCCCGGGGGTCGAGACCACGGTCGGCGACGACCTGCCCGGTCTGGTCGGTGACGCCCGGGACGTCGCGGCGGCCGCTGCGGTGGCTGCCCCGGGCCTGGCCGTGGCGACGGTCGCCTGGCTGGGCTACCGGACACCCCGGTGGTTCACCTCGGTCTCCGGGCACACCTCCCGGCGCGGGGGCCGCGACCTGGACGGTGCGCTGGACGGGCTGGCCGCCAGTCGTGCTGCCCGGGCCGCCGGGCCGGCACCGCGGACGACCGTGCTGGCGCACAGCTACGGGACGGTCGTCACCGGGGAGGCGGCGCGAGCGCCGGGACGGCTGGCCGCGGACGCCGTCGTCCTGCTGGGCAGCCCCGGGACGGGCACGGGCACCGCGGCGGGGCTGGAGGTGGCGGAGGTCTACGGCGCCTGGTCGGCGGCCGACCCGATCGCCTGGTCCGGCTGGTACGGAGCCGGCCCGTTCGACACGAGGTTCGGCGACGTCCCCCTGCCGACCGAGCCGACCCAGGGACACACCCAGTACTACGACCGCGACCGCCCGACCCTGGCCGCCGTCGGCGCGGTCGTCGCCGGCCCGTGGGCGCCGCGATGACCTGCGGATCGGTGCCGGGAACAGTGAGCGACGTCATCCGTTGGAGGTGGACCAGCCGGGGCGTTCCGGTTCACCGCTCGGCCTCCTGGTCCGGTCGTGGCCTACCGTGGCGTCGCCGAGCGGGTACAGCTCGCTCTGCCCCGTGCGCCGCCGGGTCCTCCCCGGTGAATGCACCAGCACCCTCGACAGGAGCACCGTGCCGCCCACCAAGACCACGAAGTCAGCCACCAGCACCGGCGACCGCGCGCCGCGCAAGCGTGCCGTCGCGGCCGGAGGCAAGCCGCTGGTCATCGTGGAGTCGCCGACCAAGGCGAACAAGATCGCTGGGTACCTCGGCAGTGACTACGTCGTCGAGGCCAGCGTCGGGCACATCCGTGACCTCCCGCGCAACGCCGCCGACGTGCCCGCCGCACACAAGGGCGAGTCCTGGGCCCGGCTCGGTGTCGACGTCGACCACGGCTTCGCCCCGCTCTACGTGGTCAGCCCGGACCGGCGGCAGCAGGTGACCCGGTTGAAGCAGCTGGTCAAGGAAGCCAGCGAGATCTACCTCGCCACCGATGAGGACCGCGAGGGCGAGGCCATCGCCTGGCACCTGATCGACACGCTCAAGCCGACCGTGCCGATCCGCCGGATGGTGTTCCACGAGATCACCCGCGAGGCGATCGCCCGCGCCGTGGCGAACCCGCGGGAGCTCGACACCGCGCTGGTCGACGCCCAGGAGACCCGCCGGATCCTCGACCGGCTCTACGGCTACGAGGTCTCCCCGGTGCTGTGGAAGAAGGTCCTCCCCAAGCTGTCGGCCGGCCGGGTGCAGTCGGTCGCCACCCGCATCGTCGTGGAGCGCGAGCGCGCCCGGATGCGGTTCACCGCCGCGGACTACTGGAGCCTCGACGGCGTCTTCGAGGTCGCCGAACGGCGCGCCGCGACCGACGCGGGGGAGCCGACCACCCTGCGGGCCCGGCTGGTGACCGTGGACGACAGCCGGGTCGCCACCGGCCGCGACTTCGACGCCGACACCGGCACCGTGACCAGCGACGTCGTCCACCTGGACGAGGCCGGTGCCCGCGGCCTGGCGGCACGCCTGGAGGGCCGGCCGGTCGCGGTCAGCCGGGTCGACGAGCGGGACTACACCCGCAAGCCCTACGCCCCCTTCATCACCTCCAGCCTGCAGATGGAGGCCGGCCGGAAGCTCGGCTGGTCCTCCGCCCAGGTCATGCGGGTTGCCCAGCGGCTCTACGAGAACGGCCACATCACCTACATGCGGACCGACTCGACCAACCTGTCGAACGAGGCGATCACCGCCGCCCGCCGGCAGGCCGCCGAGCTGTACGGCGACGCCTACGTGCCGGCGGAGCCGCGCCGGTACGACAAGAAGGCCAAGGGCGCCCAGGAGGCGCACGAGGCGATCCGCCCGGCCGGTGACTCCTTCCGCACCCCCGGGCAGCTGGCCGGCCAGCTGGCCCGCGACGAGTTCCGGCTCTACGAGCTGATCTGGCAGCGCACCATCGCCTCGCAGATGGCCAACGCCGTCGGCAAGACGCTGAGCATCCGGCTCGCCGGCAGCTCGAGCACGGGTGAGGCCGTCGAGTTCACCGCCTCCGGGCGGACGATCACCTTCCCCGGGTTCCTGCGGGCCTACGTCGAGGGCAAGGACGAGGGCTCCGGCAACGAGGACGAGGCCGACGACAGCGAGCGCCGGCTGCCGCGCGTCGAGCAGGGGCAGCGGCTGGACACCCGGGAGCTGGACCCCAAGGGGCACACCACCAGCCCGCCGGCGCGCTACACCGAGCCGAGCCTCACCGCCCGCCTCCAGGAGCTGGAGATCGGCCGGCCCTCGACGTACGCGTCGATCATGCAGACGATCCAGGACCGGGGGTACGTCTGGAAGAAGGGCTCGGCGCTGGTCCCGTCCTTCGTCGCCTTCGCCGTGGTGAACCTGCTCGAGCAGCACTTCGCTCAGCTGGTCGACTACGACTTCACCGCGTCGCTGGAACGCGAGCTCGACGAGATCGCCGCCGGGCAGCTGGGCCGGGTCGACTGGCTCACCGAGTTCTACTTCGGTGGCGAGGGCCGGCACGCCGGCGGCATCGGTGCCTCCGGTGGGCTGAAGTCCGTCGTCGGCCAGCGGCTGGAGGAGATCGACGCCCGCGGCGTCAACTCCATCCCGTTGCGGGCGGTGGCGCCCGACGGCGAGCCCGTGGTCGTGCGGGTCGGCCGGTACGGCCCCTACCTGCAGGCCGGCGGCGAGGACGGCGCGCGGGTGAGCCTCCCCGAGGACATCGCGCCCGACGAGCTGACGACCGAGCGCGTCACCGAGCTGCTGAACGCCCCCTCCTCGGACCGGGAGCTGGGCACCGATCCGGAGTCCGGTTTCCCGGTGGCGGTGAAGGCTGGCCGCTACGGCCCCTACGTCACCACGGTGGTGCCCGAGGGCAGCAAGGAGACCTCGCGGACCGCCAGCCTGTTCAAGACGATGACGCCGGAGACCGTCACCCTGGAGCAGGCGCTGCAGCTGCTCACCCTGCCGCGCACCATCGGCAAGGACGCCGAGGGGGCGGAGATCCAGGCGCTCAACGGCCGGTACGGGCCCTACATCAAGAAGGGCACCGACTCGCGCTCGCTGGAGAGCGAGGACGCGCTCTTCACGATCACCCTCGACGAGGCGCTGGCGATCTTCGCGCAGCCCAAGCAGCGGGGCCGGGCTGCGGCCAAGGCGCCGCTCAAGGAGCTGGGCGCGGACCCGGTCAGCCAGGGGCAGGTCACGGTGCGCGAGGGCCGCTTCGGCCCCTACGTCACCGACGGTGAGGTCAACGCCAGCCTGCGCAAGGGCGACGAGGTCGAGACGATCACCCTGGAGCGGGCGGCCGAGCTGCTCGCCGACCGCCGTGAGCGGGCGCCGGTGAAGAAGAAGGCGGCCAAGAAGACCGCTGCGAAGAAGGCGCCGGCGAAGAAGGCCACCGCCAAGAAGGCCACCGCGAAGAAGACGACGGCGAAGAAGACGGCCGCCGAGCCGGCACAGGCCACCACCGAGGTCGAGGAGCGGGTCCCGGCCGGCAGCTGACGGGGCCGGACGGGCAGGCCGGAGGGAGGCCGGGTGGAGGGCTGGGATCAGCGGCGGACGTCGTTCGGTGCGGTCGCGGCCGACTACGCCGCCCTCCGGCCCACCTACCCGGCCGACGTGGTCGGGTTCCTGCTCGGCGGCGCCCCACGCCGGGTGCTGGACCTGGGGGCCGGGACCGGCCTGCTCACCGACCGGCTGGTGGCCGCCGGGCACGAGGTGGTCGCCGTCGACCTGTCCGGGGAGATGCTGGCGCAGCTGCGCGAGCGGTTGCCCGGGGTGCGGGTGGCCACCGGGGGAGCGGAGTCGATCCCGCTGCCCGACGCCGACGTGGACGCGGTCGTCGCCGGGCAGGCCGCGCACTGGTTCGACGTCGCCCCCGCAGCTGCCGAGCTGCGCCGGGTGCTCCGGCCGGGCGGGGTGGTCGGCCTGGTCTGGAACACCCGGGACGAGCGGGTGCCATGGGTCCGCGCCCTCGGTGAGCTGCTCGCCGACGAGGCACGCGACCACGAGGCCGACCAGACGGTGGTGGCCCGGTTCGCTGCCGAGCTGCCCGCCGAGGTGGAGGTCCTCGACTCCGCCGTCGCCCAGCGGCTGACGCACGACCAGGTCGTCCGCGGCATCGGCACCCGCAGCTACGTCGCGACGATGGACGGCGCCCGGCGGGTGGAGTTCCTCGGCCGGGTCCGGGAACTGCTGTCCACCCACCCCGACACCCGCGGCCGCACCCAGCTCGAGCTGCCGTACACCACCCGCGCCCACCGGCTCTCCCCGCGCTGAGCCCAGCACGCGAGCGGGTCGGACAGCCGGGGGCGCGCGGCCCGGACGAGTCGTCGACCGGACGGATTCGTCGGTCCGGACCGGTACGGTGACCACGCCGAGGCCATGACACGGCCATGTCCCGCGGCGCTCCGGTGCCGCCACACCCCGGGGGTCCCCGATCAGCTCCGACCCGACGGGTCACCGTCCCGCGGACGACCCGTCCGCCGACCGGCCGTCCCCCGATGGCCCGCTGGCCGCACCCGGCGGGGGCCTCGACGACACCACCGGCGACGGCACCACGGGCGACGGCACCACGGGCGACGGCGTCGCCGGCCCCGCCCCCGTGGCCCCAGGCGACGGCCTGCCGCCCGCCGGGGTGCCGACCCCGGAGGACGCCGCGACCCTGCCACTGGCCGGGCTGGCCGACGGACTCCCGGCAGACGGACCGCAGCCCTCCGGCGCCGAGGCCCCGTCCGAGGACGCAGGCCGGGACGGCGCGGACCTCGACGAGTCGGCGCAGGCCGGTGCGGGCGAGGTCGGGCTGATGGCCCGGATCCGGGCGGTGCTCCGGGTCCGCGACTTCCGCAAGCTGTGGCTGTCGATGTCGCTGTCCAGCTTCGGCGACTGGCTCGGCCTGCTGGCGATCACCGCGACCGCCACCACGCTGGTCGACGGCTACATGGCCAGCAACCTGGCACTCAGCGGCGTCCTGCTCTTCCGGCTGCTGCCGGCGCTCGTGCTCGGGCCGCTGGCCGGGGTCTTCGCCGACCGGTTCGACCGGCGCAAGACGATGGTGGTCACCGACCTGTTCCGGTTCGGCCTGTTCGCCTCGATCCCGGTGGTCGACAACCTGGTCTGGCTGTTCATCGCGCAGTTCCTGATCGAGGTGGTCAGCCTCTTCTGGACCCCGGCCAAGGACGCCGCCGTCCCGAACATGCTCCGCAAGGACCAGTTGGAGCCGGCCAACCAGTTGTCGCTGGTCACCACCTACGGGATCACCCCGGTGCTCGCCGGTGGCGTCTACGCGGTGCTGAACACCTCGGGTGGCCGGCTGAGCCAGTTGTTCCCCGGGCTGGACCAGATCGCCCTCGCCCTGTACTTGAACGCGCTGACCTTCCTGGTCGCGGCCGTCGTCATCTGGAACCTCCCCTCGATCAGCGGTCGCCGGGCCACCCGGCCCGAGGTGCCGCAGGAGAGCTTCCTCGGCTCGCTGAAGGCCGGCTTCTCCTTCGCCGGGCACACCCGCCTGGTCCGCGGGCTGATCCTCGGGATCGCCGGGGCCTTCGCCGCTGCCGGTGCGATCATCGCGACCGGGCAGTTCTACGTGAACGCCCTGGGCGGGGGGCAGGCGGCCTACGGGCTGCTGTTCGGGGCCGTCTTCGTCGGCCTCGGTCTGGGCATCGCCGTGGGCCCCAGCATCGCCCACGACCTCGCCCGGGAGCGGATCTTCGGGGTGGCCATCGTCGGCGCCGGGATCGCCGTGCTGTTCATGTCGTGGATCGCCACCTTGTGGGTGGCGCTGCTGCTGGTCGTGTTGATGGGCTTCTTCGCCGGCATCGCCTACCTGGCCGGCTTCACCCTCCTCGGCACCGAGGTCGACGACGCGATCCGCGGCCGCACGTTCGCGATCGTCCAGTCCCTCGTCCGCGCCTCGTTGATCCTCTCCCTCGCGACGGTGCCGATCGGCGTGGGCGTGATCGGTCAGAACCAGGTCGACGTCGGCATCCTGACGCTGGCGGTCACCGGGGAGCGGGTCATGCTGTTCGTCGCCGGCCTGCTGGCCGTGGGCGTCGGCGTGGTCGCCTACCGGCAGATGGACGACGGCCGCCCGGTGCCGCTGCTGGCCGACGTGGTGACCGCACTGCGCCGGGACACCACCGCACGCCGCCGGCTGGCCGGCGGTGGGGTGTTCATCGCCTTCGAGGGCGGTGAGGGGGCCGGCAAGTCGACGCAGGTGCGCCGCCTGCAGGAGTGGCTGACGGGGGAGGGCCTGGTCGCCCGGACCACGCGCGAACCGGGCGGGACGGCGCTGGGTGGGAAGGTCCGGGCGCTGCTGCTGGACCCGGCCAGCGCCGGGCTGTCGCCGCGGGCCGAGGCGCTCATGTACGCCGCCGACCGCGCGCAGCACGTGCACGACGTCCTCCGCCCGGCACTGGACGCCGGCGAGGTGGTGATCACCGACCGGTTCGTGGACAGCTCGCTGGCCTACCAGGGCGCCGGCCGCACGATCCCGATGGACGACGTCCGCTCGATCTCCCGCTGGGCCACCCAGGGGCTACGGCCCGACCTCACCCTGCTGCTGGACCTGCCACCCGAGGTCGGCCTGGCCCGGGCCCGGGGGCGGGCCGCCGCCGACCGGCTGGAGTCGGAGTCGCTGGACTTCCACCAGCGGGTCCGCCGGACGTTCCTCGCCCTGGCCGAGGCGGAGCCCGACCGCTACCTGGTGCTCGACGCCCGCCGGTCGCCGGAGGAGATCGCCGCCGCCATCCGCACCCGGGTGAGCGTGCTGCTGGAGGGCCTGCCGCTGCAGCAGCTCCCGGCCGACGTGCCGGTGCCGCACAGCCGACGCGGCAGCGACCACGTCCAGACGGGGCCGACCCCTCAGTTGCACCCTTGAAGGACCCCGTCCTCCGCACCCCTCGCAGGCTCGGGGCGAGCCTCTGGACGGGGCCGGGACCGGCTGAGAGAGGATGGGCGACGTGACGGTCGGTGGGGTGTGGGCCGACGTGGTGGGGCAGCCGGCCGTGGTGGCCGAGCTGCAGGCCGCGGTGGCCCAGCCGGCGGCGATGACGCACGCCTGGCTGTTCACCGGGCCGCCCGGCTCCGGTCGCTCGGTCGCCGCCAGGGCCTTCGCTGCCGCGCTGCAGTGCCCGGCCGGCGGCGACGGCACCTGCCACGCCTGCCGCACCGTGCTGGCCGGCAGCCACGCCGACGTGCACCGGGTGGTGCCCGAGGGGCTGTCCATCGGGGTCGCCGAGGTGCGGCAGATCGTCCGCACCGCGGGCCGGGCGCCGTCGCAGGGGCGCTGGCAGATCGTGGTCGTCGAGGACGCCGACCGGATGACCGAGCAGGCCTCCAACACGGTGCTCAAGATGCTGGAGGAGCCGCCGCCGCGGACGGTCTTCCTGCTCTGCGCGCCCTCGCTGCACCCCGACGACGTGCCGGTCACCATCCGCTCCCGTTGCCGGGTGGTGGCCCTGCGCACCCCGCGGATCGAGGCGGTCACCGAGGTGCTGGTCCGCCGGGACGGCATCGACCCGGCTCTGGCCGCCTGGTCGGCGGCGGCCGCCGGCGGGCACGTCGGCCGGGCCCGGCACCTCGCCCGGGACGAGTCGGCCCGGCTGGCCCGCAAGGCGGTGCTGGAC
Organism: Modestobacter sp. VKM Ac-2983; assembly: GCF_026967885.1. Taxonomy (NCBI): domain Bacteria; kingdom Bacillati; phylum Actinomycetota; class Actinomycetes; order Geodermatophilales; family Geodermatophilaceae; genus Modestobacter; species Modestobacter sp. VKM Ac-2983. The sequence continues at coordinate 492,240 of NZ_JAPVBK010000001.1, forward strand.
ATCCCGCTGTCGCTGGTCTCACTGGCGGCCTGCCTGCACGCCGCCGACGACCTGGTCGGGACGGCCAAGGACGAGTCGGACAAGACCGTCGCCGAGGTCGACGCGGTCGAGACCGACGCCGTCAAGGCCAGCCTGGGCGTGGGCGCGCGCGGGCCGGGGGTCGCTGCGGCCAGTCGCGGGGCCGGGCAGCTCAAGGAGCTGGAGACACGGCAGAAGCGGCGGGCCACCCGGATCGGCCGGGACTCCCTGGACCGAGCGCTGGTCGACCTGGCGGCGCTCTACCGGGACGCGCTGGTGATCAGCTCGGCGGGCGGCCCGCCCGGGGAGCTGACGCTGCCGCTCGCCCACCCCGACCGTCGGGCGGACGCCGTCGAGCTGGCCCGCCGGATCGGCGCCGAGGGTGCGCTGCGCCGGATCGACGCCGTGCTCGCCGCACGCACGGCGCTGGAGCAGAACGTGAAGCCGCAGATCGCCGTGGAGGCGCTGACGGTCGCGCTCCGGCTGCCGGCCTGATCCGCGCCGCCACATCGCAGGGGCATCGCAGGACGAGCGCGGCGGTGCCGTAAGCTCACTCGCGCAGTCCGCCGCCTTAGCTCAGTCGGTAGAGCATCTCACTCGTAATGAGAAGGTCGTCGGTTCGATTCCGACAGGCGGCTCTCCCACCTCCCTCTCCCCGCCTCGGCCGGCGCACGTGTCGTGCGCTGCTGCGGGACGCCACCGTCGCCCGCCGTTCGGTGGATGTGGAACGGCGGCGCACCCGATGGGTGCGCCGCCGTCTGGTCGGGTGCGTGTTCGGCGAGGTCCGCCGGTGGGGTCAGTGCTGCCGGGGGGTGTCGATGGCGCGCTGCCGGGAGGCCTCGATCTCGGCCTCGGCCTCGGCGCGCCCGACCCACTCGGCGCCCTCGACCGACTTGCCCGGCTCGAGGTCCTTGTAGGTCTCGAAGAAGTGCTGGATCTCCAGCCGGTCGAACTCCGAGACGTCGTTGATGTCCTGCAGGTGGGCCATCCGGGGGTCGGTCGCCGGGACGGTGAGGACCTTGTCGTCCCCACCCGCCTCGTCGGTCATCCGGAACATGCCGATCGCCCGGCAGGTGATGAGGCACCCGGGGAACGTCGGTTCTTCCAGGAGCACCAGGGCATCGAGCGGGTCACCGTCCATTCCGAGCGTCTCCTCGATGTACCCGTAGTCGGCGGGGTACCGGGTCGAGGTGAACAGCATCCGGTCCAGGCGGATGCGTCCGGTGGCGTGGTCCAGCTCGTACTTGTTCCGCTGGCCCTTGGGGATCTCTACCGTCACGTCGAACTGCACGCCGATAGTGTGGCGTACGACCGTCCGTCCCGTCGGCGGAGGTCACTCCAGGGGGTGGGGGAGATCTCGTCGAGTCCGGGTGCAGAGCAGCCTGGGGTGCCTGCGGGCGACCCGGAGGTGCCGCCCTCGGCGGCTGACGGCGGCGACGGGACGACGCCCGATCCGTCGGTCCCGGCCGACGCGGCGCCCGCCGCGACCACCCCGGACGCCGCCGCGGGTCCGGCGGCGGAACCGGCACGGCCGGTGCGGGAGCCGGCCGAGCAGGGACCCCAGGCGGCCACGGCCCCGGTCGAGCAGGCTCCCGAGCCGCCGGCCACCGAGGAGCCGCCCCCGGAGGCGGCCGGCGAGGCTGCCGAGGCGCGCCGCGCCGCCGCGGAGCAGGCAGCTGCCGACCTGGCCGCGGTGAAGAGGTGGGCGGCCGAGCGGGCTGCCGCCGAGCGCGCAGCCGCCGAGGAGGCCGAGCGCGCTGCGGCCGCCCAGGCGGAGCTCGACCAGGCCGACGTCGAAGGTGCCCGGGCCGAGCAGGCTGCCGCCGACCTCGCCGCCGTCCGGGAGTGGGCGGCCCAGCAGGCCGCCGCGGCGCGGGCCGCCGAGGACCACGCTGCCGCCGAACGGGCCGTGGCCGACCAGGCAGAGGCGGCGCGCGCCGAGGCCGAGCGCGCGACGGTCGAGCGCGCGGAGGCCGACCGCGTGGCCGCCGAGCAGGTCGAGGCGGGTCGGCTGGCGGCAGAACGAGCGGCCGCTGAGGAGGCCGACGGGCAGCGGGCCGCCGCGGCTGCGGCGATGGCCGCCGAGCGCACGGCCATCGAGCACGAGACGGCCGAGCGAGCCGCGACCGCGCGCGCCGCAGCAGCCGAGCGCGCCGCGGTCGAGCGCAGGGCGGTGGCCGAGCGGGCCGCGGCAGCAGAGCGCGCGGCGGCCGAGCGCGCGGCGGCCGAGCGCGCGGCGGCTGAGCGCGCGGCGGGAGAGCGCGCGGCGGGAGAGCGCGCGGCAGTCGAGCGCGAGGACCTGGCGCGGGCACAGGCCGAGCGGGTGACCGGTCGCCGGGCGGCCCCCGAACGCGCTGCCCCTGCGGCGGGCGCGACCGCGGTCACCTCCGGCCGGCGGGCGGGGTCCGGCGCTGGGAGCAGTGGCCGGCTGGTGAAGGTCCTGGTCGCCGCCGTCCTCGCCCTCGTCCTGGTCGCGGCCGGGGTGGTGCTGGCCCTCGACCTGACCGGCGGCGACTCCCCGGTGGCCGTGGACGCCGAGCAGGTGCCCGACGCCGTCCTGCCCGACCTCACCGAGCCAGGCCCGGTGCTCACCCCGCTCTCCGCGGAGGCGCCGGTGCCCGACCCGGCGGCGCTCGCGGCCGTGCTCACCCCGCTCCTCGGGTCCCCGGCGTTCGGCAGCGGTCTGTCCGCACAGGTCGTCGACGTGGCCACCGGGCAGGTGCTCTTCGACCGGGACGCGGCCGACCCGGGCACGCCGGCCTCCACAGCGAAGCTGCTCACCGCCCTCGCCGCGCTCACCACCCTGGAGCCCACCGACACCCTGACGACCACCGTGGTGGCCGGCAGCACGCCGGGGGAGGTCGTCCTGGTGGGCGGGGGCGACCCGACCCTGTCGACGACCGCGCCCTCGGTCGACTACCCCGGTGCGGCGACCATCGCCGACCTGGCCGCCCAGGTCCAGCAGGCGCTCGGTGGTCAGCCGGTGACCAGCGTCGTCGTCGACAACTCGTTGTTCAGCGGCCCGCTCACCGCCCAGGGCTGGGGGGCCGACGACGCACCGTCGACCTACGCCGCCCCGGTGACCGCCACCGCCGTCGACGGCGCCCGGCAGACTCCCGGCCGCACCCCCCGCAGCGGGTCGCCGGGCACCGACGCCGGTGCCGCACTGGCCGCGGCGCTGGGCGCCCCGGACGCGGCCGTCAGCCTCGGTGCCGCACCGGCCCGCGCACGCACGCTGGCCAGCGTCGAGTCCGCGCCCGTCGCCCGGCTGGTCGAGCAGGCGCTCACCGCGTCGGACAACCTGCTGGCCGAGTCGCTGGCCCGGCACGTGGCCATCGCCCGGGGGCTGCCGGCCACCTTCCAGGGCGCCGGGCAGGCGATCGGCGCCGCGCTGGCCGAGGCGGGTCTGGACACCACCGGGCTCGCCCTCTCCGACGCCAGCGGTCTGTCCCGCGACGACCGGGTGCCCGCCCGGCTCCTGGTCGACGTCGTCCAGGCCGCCGCGGACGGGAGCGTCCCCGACGCCGACGTGCTGCTCTCCGGCCTCCCGGTCGCCGGGTACGACGGCACCCTGACCGACCGCGCGGTCGCCGGCCAGGGCATCCCCGGGTCGGTGCGGGCCAAGACCGGCACGCTGCTGGGCGTGAACGACCTGGCGGGCACGGTGCAGACCGCAGACGGCCGGCTGCTGGCGTTCGCCATCCTGGCCGACGGGGCCACCGGGAGCCTGGAGGACACCGAGACCGCACTGGACGTCGTGGCGGCCGCGCTGGCCGGCTGCGGCTGCCGCTGACGGCGGCGGGCCGGAGGGTGCTGCCGGGTACGGTGAGGCGATGAGCCGCTCCTCGTCCCTGGTCGACTGGGACCTCGCCGGCCGCACCGCCCGTCGCCTGGTCGGGGCCGGCCCGGAGACCTCCCGGGAGGAGGCGGCGGGCGTCGTCGCGGAGCTGCACCGCGCGGCCGCGACCGCCGTCGCGCACGTCGAGGCGCTCACCGGGCTGCGCCCGGTCCCCGGCGGCCCGGAGCCCACGGTGGCGGTCGTCGACCGGCCCGGCTGGATCGACTCGAACACCATGGGCATGGCCGCCCTGCTCGACCCGCTCGCCGACCGGCTGCAGGCGGCGCAGGGCACCACGCCGGGGCCGCTGGCCACCGCGATCGGCTCGCGGGCGACCGGGGTGCAGGCCGGCGGGGTGCTGGCCTTCCTCTGCACCCGCGTGCTGGGCCAGTACGAGGTGTTCGGCAGCGGCGGCCGGCTGCTGCTGGTGGCGCCCAACATCGTCGAGACCGAGCGCCGGCTCGGCGTCGACCCCACGGACTTCCGGCTGTGGGTCTGCCTGCACGAGGTCACCCACCAGCTGCAGTTCACCGCCGTGCCGTGGCTGCGTGGCCACCTCGAGGCGCAGATCGCCGCCTTCGCCGAGGCGACCGACCTGACCCCGGACGTGCTGCGCGAGCGGCTCACCGACGTGCTGCGCAGCCTCACCGACGTCGTCCGCGGCACCGGTGCCGACGACGACGCCCCGCAGGGCCTGATGGCGCTCATCCGGGACCCCGAGCAGCGCGCCGTGCTGGACCGGGTCACCGCGGTGATGAGCCTGCTCGAGGGGCACGCCGAGTACGTGATGGACGGCGTCGGCCCCGACGTCGTCCCGTCCGTGCGCACGCTGCGCAAGCGCTTCGCCCAGCGCCGCAAGGGCCGTGGACCCATCGATCGGGTGCTCCGCCGCCTGCTCGGCTTGGAGCAGAAGATGCAGCAGTACGCCGATGGCCGGGTCTTCGTGGCCGGGGTCGTCGAGCTGGTCGGCATGGACGGGTTCAACCAGGTCTGGGCCGGGCCGGAGAACCTGCCGTACAAGGACGAGCTGACCGAGCCCGCCCGCTGGGTGGAGCGGGTGCTGGAGACCCGGCCCGCCTTCCCCGCCTGAGCCGGCGCGCCCCGCCCCCGGTGGTCGGACCCGACCCCGCCGTCGCGGCGCTGCGCAGCGCCGTGCGCCCGGGGTTGCAGACGGGCACGGGCCCGGTGCTCGCCGCCTGCAGCGGGGGAGCGGACTCGGTGGCCCTGGCCGCCGCGCTGGCCTTCGAGGCACCCCGCGCCGGCCGCCCGGTCGGCGGGGTCACCGTGGACCACGGACTGCAGCCCGGGTCGGCCGAGCAGGCCGAGCGCACCGCCGGCCTGCTCCGGGCCATCGGACTCTCCCCGGTGCTGGTGCTCCGGGTCGACGTCGGGGTCGAGGGCGGGCCGGAGGGCGCGGCCCGGGTGGCCCGCACGGCGGCGCTGGCCGGGGCGGCGGGCGAGCACGGGGCGGCGGTCGCGCTGGGCCACACCCTGGACGACCAGGCCGAGACCGTCCTGCTCGGGCTGGCCCGCGGCTCCGGGCCACGCTCGGTCGCCGGCATGGTCGAGCACCGCCCGCCGTTCTGGCGCCCGCTGCTCGACGTCCGGCGGTCGACCACCCGGGCCGCCTGCGCGGCGCAGCAGCTGCCGGTGTGGGACGACCCGTGGAACAGCGACCCGGCCTACACCCGCGTCCGACTGCGCACCGAGGTGCTGCCGCTGCTGGAGGAGGTCCTCGGCGGGGGCGTTGCGGGCGCGCTCGGCCGGACCGCGGCGATGATGCGGGAGGACCTCGACACCCTGGATGCGCTGGCCGAGGCCGAGCTGGCAGCGCTGGCCGGCCAGGACGGCGACCTGCCCGCCGCCCCGCTGGCCGAGCTGCCCACGGCCCTGCGACGCCGGGTGCTGCGCGGCTGGCTCCGCCGCGCCGGGGTGCCCGACCTGCAGGGCGTGCACCTGTCGGCGGTCGACGCGCTCGTCACCCGGTGGAGGGGCCAGGGACGGGTGGACCTCCCCGGCGGTGCGGGAGTGCGGCGCGCGTCTGGCAGGCTGACCGTGCAGCCCGGCGGTCCCCCCGGTCGCGGGACCGGTCCGCGCCCGGCTGCACCAGATGTCGTCCCCCCTGAGGAGCCCTGACCGTCGTGAGCGAGCCCGCCATCCCCGCAGCCGGCCCGTTGGGCCCGGACCACGGCTACGGCCCGGACATCGACCACGTGCTGCTGTCCGAGGAGCAGATCCAGGGCAAGATCGCGGAGCTGGCCGCACAGATCGCCCACGACTACGCCGGCCGCGAGGTGCTGCTGGTCGGCGTCCTCAAGGGCGCGGTGCTGTTCATGTCCGACTTCGCCCGGGCGCTGCAGCTGCCGACCCAGATGGAGTTCATGGCGGTCTCCTCCTACGGCAGCGCCACGAGCTCCTCCGGCGTGGTGCGGATCCTGAAGGACCTGGACCGCGACATCGCCGACAAGCACGTGCTGGTGCTCGAGGACATCATCGACTCCGGGCTCACGCTGTCCTGGCTGCTGAAGAACCTGGGCAGCCGGCGGCCGGCGTCCCTGGAGGTCTGCACGCTGCTGCGCAAGCCGGACGCGGTGAAGGTCGACGTCCCGGTGCGCTACATCGGCTTCGACATCCCCAACGAGTTCGTCGTCGGCTACGGGCTGGACTACGCCGAGCGGTACCGCGACCTGCCCTACATCGCCACGCTCAAGCCCGAGGTCTACTCCGGCTGAGGAAGGACCTGGCTGCACCCACGACCCGCTTCGCTCGCCGCGGGTCCCTGCAGCCAGGCCGAACAGCTCGAGAGCAGCAGGGGCACAGGTCCACCGGTGTACCTTCGACCCAACGACGTCGCCCCGCGGCGGGGCGTCCCCCAGGGTCGCGGGCGGCGTCCAGCGACGATCAGGAGGGTCGACGGGCAAGCCGGGTCCACCCCGGCGCCCGGCCACGGTGTATGGAACGTAAGAAGATCTTCCGGAGCGTCTGGTTCTGGATCGCCATCGTCGTCCTGCTGGCCTTCGTCGGCTCCAGCTTCTTCCGCAGCGACCCGGAGTACCAGGAGGTCTCGACCTCCACGGCGCTCGCGCAGTTCGCCGAGGGCAACGTCGACTCGGCCACCATCAACGACCGCGAGCAGACCGTCGACCTCGACCTGATCGAGCCGGTGGAGGGCAGTGACCAGGTCACCGCCTTCTACCCGGTCGGTGCCGAGGAGGACGTCTTCGACCTGGTCAGTGGCCTGGGTGAGGGTGAGGGCGTCGACTTCGACACCAACGTCTCCCAGGACAACCTGCTGGTCAGCATCCTGGTCAGCTTCCTGCCCTTCGTGCTCCTCCTGCTGCTGCTCTTCTGGTTGTTCAGCTCCATGCAGGGTGGCGGCCGGGGCGTGATGGCCTTCGGGAAGTCCAAGGCCAAGATCGTCAGCAAGGACACCCCGAAGACGACGTTCGGTGACGTGGCCGGTGCCGACGAGGCGATCCAGGAACTCCACGAGATCAAGGACTTCCTGCAGAACCCGGTCAAGTACCAGGCGATCGGCGCGAAGATCCCCAAGGGCGTGCTGCTGTTCGGTCCGCCCGGCACCGGCAAGACGCTGCTGGCCCGCGCGGTCGCCGGTGAGGCCGGCGTGCCGTTCTACTCCATCTCCGGGTCGGACTTCGTCGAGATGTTCGTCGGCGTCGGGGCCAGCCGGGTCCGCGACCTGTTCACCCAGGCGAAGGAGAACGCTCCGGCGATCATCTTCATCGACGAGATCGACGCCGTCGGCCGGCAGCGCGGCGCCGGCATGGGCGGCGGGCACGACGAGCGCGAGCAGACGCTGAACCAGATGCTCGTCGAGATGGACGGCTTCGACGTCAAGGGCGGCGTCATCATGATCGCCGCCACCAACCGGCCGGACGTCCTGGACCCCGCACTCCTGCGTCCGGGCCGGTTCGACCGGCAGATCCCGGTCGACCGACCCGACCTGCTGGGTCGGACGGCGGTGCTCAAGGTGCACGCCACCGGCAAGCCGCTCGCCGACGACGTCGACCTGGAGACGGTGGCCCGGCGCACGCCCGGCTTCACCGGCGCCGACCTGGCCAACGTGCTCAACGAGGCCGCGCTGCTCACCGCCCGCCAGGACGAAACGGTCATCACCGACGCCACCCTCGAGGAGGCGATCGACCGGGTGCTGGCCGGCCCGGAGCGGAAGACCCGGGCGATGAGCGAGAAGGAGAAGAAGGTCACCGCGTACCACGAGGGCGGTCACGCCCTGGTGGCGCACGCGCTCCCGAACACCGACCCGGTGCACAAGGTGACGATCCTGCCGCGCGGCCGCTCGCTGGGGCACACGCTCATCCTCCCCACCGAGGACCGGTACACCCAGACACGTTCGGAGATGATCGACACCCTCGCCTACGCGCTGGGCGGACGGGCGGCCGAGGAGCTGGTCTTCCACGAGCCGACCACCGGCGCCGGCAACGACATCGAGAAGGCCACCTCGCTGGCCAAGTCGATGGTCACCCAGTACGGGATGAGCGCGAAGCTCGGTGCCGTCAAGTACGGCAGCACCGACTCCGAGCCGTTCCTCGGCCGGGACATGGGCTCGCGGTCGGACTACTCCGACGCCGTCGCCGCCGACATCGACGGCGAGGTGCGCGCGCTGATCGAGGCCGCGCACGACGAGGCCTGGGAGATCCTGGTCGAGTACCGGGACGTCCTGGACCGGCTGGTGCTGGAGCTCCTGGAGAGGGAGACCCTCTCCCGGGAGGACATGGACCGGATCTGCACCGGGGTGGTCAAGCGCCCGTCGATGGCGCCGTACAACGGCTTCGGCAAGCGCACCCCCTCGGAGCGTCCGCCGGTGCTGACCCCGGCGGAGGTGGCCGCCGCGAACGGTGGGTCGCACGCGTCGACCAACGGCGAGCCGAAGCTGCCGGTCGGCGACGTCGGCGCCCCGGTCCAGGGCCGGTGAGCGACGCGGTCGGGGGTGTGGCCCCCGGCGGCGTGGCACCTCGCAGAGCCGGACTCGACGGTGCCGTGCCCGCGGCGGCCGACGGCCACGGCACCGTCCGGCGCGCGCCGGTGGACGGCGTCGGCCAGGACCCCCGGACCGGTGACCCGGTGGCCGACCTGCCCGAGGGGCAGGTCGACACGGCCCGGATCGAGGCCGCCGTCCGGGAGATCCTGATCGCGATCGGGGAGGACCCGGACCGGTCGGGCCTGGTCGACACCCCGGCGCGGGTCGCGCGGGCTTACGGGGAGACGTTCGCCGGCCTGGCCCAGGACCCTTACGACGTCCTGGCCACGACGTTCGACGAGGACCACGACGAGCTCGTGCTGGTCAAGGACATCCCGATGTACTCGACCTGCGAGCACCACCTGGTGCCCTTCCACGGCCGGGCGCACGTCGGCTACATCCCCGGCACCGACGGGCGGGTCACCGGGCTGTCGAAGCTCGCCCGGCTGGTCGAGGTGTACGCCCGGCGGCCGCAGGTGCAGGAACGGATGACCCGGCAGATCGCCGACTCGCTGTTCGAGGTGCTCAAGCCCCAGGGCGTGATCGTGGTCGTGGAGGCCGAGCACCTCTGCATGGCGATGCGCGGCATCCGCAAGCCGGGCTCGTCCACGATCACCTCGGCGGTGCGCGGCATCTTCCGGGAGAACCCGGCGACCCGCAGCGAGGCGATGAGCCTCATCCTGCAGCGGTGACGGCGGAGTGAGCGCCGTGCTCCTGCCGCGCCCGGGCCGGTGCCTGGTGATGGGGGTCCTGAACGTCACGCCGGACTCCTTCTCCGACGGCGGCTGCTACGCCGACGCCGGCGCCGCGATCGCCCACGGTCTGGAGATGCACGCCGCCGGCGCGGACTACGTCGACGTCGGCGGTGAGTCGACCCGGCCGGGCGCCGACCGGGTCGACGCGGCCGAGGAGTGCCGGCGGGTCGTGCCGGTGGTCCGGGAGCTGTCCGCCGCAGGCGTGCGGGTCAGCGTGGACACCACCCGCGCCGAGGTCGCCGCCGCCGCCCTGGCGGCCGGCGCCGTGCTGGTCAACGACGTCAGCGGCGGCCTGGCCGACGAGGGCATGGCCCGGCTGGTGGCCGACACCGGGGTGCCGTGGGTGCTGATGCACTGGCGCGGGCACAGCCGCGAGATGTACGCGGCGGCGCGCTACGGAGACGTGGTCACCGAGGTCGGCGCAGAGCTGACCGCCCGGGTCGAGGACGTCGTCGCCGCCGGCGTCGACCCCGCCCAGCTGGTGCTCGACCCGGGGCTGGGGTTCGCCAAGAACGCCGAGCACAACTGGGCGTTGCTGGCCGGGCTGGACCGGCTGGTCGCCCTCGGGCTGCCGGTGCTGGTCGGGGCCTCGCGCAAGACGTTCCTGGGTCGGCTGCTCGCCGGGCCCGGGGGCGAGCTCCGCCCGGTCGAGGGCCGGGAAGCGGCGACCGTGGCGATCTCGGTGCTGGCCGCGCAGGCCGGTGCCTGGGGCGTCCGGGTGCACGACCCGGTGCAGTCGCTGGACGCGATCGCCACCCTGGCCGCCGTGCGGGCGGCCCCCAGCGCAGGAGGACACCGTGGCTGACCCGACGCCGGACCGGATCACGGTGCACGGCCTGACCGGGCACGGCTTCCACGGCGTGTACCCGGCCGAGCGCGAGAACGGCCAGACCTTCCGGGTCGACGCGGTGCTCGAGCTGGACACCGCCCCGGCGGCCGCGGACGACGACCTGACCAAGACCGTCCACTACGGCGAGCTGGCCCAGCAGCTGCACGCCGTGCTGGTCGGCGAGCCGGTCGACCTGCTGGAGACGCTGGCCCAGCGGCTGGCCGACGTGTGCCTGGCGTACCCGGTGGTGGACGCGGTGGAGATCACCGTGCACAAGCCGGAGGTCGACCTGGGCGTGCCGGCCCACGACGTGACGGTCGCGATCCGGCGCGAGCGCTGATGAGCCGGGCCGTCCTCTCCCTCGGCGGGAACCTCGGCGACCGGGCGGGCACGCTGCGGCGGGCGCTGGTGGCGCTGAAGGAGCACGGCCTGGTGGCCCGCTCGACGCTCTACGAGACGCCCCCGTGGGGGCCGGTCGAACAGCCGCGCTACCTGAACGCGGTCGCCGTCGTCCGGGGTGAGCGGGACGCCGCCGGCTGGCTCGCCCTGGCGCAGGAGCTCGAGCAGGCGGCTGGTCGCACCCGGGACGTCCGCTGGGGAGCCCGCACGCTGGACGTCGACGTCGTCACCGTCACCGCGGACGACGGGACGCCGGTGGTCTCGGCCGACCCGGCGCTGACCCTCCCGCATCCCCGGGCCGCGGAGCGGGCCTTCGTGCTCGTCCCGTGGCTCGCACTGGACCCCGCGGCGACCCTGCCCGGGCACGGCCGGGTGGCCGATCTCGTCACGGCCCTCCCGGCCGACGAGGTGGCCGCGGTCGTCCGCTGGGAGCAGCTGGCGTGACCTCCGTCCGCGGCCGGGACCTGGTGGCCCTCGTGGTCGGGCTGGCGTTGGCCAGCTGGCTGCTGGTCCGGGCCGGCTACGGCTCGCTGCCGCAGCTGCAGTGGTGGCTGCCGGTGCCGCTGGGCGTGCTGGCGGTGGCCGAGCTGCTCGGCGCCCGGGCGCTGGCGGCCCGGCTGTCCGCGCAGCGCGACCGCCGTCCGCCGCCGGGCCGGAGCCCGGCCGCCGCCCGACCGGTCGAGCCGATGCTGGTGGCCCGGGTGGCGGTGCTCGCCCAGGCCAGCGCCTACGTCGGCGCGGTGCTCACCGGCTGCTGGGCGGGGCTGCTGCTGCACACGGTGCCTCAGTTGGGCCGGCTGTCCGCGGCCACCGCCGACACCGTCACCGGCGTCCTCGGCGTCGTCTTCGCCGCCGGGCTCACCGGTGCGGCGTTGTGGCTGGAGCACGTCTGCAAGGTCCCGCCCGACGAGGACGACGCCGCCAGACCTCCCGCCCGCGCCTGAGGCGGTCCGGCCGGGTGGGCGGAGCCCGCCCGGCCGGACCGCCGACGGGTCAGGGCTGCTCGGCCAGGTCGGCGATCGAGGTCAGGCCGTACTCCTCGGCGGTCTCCCGGGTCACGACGATGGCGTCCTTGTCCTGGGCCTCCGACTGCTCGAGCACGGTCAGGTTCTCCGGCAGGGCCTCGGGGAGCGCGGCGTAGACCTCCTCGGAGCTGACCGCGGTCGCCTCCTCGTCGAAGTGCTCCAGCAGCACACCGGAGTACTCCGGGATCAGGTCGATCGACCCGTCCTGCAGGGCGGGCATGTAGACCTCCCGGCTGCCGATGTTGAGCTGGGTCTCGACCGTCGCGCCCTGGGCCTGCAGCGCCTGCGCGTAGATGTTGGCCAGGGTGATGTTCTCCGGGAAGTTGGCCGACCCGATGGTGAGGTCCGTCCCGGCGGCCTGCGTGCCCGTCGCGTCCAGGCCCTTCTCGGCCAGCCACTGCCCGGCGACCGCGGCCGGGTCCTGCCGGTCGATGATCACCTGCTCGTTGAGCGCGATGAGGTCCTCGGTGGTGAGCTCCGCGGACACCGCGTTCAGCACGGCGGCGACGCCGTCGGTGGCCTCCTCGGTGCTGATCAGCGGGACCACGTTCTGCGCGGCGAAGAGGTTCTCCGGGTCCTCGAGGACGACCCAGTCGTTGGCCGCGATGTTCGGGTCGGTGGTGAAGACGTCGGCTGCGTCGATCTGGCCGTTGGCCAGCGCGTTGATGGTGAGCGGGCCGCCGGCGTCCAGGCTGCGGAACTCACCGAAGGTGACGCCGTAGACGTCCTCCAGGCCGGGGACGCCGTCGGGTCGGGTCTGGAACTCCGGCGGCCCGCCGAGGACCAGCTCGGCGGCGATGGTGTCGCCGCCCCCGGCGGGGGTGCTCTCGCCCCCTCCCGCACTGCTGCTGCCGGACTCTCCGCACGCGGTCAGCGCGGTGAGCAGGGCGGTCCCGCCGGTCAGCGCCGTGGCGATCCTGCGGTTCATGTGGTCTCTCCTGGGGTCGGCCGCGGCGCGGCGCGCCGGGTCACTGGGTGCCGGGTGGCGGGTGCCACCCGCGGAACGGGGGACCGGGTCACCTCGAGGTGTGGTCGCCGGAGGGGGTCAGGTCAGCGGCCGCGGTGGTCGCCTGCCGTGGGGACCGGCCACCCTCGGGCCCGCCCCTCGGTGGCTCGGGGCGCACCACGGTCACCGAGGCGCTGCGGCTGTCGCGGGTCGACCGGCGGGAGAACCGGCCGGAGACGCCGCGTGAGACGGTGGCGCGCTGCAGCAGCGAGAGCGCCAGGTCGACCAGCAGGGCCAGCGCGGCGACCAGGATGGCGCCGCCGGCCATCTGGCCGAAGTCCCGGCTGGCCAGCCCGTCGTACACGTAGCGGCCCAGGCCACCGAGCCCGACGTAGGCCGCGATCGTCGCGGTGGCGATGACCTGCAGTGCGGCGCTCCGCAGGCCGGAGAACACCAACGGGAGCGCGTTGGGCAGCTCGACGCGGAACAGCACCTGCCGGCCGGTCATGCCCATGCCGCGGGCCGCATCGCGGGCGTCCGGGGACACGTTGCGCACCCCGGCGTAGGTGTTGGCCAGGATCGCCGGCAGGGCCAGCAGGACCAGGGCGATCTCCGTCGGCACCAGGTAGACGGCGTCCCCGCGGCCGCTGATCAACGGCGAGACCATGACGTACAGGAGGATCAGCAGGCCGACCGTCGGCAGCGCCCGCAGCCCGTTGGCCACCGAGACCAGCCAGGACGCCCGGCCGGTGTGGCCGAGGACGAGCCCCAGCGGGAAGGCGATCACCCCGGCGATCGACAGGGCGATCGCGGTGTAGGCCAGGTGCGCGGAGGCCTGCTCGACGATGCCGGGGGTGACCCGGGTACCGGTCCAGTTCTGCGGGTCGTTGAGCCACAGGAGCACGTCGTTCATCGGGCCGCCGACACCCGCTGCCACGGGGTGATGAGCCGGGCGCCGAGGACGATGGACCGGTCGAGCAGCAGCGCCAGCGCGACGGACAGGACGATGCCCAGCACGATCGGCGGGTAGTAGGGGCCGGTCACCGACAGCTGGAACCCGGTGATGAACAGCTGGCCGAGCTGGGGGATCCCGATGGTCGCCGCGATGGCGACCAGGCTGACGTTGGCCACCATGGCCACCCGCAGGCCCGCGGCGATGACCGGGACGGCCAGCGGGAGCTCCACGGTCCGCAGCCGCTGCAGGCGGGTGAAGCCCATCGCGGTGGCCGCCTGCACGGCGTCCTCGGGGACGGCGGCCAGGCCGTCGGCGACCACCCGCACCAGCAGCGCGACGGTGTAGATCGTCAATGCGATGACCACGTTGACCGGGTCGAGGATCTGGGTGCCCAGCAGGGTCGGCATGACGACGAACAACGCCAGCGAGGGGATGGTGTACAACAGCCCGGACACCGAGACGACCGGCGGGTACGCCCACCGGTACCGGCGGGCGAGCCAGCCGATCGGGAAGGCCACCAGCAGGCCGACGACCACGGGCAGGACCGAGAGCCAGGTGTGCGCCCACAGCAGGTCCAGCACCTCGGCGCGGTGGTCGGCGAAGTAGCCGAACACGTCCCAGGGCGCCGATCCGGTCTCCGAGTTCATGGCCTGACCTGGGCCGAGGGGTCCGCGGTCGCGGCGTGCAGGTGCTCCAGCACGGTGCCGGCCCGGACCGAGCCGACGAGCCGCCCGCCCTCGTCGACCACCACACCCCGGCCGCTGGGTGAGGAGAGCGCGGCGTCCAGGGCCTCGCGCAGGGTGCCGCCGATCGGGGACAGGGTGCCGCCCAGGTTGAGCAGGCCGGGGGTGACGACGTCGCCCGGCGCGGGTCCTGGGCCTCCGTCGGGGTGGGCCCGGAGGTGCAGCCAGCCCTGCGGGAGGTCCCCGTCGTCGACCACGAGCACCCAGTCGTCGACGGCGACGTCGTGCGCCCGGGCCACGGGCGAGCCGAGGGTCACGGCCGGCTCGGTCGCCACGGCCACCTCGGCGGAGATGAACCCCAGCGCCCGGTAACCGCGGTCGCGACCCACGAACTCGGCCACGAAGGGGTCGGCGGGAGTGGCCAGCAGGTCGGCGGGGGCGGCCACCTGGGCCAGTCTCCCGCCGACGGCCAGGACCGCGACCCGGTCGCCGAGCGTGATGGCCTCGTCGATGTCGTGGGTGACGAACAGGATCGTCTTGCCCAGCTCGCCCTGCAGCCTCAGGAACTCCTGTTGCAGCTGGTCGCGGACCACCGGGTCGACGGCGCTGAACGGCTCGTCCATCAGCATGACCGGCGGGTCGGACGCCAGCGCCCGGGCAACGCCCACCCGTTGCTGCTGACCGCCGGAGAGCTGGGCGGGATAGCGGTCGGCGAAGGAGGCCGGCAGTCCGACCAGCTCCATCAGCTCGATCGCCCGCCGGCGCGCCTGCCGACGGCCCGTCCCGGTGAGCATCGGGACGGTGGCCACGTTGTCCACGACGGTCCGGTGCGGGAACAGCCCGGCGTGCTGGATGACGTACCCGATGCTCCGGCGCAGGTCGGTGGCGGGCACCGAGGTGACGTCGCGGTCGTCGATCGTGATCGTGCCGGAGGTCGGCTCGACCATCCGGTTGACCATCCGCAGGCTGGTGGTCTTGCCGCAGCCGGACGGTCCGACGAGCACGGTGATCTGGCCCGAGGGTGCCGTCAGGCTCAGTTCGTCGACCGCGACGGTCCCGTCGGGGTATGCCTTCGACACCGCGTCGAAACGGATCATCGGGGTCCTCCCTGCGGCTGGGGTGCACTGGGCCGGAGTCGACGGTGGTGGGTGGGCGGTGCGCTGCTGTGGGTGTCCGTCGTCCGCACGGAGATGGGTGTGGCCACCGGCACTCCTCGATCGACGGGCGGCTGCGGCAGGTTCGACCGGTGCTGCCCCGAGGGGGTTCGCAGCGCGGGCACCATCGAAACACATCGCGTCGTGCACGACCGATCCGTCGGCGTCGACGTGCTCGTCCTGGGCCGGTGGCTCTTGCCCCGCGGCAGTGGTCCTCGCCCCGCCGACCTGGCGGAGAGACACCCGGCGCGTACGGAGCGGAGTTGACCGGTGTCGGCGGCAGCCGCCCGTAGGCTGCCGGCATGGGAGGTCGCCGCGACGACGGAGTCCCCGCCCGCAGTCCTCTCCCGCCCGTGCCGTCCCGCCCGGCCGCCGTCCGGGTGACGCCGTCGGTCGTCGAGCCGGTACAGGGGTCCGCGGCCCAGCGGGTGTGGTCGGGCATCGCTCTGCTGCTCGCCGTGCCGGCCACGGCCGCGGCCTTCCTCACCGAGGACCCGCTGTACCTGCGGGTCGCGCTGCTCGCCGTCTGCTGGGCCTTCGTGATCGCTGCGTTCCTGGCCGGCAGCCGGCGTGCCGACCGGATGGCCGCGACCGCTCGGGAGGCCGAGCTCCAGCACGCCTACGACCTGGAGCTGGCGCACGAGGTCGCCGCCCGGCACGAGCACGCGGCCGAGCTGGAGAACCGGCTGCGGCGCGAGGCAGAGCAGTCCATGACTGGAGAACTCGGTCGGCTGCGCACCGAGCTCGCCGCCCTGACCGGGCTGCGCAGCGAGCTGAGCGGGCTGGAGCAGCTGCGCACCGAGCTGGCCGGGCTGGGCGAGTTGCGCGGTGACCTCGGGCGGATGCGCAGCGAGCTGACCGAGCAGCTGTCCGGTGAGCTGCTGATCGAGCGCATGGTGATGCGAGCGCAGTCCGTCCGTGGACCGGCACAGACCGCCGACGTCGGTCGCACGGTGGAGGGTGCCCCGCCGGCGTGGCAGACCTCCGTGTGGACGTCCTCGCCGGCCGGGCCGGACGCACCCGCCGAGCCCGGCCGGGTCCTCCCGGTGTCGGTCGCCGAGGCCCTCGACATCCCCGCGCCGTCGATCAGCAGGGCTCCTGCGCCGCCGGAGGAGTCGGCGGACCGGCACCGGCCGCCCTCGCCGCTGGAGTGGCTGGTCGAGGAGGCGGTGCTCGAGCCGTGGGTCGAGCCGAGCCCGAAGTCGCCGCTGGCCTGGCTGGGGGAGAAGGCCCTTCTCGACGCGGCCGGCCGTCCGGCCGCTGAGGTGCCGGTGGTGCCGATGCCGTCCCGGCCGCCACTGCCCGAGCCTGTCCTGCGCGTGCCCGAGCCCGCCCTGCGCGTGCCCGAGCCGGTCCTGCCCGAGCCGGAGCTCGCCGTGCCCGAGCCCGAGCCCGCCCTGCGCGTCCCCGAACCCGACCCCGAGCCTGCTCCGCGCGTGCCCGAGCCGGCGCTCCGCGTGTCCGACCTCGTGGCTGCGATGTCGGACCCCCTCGAGCCGCCGCGGCATCGGCACCGCCGGGCTGCGGAGCCCGACGAGGCGGCCGGCGTCGCCCCCTCGAACGGCCGCCGGCGCAGCCATGCCGCACCGGAGGAGCAGGCCGCGGCGAGCCCCAGCTGGTCGGACTGGGCGACTGCGTCCGCCGGCTCCGGGTCCGGCACACCGGGAGCGGAGACCCCGTCGTGGGCGTCGCCCGCCGAGCCGCCCGTCATCGCGACGCCGTCCGAGGGCCGGTCGCCCGCGGAGGAGCCGTCCGGCGGGTCGCCGGCCTGGGCGTCGTACGGGACGCCGTCGGTGGAACGGCCCTCGTGGGAGCGGGCGATCGAGCCGACCTCGACGGGTGCCGCACCCTCGGTGGAGTCGCCGTCCTGGGAGCCGACCCCGTGGTCGGCCGCCCCCGTCACCCCGGCGGCCGCGGAGCCGGCGCCGCGGGCTACGGCGACGACGCAGGGGGCGACGGCGCAGGGGCACGCCCGGCTGGAGCAGATCCTGGCCGAGAGCGGGGTCTCTGCGCCCAGCGGCGGGCGGTCCCGGCGCCGCCGCTACCGCGAGGAGGGCGAGGACGCCGGCGACGACGTCCTCGCCCGGGTGCTCGGCCGCACCTGACCGCCCCCCGCAGGTGCGGTTCCGGCCCCTCTGCAGGGCCCCGCGCCGAGCTCGCGAGGCGTGGGGGGCAGAGGGGTCCTTCGTCAGATGGGGCCGCGGGACAGGGCTCCGCCGTCGAGGACCAGCGTCTGGCCGGTGACCCAGCCGGCCTGGTCGCTCAGCAGGTACGCGGCCGCCTCGCCGATGTCCTCGGGCACACCGAGCCGCCCGACCGGGTACTGGCCGCCCAGCTCGTCCTCGCGGCCGGTGAACAGGGCCTCGGCGAACCGGGTCTTCACCACGGCCGGGGCGACGGCGTTGACCCGCACCTTGGGGCCGAGCTCCACGGCCAGCTGCGTGGTGAGGTTGATCAGCGCGGCCTTGCTGACGCCGTAGGCCGCGATCCCCTCGCTGGACTTCAGCCCGGCGACCGACGCCACGATCAGCACCGAGCCGCCGTGCTCGGACATCCACGCCTTCCAGGCCTCCTGGACCAGGCCCAGACTGGAGACGACGTTGGTGTCCAGGATCTTGCGGAAGGCGTCCAGCGGGGCGTCCATCAGCGGGCCGAAGACCGGGTTGATGCCGACGTTGCCCACCAGCACGTCCAGGCTGCCGAAGGTGTCGATCGCGGTGCGGACGGCCTCGGCGCGGTGTTCGGGGTCGCCGACGTTGCCGGCCACGGCGACCGCCTTCTCCGGGCCGCCGAGCGCCTCGACCGCCTCGGCGAGCGCGTCGGGCTTGCGGGCGGTGACCACCACCCGGGCGCCTCGCTCCACCAGGCTCTGGGCGATCGCCAGGCCGATGCCCCGGCTCGCGCCCGTGACCAGTGCCGTGCGTCCCTCGAAGCTGCTCACCGTGCTCCTCCTGCTCACCAGAGCCGGCTCCGCTGCCGGCCGGCCCCACCCAATCACGGGCAGATCCGGCTCCGGTGATGACCCGGGTGAGTCAGGACACACCCCGGCGGCGTTGCCCGGGGCGGCCACGGGTAACAGACTCGCCATCGGCGGTACACCCGCGTGACACGTCCCCCGGGTCGGTTGCAGCAGGTGGCTCGCCGGGACCGACCGCTCCACCACACGGCCCACGACGACGTGGGTCGACGCGACCTGAGTCCGGTACCCGCGAGGGACTGGAACGAGAGGTGCACCGGGATGCCCGACCGTCCCCGCGCGCTGCCTGCGCGCCCTGCCGCCCTGCCCGCGGGCCTGCCCGCAGCGGCCGAGGCCCCCGCCCGTCTGCGGGTCGGGATCGTCGGCGCCGGCCGGGTCGGTGCCGTGCTCGGTGCCGCGCTCGCCGCTGCCGGCCACGAGGTGGTCGCCGCCTCCGGGGTGTCCGCCGCCTCCGCCGAACGCGCGGCCCGCCTGCTCCCCGGTGTCCCGCTGCTGCCCGCCGACGAGGTCGTCGCCGCCAGCGACCTGGTGGTCCTCGCCGTGCCCGACGACACCCTCGCCGGCCTGGTCGCCGGCCTCGGCGAGACCGGTGCCTGGCGGCGCGGTCAGCTGCTCTTCCACACCTCCGGTGCGCACGGCCTGGCCGTGCTGCTGCCGGCCGAGCGCCGCGGGGTCCTGACCCTGGCGCTGCACCCGGCGATGACCTTCTCCGGCGCCCCCGAGGACGCCGCCCGGCTGGTGGCCGCGCCGTTCGGGGTCACCAGCCGGCCCGAGCACCGCCCGGTCGCGGAGACCCTGGTGCTGGAGATGGGCGGCGAGCCGTTCTGGATCGACGAGGCCGACCGCGGGCTCTACCACGCGGCGCTGGTCACCGGCGCGAACCACCTGGTCACGCTGGTCGCCGAGGCCGCCGACCTGCTCCGGGCTGCCGGCGTGGACGAGCCGGGCCGGGTGCTCACCCCGCTGCTGACCGCAGCCCTGGACAACGGGCTGCGCCGCGGCGACCGCGGGCTCACCGGCCCGGTCAGCCGCGGCGACGTCGGCACCGTGGCCGCGCACCTGGAGACGCTGAGCGAGCGCGCGCCCGCCGCGGTCGACGCCTACGTGGCCCTGGCCCGGCGCACCACCGAGCGGGCGCTGGCCGCCGGCCGGCTCAAGCGGCACGAGGGGGCTCCGCTGCTGGAGCTGCTCGACGCGGCCGAGGAGGCGGCGCGATGAGCCTGTCCCTCCGGTCGCCGGTGGTCGCGGAGACGACCGCGGAGCTGCGCCGGCTGCGGGCCGACCTGCCCGGGCCGGTCGTGCTCGTGCCCACCATGGGCGCGCTGCACGAGGGGCACCGCACGCTGGTCCGCGCCGCCCGCGAGCACGGCGGCAGCGTCGTCGTCTCGGTGTTCGTCAACCCGACCCAGTTCGGCCCCGGCGAGGACTTCGACCGCTATCCCCGTACCTGGGACGCCGACCTGGCCGCGCTGGCGGAGGAGGGCGCCGACCTGGTGTTCCACCCGCCGGTCGACGAGGTGTACCCACCCGGTGCGCAGGGGGTCACCGTGCGCCCCGGGCCGCTGGGGGAGGTGCTGGAGGGCGCCGTCCGCCCCGGGCACTTCGCCGGCGTGCTGACCGTGGTCGCGAAGCTCTTCGGCCTGGTCCGCCCGGACGTCGCCGTCTTCGGCGAGAAGGACTACCAGCAGCTGACGCTGATCCGGGCGATGGCCCGCGAGCTGGCGCTGGGGGTGCAGGTGGTCGGCGTCCCGACGGTCCGCGAGGACGACGGCATGGCGCTGTCCTCCCGCAACCGGTTCCTCTCGGCGGAACAGCGCAGGGCCGCTGCCGCGTTGTCCGCAGCACTGCGTGCCGGTGTCCAGGCAGGCCCGCAGGGCGCCGACGCCGTCCTGGCCGCGGCCCGCGCCGTCCTGGCCGAGGCCCCCGACCTGCTCCAGGACTACCTGGAGCTGACCGATCCAGATCTGGGACCGGCGCCCGTCGCCGGACCCGCCCGGCTGCTGATCGCCGCCCGCGCCGGCAGCACCCGCCTGATCGACAACACCGCTGTGGAACTGGGGTAACGCTGATGATGCGCACCATGCTCAAGAGCAAGATCCACCGGGCCACGGTGACCCAGGCCGACCTGCACTACGTCGGGTCGGTCACCGTCGACGAGGACCTGATGGACGCCGCCGACCTGCTGGCCGGTGAGCAGGTGGCGATCGTCGACGTCACCAACGGCGCCCGGCTGGAGACCTACGTCATCCCCGGCGAACGCGGCACCGGCGTGCTGGGCATCAACGGTGCCGCCGCGCACCTGGTGCACCCGGGCGACCTGGTGATCCTGATCAGCTACGGCCTGATGGACGAGTCCGAGGCCAAGTCCTACCTGCCGGCGGTCGTGCACGTCGACGCGGAGAACCGCGTCGTCGAGCTGGGCGCCGACCCCTCCGCCCCGGTGCCGGGAGCGCCGGACCAGCAGCGCAGCGACCTCGGCGTCCCGGTCCGGTGAGCCTCTCCGCAGAAATGGCCATTTCTGCGGACCTGGGCCCGGGGCTGCCGCTGCGGCTACGTGCCCCCGCCCCTGGCTGGGAGCTGACCGCCGACGTCTGCGTGGTGGGCTCCGGGGTCGCCGGGCTCTGCGTGGCCCTGCACGCCCGCGCGGCGGGGCTCTCGGTCGCCGTCGTCACCAAGGTGGAGGTGGACGACGGCTCGACGCGCTGGGCGCAGGGCGGGATCGCCGCGGTCCTGGACCCGGCCGACACCCCGGCCGCGCACGCCCGGGACACCGAGGTGGCCGGGGTGGGGCTCTGCGACGCCGACGCCGTCCAGGCGCTGGTCACCGAGGGGCCCGAGCGGCTGCACCAGCTGATCAGCTGGGGGGCCGCGTTCGACCGGGGCCCGACCGGGCGGCTGCTGCTGACCCGGGAGGGCGGCCACTCCACCGACCGGATCGTGCACGCCGGCGGCGACGCCACCGGGGCGGAGGTCCAGCGGGCGCTGCGCGACGCGGTGGCCGCCGACCCCGGCGTGACGCTCGTCGAGCACGCGATGGTGCTCGACCTGCTGCGGGACGCCGACGGCCGCGCCGCCGGCGTCACCCTGCACGTGCTCGGCGAGGGCAGCGCGGACGGAGTGGGCGCCGTGCGGGCCCGGGCCGTGGTGCTCGCCACCGGCGGGATGGGCCAGGTGTACGCCGCCACCACCAACCCGGCCGTCTCCACCGGCGACGGCGTCGCCCTGGGCCTGCGGGCCGGGGCGGTCGCGACCGACCTGGAGTTCGTCCAGTTCCACCCCACCGCCCTCTACCTGGGCCCGGACGCCCGCGGCCAGCAGCCGCTGGTCTCCGAGGCGCTGCGGGGAGAGGGCGCGGTGCTTCGTGACGACGCGGGCGAGCGGTTCATGCCCGCCGTCCACCCGCTCGCCGAGCTGGCCCCGCGGGACGTGGTGGCCAAGGCGATCACCCGGGTGCAGCTGCGGGACGGCGTCGACCACGTCTGGCTCGACGCCCGCGGGCTCCCCGGGCTCGCCGAGCGGTTCCCGACCATCGTGGCCCGCTGCCGGGAGGCCGGCATCGACCCGGTGACCGAGCTGGTGCCGGTCACGCCGGCCGCGCACTACGCCTCCGGCGGGCTGGCCACCGACCTGACCGGGCGGACCACGGTGCCCGGCCTCTACGCCTGCGGCGAGGTCGCCTGCACCGGCGTGCACGGGGCCAACCGGCTGGCGTCGAACTCGCTCCTGGAGGGGCTCGTCTTCGCCGGGCGGATCGGTGCAGCACTGGCCCGGGAGCTGCCGGTGCCCGCCGCGGCGGCGCCGGAGGACCCCCGGCCGGCCGGGCTGGTCGACGTGGCCGCCCGCGCGCCGCTGACCACGACGATGTCGGCCCGCGTCGCTGCGCTGCGCAGCGGTCCGGGGCTGGCCGAGGCCGCCGAGCAGCTCGCGACGCTGGGGGAGTGGACCACCGCCGTCCCCGGGGTGCCCGGCTGGGAGACCACCGACCTGCTGACCGTGGCCACCGCGATCACCGCCGCGGCCGCCGCGCGCCAGGAGACCCGCGGCTGCCACTGGCGCGAGGACCACCCCGAGGCCGTCGAGGAGTGGCAGCTGCACCTGGACGTGCAGCTCGCCGACGACGGGCGGGTCCGGCTGACCCGCCGCCCGGTCGGCGAGCCCGTGGCGGTGGACTGGTGAGCGAGCATGTGCCGGTGACCACCCCGGCGAGCCGACCGCTGCCCACCGACGCCACCGACCTCACCGGCACCGGTCTGAGCGCCGCCTGGGTCGCCGAGCTCGTCGAGCGCACGCTGACCGAGGACCTGACCGGCGGCGCGCCGCTGCCCAGCGCCCCCGACGTCGCCGTCGGCTACGACGTGACCAGCGCCGCGACCGTCCCCGGCGCCCAGTTCGGGACGGCGGACCTCGTGGCCCGGGCCGACGGCGTGGTCGCCGGCCTCCCGGTGGCCGCCCGGGTGTTCGCCCGGCTGGCCCCCGGCGCCACGCTGACCGCGGGTGCGGCCGACGGCGACCGGGTGCGCCGCGGCGACGTCCTGCTCACCGTCCGCGGCCCGGTGCGGGCGCTGCTGGCCGCCGAGCGCAGCGCGCTGAACATCGCCAGCCGGGCCAGCGGCATCGCCACCGCCACCCGAACCTGGGTCGACGCCGTCGCCGGCACCGGCGCGGTGGTGCTGGACACCCGCAAGACCACCCCCGGGCTGCGCCCGCTGGAGAAGTACGCGGTGCGCTGCGGCGGCGGGGCGAACAAGCGGATGGGCCTCTACGACGTGGCGATGATCAAGGACAACCACGTCGCCGCGGCCGGGTCGGTGG
The DNA here is from genome assembly GCF_026967885.1 of Modestobacter sp. VKM Ac-2983. Classification (NCBI taxonomy): domain Bacteria; kingdom Bacillati; phylum Actinomycetota; class Actinomycetes; order Geodermatophilales; family Geodermatophilaceae; genus Modestobacter; species Modestobacter sp. VKM Ac-2983. The sequence continues at coordinate 515,630 of NZ_JAPVBK010000001.1, forward strand.
CCGCCGCGGTGGCGTTGGTCCGGGAGCGCGCTCCTCGGGTCACCGTGCAGGTCGAGTGCGACACCCTCGACCAGGTCGGCGAGGCGCTGGACGCGGGTGCGGACTTCCTTCTGCTGGACAACATGACCCCCGACCAGCTCCGGCAGGCCGTGGCGCTCGTCGGTGACCTGGACGTCGATCTCGAGGCCACCGGCGGGCTCACGCTCGAGGTCGCCCGGGAGGTGGCCGACACGGGCATCGACTTCCTCTCCGTCGGTGCGCTCACCCACTCCTCGCCGATCCTCGACCTCGCGCTCGACCTGCGGGCAGGCTGACGTGCTGCTGACCGTCGACGTCGGCAACAGCCAGACGGTGCTGGCGACCTTCGACGGCGCCCGGCGGCTCGACTGCTGGCGGGTGACGACCCAGCCCCGGGCCACCGCCGACGAGCTGCACATGCTGTGGCGCGGGCTGCTGCGGGACACCGCGGTCACCGGGGTCGCCGTCTGCTCCACCGTGCCGGGGCTGCTCCCGGCGCTGCGGCAACTGCTGGACCGGCTCGCCGTCCCGGTCACCCTGATCGGGCCCGGGGTGCGCACCGGGGTGCCGCTGCACGTGGACAACCCGCGTGAGGTGGGCGCCGACCGGGTGGTCACCGCGCTGGCCGCCCACGAGCTGTACGGCCGGCGCCCCGACGGCACCGGCCGGCCGGTGGTGGTGGTGGACTTCGGCACCTCCACCACCGTCGACGCGGTGGGCCCGGACGGGCAGTTCCTCGGCGGCGCGCTCGCGCCCGGCGTCGAGGTGAGCCTGGATGCGCTGGCTGCCCGAGCCGCACAGCTGCGCTCGGTGGAGCTCACCGTCCCCACCCAGGCGATCGGCAAGAACACCGTCGCCGCCCTGCAGTCCGGTATGGTCCTCGGCTTCGCCGGTCTGGTCGACGGCCTGGTCGCCCGGATCGCCGCCGAACTGGTCGCGCAGTTCGGGGCGGCACCGGTGGTGGTGGCCACCGGCGGACTGCACCCGCTGCTCGTCGACAGCTGCCGGTCGATCGGGGAGCGTGAGCCCGATCTCACCGTGCACGGCCTGCGACTGGCGTTCGAGCGGCACCAGTCCTCCGGCGGGTCCGGCGGTGGCGGGACGTCGTCCGGCCGCCCGTAGGCTCTGCTCGTGAGTGAGGAACCCCCCGGCCCGCCCGAGGACGAACTGCCCGAGCAGCTGCGGGTGCGGCGGGCCAAGCTGGACCGGCTGCGCGAAGCCGGTGTCGACCCCTACCCGGTCACCGTCGCCCGCACGACCACGCTGGCCGAGGTGCGCGCTGCGCACCCCGACCTGGAGCCGGACACGATGACCGGCGAGCAGGTCGGCGTCACCGGGCGGGTCATCTTCTCCCGCAACACCGGCAAGCTGTGCTTCGCGACGCTGCGCGAGGGCGACACCGAGCTGCAGGTCATGCTCTCCCGTGACCGGGTCGGCGAGGAGCCGCTCGCCGCCTGGAAGTCCGACGTCGACCTCGGTGACCACGTCCTGGTCACCGGCGAGGTGGGGACGTCGCGGCGCGGGGAGCTGTCGGTCTTCGCCGACTCCTGGCAGCTGGCCGCCAAGGCGCTGCGACCCCTGCCGGTGGCGCACAAGCCGATGAGCGAGGAACTGCGGGTCCGCCGCCGCTACGTCGACCTGATCGTCCGGGACGAGGCGCGTCGCACGGTGCACCAGAGGTCCACCGTGATGAGCACCCTGCGTTCCGGTCTGACGGCGCGTCGCTTCCTCGAGGTCGAGACGCCGATGCTGCAGACCGTGCACGGCGGCGCCACTGCCCGACCCTTCCGCACGCACATGAACGCCTTCGACCTGGACCTCTACCTGCGCATCGCGCCTGAGTTGTTCCTGAAGCGCTGCATCGTCGGCGGACTGGACCGCGTCTTCGAGATCAACCGGAACTTCCGCAACGAGGGTGCCGACTCCTCGCACTCCCCGGAGTTCGCGATGCTCGAGGCCTACGCCGCGTACTGGGATTACCAGGAAATGGCCCGGATGACGCAGGAACTGGTCCAGGAGTGCAGCACGGCGCTGTTCGGTGACCACGTCGCCCGGCACCACGACGGCACCGAACTCGACCTCTCCGGCGACTGGCCGCAACTGTCGCTCTACACCGCGGTCTCCGACGCCGTCGGTGAGGAGATCACCCCGCAGACGACGGTGCAGCAGTTGCGCACGATCGCCGAACGGCACGACATCGGCGTCGACCCGGCCTGGCTGCCCGGAAAGGTGGTCGAGGAGCTCTTCGAGGCGCTGGTGCAGGACGGGCTGCAGTCGCCGACGTTCGTCATCGACTACCCGGTGGACACTTCACCGCTCACCCGCGCCCACCGTTCGGAGCCGGGCAAGGCCGAGAAGTGGGACCTCTACATCGGGGGGATCGAGCAGGGCACCGCCTACTCGGAGCTGGTGGACCCGGTCGTCCAGCGGGAACGGTTCACCGCGCAGGCGCTGCTGGCCGCCGCCGGGGACCCGGAGGCAATGGCGTTGGACGAGGACTTCCTCGAGGCCCTGGAGTACGGGATGCCACCGACGGGCGGTCTCGGGTTCGGCATGGACAGGCTCATGATGACGCTCACCGGATTGGGGATCAGGGAGACGATCCTGTTCCCTTTGGTGCGCCCTCTCCATCAATGACTCACCTGTCCGGGGGCATTCGTCGTGAAATTGCCCCGGAATTGGCCTGAATGCCGTAGTTCGTGGTGCAATGGGCTCGTCGATCACGGGGGAGCAGTGACGACAGTCCACGGCCCCGCAGCAACAGGAGTGAACAGACAATGGCACGTAAGGTCCAGGTGATCCTGAGCGACGACCTCGACGACAGCATCTCCGCTGACGAGACGGTCACGTTCTCCCTCGACGGGACGACGTACGAGATCGACCTGTCGGACAAGAACGCTGCAGAGATGCGCGACGTGTTCGGCAAGTACGTGGCGGCGGCCCGCAAGGTGAGCAGCCGTGGCACCCGGGCGTCGGGCGCCGGTCGGTCACGGGCCACCGGTGGCGGCGGCCGGATGGACCGCGAGCAGGCCGGCGCGATCCGCGACTGGGCCCGCAGCAACGGCCACCAGGTCAGCGACCGCGGCCGCATCCCGGCCAGCGTGGTCGAGGCCTTCGAGGCAGCGCACTGACGTAGGCCCGTCTCCTGCTGCACTGCAGGAGGGCCACCACGACGGCCCGGCACCTCCCTGGGGGTGCCGGGCCGTCGTGCGTCCGCTCATGGCGTAACCGTGGGGGAACACCGTTCCCGGGAGGACAGTTGTCTCCATCGAGCCCCCCGGACGGTTCGACGGCCTGTTCTCGACGCCGACCGGGTGGTGCGAACTACAGTGGAGCGACCGGTGCCCCAGCGCGCCGACGTACGTCGGGTGTCCACCGTCCCCTGCCGGGGACACGAGCACAGCAGGTCCAGCCGGTCAGAGGGAGATACAGCAGATGTTCGAACGGTTCACCGACCGAGCCCGTCGCGTGGTCGTCCTGGCCCAAGAAGAGGCCCGGATGCTCAACCACAACTACATCGGCACCGAGCACATCCTCCTGGGTCTGATCCACGAGGGTGAGGGTGTCGCCGCCAAGGCGCTCGAGTCCCTCGGCATCTCGCTGGAGGGCGTCCGCCAGCAGGTCGAGGAGATCATCGGGCAGGGCCAGCAGGCGCCGTCCGGTCACATCCCCTTCACCCCGCGGGCCAAGAAGGTGCTGGAGCTGTCGCTGCGCGAGGCGCTGCAGCTCGGCCACAACTACATCGGCACCGAGCACATCCTGCTGGGCCTGATCCGTGAGGGCGAGGGCGTCGCCGCCCAGGTCCTGGTGAAGCTCGGCGCCGACCTCAACCGCGTGCGCCAGCAGGTCATCCAGCTGCTGTCCGGCTACCAGGGCAAGGAGCCGGCTGCCGCCGGCGGGCCCGCCGAGGGCACCCCGTCGACCTCGCTGGTCCTCGACCAGTTCGGCCGCAACCTGACCCAGGCCGCCCGCGACGGCAAGCTCGACCCGGTCATCGGCCGGGCCAAGGAGATCGAGCGGGTCATGCAGGTGCTGTCCCGCCGCACCAAGAACAACCCGGTCCTGATCGGCGAGCCCGGCGTCGGCAAGACGGCGGCCGTCGAGGGCCTGGCCCAGGCCATCGTCAAGGGCGAGGTGCCCGAGACGCTGAAGGACAAGCAGCTCTACACCCTCGACCTCGGTGCCCTCGTCGCCGGTTCCCGCTACCGCGGTGACTTCGAGGAGCGGCTGAAGAAGGTCCTCAAGGAGATCCGCACCCGCGGGGACATCATCCTGTTCATCGACGAGATCCACACCCTCGTCGGGGCGGGCGCTGCCGAGGGCGCGATCGACGCCGCCAGCATCCTCAAGCCGATGCTGGCCCGTGGTGAGCTGCAGACCATCGGTGCCACGACGCTGGACGAGTACCGCAAGCACCTGGAGAAGGACGCCGCTCTCGAGCGCCGCTTCCAGCCCATCCAGGTCAGCGAGCCGACCCTCGCCCACACCATCGAGATCCTCAAGGGCCTGCGGGACCGCTACGAGGCCCACCACCGGATCAGCATCACCGACGGCGCCCTGGTCGCCGCGGCGACGCTGGCCGACCGGTACATCTCCGACCGCTTCCTGCCCGACAAGGCGATCGACCTGATCGACGAGGCCGGCGCCCGGATGCGGATCAAGCGGATGACCGCCCCGCCGGACCTGCGCGAGTTCGACGACCGGATCGCGGCCATCCGCCGCGAGAAGGAGTCGGCCATCGACGGGCAGGACTTCGAGAAGGCCGCGTCTCTCCGGGACAAGGAGAAGCAGCTGCTGGGCGAGAAGTCCGAGCGCGAGAAGCAGTGGAAGGCCGGTGACATGGACGTCGTCGCCGAGGTCGACGACGAGCAGATCGCCGAGGTCCTCGCCAACTGGACGGGCATCCCGGTCTTCAAGCTGACCGAGGAGGAGACCACCCGGCTGCTCCGCATGGAGGACGAGCTCCACAAGCGGATCATCGGCCAGGAAGAGGCCATCAAGAGCGTCAGCCAGGCGATCCGGCGCACGCGGGCGGGCCTCAAGGACCCCCGTCGTCCGGGTGGCTCGTTCATCTTCGCAGGCCCCTCGGGTGTCGGTAAGACCGAGCTGGCCAAGGCGCTCGCGCAGTTCCTCTTCGGCGAGGACGACGCCCTCATCCAGATCGACATGGGCGAGTTCCACGACAAGTTCACCGTGTCGCGGCTCGTCGGTGCCCCTCCCGGCTACGTCGGTTACGACGAGGGTGGCCAGCTGACCGAGAAGGTGCGGCGCAAGCCGTTCTCGGTGGTCCTCTTCGACGAGATCGAGAAGGCGCACGCCGATGTCTTCAACACGCTGCTGCAGGTGCTGGAGGACGGCCGGCTGACCGATGGCCAGGGCCGGATCGTGGACTTCAAGAACACGATCCTGATCCTGACCACGAACCTCGGGACGCGGGACATCTCCAAGGCCGTCGGCCTCGGCTTCCAGGCCGGGAACGACAGCACCAGCAACTACGAGCGGATGAAGCTCAAGGTCAACGAGGAGCTCAAGCAGCACTTCCGGCCGGAGTTCCTCAACCGCATCGACGACATCGTCGTGTTCCACCAGCTCACCGAGGACGAGATCGTCCACATCGTGGACCTCATGCTCGCCCGGCTGGAGACGCAGCTGTCGAACAAGGACATGTCGCTGGAGGTCACCCCGGCGGCGAAGAAGCTGCTCGCCGCCCGTGGCTTCGACCCGGTGCTGGGTGCCCGGCCGCTGCGCCGCACCATCCAGCGCGAGATCGAGGACACGCTCTCGGAGAAGATCCTCTACGGCGAGATCGCCTCCGGGCAGATCATCGTGGTGGACGTCGAGGAGGACGCCGACCCGACGGCCTCGCGCTTCACCTTCCGCGGTGAGGCCAAGCCGATCGACCTGCCCGACACCCCGCCGGTGGCGCTCTCGGGCGTCGACGGCGAGGCCGAGGGTCCGGCGGCCACGCAGGCCGAGTGATCGACGACCTCGTCCGCTGACGAGACAGGGGCCGCCCTCCGCATCCGCGGAGGGCGGCCCTTCGTCGTCTCGGCGGCCTCGGCCGCCGGCGTCCCCGCTCGGAGTGGAGCGGCGACGCCTCAGCCGGGGAGGGAGAAGCGACCGTCCGGGGTCTGCTCGACCAGCCCGTCCACGAGGAGCGCGTCCAGGCAGCGCGAGCGCTGGACGGCGTCGTCCCACACCGGCGTCAGCGCCTCGGCCGCCACCGGCTCCGGGGCGGCCCGCAGCACGTCGAGCAGCCGGCCACGTACCTGACGGTCGGTGCCGGCGAACTTCTGCACCCGGCGGGCCGGGCCGTCGTGCGCCGGTGACCCGGCCAGCCGCCAGGCACACCGGTCCCGCACCGGGCAGATGCTGCAGCGGGGGGTGCCGGCTACGCAGACGAGTGCACCCAGCTCCATGATCGCCACCGAGAACCGCACGGCGCGGGCGTCGTCGACCGGCGCCAGTGCGGCGATGTCGGTCAGGTCCGATGCCCGGGCCGGTGCCGCCTCGGCGCGGCCGTGCACCAGCCGTGCGACGACCCGCCGCACGTTGGTGTCGACGACGGGCTGGCGGCTGCCGTACCCGAAGCAGGCGACCGCCCGGGCGGTGTAGGTGCCGATGCCCGGCAGGGCCTCCAGCTCGGCGACGTCGGCGGGCACCGCACCGCCGTGGCGTTCGGTGATCGCGACAGCGGCCTCCCGCAGCCGGAGCGCCCGGCGCGGATAGCCCAGCTTGCCCCAGGCCCGGATCACCTCGGCCGGGCTGGCAGCCGCCAGGTCCGCCGCGGCAGGCCAGCGGGCCAGCCACTCGCGCCAGACCGGCTCCACCCGGCGCACCGGCGTCTGCTGGAGCATGACCTCGCTGACCAGCACCGCCCACGGATCGGTGCCGGGGGTGCGCCACGGCAGGTCCCGGGCGGCGTCGGCGTACCAGTCGACGAGGAGGTCACCGACGGCGTCTCCGGCGGGTGCGGGGTCCTGGCGCGCGGCGTCGGTCGAGGTGGTGCTCACGGGGATCCAGTCTGCCTCGGCGCACGAGCGCCCCGCCGCAGGAGTGTCAGGGAAACCGGCTCGACACTCTGCGTCACCACCCGCCGGGCCGGTGGCGGTCCGGGGCCACTCCGGGGCTACGGGCCTCCCCAGGTCAGGGCGTGGCGCGCGGTCGGCGTCCAGCCGGCCGGTTAGCGTCGCCGACGTGCTGCACCCGGTCGGCCCGTTGCCCGCTGTCGTCTACTGGCGACGGCGCCTGCTGGTCCTCGGCTGCGCGGTGGGCGTCCTCGGTGGCGGCGGGTGGCTCGGGGTGGCGGTGGCCACCGGATCGCCTGACGAGGACGTCGTCCTCACGACCGCCGGAGAGGAGCCCGCGCCCGCGCCAGCGCTGGACCAGATCGTGCCGTCGCTCGCGGCGGTCCAGCTCCCGACGGCCCCGCCCACGGCCGACCCTGCCGAGGAGCCGGCGGCCGATGAGCCGCAGGACGACCCGCCGGCTGAGCCGGCGGCCGTGGACGGCGGACCGTGCAGCAACGACATGATCGGCGTGGAGGTGCGGCCCACCCCGGCCAGCAGCCCGGTCGGCAGCAAGCCGACGTTCGACCTGGTGGTCACGAACGTCTCGCCGGTCTCCTGCGTGCGGTCGCTGGACAAGGGGCTGCAGGAGATCGTGATGGTCGACGGGGCCGGCACCCGGGTCTGGGGGAGCAACGACTGCTTCCCGGAGGAGACGACGGACCCGCGGACGCTGCAGGCGGGGGAGTCCGTGGTGTTCCCGGTGGTGTGGGGTGGGCTGAGCAGCACCCCGGGGTGCGCCGCGGAGCGTGTGCCACCGCCACCGGGGGACTACGCGCTGCGCGGACGGTTGGACACGGCGACCAGCCCCGACGCTGCCTTCACGTTGACCTGAGGGGAGCCCGTGCCCACTCGTCCCTCGCGAGGGACGAGTGGCCCCGTTCCGGGTCCCGGGCTGAGCCTGCTCAGCCCGGGGAGAACGGGGTCCTCCTTCAGCTGTAGCGGTCGAGGATGGAGGTCTCGGCGAGCCGGGACAGCCCCTCGCGGATGCCGCGGGCCCGGGCCTCGCCGACCCCCTCGACGGCCAGGAGGTCCTCGATGGTCGCCGCGAGCAGCTTCTGCAGCCCACCGAAGTGCGCGACCAGCCGGTCGATGATGCCGGCCGGCAGCCGGGGGACCCGGGCCAGCAGCCGGTAGCCGCGCGGGCTGACCGGGGAGTCCAGGGCGTCCGGGGAGGTCGGCAGGCCGTAGCAGCGGGAGACGGCCGAGAGGTCGAGCAGCTCGGTGGCCGACAGGGCGCGCAGGTCGGCGAGCACCTCCTCGCCGGAGCGGTTCCGGCGACTGCTCGGGAGGTAGTCGCGGACCAGCAGGCCGCGGTCCTCCTCGACCCCGGCGAGCATCTCGTCCAGCTGCAGGGCGAGCAGCCGGCCGTCGGTGCCCAGCTCGACGACGAAGCCCTCGATCTCGTCGGCGATCCGGCGGACCATCTCGAGCCGTTGGCTCACGCTCATCGCGTCACGGACCGTGACGAGGTCCTCGATCTCCAGCGCGGAGAGCGTGCTGGCGACCTCGTCGAGCCGGAGCTTGTAGCGCTCCAGGGCGGCGAGGGCCTGGTTGGCGCGCGCGAGGATGGTCGTGGGGTGTTCGAGGGTGTACCGGCGGCCGGCCACGTACACCGAGATGATGTGCATCGACTGGCTCACGGAGATGACCGGGAACCCGGTCTGCAGCGCAACGCGCTCGGCGGTGCGGTGTCGGGTGCCGGACTCCTCGGTGGGGATCGTCGGGTCGGGCATCAGGTGCACCCCGGCCCGGACGATCCGGGTGCCGTCGTAGGAGACGATCACCGCGCCGTCCATCTTGGCCAGCTCCCGCAGCCGGGTCGCCGACAGCGCGACGTCCAGGGCGAACCCGCCGGTGCAGAGCGACTCGACGACGCGGTCGTAGCCCAGGACGATGAGTGCTCCGGTGCGGCCGGCCAGGATTCGCTCCAGACCGTCCCGGAGGGCGGTACCGGGGGCGATTCGACCGAGCAGTTCCCGCAACGCGGCCTCGGGGTCCACAGCGGGGGACACGGGAGCTCCTGACGGTCGGGTGGTACGGCGGCCGATTCTACGGGTCGGAGGGACGGGGTCGGTCACCACGGGTCCCCCATCGGAGCGCTCGCCTGGTGGCGGTCGCACTGTGTCACCACAGCCGGGTCACCACAGCCGGGTCACCACAGCCGGGCGAAGGCCGCTCCCAGGTCGGGCACCTCGATCAGCCGGATCCCCTTCGGCGCGGGACCGGAGTCCTCGGGCACGAGCGCGGCCGTGTACCCCTGGCGGGCGGCCTCGGCCAGCCGTCGTCCGGTGCCCCCCACCCGTCGGATCTCCCCGGACAGCCCCACCTCACCGATCGCGACCAGACCGGCGGGCAGTGGCCGGTCCTTCGAGGCCGAGGCGATCGCCAGGGCCAGCGCCAGGTCGGCGGCGGGCTCGGCGATCCGGACGCCGCCGACGGAGGCGGCGAAGACGTCGGCGTCGGCCAGCCGGACCCCACCGCGGCGTTCGACCACGGCGTTGATCATGGCGACCCGCTGGGAGTCCAGCCCACTGACCGCACGGCGGGGCGAGCCGCCCCCGCCGGCGGTCGCCACGAGGGCCTGCACCTCGGCGAGCAGCGGCCGGCTGCCCTCCATCGTCACCGTCACGCAGCTGCCCGGCACCGGCGCGGACCGGCGGGAGACGAACAGGTGCGAAGGATCGGGGACGCCGACGACGCCGCCGTCGCCGATCTCGAAGCAGCCGATCTCGTCGGCCGGGCCGAAGCGGTTCTTGGTGGCCCGCACCAGGCGCAGTGTCGAGTGGCGTTCGCCGTCGAAGGAGATCACCACGTCGACCAGGTGCTCCAGCGCCCGTGGCCCGGCGATCGCGCCGTCCTTGGTGACGTGGCCGACCAGGATGGTGGTCATGTTCCGGTTCCTGGCCACCGCGCTGAGGGCGCTGGCCACGGCGCGCACCTGGGTGGCCCCGCCGTCGGTGCCGTCGACGGCGGGTGACCGGACGGTCTGCACGCTGTCGAGCACGAGCAGGGTGGGGGCCACGTCCTCCACGTGAGCGAGCACCGCGGAGAGCTCGGTCTCGGCGGCCAGGTAGAGCTGGTCGTGCAGGGCGCCGATCCGCTCGGCCCGCAGCCGGACCTGCGCGGCGGACTCCTCGCCGGAGACGACCAGCGTCGGGCCGTTGGCCGCGGCCACCCGGTGGGCGACCTCCAGGAGCAGTGTGGACTTGCCGACGCCGGGCTCGCCGGCCACCAGCAGCACGGCGCCCGGTACCAGGCCACCGCCGAGGACCCGGTCGAACTCGGTGATCCCGGTGGGCACGGCCCGGGCGCCGGCGAGCTGCACCTGACCGATCGGGAGCGCCTTGGCGGTGACCGGGCCGGCGGAGACGGCGCGCAGCGGCGAGCCGACGGCGCCGACCTCCTGCACGCTGCCCCAGGCCTGGCACTCCGGGCAGCGCCCGACCCACTTCGCGGAGGTGTAGCCGCACTCGGTGCAACGGTGGGCGGGGCGGGTGGACTTCACACCGGATGCTGGCACGCCGTCATGGTGACGGCGGGGTACGACAGTCCGAGGAGAGGCGGGTCAGCCCTCCTCGTCGGCCGACTCCCGCTCGCGGGCCTCCTGGCCGGGGTTCTCCTCGACGGAGCCTTCCTCGCCGGCGAGCTCCTCCTCCCCGTGGAAGTCGAACTCCTCACCGCGGGGCAGGTCACGCGTGGGCACGCCGACGGGCACCGGGATGGTGACCTCCCCGGCCTCCTCGAACGTGAAGGTGACGTCGATGGCCTCGCCGGCGCCGATCGTCTCGGCGAGGTCCACCAGCGCGACCGTTGGGCCGTCGCCGCTGCTCAGGTAGAGGATGCCGTTGGGCGGGATCGTGAGGCCCAGGTCCTCCGACGTGCTGCCGTCGGCCGCCAGCTCAGCGGCGTCGGGGTCGATGACCTCCACGCTGTCGAAGGCCTCGCCCTCGATCGACACGAGGGTGTCCCCCTCCAGACCCGTGCTGGCGATGGCGCCGACCAGTCGGGCGTCGCTCCCGCTCGCGTACTGCCCGCCCGTCGGGTACGGCAGGGTCAGGGCCCGCAGCTGCAGGTCCTCCAGGTCGGCCTGGTTGCCCACGTTCGGCTCCTGGGTCGCGGTCTGCGTGACCTGCCCGGCGCTGCAGGCGGTGAGCGCGATCGGGGTGAGCAGCAGGACACCCATCACAGCAGCGCGCGGTGCGCGGTTCACAGCGTCGACCTCCAGAGACGTGCCGGCCACCGAGGACGCCGGTGGCACGAGTCGCGCTGAGCCTAACCGCCACCCCAGGATGTCCGCTGGGAGGTGAGGGCCGTGGCGGCACGTGCGGGCGGTGACCTGCCGGGGTCCGACGACCCCGCGCTCGCCGACTTCCCAGCTCAGGACCCCCACAGTCGCCGCTGGTGCTTCGCCGACCAGCTCGGGCCGCACTTCCTCGACGCGCCGGGCCAGCCCGTGCTGCTGGTCGAGGCGCGCAGCGTCTTCCGCCGCCGCCGGTTCCACCGGCAGAAGGCGCACCTGCTGCTGTCGGCCCTCCGGCACCGTGCGGCCGAGCTCGGCGAGCAGGCCACCTTCCTGAAGACCGAGACCTACACCGAGGCGCTGGACCAGGTCCACGAGCGCCTGTCGGTGTGCGCGCCGACCACCTGGCCGGCGCGCGACCTCGTGCTGCGCCGTCCCGACGTGACCGTGCTGGAGGCCCGCGGCTTCGTGACCCGGCAGGCCGACTTCCGGCGCTGGGCGGCGGGCCGTTCGCGGCAGCGCCTGCTGATGGACGACTTCTACCGGGTGGCCCGGCGGGTGCACGACGTCCTGATGGACGGCGCCCAGCCGGTCGGTGGCACCTGGAACCTCGACCACCAGAACCGTGAGCCCGCACCGGCCGACGGGCGGGTCGGCGTCCCGCCTCCGTGGCTGCCCGTCGAGGACGAGATCGACGAACAGGTGCGCGCCGACCTGGACCGCTGGGTGGCCGACGGCGACGTGGCGTTCGTCGGGGACGACGGCCCGCGGCTCTTCCCGGTCACGCACGCCGAGACCGAGGAGCGGCTCGAGGACTTCCTCACCCACCGGCTGCGCGCCTTCGGTCCGCACGAGGACGCGATGCTGGCCGGGGACCCGTGGCTGGCGCACTCGATGCTGTCGGCGTCGCTGAACCTCGGGCTGGTCGACCCGTCGGACGTCGTCACCCGGGCCGACCAGGCGTACCGCGACTCGGTGGCGGCCGGTGACCCGCTCCCGCTGAACTCGGTCGAGGGCTTCGTCCGGCAGGTGATGGGCTGGCGGGACTGGATCTGGCACCTGTACTGGCAGCTGGGCCGGGACTACCGGCACGGCAACGCGCTGGCGGCGCACGAGGAGGTGCCGCCCTGGCTGGCCGAGCTGGAGGCCGAGGCCGTGGGCGCGAACTGCCTGTCCTCCGTGCTCGCCGACGTGCGGGCGCGCGGCTGGGTGCACCACATCCCGCGGCTCATGGTGCTGGGCAACTACGCACTCCAGCGCGGGATCGAGCCGCTGGCGATGACCGACTGGTTCCACCGGGTCTTCGTCGACGGCTACGACTGGGTGATGGTGGCCAACGTCGTCGGGATGAGCCAGCACGCCGACGGCGGGGTGCTGGCGACCAAGCCCTACGCCGCCGGCGGTGCGTACATCGACCGGATGAGCGACTACTGCGGCGGGTGCCGGTACGACCCGAGGAAGCGGCTCGGCGAGGACGCCTGCCCGTACACCGCCGGCTACTGGGCCTTCCTGGAGCGCAACCGGGAGCGGCTGGCCGACAACCGGCGGATGCGCCAGCCACTGGCCGGGCTGGGGCGGCTGGAGGACCTCGAGGCCGTCGTCGAGCAGGAACGTGACCGGGGCACCGACCCCCGCTGACGGCGGCCCTCGTGCAGGGCCCGCCGCGAGCGTGCGGGCGCTGGGGACGGGAGGCGTCTCCCTCAGGTGATCGCCGCACCGCCGGCCAGCAGCAGGGCGACGTCCAGCACGGTCAGCAGCAGCACCGCCGGGAAGGCGAGCCGCCGGCCGCGCCGACTGCCGGCGAGTGCTGCGACGACCACCGCAGGGGCGGCGAACGCGCAGGCCAACAGACCGAGTGCGCCCGGTGGGCCGGGTGGCCCCAGGACCAGCAGCAGGGTGGCCGCGCCGAGCAGGACCGCGCCGGCGACCGCAGAGGGCACCGCGCCGACCCGGTGGGGGAGTCCGCGGACCCCGGTGGCCAGGTCGTCGTCGACGTCGGGCGCGACGTTCGCGACGTGCGCCGCCCCGCCGAGCGCGGCCCCGGCCGCGATCAGCCACCACGGTGCACCGGGGCTGCCCGGCGCCGCGGCGACCACGCCGGCGGGGAGCGCGCCGAAGCCGGTCAGGTAGGGCAGCGGGGAGAGCGCGGTGCGCTTGAGGCCGGCGTCGTAGGCGAGCCCGCTGGCGACCAGCACGAGCAGCAGCAGACCCGGCACGAGGCCGAGCGCCAGGGACGTGCCGACGGCGACGGCGACGGCGACGGCCGTCGCCCTGCGCAGCAGCGTCGGGGTGACCACCCCCTGGACGACGGGCTTGTCCGTCCGGCCGACCGCCCGGTCGCGGTCGGCGTCCAGCCAGTCGTTGCACCACCCGATCGAGGCCTGTCCGGCCAGCACCGCGACCCCCACCAGCACGGTTCGCCCGGCCGGGACGCCGGCGGTGACGGCGAGCAGGACGGCGACGGTGGTGACCGCCAGGGTCGGCTCCAGGTGGGTCGCGCGGGCCATCGCCACGGCCGTCGCGATGGGCCCGGAGCGGTGCCCGACGCCGTCCGACTGCACACCGACCACCTCCCTGTCAACCCCATGTGGACCTCGATCACGCCGCTGACCTGCACTTTTGTCGGACTCTGCCGAGCCGGGGGGCATTCTTCCGTGCTAACCTGGGGTGAGCGAAAGGGGTCACATACACATGGGCTTCACTGTTGGCGAGACCGTTGTCTACCCGCACCACGGCGCAGCGCTCATCGAGGCGATCGAGCAGCGCACCATCAAGGGCGTCGAGAAGTCGTACCTCGTGCTCAAGGTCGCCCAGGGCGACCTGACCGTCCGCGTACCGGCCGACAACGCCGAGATCGTGGGCGTCCGCGACGTCGTCGGCCAGGACGGCCTGAACAAGGTCTTCGAGGTGCTGCGCGCGCCGCACACCGAGGAGCCGACCAACTGGTCGCGGCGCTACAAGGCCAACCTCGAGAAGCTGGCCTCCGGTGACGTGAACAAGGTCGCCGAGGTCGTGCGCGACCTCTGGCGCCGTGACAAGGACCGTGGCCTGTCCGCCGGCGAGAAGCGCATGCTCTCGAAGGCGCGGCAGATCCTGGTCAGCGAGCTCGCGCTCGCCGAGGGCACCAACGAGGACAAGGCCGAGGTCCTCCTCGACGAGGTCCTGGCTTCCTGATCGCCCAGCTCCACCCCAGAGACACCCAGACCACTCCCGTGCATGCTGTCGGCATCGTCGCAGCGGCCGGGAGTGGTCTGCGTCTGGGGGCAGAACTGCCCAAGGCCCTGGTGCCCCTCGGTGGCCGGCCGCTGGTCTGCTGGGCGGTCGAGTCGCTGCGTGCCGGCGGGGTCGATCAGGTGGTGGTCGCCGCCCCGGCGTCGCAGCAGGCGGCCTTCATCGCGGTGCTCCCCGACGACGTGCACGTCGTGGTCGGCGGGGACACCCGCACGGCGTCGGTCCGCGCGGCCCTCGCCGCCGCCCGTGAGCACGCCTCGGACCAGGAACGCACCGCGGTGCTCGTCCACGACGCCGCCCGGCCGCTGACCCCGCCCGACGTCGTCGCCCGGGTGCTGGCCGCCCTCGCCGGCGGCGCCCGCGCCGTCGTCCCGGTGCTGCCCGTCGTCGACACCACCGTGGTCGTCGACGGTGACGGGGTGGTGACCGCCGACGTCCCCCGCGCGCCGCTGCGCCGGGTGCAGACCCCGCAGGGCTTCGACCGGGCCACCCTGGCGGCCGCCTACGCCCACGCGCAGGGCACCGCGGCCGAGTTCACCGACGACGCGTCGGTGGTCCGGGCCGCCGGGATCACGGTGCAGACCGTGCCCGGCGACGAGCGCGCGGCCAAGATCACCGTCGCGCACGACCTGCGGATGGCCGAGCTGCAGACCGAGCGGCCCCGATGAGCCCGCAGCTGCCCCGGGTCGGCATCGGCACCGACGTGCACCCGATCGAGGCCGGCCGCCCGTGCTGGCTCGCCGGGCTGGAGTGGCCGGGCGTCGACGGCTGCGCCGGGCACTCCGACGGCGACGTCGTCGCCCACGCCGTGACCGACGCCGTGCTGTCGGCCGCTGGCCTCGGCGACATCGGTGGGCTGCTGGGCACCGACGACCCCCGCTGGGCCGGCGCCCGTGGCGCGGCCGTGCTGGAGCACGTCCGCGAGGTGCTCACCGCGGCCGGCTGGCAGGTCGGCAACGTCTCGGTGCAGCTGATCGGCACCACGCCCAAGGTCGGCCCCCGCCGGGCGGAGGCGGAGGCGGTGCTCTCTGCTGCCCTCGGTGCGCCGGTCAGCGTCACCGCCACCACGACCGACGGGCTGGGCCTCACCGGCCGCGGCGAGGGGCGGGCAGCGGTGGCCACCGCCCTCGTGGTCCGGAGCACGCCCCCCGCGCCCGTAGAATCCACCCGGTGAGCCTCCGCCTGTACGACACGGCCGCACGCGCCGTGCGCGACTTCACGCCTCTGCGTGCGGGACGGGTCTCCATGTACGTCTGCGGGCTGACCGTGCAGGGCCCGCCGCACATCGGCCACGTCCGGTTCGCGATCGCCTTCGACGTGCTGCGCCGCTGGCTGCTGCACCAGGGCAACGAGGTCACCTACGTCCGCAACGTCACCGACGTCGACGACAAGATCCTCAGCAAGGCCGCGGCGGCCGGCGTCCCGTGGTGGGCCTGGGCGTACGAGAACGAGCGCGCCGCCACCCGCGCCTACGACGTGCTGGGCACGCTGCCGCCCAGCTACGAGCCGCGGGCCACCGGGCACGTGCCGGAGATGGTCGAGCTGATCGAGCGGCTCATCGCCGGCGGGCACGCCTACGACGTCGACGGCGACGTCTACTTCGACGTCCGCTCCTTCCCCGGCTACGGCGAGCTGACCGGCCAGAAGCTGGGCGATCTGCAGCCGGCCGCGGACACCGAGACCGACGAGCGCAAGCGCGACCCCCGGGACTTCGCGCTGTGGAAGTCGGCCAAGGACGGCGACCCCGCCACCGCGTCCTGGCCCACCCCCTGGGGCCGCGGGCGCCCGGGCTGGCACCTGGAGTGCTCGGCGATGGCCGAGAAGTACCTCGGTCCGGAGTTCGACGTCCACGGTGGTGGGCTGGACCTGCGCTTCCCGCACCACGAGAACGAGCGGGCCCAGTCGCAGGCCGCCGGGGACGGGTTCGCCCGGTACTGGCTGCACAACGGCTGGGTCACCATGGGCGGCGAGAAGATGAGCAAGTCGCTGGGCAACACCGCCCTGGTCGACGAGGTCGTCCAGCGCGTGCGCCCGGTGGAGCTGCGCTACTACCTGGTCGCCCCGCACTACCGCAGCACGATCGAGTTCACCGAGCCGGCGCTGGAGGAGGCGGGGGTCGCCTACCGGCGGCTGGAGTCCTTCGTCCGGCGCGCGGCCGAGGTGGTGGGGGAGGGTGCCGGCAAGCCGGTGCTGCCTGCCGAGTTCACCGCCGCCCTGGACGACGACCTGAGCACGCCCGCCGCGGTCGCGGTGGTCCACGAGTTCGTCACCCAGGGCAACAGCGCGCTGGCCGCCGACGACGCCGAGGCGCTCGCCGCCGCGCTGGGCGCGGTCCGGGCGATGCTGGGTGTGCTCGGGCTCGACCCGCTCGACCCGCAGTGGGCCGACGCCGGCGGCGACCGCCGCCTGGCCGAGGCCACCGACGGCCTGGTCGCGCTCGCGCTGGAGCAGCGCACCGCGGCCAGGGCCCGCAAGGACTACGCGTCAGCTGACGCGATCCGGAACCAGCTCGGCGCCCTGGGCGTGCAGGTCGAGGACACACCCCAGGGCACACGATGGGAGCTGACCTGATGGCCGGCAACAGTCAACGCCGCGGCCGCTCGGCCGGCGCAGGCAAGAAGACCGCGACCTCCGGGACCGGCGGCAAGAACCGCCGGTCGCTGGCCGGGCGGGGCGCCACCCCGAAGGCCACGGACCGGCCGCACCACCCTGCGTACAAGGCGGCGAAGGCTGCCGCGGCCCGCCAGGACAACCGGCAGCGGGTGCAGCGGCGCAACGCCGAGGCCCCCGAGCTGCTGCTGGGCCGCAACCCGGTGCTGGAGGCGCTGCGGGCCAGCATCCCGGCGACGGCGCTCTACGTCGTCACCGGTGACACGAGCCGCGGCGGGACCGACGAGCGGATCGCCGAGTCGGTGCAGCTGGCCGCCGACCGCGGGCTGCCGCTGCTCGAGGTGGGCAAGGCCGAGTTCGACCGGATGAGCGATCACGCGCTGCACCAGGGCATCGGCCTGATGGTGCCGCCCTACGACTACGCGCACCCGGACGACCTGCTCGACATCGCCCGCGACTCCGGCCGCCCGCCGCTGATCGTGGCGCTGGACGGCGTCACCGACCCGCGCAACCTGGGCGCGGTCATCCGCTCGGCCGCGGCCTTCGACGCCCACGGTCTCGTCGTGCCCGAGCGCCGCGCGGTGGGCATGACCGGCTCGGCCTGGCGCACCAGCGCCGGCGCGGCGGCCCGGCTGCGCGTGGCCCGAGCCGTCAACCTGGGCCGCAGCCTGGCCTCCTACCAGGACGCCGGCCTGCAGACGGTGGGCCTGGCGGCGGACGGGGACATGGGCATCCACGAGTACGACGGGTTCGCCGACCCGGTCGCGCTGGTCGTCGGTGCCGAGGGCGCCGGGCTGTCCCGCCTGGTCCGCGAGCGCTGCGACGTCGTCCTGTCCATCCCGATCACCAAGGACACCGAGTCGCTGAACGTCAGCGTCGCGGCCGGGATCGCGCTCTACGCCGCGGCCTCCGCCCGCCGGTGACCGGACCGGCCGGGCCTGCTGCGCAGGACCGGCCGGCGGCCGGGGCGAGGGTGAGCCGCGTCCCCGTCGGGTGAGCCGCCGCCTGACGCGGCTCGACGGTCGCGGAGATGGCTCGGCCTCGGGGCGCGGTCACCCCAGGAGCTGGGCGACGGTGTAGATGACCAGGCCGGCCAGGCCACCGACCACCGTGCCGTTCACCCGGATCCACTGCAGGTCACGCCCGACCTGGAGCTCGATCCGCCGGCTGGTGTCCTCGGTGTCCCAGCGGGCCACGGTGGTGCCCACCAGGTCGGCCACGTCGCCGGAGAACCGCTCGACGGCGTACCCGGCGGCCCGCTGGGTCTGCCGCTGCACCAGTTCGCGGATGGTCGGGTCGGTCTGCAGCAGCTGCGCGCCGGACCGGATCAGCCCGACCACCCGCGCCCGCAGCTCGGAGTCCGGGTCGGCCGCGGCGGTGACGACGGCGTTCTTCGCGGTGCTCCACAGCGACCCCGACCAGGTGCGCACGGCCGGGTGGTCCAGCAGCTCCTCCTTGAACCGCTCGACCCGGGCTGCGGCCTCGGGGTCGGTGCGCAGCGTGTGCACGTAGGCCCGCAGCCGCTTGTCGTAGCTGCGGCGCAGCTCGTGCCGGGAGTCCTCGCCCACCTCGGCGAGGAAGCCCTGGAGCAGGTCGAACACCCGGTCGAACACCCGGTCGTCGACCCAGTCGGGCACCCAGGCGGGGGAGGCGTCGCCCAGCCGGGTGCGGAACACCAGCCGGTTGTCGGCCAGGAAGTTCGCCAGCCCGGTGAGCGCCGCGGAGAGCACCTCCTGGTGCCGGTCGCCGTCGACGACGAGCTCGATGCCCCGGGCGACGGCCGGTGCAGCGGGGGTGTCGCGGAGCTTGCGGTCGACGAAGGCGGCGACTGCGGGCTGCAGCTCGTCGTCCTTCAGCAGGTCGGTCAGTCCGCCGAGGGCGGCGCCGGCGTCGCCGGCGAGCCGCTCGGCGCGACCGGGGGAGGCCAGGAAGGCGCCCAGCCGACCAGGGACGTCGACGGTCGCCAGCCGCTCGTCGACGACCGCCCGGGTCAGGAAGTTCTCCCGCACGAAGGTGCCCAGGCTCGTGCCGATCTGGTCCTTCTTGCGGGGGATGATCGCGGTGTGCGGGATCGGCAGCCGCAGCGGGTGCCGGAACAGCGCGGTGACGGCGAACCAGTCGGCCAGCGCCCCGACCATCGACGCCTCCGCGGTGGCCCGCACGTACCCGACCCAGGTGCCGGTCTCCTCGCCCAGCAGCACGCAGACCAGGAACACCAGTGCCGCGAGCACGAACAGCCCGGTGGCCAGCCGCTTCATCTTCGCCAGGTCGCGGGCGCGCTGGGGGTCGTCGAGCGACTCCACCAGCGGGGTGGTCAGCTGGGGTCCCGGCACCCGTCCGAGACTAGGCGTCGGGTCCGGGCAGCCGTCCTGCGGACGTGCGACGACCCCGGGGCCGAGGGGGCTCGGCACCGGGGTCGTCGGTCACAGGAGGTGGCTCCTCTGCAGGGGCCCGCCCCGAGCTCGCGAGGGGTGGGGGGCAGAGGGGTCCTTCCTCAGTTCGAGGTCTCGTCCAGGGTGACGTCGACCTCGGAGCTGTCCCCGTCGCGGCGGACGGTCAGCGTGATCTCGTCGCCGGGCTGGGCGCTGCGGATCGCGGCGGTCAGCTCGGTGGAGGTCGTGATCGGCCGGTCGCCCACTGCGGTGATCACGTCGCCGGCCTGCAGGCCGGCGTCGTCGGCGGCGGAGCCGTCGGAGACCGTGGCCACCAGGGCGCCCTCGCCCACGGCCGAACCGGAGTCGGCCGCGGTGCGGGCGCTCACCCCGAGCAGGGCGTGCGTGGCCGAGCCGGTGTCGATGATCTGCTCGGCGATCCGCTGCGCGGTGTTCGACGGGATGGCGAAGCCGACGCCGATGTTCCCGCTGGTCGTCTCCTGACCGGGCAGGCCGGTGCTGGCGACCGAGGCGATCGCGGTGTTGATGCCGATGACCTCGCCGTCGGCGTTGACCAGCGCACCGCCGGAGTTGCCCGGGTTGATGGCGGCGTCGGTCTGCAGGGCGTCGATCACCGTGTTCTCGTCCTGCGTCGACCCGGCCTGCACGGCCCGGTTGGTGGCGCTGATGATCCCGTCGGTGACCGTGTTGGTCAGGCCCAGCGGCGCACCGATGGCGACCGCGAGGTCACCGACCTGCACGGCCTCGGAGTCGGCGAAGACCGCGGCGGTCAGCCCGCCGGCGTCGGCCAGCTTGACCACGGCGAGGTCGTTGCTGGGGTCGGTGCCGACGACGGTGGCGTCGTAGACGGTCCCGTCGGAGGTGCGCACCTGCACGGTCACGTCGTCGGTGCCGTTGTTCAGGCTCACCACGTGGTTGTTGGTGAGCACGTAGCCGTCCTCGGACAGGACGACGCCGGAGCCCGACCCCGAGCCCGCGGCGGCGCTCACGTAGAGGGTGACGACGCTGGGGGCTGCTGCTGCGGCCGCGGCCGTCGTGCTGGTGGCCCGCTCGGCGTCCTCGATGACGACGGGCTGCGTGGTCGTCCCGCTGGCGCTGACCACGGCGTCCACGTCGCTCAGCGCGACCACGCCGGCGCCGGCGCCGCCGCCGATCAGCGCACCGGCGACCAGCCCGGCCACGCCCAGCCGCCAGCGCCCGGTCCGCCGCGCCGGCTGGAACGGCGCCGTCCCGGCCGGGAAGGGCTGCGGGCCGTAGGCCGGCTGCGGGAAGGCCTGGGTCTGGGGAGCGGCGGTCTGGAAGGCGGGGGGCACGGCACCGGTCGGTGCACCCGCCCCGGTGGCGCGCTGGTACCCGGGGGTGCCGTAGCCGGCCGGCGGCCACGGCTGGTGGGCCGTCGTCGGGCCGGTCGCCGGCTGGGTGGCCGACGGCTGCGCCGCGGTCGGGAACGTCTCGGTCGGTGCGTTCATCGGCTGCTCGGAGCCGGGGATCTGGTGGGCGGACGCCGGGCGGCTCTGCTGTGGCGCCCAGCCGGAACCGGCACTGCGGTCGGTGCCGTGGCCCGTCTCGTCGGCCGGACGGTTCTGCTCACTCACGGGAAGTCCCTCCTCACGGCAGGACCTCCCCGCCGCGCAGACACCACTGTGCTACCCCGGACTGGCTCGAGACTGGTGGTGAGCTGTGAGTTCCCTGGGTGCCGCGGATCCACTCGGCTGGCGGGCGGTCGTCGCCTCGCCACCTCGGCAGGGGTGATCAAGCACGATGCGGGGAAAGAGAGGGCCAGCTCTGCCCACCGCCTGCTCCCTGGAGGCCACCGGTGCCCCTCAGTGCCCTGCTCACCCGCTCCGCCCTGGGCCTGCTCGTGCTGTTCGGCGGTGCGCTGGCGGCGATCGGCGGGGTCTCGCTCGGGCTGCCCGGCCTGATCGCCGTGGCGCTGGCCGCGAGCGTCGCGGCCTGCCTCGCTGCGGGCGTCGCCCGGGACGCGGCGACCCGGGACCCGGGGCAGGCGGCCGTCGACGCCGCCTGGCGCAGCGCGGTGGCCACCGTGGCCGTGCTGCTGGTGCTCAGCGGCTGTGCCGTGGTGGCCGGCGGTGCGATCACGGTGCTGCTCGTGGCGGCCGGGCTGCTGGCCGTGCTGATCCGGTGGGCGGTGCGGTCGCTCCGGGCCGACCGGCGGGACGCCTCAGCTGTCGTGCTGCCACTCCGCACGGACGACGGCTGGGTGCGGGCGCTGTCGGTGCCGGCGCTGGGCCGGGAGTGGGTGCGCACGTCGGCGGCGCTGGCCCAGACCCGCGAGCCGGTGGCCCGGCAGCAGCTGGTGCACCGCCGGCAGGAGGCCCTGGACGAGCTGGAACGCCGCGACCCCGAGGGGTTCGCCCGCTGGCTCGCCGCCGGGGCGACCGTGGACAGCGACCCGGCGCGGTACGTCTCCGGTGACCCTGCGGCCGGTTACGACGCCGCCTGACCCGGCCGGCCGCCGGGTCTCCGGCGAGGTCGCCCGGCCCCGGTAACCTCCTCCGGGTCGCCCCATTAGCTCAGTGGTAGAGCACCCGCCTTGTAAGCGGAAGGTCGTCCGTTCAATCCGGACATGGGGCTCCACCCCGCTCGCGGGTCGCGTCCGGCCGTGCCAGGGTCGAGCCGAGCGCTGCCGCCCGGGCAGCCGGCGTCGAGGAGTCCGTCGTGAGCGACCACGTGTACCGGCTGAGCGAGATCGTCGGCAGCTCCACCACCAGCGTGGACGATGCCATCCGCACGGCCGTGCGCAAGGCCTCGGAGACGGTGCGCCACATCGAGTGGTTCCAGACCCAGGAGATCCGCGGCCACGTCGTCGACGGCGAGGTCGCCCACTTCCAGGTGACGATGAAGATCGGCTTCCGCGTCGAGGAGTAGCGGTGCCGCGGGGCAGCGGTCAGGCCAGCACGACGTCCCGGCCCTGCACCGCCACTCCGATCGGGGTCAGCGGCTCGGTGGCCGGCCCCTGCAGCACCTGGCCGGTGGCGGGGTCGAAGGCCGAGCCGTGGCAGGGGCAGGCCAGTCCGTCGGCGGTGGCGCGGACGGTGCAGCCGGCGTGCGGGCACTCGGCGTCGAACGCGGCCACCGTGCCCGCCGACGGCTGGGTGACCACCACGGCCCGCCCGTCCAGCGACACCTCGTAGCCGCCGCCGACCGGCACGTCGGCCAGCGCCACCACCGGGTCGCCCGGTCCGGCGCCGGTCACCTCGGCGAACTGCGGCCCGCGGGCGCAGGCGGCAACGCCGAGTGCGGTGCCGCCAGCGAGGAGCAGCGACCGGCGGGTCGTGTGGCCCCCGTGCAGGGGCCCGCCGCGAGCGTGCGAGGGGTGGGGGGCACGGGGGGCCTTCATCAGTCGAAGCTGCCTGCGCCGCCCGAGCGGTACCGGGCCTGGCGCTCGATCCGCTCCCGTTCGGCCCGATCGGCGCGCCGTGCGGCCGTGGTCCCGGGTGGCCAGCCGGCCTTCACCGCGCGGTGCTCGGTGGTCTCGGTCATGTAGGCCGCCGAGAACAGCAACCCGATGACCACCCCGCCGAGGGTCGCGGTGAGCCGGATGTCGAAGGGGACGGGCGGGACCAGCAGGCACAGCAGCAGCACCGGGGCCAGTTGCACCAGGGCGCGGGTCAGGTGCCGCCAGACCCAGGTGTGGCGGGTCGTGTCCTCGAGCACCCAGTCCGACAGCGACGGCGGCAGGCCACCGCCGTAGGCGTACCAGAGCCACTGAGCCGGGTTGGGGCGTCCCGCGTGCACGTCGACCACGGTAGGCCCGTGGGGGAGGGAGGAGGGCGGTGGCCGCGGGCGTACGGTGCGCCGGTGGACGAACGGCGCGTGGGGGTGCTCGCCGGGCTCGGCGCCTACTCCCTGTGGGGTGTGTTCCCGCTCTACTTCCCGCTGCTCGAGCCGGCCGGGGGTCTGGAGATCGTCGCGCACCGGGTGGTCTGGTCGCTGCTGTTCGTCGGCCTCCTGCTGACCGTCCGGCGGAACTGGACCCAGGTGCGCGCCGTGGTCACCGACCGGCGGGCGCTGCTCGTGCTCTCGGTCGCCGCCGTGCTGATCGCGGCGAACTGGCTCATCTACGTCTACGCGGTCAACTCCGGGCACGTCGTCGAGGCGTCGCTCGGCTACTTCATCAACCCGCTGGTCAGCGTCGTGTTCGGGGTGCTGGTCTTCCGGGAGAGGCTGCGCCGGCTGCAGTGGGTCGCCGTCGCGATCGCGGTGGTGGCGGTCCTCGTCCTGACGGTCGACTACGGCCACCCGCCGTGGATCTCCCTCGCCCTGGCCGTGAGCTTCGGCCTCTACGGCCTGATGAAGAAGCTGGTCCGGGTCGACGCCGCGCCCGGCCTGTTCGTGGAGACGGCCGTGGTGTTCCTGCCGGCGCTGGCCGTCATCACGGTGATGGGCGCGCAGGGCGACGCCGCCTTCGGGACGGCGGGCGTGGGGCAGGCGCTGCTGCTGGTCAGCTCGGGGCTGGCCACCGCCGTCCCGCTGCTGCTGTTCGCCGCCGCCACCAGCCGGGTCCCGCTGTCGACGATCGGGCTGCTGCAGTACGTCACGCCGCTGATGCAGCTGTCCATCGGCGTCTTCGTCTACGGCGAGCCGATGCCACCGGCCCGGCTCGTCGGGTTCGCCGTCGTCTGGCTCGCGCTGGCCGTCTTCACCGTCGACACGCTGCGCAACGCGCACAGCAACCGGCGGGCCGCCGCCCCGCTGCCGGCCGGCATCTGACCGGTCTCCACGGGCCGGCGGCGCGCCCGGGTGTCCCGCTCCGCAGGGGCGGTGGCGCGACTACCGTCGAGGGGTCCGGATCAGCCCTGCCGGTGCCAGGCGCAGGCCCGGCCGACGACCTCCCCGGAGGCAGGACCATGGAGGCAGGACCATGAGCGAGGACCCCGTGCAGCCCGTCGGACCGGCGGCGGACGAGTGCCCGGCAGCGGCCGTGACCGACCCCGGGACGGCGCAGGTCACCGCAGCGGACGGTGCTGCTGTGACGGGCGGGGCGCACGGGGACGACACGACTGTCGGTCTGCCCGCGCGAGAACGGGAGATCCTGGCGTTCGAGCGTCAGTGGTGGCGCTTCCCGGGTGCCAAGGAAGCAGCCATCCGGGAGCGCTTCGGGATGACGTCCACCCGCTACTACCAGGTGCTCAACGCCCTGATCGACCGTCCGGAGGCCCTCGTCGCCGACCCGCTGCTGGTGCGTCGGTTGCGCCGGATGCGGGCGGGGCGGCAGCGTCAGCGCGCCGGCAGGGTCCTGGGCACGGACCTCCGTCACGACTAGCCTGTCTCACTGTGGGGAGGCATGCGGCGCCGTTCGGTGAGGGAAGTCCGCCCGAGGCGACCCCGAGCCCGGGTCGTCGGCGCACCGACCCCGCTGCCCAGCCGCCCGCCGAACCCGGTCGCCAGCACGGGCAGCCGGGCCTGTCGGCGCCCCGCGCGGTGACCCCACGCCCGCCCCAGGGCCCGGGGCCCGACAGCGACACGGCGATGACGCTGCCGAGGCAGAGCCGGGCCGAGCGCCGGCGGGAGGGCCTGCTGCCCGCGGGGGAGGACCCGCTGCTCCGCCGCCCGGCCGGCCGGCCCAGCGCACCGCCCCCGGTCGGCGGACGACGGCGGACGGACCCGGCGACCGCCGGGGGTCGTCCGGCGGTCGCCGGTCCCCAGACGCCCGCGCCGCGGCCGGTGCCGCCGGTCTCCGGCCCGTTGACCGCCGCTACCCCGGCCGCCCACACTCCGTTCGGCTCCTCGCCGGCCATCCCTGCCGTGGAGCCCCGCCGCACGCCGCCGGCGCCTGCCCACCCGGCGTCCGGGCCCACGGATCGGCCCGCCGAGCCCACGGGGTGGCGCATCGAGCCCGCCGGCTCGACGGCGGCCCCGATGACGACGGGCATGCCGACCTGGGCGGCCGAGCCCAGCGCACCACCGGCGGACGTCACCCAGCGGGTCTCCGGGGCGGTGCCGGAGGAGTCGGCGTGGGGCGCCGCACCGGCCACCCCGGCAGCGCCCGTGGCGCCCCTGCGTGCACCACAGCTGCCCGGGCGGGGCAGCAGCCCCGTCGGGCGTGCGCCCACGCCCACCCCGGCCGTGCCCCGGCGCGCCGACGTGCGCACCCCCCGGGCCGAGCCGGCGCCGGAGCAGGGGCCGCCGTCCGGTCCGGCGCGGCGGGCCGTCGACGTCCCCGTGGGTGGCCGGGCCGCCGCCCGGCTGGAGCGGCAGGCCGCCGAGGCCGCCCGGAAGAAGGACGGACGGCGCGCTGCACCGCCGGCCCGGCCCGAGGCCGCGCCGGCGCGCTCCGGCCCCGGCCGTGCGGACCTGCACACCGACGAGGTGCCGCGGGGCCCGCGCCGCGGGGTGCAGGGCCTGCTCGCCGTCGTCATCCTCACCCTCGTCGTGCTGGGCGTCTGGACGTTCACCGGGCCCGGTACCGAGGAGACCTCGGCGCAGACCCCGTTGCCGACCGCCAGCGAACCTGCGGTCGCGCCGGTGCCGGAGAGCGTGCCGGCGCCGGAGGCGGTCACCGCAGAGCCGGTGGGGCCGGTGTTCGCGCCGGTCACGGTGCTGAACAGCACCAGCATCACCGGGCTGGCCGGCAGCATCGGCGACCAGTTCGCCGCAGCCGGCTGGGAGGTGATCGGCACCGCGGGCTCGCCGGTCAGCGACGTGGCGACCACCACCGTCTACTACAGCGAGGGCGACACGGTGCAGCAGCAGGCCGCGGCCCAGCTGGTCGAGCAGTTCCCGGACGTGACCGGCCCCGTCGCGCGCTACTTCGAGGTGCCCGGCGTCGCCGACCCCGGCCTCGTCGTGGTCGCCACCGGCAACTGGCGGCCCTGACCCACCGCGCCGTGGCCGGCTCGCGGAACTCGGGGACCGCGTCGTCCGTTGCCGCCCACGTGCGCACCGCTCCCGGGCCGGCGCGGATCGGCTCGCGCCTCGGCGCCCAGCCGGTGCTCGCCGCCCTGATCGTCCTCCTGCTGGCCCTCCCCGCCCTCGCCGTCGTCCTCGCCGGCACCGACCGGCCTGCCCGGGCCGCCGAGGACGTCACGACCGAGGAGGCCCGGGTCCCGTCCGGCGAGGGCGCCGACGCCGTGGAGCTGGACACCACGCTGTACCTGCCCGACACCGCCGGGCCCGCGCCGGCCGTCCTCCTCGCGCACGGCTTCGGTGGCAGCAAGCAGTCGGTCGCTGCGGACGCGCGCCAGTTGGCCCGCCGCGGCTTCGTGGTGCTGACCTGGTCCGCGCGGGGCTTCGGCACCAGCAGCGGGCAGATCGGCCTCAACGACCCGCGCTACGAGGTGGCCGACGTCAGCACCCTGATCGACCTGCTCGCGACGCGGGACGACGTCGTCCTCGACGCCGCCGGTGACCCGCGGGTGGGTGTCGCCGGCGCCTCCTACGGTGGCGCCGTCTCGCTGCTGGCGGCCGCCTACGACGAGCGGATCGACGCGATCGCCCCGCAGATCACCTGGAACTCGCTGACCACGGCGTTCTTCCCCGACCAGGCCGCGGTCGTGGCGGCCGGCACGCCCGCCGCCGTGCCGCGCACCGACGACGCCGGGGTGTTCAAGCGGACCTGGGCCGGGCTGTTCTTCGGCAGTGGTTCCCTGCCCACCGGCGACGGACGCCCCGGGGCCGGTGGCGACGGTGCGGCGTCCCTGGCCGACGGCCTCGACCCGGCGGCTGTGCAGGCGCTGACCTGCGGGCGCTTCCGGGCGGACATCTGCGCGGCCTACGAGACCGCGGCCTCGACCGGCGAGCTCAGCCCCGAGGTCGCCGCCGTCCTGGAGCGGAGCAGCCCGGCGGGCGTGCTCGACCGGATCACCGCGCCCACGCTGCTGCTGCAGGGCACCCAGGACTCGCTGTTCGGGCTGGGCGAGGCCGACGCCAACGCGCGGGGCATCGCCGCCAACGGCACCGACGTGCGGATGGTCTGGTTCGCCGGCGGCCACGACGCCTCGCCCTCCGACCGGGTCACCGCGGAGCTGCGGGACGAGGTCGCCGACTGGTTCGACGTCCACCTGAACGGCGCCGACGGCGAGCCCGGCGGCTTCCGCTACCCGGCCCCGACCGGCCTGGGCGCCGGGGTGGGGCGGGTGCAGGGCGGTTCCCAGATCGTCACGGTCGACGAGTACCCGGGTCTGGCCGACGGCGAGCCCGTCGAGAGCCGGGTGCTCGAGCTGGCCGGCCCCACCCGGCCGGTCGTCACGCCGGCCGGTGGCAGCCCGGCCGCGCTCACCACCATCCCCGGCCTCGGCTCCGTCGGCGCCGCGCTCACCGGGACCACGCTGGAGATCCCGGGGCAGTTCGCCGCGTTCGAGAGCCCGGAGCTCACCGAGGCCCTCGAGGTGGTCGGGGCGCCGACCACCACCCTCGCCGTGTCGGCTCCGGACGGGACGGCGACGCTGTTCGCCAAGCTCTACGACGTCGGCCCGGACGGCACCACGACCCTGCCCAACGGGCTGGTCGCGCCGCTGGAGCTGACCGGTCTCTCCACCGACCCGGCCGCCCCGACCGAGGTGCCGGTGACCCTGCCGGCCGTCGTCCACCGGTTCGAGGCCGGCCACACGCTGCGGGTGGTCGTCTCCTCGACCGACCAGGCCTACGCCCTGCCGGCGTCGTCGGAGGTCTCGACGGTCGGTCTGGCCGGCGGTGCGGCGGTTGCTGCGCCGGTGGTGCCGGGCGAGGTGCAGGCCACCGCCGGCTCGGCCCGCTGGTGGGTGCTGCTCGCCGTCGTGGCCGCCCTCGGGGCGCTGGGCTGGCTGGCCGCCGTCCTGATCGGCCGGCGCCGGCGCCGGCGCGTGTCGGTGTCCTCGCCGGACGGGGAGGACGTGCCGTTGCGCTTCGAGGGGGTGACCAAGGCCTACGGGGACGGGTTCGTCGCCGTCCGGGACCTCTCCTTCGAGGTCCGCCGCGGCCAGGTGCTCGGCCTGCTCGGCCCGAACGGGGCGGGGAAGACCACGTCGCTGCGGATGCTGATGGGGCTGATCCGCCCGACCGAGGGCCGGATCGAGGTGTTCGGCCACGCCGCCGGGCCGGGTGCGCCCGTGCTGTCCCGGCTGGGGTCCTTCGTGGAGGGCACCGGCCTGCAGCCGCACCTGTCCGGGCGGGACAACCTGACCCTCTACTGGGCCGCCACCGGCCGTCCGCTGGCCGATGCCCACCTGGAGGAGGCGATCGAGATCGCCGGGCTGGGCGTCGCCCTGGACAAGCGGGTGCGCAGCTACAGCCAGGGGATGCGGCAGCGGGTCGCGATCGCCCAGGCGATGCTCGGCCTGCCCGACCTGCTGGTGCTCGACGAGCCGACGAACGGACTGGACCCGCCGCAGATCCACGCGATGCGCGAGGTGCTCCGGTCCTACGCCCAGACCGGCCGCACGGTGATCGTCTCCAGCCACCTGCTGTCGGAGATCGAGCAGACCTGCAGCCACGTCGTGGTCATGGCCAAGGGGCAGAAGATCGTCCAGGGCACGGTCGAGGAGATCGTCGGCACCGGAGGAGCGGTGCTGGTCGGGCTGGCCGATCCGGCCGACACCGACCGGGCGGTCGCCGTCCTGGCCGGGTTGCCCGGGGTCGGTGAGGTGGAGCGGAGCCCGGATGGCCTGGTCGTGGACCTGGGTCCGACCGCCCGCGCGATCGCGCTGACCGCGCTGGTCGAGGCGGGCATCGGGGTCGACCAGCTCACCCCGCGCCGCCGCCTGGAGGACGCGTTCCTGTCACTGGTGGGGGAGTCATGAGCCGAGCTGGGTCCGAGGTAGCGGCGCCGCCGCAGGCGACGGGAGCGGCGGCGGGGTACCGGCCGGAGCGGACGCTGCGGCTGGGCGTCGAGCTGCGCCGTCAGTTCAAGCGTCGCCGCACCCTCGGCGTGTTCGCGCTGATGGCGGCGTTGCCGCTGATCCTCATCGGCGCCCTGCAGCTGGGCGGCACCGAGGAGGCGGAGGAGAACAGCCGGATCAACCTGGTGGACGTCGCCTCGGCCAGCGGGCTGAACCTCACGCTGTTCACCCTCTTCGCCACCACCGGCTTCTTCCTGGTCGTCGTCTTCGCGCTGTTCTTCGGCGACACGGTGGCCAGCGAGGCGTCCTGGGGATCGCTGCGCTACGCGCTGGCCACGCCGGTGCCGCGGGCCCGGCTGCTGCGGCAGAAGTGGCTGGCCGCGCTGGTCCTGTCGGTCGGTGCGATGGTGCTGCTGGTCGTCGTCGCCGTGGTCGCCGGCGGGATCGCCTTCGGCTTCGGCGACGTGCAGACCCCGGTCGGGGTCGCGCTGGACCAGGGGACGGCGCTGCTCCGGCTGGCCGGGATGGTCGGCTACCTCGCCGTCCACCTGCTCGTGGTGGGCACCCTCGCGTTCTGGCTGTCCACGGTCACCGACGCGCCGCTGGCCGCGGTGGGCGGGGCGGTCTTCAGCACGGTGGTGTTCGCCGTCCTGGAACAGGTCGAGCAGCTGGGCGGGATCCGCGACTGGTTCCCGACCGCGTTCAACTACGCCTGGACCGACCTGCTGCAGACCCCGGTCGACTCCGGGGACCTGTTCCGCGGTGTGGTGCAGGGGCTGGTCTACTCCGCCGTCTTCACCGCGCTGGCCGTCCGGCACTTCGCCCGCAAGGACGTCACCTCGTGAACGACGCGGCACCCTAGCCGAGCGAGGCGAGCACCGCCTGGGCCCAGCCCTCGCCCATCGGGGCGTCGGTGACGACGGCGTTGGGGACGGCGTCGAGCCGGGCCGCCATGCCGTCGACCGCCGCCCCGTTCGCGGTGACCCACAGCCGGCCCACCGCCGGGGCCATCTCCAGGTCGCTCACGCTGTCGCCGACGGCCACGGCGTCGGCGGCGGTCAACCCGCGGCGGGCGAGGTCCCAGGTGATGGCGGCGCCCTTGGAGATCCCCCGCGGCATCAGGTGGTAGACGTGCGGCGGGAGGGCCTCGGTGTCCAGTGTCATCCGGGCGGTGGCCGGCACCGCACCGTTGTCGTTCAGCGTCAGCCAGCCCCAGCCCCGCTCGGCCAGCCAGGCGTCGACCGCCGCTGCGTCGACCCGGCCCCGCAGCAGGGCGTCGGCGGAGTGGGTCGCGTGCCAGGGGTCGTGCCACTCCAGCCGGCCGCGGTGGGCGGCGACCAGTGCGTCGACGATGCCGAGCTCGGCCAGCACGTCCATCGGCGTCCGGCCGGCGAACTGTCCGGGCAGGTCGCCGGTGAGCAGGTGGGTCTCCCGGCCGCCGTGCCAGCTCACCAGCGAGCCCAGCTCGGCGATCGCGCCGTCGACGGCGAAGATCCGCCCGGCCTCCAGCAGCTGCGCGTGCGTCCGGCCGCTGACCAGCACCAGCGCCACGCCGGCCCGGTGCAGCTCGAGCAGGGCGGCGGCGGGGGAGGCGGTCAGCTCCCGGTCGGCGGTGTGCCAGAAGGAGCCGCGCGGGCCCACCATCGTGCCGTCCAGGTCGGTGTAGACGATGCGAGTGGCCACCGCTCCATCCTGGCGGTGCCGCACCGGCGGAGGGACCCCGGGTAGAGTCCCCCCCGTTCCACTCATCCAGAGGGGCAGAGGGACACGGCCCGCTGAAGCCCCGGCAACCGCGACCTGTGCGTATGCGCAGCGTGAGGTGCCAATTCCGTCCCGCGCGGCTCGACGGCCCGGCGCGGGGAAGATGAGGAGGTAGTCGTCGAATGACCCTGACCGCTCCCGGTTCCGCCCAGGCAGACTCCACCGCCGGTGGACAGATCGCCCCCAACCCGGCCCGTGGCCTGGTCTGTCGCAACTGCGGCGCCACCTTCGGGCTCATCGCCGAGCACGCCTGCGCGGAGTGCTTCGGCCCGCTGGAGGTCGACTACGACCCCGAGCTCATGCGCGCGGTGACCCGAGAGCAGATCGAGGCCGGGCCGCAGAACATCTGGCGCTACGTGGCCCTGCTCCCGGTGGGACACGACCCGGCCTCCCGGGTCAGCCTCGACCCGGGCATGACCCCGCTCGTGCGCGCCGACCGGCTGGCCGCCGAGCTGGGCCTCACCGGTGGGCTCTGGGTGAAGGACGACTCGGCCAACCCGACCCACTCGTTCAAGGACCGGGTGGTGAGCCTGGCCGCCACCGCCGCGAAGAGCTTCGGCTACACCAAGATCGCCTGCGCCTCGACCGGCAACCTGGCCAACTCCGTCGCCGCGCACGCGGCCAGGATGGGGCTGCCCTCCTTCGTCTTCGTGCCCAGCGACCTCGAGCCCGGCAAGATCACCCAGTCGGCGGTCTACGGCCAGGCGCTGGTCGCCGTCGACGGGTCCTACGACGACGTCAACCGGCTGACCAGCGAGCTCGCCGAGACCGATGAGTTCGAGGACACCGCCTTCGTCAACCAGAACGTCCGGCCGTACTACGCCGAGGGCTCCAAGACGATGGGCTACGAGATCGCCGAGCAGCTGGGCTGGCGGATCCCGGCGCAGGTGGTCATCCCGATGGCGTCCGGCTCGCTGCTCACCAAGGTCGACAAGGCCTGGCGGGAGCTGGTCGCGGCCGGCATCGTCGCCGACACCGAGTGGAAGGTCTTCGGCGCCCAGTCGGCCGGCTGCGACCCGATCGCCACCGCCTTCGACAACGGCTGGGACGTCGTCAAGCCGGTCAAGCCCACCGGCATCGCCAAGTCGCTGAACATCGGCAACCCCGCCGACGGCCCGTACGCGCTGGACGCCATCCGGCGCACCGGCGGCTCGGTCGGCCGGGTCGGGGACGACGAGATCGTGCAGGGCATCCGGGACCTGGCCCGCACCACCGGCGTGTTCGCCGAGACCGCCGGTGGCGTGACCACCGCGGTGCTTCGGCAGCTGGTGGACAAGGGGCTGATCGACCCGACGCAGGAGGTCGTCGTCCTGAACACCGGGGAGGGGCTGAAGACCCTCGACCCGCTGCTGCCGGTGGTCGGCCCCTCGCACCACGTGCAGCCGTCGCTGAAGTCGCTGCGCGAGGCCGGCCTCATCGCCTGAGGGAAGGCCCTGCCGGGGCCCGGGACGCCGCCGCAGCAGCACTCGGACGGGTGTATGGCGTGGTCAGGACCGTGACCTGGGACACCCCCTGCTGTACCGTTCCGCGCGGTTCGAGTTCCACGTTCGTGTTCGGCGGGCGGAAGAGCGAGACCCGGCCCCTCGAGTCTCAAGGGGCCGTCCGCACGCACTGAACGTGGGAGCACACGTGGCACAGGGCACCGTGAAGTGGTTCAACGCCGAGAAGGGCTTCGGCTTCATCGCCGTCGACGGCGGCCAGGACGTCTTCGTCCACTACTCGGCCATCCAGATGGACGGCTACAAGAGCCTCGAAGAGGGCCAGCGGGTCAGCTTCGAGGTCGTCCAGGGCGAGAAGGGCCCGCAGGCGGACGCCGTGCAGAACGCCTGATCCGGTCAGCACCACGAGGCCCGGTCCCCGGTCGGGGGCCGGGCCTCGCTGCGTCCCCGACCGGTGGCCGTCGACCCCCCTTCTTGCACTCGCCTGGGTCGAGTGCCAGACTTTGGGCTGGCACTCGGGCTACCCGAGTGCCAGCCAGGTCGGAACGGTGAGGCACCGGGACGCGGACCGCAGGAGCGTTCGCAGCACCGGTGTCGTCCGTCGCGGGCGCCGGACCTGACCAGCCAGCGATCCACGCATGGAGGACATCACCACATGGCCAAGATGATCGCGTTCGACGAAGAGGCGCGCCGCGGACTCGAGCGGGGCATGAACACCCTCGCCGACGCCGTCAAGGTGACGCTTGGCCCCAAGGGCCGCAACGTCGTCCTGGAGAAGAAGTGGGGCGCTCCCACCATCACCAACGACGGTGTGAGCATCGCCAAGGAGATCGAGCTCGAGGACCCGTACGAGAAGATCGGGGCCGAGCTGGTCAAGGAGGTCGCCAAGAAGACCGACGACGTCGCGGGTGACGGCACCACCACCGCCACCGTGCTCGCCCAGGCCCTCGTCCGCGAGGGGCTGCGCAACGTCGCCGCCGGCGCCAACCCGATGGCCCTGAAGAAGGGCATCGAGAAGGCCGTCGCCTCGGTCTCGGAGTACCTCCTCGCGACCGCCAAGGACGTCGAGACCAAGGAGCAGATCGCGGCCACCGCCTCGATCTCCGCCGCTGACCCCGCCATCGGCGAGCTCATCGCCGAGGCGATGGACAAGGTCGGCAAGGAAGGTGTCATCACCGTCGAGGAGAGCAACACCTTCGGCCTCGAGCTCGAGCTCACCGAGGGCATGCGCTTCGACAAGGGTCACCTGTCGGCCTACTTCGTGACCGACACCGACCGCATGGAGACCGTGCTCGACGACCCGTACATCCTGGTCGTCAACAGCAAGATCTCGACCGTCAAGGACCTCCTCCCGCTGCTGGAGAAGGTCATGCAGTCCGGCAAGCCGCTGGCGATCATCGCCGAGGACGTCGAGGGCGAGGCCCTCGCGACCCTGGTGGTCAACAAGATCCGCGGCACCTTCAAGTCGGTCGCCGTCAAGGCCCCCGGCTTCGGCGACCGTCGCAAGGCCATGCTGGGCGACATCGCGATCCTCACCGGTGGTCAGGTCATCAGCGAGGAGGTCGGCCTCAAGCTGGACACCGCCGACCTGTCCCTGCTGGGCCGGGCGCGCAAGTTCGTCACCACCAAGGACGAGACGACCATCATCGAGGGCGCCGGTGACGCCGACCAGATCCAGGGTCGCGTCAACCAGATCCGCGCCGAGATCGAGAAGTCGGACTCCGACTACGACCGCGAGAAGCTGCAGGAGCGCCTGGCCAAGCTGGCCGGTGGCGTCGCCGTCATCAAGGCCGGCGCCGCGACCGAGGTCGAGCTCAAGGAGCGCAAGCACCGCATCGAGGACGCGGTGCGCAACGCCAAGGCCGCCGTCGAGGAGGGCATCGTCGCCGGTGGTGGCGTCGCTCTCGCGCAGGCCACCAAGGTCGCGTTCGACAAGCTCGACCTCGAGGGTGACGAGGCGACCGGTGCCAACATCGTGCGCGTCGCGCTCGAGGCCCCGCTGAAGCAGATCGCCATCAACGCCGGCCTCGAGGGTGGCGTCGTGGCGGAGAAGGTCCGCAACTCCGAGACCGGCTGGGGCCTCAACGCCGCCACCGGCGAGTACGTGGACCTGATCGCGGCCGGCATCATCGACCCGGCCAAGGTCACCCGCTCGGCCCTGCAGAACGCCGCCTCCATCGCGGCGCTCTTCCTCACCACCGAGGCCGTCATCGCCGACAAGCCGGAGAAGAACTCCCCGGCCATGGCCGGTGGCGGCGACGGCGGCATGGGCGGCATGGACTTCTGAGTCCACACCGCTCGGCGTCCCGCTGAGCACTGCACCACCAGCACTGCCCGGCAGGGGCGGTCCGCTTCGGCGGGCCGCCCCTGTCGGCGTCCCCAGCCCGAGCGCTCCCGACGATCATGGAGCTGCGGTGGCGACCCGCTGATGCTGCTCGGCATGTCGGCCCGCTGGCTCCATGATCGTCAGCGTCGTGGGCCGGGCGCGGGGGACGCCGGCGGCCTAGCCGGGGTCGCCGATGGCGGGGCCGTCGAGGTCGTGGCCGTTCGAGCGCATCTGGGTCCGCAGCTCGGTGAGGCGGTCGACCACGACCTCCGCGGCCCACTGCGCCTCACCGAGGCCGGCCAGCACCCAGGACGGCGGCGCGCCGAGCTTCCCGCTCAGCGCACTGACCTTGCCCACCGCCAGGACGGCGAGCGTCTGCCGGCTCGCATCGGTGTCGTGCTCGCCGGTCCGGCTCCGGTCGGCCCCCGTGCGGACCGGGTCGCCGTCGTCGTAGCTGCGGAACGGGCGCAGCGGGGACCACGGACGGAGCCTCCAGACGCCCGCCAGCACGAGCCGGCCGACCCACTCGTCGAAGCCGAGCTCGCCCCGGTCCAGCCAGTCCTGCAACGAGCCGTCGCCCTCGTCGGCCTGGGCGGCCACATCCCCGAGACCGTGTGCGGCCGCCCGGGCGTGGTCCATCTCCACGGCGTCCTCGGTGTGCACGAGCGCGCCGCAGAGCGCGAGGTCGAGGATCAGCCCGCCCCGGACGACGTGGTCGTCGAAGGTCAGGCCGCGGGGCCGGCCGCGCCGGTTCAGGCACAGGGCGGCCAGCCGGGTGGTGACCAGGTCGCGGAGCTGGTCGCTCACGTCCGGCTCGGGGCGAAGCAGCAGAACTCGTTGCCCTCCGGGTCGGCCAGCACGTCCCAGTCGATGGTCCCGGCGTCCGGCTCGTCGTCTGGTCCGGCGTCCCGGCGGCGGACCAGGGCGGCCCCGTGGGCCAGGAGCGCCTCGGTGTCGCCGACGACGTCGTGGTGCATGCGGTTCTTCACCGTCTTGCCCTCGGGCACCGGCACGACCCAGATCGACGGACCGGCGCCGGAGCGGTCGACGATCGGCACCGGCCAGCCCGTCGGGCGGACCCAGCCCTCCTCGTCGGGCTCGACGTCGTCACGGCGGACGTAGCCCATCGCGGTGCACCACCAGTCGGCCAGTGCCTGGTGGTCCACGGCATCGAGGCACAGGTCCTTGAAGCGCGCGGGGGAGTCGCTCATGGTCGAGCAGGGTAGGCGGCTGCGGTGACGGTGGTGATCGGGACGTCGGGCTGGCAGTACCGCGACTGGCGCGGCCGCTTCTACCCGCCGGTGCTGCCGCAACGGCTCTGGCTGGAGCACCACGCCGAGCACTTCGGCACCGTGGAGAGCAACAACGCCTTCTACCGGCTGCCCGAGCGGACCACGTTCGAGCGGTGGCGGGAACGCACCCCGCCGGACTACCGGTGGGCGGTGAAGGCCTCCCGGTTCCTCACCCACATGAAGCGGCTGCGGGAGCCGGCCGAGCCGGTGGCCCGGCTGATGGACCGGGTGGCCGGCCTGGGCGACCGGCTGGACGTCGTCCTGCTGCAGCTGCCGCCCACCCTGCAGGCCGACGTCGACCTGCTCAGCGAGTGCCTGGGCCAGTTCCCGGCCGGCACCCGGGTCGCGGTGGAGCCGCGGCACGAGAGCTGGTGGACCGACGAGGTGCGCGGCCTGCTCGAGCGGTACCAGGCGGCGCTGTGCTGGGCCGACCGCGCCGAGCAGCCGATCGCCCCGCTGTGGCGGACCGCCGAGTGGGGCTACCTGCGGTTGCACACCGGCGCCGACGGCTGGGACTACCGCCCGGAGACGCTGCAGCTGTGGGCCGAGCGGATCCAGGACACCTACGGCGACGACGACGTCCTGACGTACTTCAACAACGACCCCGGCGGTGCCGCCACCCGCGACGCGGTCACCTTCGCCGACGCCGTCCGGACCGCCGGCGGCACGCACACCCGGGTGCCCACGGCGGCCGAGGCCAGCGGCGCGGCGTGGCCGCCGAAGCCGCCGCCCAGGACGCCGGCCCGTCAGAGGGCGGTGGGGTCCTCGACGAACGTCACGCCCAGCTGACCGGCGGCCTGCTCGAGCACCGACTGCACGGCCAGGGTGTCGGCCAGCGGCATGACGGTGCTCTCGGTCCGCCCGGCCCGCAGGCACTCGGTGACCTCGATGAGCTCGTGGGAGTAGCCGCCGCCGAGCTGCGGGAGGGTGATCTCCTCCGCATCCACCCCGGCCCGGTGCAGCACGATCGTCTGCGGGTGGTGGAAGCGGGGGAGGACGTCGATCCAGCCCGCCGTCCCGAAGACCCGGGCCTGCCCGGGCAGCGCGTTGCGCAGCGAGGTCATCAGCGTCGCCGAGCGGCCGTCGGCGTACCCGAGCAGCAGCGAGGCCTCGGCGTCCACGCCGGTCTCGAACAGCGAGCCGGTGGCGGTCACGGTGTCCGGGTCGCCGAGCAGCATCTGGGCGAAGGAGACGACGTAGACGCCGAGGTCCAGCAGCGCGCCGCCCCCGAGCTCCTTGGCGAACAGCCGGTCGGTGGGGTCGAAGGCGCGGGACACGCCCAGGTCGGCCTGCACCGAGCGCACCTCACCGATGGCGCCCTCGGCGATCAGCCCCCGCGCCCGGACGACGGCCGGCTGGAACCGCGTCCACATCGCCTCCATCGCGAAGACGCCGGACGCGCGTGCTGCGTCGACCACCTCCGTGGCCCCGGCGACGGTCGCGGTGAAGGACTTCTCCACCAGCAGTGCCTTGCCGGCCCGGATCGCCCCGAGCGAGACGGCGTGGTGCTGCGGGTGCGGGGTGGCGATGTACAGGACGTCGACGTCCGGGTCGGCCAGGACCTCGGCGTAGGAGCCGTGCGCCCGGTCGATGCCGTGCCGGCCGGCGAAGGCCTGGGCGCGGTCGAGCGAGCGGGAGGCGACGGCGACCGCCCGCGCGTTCTCCACGTGGGCGAAGTCCCGCACCACCTGCTCGGCGATGCGGCCCGGCCCGACGACTCCCCAGCGGATCTCCTCAGTCACGCCCTGACCGTAGCCGGGGCACACTGTCGGGGTGGCGCTGCTGATCGACACCCCCGTCTGGCCGTGGCGGGGACGGCGGTGGTCGCACCTGGTCAGCGACACCGGCTACGACGAGCTGCACGCCTTCGTGGCCGAGCACCTGGGCATCCCGCGCCGGGCGTTCCAGGGCGACCACTACGACGTCCCCGAGGAGCTGTACGCCGAGGCCGTCGCCGCGGGCGCCGAACCGGTCGGCTCCCGCGAGCTGCTGCAGCGGCTGCTCGCCGCCGGTCTGCGGATCAGGAAGAACGCGCGCGCAGCAGGGTGAGCTCGGCGGTGAGGTTCGCCCGCGCGGGGGCGGTCCACCGCTCGGCCGCCACCGGCACCCGGAACAGCTCCGGCAGCGCGAGCAGCTGCTCGAGCACGGCGATCCGTCCGGCGGTGAAGTCGGCGTCGGAGAGGTGGCCGTACTCGGCGCGCACCGCGGAGGCGTAGCCGGCGTAGGCCGCCGGGGGGCTGGCCAGCACCGCGAGGTCGGCGTCGCAGAGCACGGCACCGTTGGCGTCCTCCGGCTCGGGGTCGTGCCCGGCGGTCAGCAGCACCAGCCGCTCGACCTCGGTGACCGTGGCGTCG
This sequence comes from Modestobacter sp. VKM Ac-2983, assembly GCF_026967885.1. Lineage (NCBI taxonomy): Bacteria > Bacillati > Actinomycetota > Actinomycetes > Geodermatophilales > Geodermatophilaceae > Modestobacter > Modestobacter sp. VKM Ac-2983. The sequence continues at coordinate 554,143 of NZ_JAPVBK010000001.1, forward strand.
TCCACCAGCCCGAGCAGGCCGATCCGCGCCCGCGCGGCGCTGACCTCCTCGTTGTCGCTGCGCTGCGGGTCGTAGGCGACGTCGTGGTACCAGGCGGCCAGCCGGACGGCGACCGGGTCGGCGGCGTGCCCGGCCAGCTCGTCGACGAGGCCGAGCACCGCCGCCAGGTGGGCCAGGTCGTGGTAGCTGCGGTGCGGCTCGGACCAGGCGCCGACGAGGGCGGCCCACTCGGTGCGCGAGGTGGGGGAGTCGTCGACCAGCGCCGTCCACGCGTCGAAGTCCACCCCGCTCATGCGCCGGAGTCTGGCACGCGGTGCGGCCGGTCCGGCCGGGCGCTCGGACTGAGGTCCTCGCCACGTGTGTCGGGCCCGAGTGCACGGGTACGGTGGACGACGTCCGGGCCGGGCGACCTGTGTCCCCGGGCTCCACTAGATAACTGCCGCCGTGGACTACCGCCCCGACCTCGGTCGGGGGCTGGAGCCGCGGATGTGCAAACCGCCGCGAGGCGACCAGCGTCCGGTCCGGACCTCAACGCAGAACGGCCCCTCTCCGCAGGAGAGGGGCCGTTCTGCGCTCAGGCCCCCGTGGTGGGGGGTACGGGGGTCCTTCTACTCGGTCTCGCCCAGCAGCCAGCCGTGCTCGCCGGCCAGCGCGTTGGCCGCCACCGGACCCCAGGAACCCGGGGCGTAGGGGTGCACCTCGGGGCGGTGGTCCAGCACCGGCTGCAGCGCCCGCCAGGTCTGGGCCAGGCCCTCACTGGTGGTGAACAGCGAGCGGTCGCCGACCAGCACGTCGTGGATCAGGGAGACGTAGGGCGCCAGCGGTCGGCCGCCGGGCACCTTCGACAGGTCCAGCGACACCCGCGCCGGTGCCATCGCCAGGTCCGGGCCGGGACGCTTGGCCATGATGTCCACGTCGAGTTGACCGGCACCGGCCAGGGACAGCGAGATGACGTTCCCGTTGGGCGGCACGTCGTGGACCGGGCCCTTCGGGCGGTGCAGCACCAGGCTCACCCGCTGTTGCTTGTCGGCCAGCCGCTTGCCGGTGCGCAGCAGGAACGGGACGCCGCGCCACCGGCCGGAGTCGATGAACAGCCGGGCCGCCACGAACGTGTCGGTCTGGCTGTCGTCGGGCACGCCGTCCAGTTCCCGGTAGCCCTCGAACTGCCCCAGGACCACGTCCTCCGGGGCCAGCGGGCGGAAGTGCTTCAGCACCGACTCGCGCGCGGAGAGGATGTCGTCGGCGGAGAAGCTGACCGGCGGCTCCATGGCCACCTCGGCGGCGACCTGGAACAGGTGGGTGACCAGCATGTCCAGGGTCGCGCCGGTCTCGTCGTAGAAGTCGGCGCGGTCGGCCACGTCGAGGTCCTCGGGGACGTCGATCTGCACCTGGGCCACGTGCTCGCGGCTCCAGATGTGCTCGAACAGCCCGTTGGCGAACCGTGCCACGTGCAGGTCCTGGGTGCCCTCCTTGCCCAGGAAGTGGTCGATCCGGAAGACCTGCTCCTCGTCGAACACCGAGTGCACGACGGCGTCCAGCTCACGGAAGCCGTCGGGGGAGTCACCGAAGGGCTTCTCGTAGACGACGCGGGAGCCCTCGGCCAGCCCGTGTGCGCCGATGGCGTGGGTGTAGTCGGTGAAGGCCTTGGGCGGCAGGGAGAGGTAGTGCACCAGCTGGGCGTCCTCGCCGAGCTCCTTGCGGGCCTCGGTCACCGCGTCGACCAGCTCCCCGGGGTCGTCGGCGGTGAAGCCGCCGCCGGCGAACCGCAGCCGGCCGCAGAACTCCTCCCACGGACCCTGGTCCGGGTCCGGCCCGAACTCCTCGAGGGCGCCGCGGACGTGTTCGACGAACTCCTCGTCGGAGCGCTCGCCGCGGCCGCTGCCGATCAGCCGCCAGTCGTCGGGCAGCAGCCCGTGCTGAGCGAGCTCGAAGAAGGCCGGCAGCACCATCCGGCGGGCCAGGTCGCCGGTCGCGCCGTACAGCACGAACACGGTCGGGGTCAGGTCGTTCGTCGTCCCGTCGTCGGGCACGGGGGCTCCTCTCGGGCACGGGCCGGGCCACGCGGTGGTCCGGTCCTCGTCGGCCCGTGCGCCGGTGCACGGTGTCCTGGTGATGTGCCCACGGTGCGTGTACGTGCACACCTGCACCGTGGGCGCGTGTCCTGCATGAGACCACGGGCAGCGCTGCTTTGTTCCGCTGGTGCGGCCGGCCTCGTGCTGACCGGCTGCGGCCAGGAGGAGGCGAGCCCATCCCCGCGGTCGGGACCACGTTCGCCGAGACCCGGGTCGACCCCGGAGACGAGGAGATGACGAGCCCGGCGATCACCAGCGAGGTGGCCGAGGTGGAGTTCGAGGACCAGTCCGGTGCCGGTGACGTGGTCACCGTCGCCCGGGTGGTGACACCGGCCGACGGGGTCGTTGCGGTGACCGTGGACGACGGCGACGACGAGGACGCCCCGTTGCTCGGGTACATCGCGGTCCCGGCCGGTGAGGCCATCGACGTGTCGGTGGTGCTGTCCCCGCCGCTGGCCCAGGACACCGAGCTCGAGGCGAGCCTTCACGGCGACACCGACCAGGACGGACTCCTGGACCGGTCGGTGGACCAGCGCGCCCCGGACTCCGACGGTGACGACGTCGTCTCCGAGGACGCCGAGTACATCGTGCAGTGAACCGGCGCACGCCGCGTGTCGTCCGGCGTGCTGCGGGGCAGGACGCCGGCATGACCACCTCCCACCGGCCCCTGTGGGCCCTCCCCGCCGCCGCCCTCGTCCTGTCCGCCTGCGCGGGTGGGGAGGGCGCACCCGCCGGTGACGCGCCGCCGTCGTCGCCGGCCACCTCGGGGGCGACGACGATCGCGCCGGGCGGTGAGTCGGGCAGCGGCACCATGGCCGACCTGGAGTTCCTGGACCAGACCGGCCCGGGGGACAACGTGGTCGTCAGCTCGGTCAACGCGCCGGGCGGCGGGTTCCTCGTCATCAGCGCCGAGGACGAGGTGCTCGGCGCCACGCGGCTGCAGGTGGGCACGACCCCGGACGTCGCGGTGGAGCTGGACCCGGCGCTGACCGAGGAGACCGAGCTGACCGCCACCCTCTACGCGGACACCGACGCCGACGGCGAGTTCGACCCGACCGTCGACGAGCCGGTGCCCGCACCGGTGGACGCCACCGACGACGAGGTCGAGGAGCCGGGCGACGTCGTCGAGGAGGACGCCACCTACACCGTGGGCTGACCGCTGGTCCGGGGGCGACGCCTGAGGCCCCTCAGACGCCGGTCGGCCTCCGACCGCCCCGGGACTGCGTGGTCGCCCGATGTGCCCGGCACCCCCTCAGGACGACCGTTCTCCTCGTTCGACCAGGACGACACGAGGAGACGGTCATGGCGCTGCACTACCCGAACCCGGCACTGGAAGCAGAGCTCGCCTACCGGCAGGAGCTGGTCCGGGCGGCGGCCCGGCGGGACGGGAGCCGCCGCGGCTCCTGGCTCGGCACCCGGCGGCGGCCCCGCTGACCGGCCCGGCGCCGCTGTCGGTGGCCTCTGCCACCATCGGCGCCGTGCCGCGCTGGGAGGACCCCCCGCTCATCGGCCGGGCCGCGGAACTGGCCCGGCTGATGACGCACGTCGACCAGGCGGTCGAGGGGCGTCCGTCGGCCGTCCTGGTGGCCGGTGACGCCGGGGTCGGCAAGACCCGGCTGCTGGACGAGCTGAGCCGCCAGGCCACCGGGCGCGGTGCACGGGTGCTCACCGGGCACTGCGTGGACCTCGGCGACGTGGGCCTGCCGTACCTGCCCTTCGTCGACCTGCTGCGGCCGGTCGTCGCCGACCCGGAGCTGGCGGCGCTGCTGGCCCGGCACCCGGTGCTGGCCGGCCCGCTCACCGGTGGGCCGGGTGCCGTGGCGCCCGACAGCGCCGCGGCCGAGCTGGGCCGGTCTCTGCCGCCGTCGGTGCTCCGCCCACCGGACGACGACGGCCGCCTCCAGCTGTTCGAGTCGGTGGCCGCCCTGCTCGGTGAGCTGGCCACCCGGCAGCCACTGCTCGTGGTGCTGGAGGACCTGCACTGGGCCGACCGGTCCAGCCGGGACCTGTTGCGCTACCTGCTGGCCCGGCTGGTCGACCGGCAGGTCGGCGAACCGGTCACCGTCGTCGCCTCCTACCGCGCCGACGACCTGCACCGCCGGCACCCGCTGCGTCCGCTCCTCGCCGAGCTGGTCCGGCTCCCCGGCGTCGAGCGGCTGCAGCTCGACCCGCTGCCGGATCTCGACGTGGAGCAGCTGGTCCGCCGGCTGGCCGCCGGCTCCGGGGGGACGTCCGCGGCGACCGTCGAGGACGTCGTCGCCCGGGCGGAGGGCAACGCCTTCTACGCCGAGGAGCTGGTCGCCGCGGGGCGGACCGGTGAGGTCCTCCCGGGTGGGCTGTCCGACGTCCTGCTGGCCCGGGTCGAGCAGGTGAGCCCGGCCGCTCAGCAGGTGCTGCGGGTGGCCGCCGTCGCCGGTCGCCAGGTGCGGCACGAGCTGGTCGCCGCCGTCTCCTGGAAGAGCCCGGAGGAGACGGAGCAGGCGCTGACCGAGGCGGTGCACCACCACCTGCTGGTGGTCTCCGACGACGGCCGTTACCGGTTCCGGCACGCCCTGCTGCGGGAGGCGGTGCTGGCCGACCTGCTGCCCGGGGAGCGGGTGCGGCTGCACGCCGCCGTCGCCGCGCACCTGGCCACCCAGCCGGAGGCGGGGACGGCCGCCGAGCGGGCCCACCACCTGCGGGAGAGCAACGACCTCCCCGGTGCGCTCGGCGCGTCCCTGGAGGCGGCGGACGCCGCCCGCCGGGTGGGCGCACCGGCCGAGCAGTTGCAGCACCTGGAGGCGGTGCTCGCGCTGTGGACTGCGGTGCCCCAGGCGGCCGAGCGCGCCGGGCGCCCGCAGTGGGCGGTGCTGCTGGACACCGCGGCGGCGGCCCGCGCGGTCGGTGACCTGCACCGGGCCGTGGCGCTGCTGCGCTCGGCCCAGGAACTGCTGGGCACCGACGGCGATCCGGAGGCGCGGGCCCGGGTGCACTACACCCTGGCCCAGGTGCTCGGCCGGATCGAGGAGGCGACGGACGCCCACCGGGAGAGCAGCGCGGCGATGCAGCTGGTGCCGGCCCAGCCGCCCTCGGTGGTGCGCACCTGGGCGGCGGCGACCCATGCCCGCACCAGCTACAGCCTGGGGCTGGTGGCCGAGGCGGACGCGGCCGCGGAGGAGGCGCTGGCCGCGGCCGACGCCCTCGGCCTGGACAGCGCGTGGGCCGACACCGCCGTCTCGCTGGCGCGGGGATCCGGCACCGGCGACCGGGCCGCGGTCCGGGCCCGGTTCGCGGAGGCCCGGGCGCGGGCGCAGCGGTCCGGCGACGCCGACGTCGAGATGCGGGTGTGGTTCAGCCAGGCGATCACCGCGCACGACGCCGGGGAGGTCGGGGAGGCGCTGCAGCTCGCCACCGCCGGGCTGGCCCGGGCCCGGGCGCTGGGCGTCGAGTGGTCGTTCTACGGCGCCGAGCTGCGGCACCTGGAGGTGCTGGCCCGGTACGTCCTCGGCGACTGGGACGGCAGCCTGGCCGCGGCCGACGCGCTGGCCCGCGTGCCCGACATGGCCGCCCACGTGCGCGCCGACGGGCTGCTGGTGCTGGTCGGTCGGGGCGACCCGCGGGCCGCGGAACGGCTGGGCTGGGCGCAGGGCCCGGCCGCCCGCTGGGACAACCACGTGCTGCTGATGCTGGCCACGGTGGCGGCGGAGATCGAGCTGGCCGGCCAGGCCGGGGATGCGGCGACGGCGGGAGAGCGGGCCCGCTGGGCCGATCGCCGGCTGCGTGAGCTGTGGGGGGAGGAGCGGCTCGCCTCGGTGCGGCTGGTGGCCACCGCGCTGGCGGCGGTCGCCGACGCGGCCACCTCGGCCCGCCGGGCCGGGGACGAGGCGGCCGTGGCCCGCTGGGTGGCCGAGGCCGCGGAGCTCGCCGACCTCGGCCGGTCGGCGGCCGAGGTGCAGTACCCGACCGGGATCGAGGCGCGCGCCTGGGGCACGCGGCTCGCGGCCGAACTGGCCCGGGTGCGCGGCGAGTCCGCGGTGGAGCTCTGGCGGCAGGCGGTCGCGGAGTTCGGCTACGGGCACGTGTACGAGCAGGCCCGATCCCGGTTCCGGCTGGCCGAGGCGCTGCTCGCCGCCGACGACCGGCCTGCCGCGGCGGCCGAGCTGGCGGCCGCGCACGAGGTGGCCGGTCAGCTGGCGGCGGTGCCGCTGCGGACGGCGATCGAGGCGCTGGCCCGCCGGGGACGGCTGGAGCTCCCCGGGGTGCCGACGGCAGTGACCACCGTCCTCACCCCGCGCGAGACGGAGGTGTTGGCGCTGGTCGCCCAGGGCCGCACCAACCGGCAGATCGGCGCGGAGCTGTTCATCAGCGAGAAGACCGCCAGCGTGCACGTCAGCAACATCCTGGCCAAGCTCGGCGCCTCCGGCCGCACCGAGGCGGTCGCCCTCGCCGCCGCCCGCGGCCTGCTCACCTGACCCGGGCGGCCGTGTCGCTCAGCGAGGCACTGCCGCCGAGGACGTCGTCCTGCTGGTGAACCGGGCGCGGAGCCGCTCGACCCACTCGTCGAGCACGTTCGTGCGGTCGGCGGGACCCGCGGGCGCAGCCGGCATCAGCAGCCAGAGCACCAGGTAGAGCGCCACCCCCGAGCCACCGGCCAGCGTGAGCGCGGCGAAGCCCGCCCGCCACAGCAGTACGTCGATCCCGGTGTGCCGGGCCAGCCCGCCGGAGACGCCGCCGAGCCAGAGGTCGGTGCGGCTGCGCCGCAACGGCGGGCGGACGGTCTCGGTCCGCGGGGTCTCGGTCCGCGGGGTCTCGGTCTGGACGGTCTCGGTGTGCGCGGTCTCGGTCATGACGCGAGCCTGCGCCCAGCGGCGTCCAGGCGGCATCGGGGAAGACCCGGATCCGTCCCTGGTCTTGCGCTGAACCGTCAGTCGGGGTGCGGGCCGGTTGAGTGCGCAGTTGTGGTCGTCGACACGGGTCGACACGCCCTGCCGAGCGACCACAACTCCCCAGTCGATGCGGGGACCGCCCCTCAGAGCATGGTGCGGAGGCGCTCGCGGCGGGCGCGGAGGACGTCGACCGACGCCGAGGCCGAGGGCGGTCCGGGCACCGACTGGCGCAGTTGGGTGTGCACCACGGCCTGCGGCTGGGACGTCTTCGCGGCGACGCGGTTGACCAGCCGGTTGATCTCCCGGCGGAGCTCCGTGGCGTCGCGCCAGGAGCGGCCGACCTCCTCCTCCTCCGGGTGGTCCTCGACGACCATGAAGTCGTCGTCCCCCCGGGCGTGCGAGGCGGCGATCCGGATCCGCAGCTCGTCGTCCCGCTTGGACAGCAGCTCGGCGGTCTGCGCCGGGGTGAGCAGCCCGGGGATGCCCAGGAAGTCCTCCGCGTCGGCCTCCAGCGGCACGACCGCGGGGGAGCCCTCGCCGGTGTGCGCCGTCCCGCTGGACAGCACGTGCGCGAACCGGGCGTCGGCCTCCAGCGCCTCCCACTGCTTCATCTCGCCCTCGCGCGGTTCCCGCGGCGGCAGGTCGAGCGCCTCCAGCTCCTCGTCGGGCTGGCTCTTCGGCGGCGGCATGACGTGGTTGCGCTGCTCCTCCATCGACGCGGCCAGCGACAGCAGCGGGCGCACGGCAGGGAGGAAGACGGTCGCCGACTCGTGCGGCGCCCGGGCGCGCACGACGCGGCCGACGGCCTGCGCGAAGAACAGCGGCGTCCGGTAGGAGGTCATCCAGGCCAGGACGGCGGCGCGCGGGACGTCGACGCCCTCGGAGACCATCCGCACGCAGACCGCGATCCGGGCGCCGCCCTTGTTGAACTTCTCGATCTTCTTCGACGCCTTGGGGTCGTCGGAGAGGATCAGCTCCGGCGCCTTGCCGGTCACCCGGCGCACGATCTTGGCGTACTCGCGGGCGTCGTCCTGGTCGCTGGCCAGCACCAGCCCGGCGGCGTCGGGCATGCCGCCCTCCTCGCGGAGGTGGGTGATCCGGTCGTCCATCGCGGCGATCACGTGCGGCACCCACTGGCCCTTGGGGTCCAGCGCGGTGCGCCACGCCTGCATCTCCACCGAGCGGGTGCCGGCTTCGCTCAGCGACGCGGCGACGACCTCGCCGGCGGAGTTCCGCCAGCGCGAGGTGCCGGTGTAGGCGGCGAAGACGACCGGCCGGACGACCGCGTCGGCCAGCGCCTCCTTGTAGCCGTAGGTGAAGTCGGCCGTCGACATCAGGCCGCCCTGGCCCTCGAAGCCGTCCTCCACGTACTTCACGAAGGGGATGCGCTCATCGGCCTTGGTGCGGAACGGCGTCCCGGTCAGGCAGAGCCGGCGGGCCGCCCGGCCGTAGGCCTCCTCGACCGCCTCACCCCAGGACAGGCCGTCACCGGCGTGGTGCACCTCGTCCAGGATGACCAGCGTCTTGACCGTGGTCGCCCGCGCCGCGTGCAGCATCGGCTTGCCGGCGACCTGGGCGTAGGTGGTCACGTAGCCCTGCGTGCCGGCGCGCACCGGGCCGACGGCGTTGGTCAGGTTCGGGTCGAGCACGATGCCCATGGCATCGGCGGCGTCGGCCCACTGCATGCGCAGGTGGTCGGTCGGGCAGACCACGATCACCCGGGCGATCTCGCGCCGGGACAGCAGCCGGGCAGCCAGGGTCAGCGCGAACGTGGTCTTCCCGGCACCCGGGGTCGCGGTGACCAGGAAGTCCTTCGGGGACTCCTCCTCGTACTTGCCGAGGGCCGCCTGCTGCCAGGCCCGGAGCGGTCGGCTGTTCGTCTGCGGGGCCCGGGCCGCCGCCTCTGTCGCAGTCGCCATGTCGGGACCCATTCTGGTCGGCGGGGGAGCAACACGCCCAACCGGGTGCCTCCGGCGCGCCCCTTCCGGCAGGGCGTATGGGGCCGGGTCGGCACGCCGCTGAGCTGGGTGTTCGCCGTCCGGTCGCGCTGACTGTGGGCCTCGTCATGCTCGGGCCGGACCGGCCCGTCACGCCCCGCCGGCCCCGTCCCTCCCAGCCGCCCCGGCGGTCGCTGGGAGACTCCGCCGGTGCCTGATCGGACCGACCTGTCCCTGTCCTGGCTGACCTGTCCCGAGGCGGCGACGGAGGAGCTGCGGGCCGAGCTGACGGCGTGCTGGCGGGACGTCGCCAACGCCGGGGGAGCGGTCGGGTTCGCCCAGCAGCTGCCGGTCACCGACGACGTCGTCCGCCCGGCGGTGGACGACACCCTGACCGGGCTCGGCGCCGGCCGGCTGCTGGTCGCCCGCCGGGGCGGCGACCTCGCCGGCTGGCTGCTGCTCACCACCAACGCCGACCCGGTACGCGCCCACTGGGGCCGGGTGACCCGGGTGATGACCGCGCTGTCCGCTCGGGGCAGCGGTGCGGGGCGGGCCCTGATGACCGAGCTCGCCCGGGCCGCCCGCGAGGACCGCGGCCTCGACCTGCTGCGGCTGGAGGTGCGGGGCGGGACCGGGTACGAGGCCTTTTACGCCCGGTTCGGCTGGCAGGTGGTCGGCCGCTGGCCCGGCGCACTGGCGGTTGCCCCGGACGACCGGCGCGACGAGTTGCTCATGTCCCTGACGCTGACGGAGACGCACGGCGCGTCGTAAGGTGAGGGTGGCCCCTTGACCAGGAGGCCCCTCGGCGCGGATCCGGGCGGGACACCCCCCGCCCCCCAGCGCCGCCTTCCCCTCGCTGCGCCCTCCCTTGCGCCATGCCTCCTGGAGCCCTCGTGTCTGCTGCCGTCCTCGCCCCGCCCGTCCCTGCGCTCGCCCAGCGGCTGACCGGGGTCGCGAGTTCCCCGGTCCGCGAGCTGCTCGCCCTGCTCGACCGGCCGCAGGTCATCTCCTTCGCCGGGGGGCTGCCGGCCCCCGAGCTGTTCGACCTGGACGGCGTCCGCGCCGCCTACGACGCCGTGCTCTGGAGCCCGCGCGCCCGCCGCGCCCTGCAGTACGCCCCGACCGAGGGCGACCGCGACCTGCGGGCCCGGGTCGCCGGCCGGCTGACCGCGCGCGGGATGTTCAGCTCCGTCGACGACCTGCTGGTCACCTCGGGCTCGCAGCAGGCCCTCACCCTGCTGGCGACCGCGCTGGTCGACCCCGGGGCGGTCGTGCTGGTCGAGGACCCGACGTACCTGGCTGCGCTGCAGTGCTTCCAGCTGGCCGGTGCCCGGGTCGTCCCGGTGGCCACCGACGGGGACGGCATCGACCCGGAGGCGCTGGAGGAGGCGATCCGGCGGGAGCGGCCGGCGCTGGTCTACCTGGTCCCGACGTTCGCCAACCCGACCGGCCGGACCATGCCCGCCGACCGCCGGGCCGAGGTCGTCGCGCTCACCGAGCGGCACGGGGTCTGGCTGGTCGAGGACGACCCCTACGGGGAGCTGCGCTACCGGGGTGCCGACGTCGCACCGCTGGCCGCGCAGGCGGGCGCCGACGGCCATGTCGTCCACGTCGGCAGCTTCTCCAAGATCGCCGCCCCCGGCCTGCGGCTGGGCTGGCTGCGTGCGCCGTCCCGGCTGCTGCCGGCGCTGACCGTCGCCAAGCAGGCGGCCGACCTGCACACCTCGACGATCGACCAGGCGGCCGCGGCGGCGTGGTTCGGCACGGCTGACGTCGAGACCCACCTCGCCCGGCTGCGGACGGCCTACCGGCGGCGGCGGGACGCGATGGTCGACGCGCTGCCGGCGGCCCTGCCGGCCGGCAGCACCTGGACCGAGCCGGACGGCGGCATGTTCGTCTGGGTCCGGCTGCCCCGCGGCGTGGACACCGCCGAGCTGCTGCCCCGGGCGCTCGCCGCCGACGTCGCCTTCGTGCCGGGCGCGGCGTTCTACGCCGGCATCCCCGACCGAGCCACGCTGCGGCTGTCGTTCACCACGCACACCCCCGAGCGGATCGCCGAGGGCATGGCCCGGCTGGGCACCGTCCTGCGCGGCTGCTGAGGCCTCGCGGCCGACGAGGAACGCCCCGTCGCTGGGTCCCCGGACGGGGTCCCGGCAACGGGGCGTTCCTCGATGCGGCCCCCTCGCTGGGGAGCGAGGGGGTCCTTGCTCAGTCGGCGGGCTCGTCGACCCAGTCGGGGCCGTTGACCTCGCCGGGGCCGGCCAGGTCGGCGGCGTCCACGATCGTGTACGCGTAGCCCTGCTCGGCGAGGAAGCGCTGCCGGTGGGCGGCGTACTCGCTGTCCAGGGTGTCCCGGCTGACCACGGTGTAGAAGTGCGCCTGGCGGCCGTCGGCCTTGGGGCGCAGCACCCGGCCCAGCCGCTGGGCCTCCTCCTGGCGGGAGCCGAACGTGCCCGACACCTGCACGGCGACCGCGGCCTCGGGGAGGTCGATGGAGAAGTTGGCGACCTTGGAGACGACGAGGGTGCGGATCTCGCCGGTGCGGAAGGCCTGGAACAGCCGCTCCCGCTCCTTGTTCGACGTCGAGCCCTGGATCACCGGGGCGTCGAGGGCGGCGCCCAGCTCCTCCAGCTGGTCCAGGTAGGCGCCGATCACCAGGGACGGCTCGTCGGGGTGCCGCTCCAGCACCCGGCGGATCACCGGCAGCTTCGACTGCGCGGTCGCCGCGATCCGGTACCGCTCCTCGGGCTCGGCGACGGCGTAGGTCATCCGCTCCTCGTCGTCCAGGCTGACCCGGACCTCGACGCACTCGGCCGGCGCGATGTGCCCCTGCGCCTCGATGTCCCGCCACGGGGCGTCGTAGCGCTTGGGCCCGATCAGGGAGAAGACGTCGTCCTCGCGCCCGTCCTCCCGCACCAGCGTCGCGGTCAGACCCAGCCGGCGACGCGACTGCAGGTCGGCGGTGAGCCGGAAGATCGGCGCCGGGAGCAGGTGCACCTCGTCGTAGACGATGAGGCCCCAGTCCTGGGCGTCGAACAGGTCCAGGTGCCGGTACTCGCCCTTCCGGCGGGTGGTGATCACCTGGTAGGTCGCGATGGTGACCGGCCGGATCTCCTTGCGCTCCCCGGAGTACTCGCCGATCTCCTCCTCGGTCAGCGTGGTGCGGGCGATCAGCTCGCGCTTCCACTGCCGCCCGGAGACGGTGTTGGTGACCAGGATCAGCGTGGTCGCCTTCGCCTCGGCCATCGCCGCGGCGCCGACCAGCGTCTTCCCGGCACCACAGGGCAGCACGACGACGCCCGAGCCGCCGGCCCAGAAGCCGTCCACGGCCTGCTGCTGGTAGTCGCGCAGGTGCCAGTCGGACTGGTCGAGCTCGATCGGGTGGGCCTGCCCGTCGACGTAGCCGGCGAGGTCCTCGGCCGGCCAGCCGATCTTCAGCAGCGCCTGCTTGAGCCGGCCGCGTTCGGAGGGGTGCACGACCACCGAGTCGGCGTCGATGCGGGCGCCGAGCATCGGGGCCACCCGCTTGCTGCGGACGACCTCCTCCAGCACGGCCTTGTCGGTGCTGGTCAGGGTCAGCCCGTGCACCGGGTGGTTGGCCAGGGTGAGCCGGCCGTAGCGGTCCATCGTGTCGGCGATGTCGACGAGCAGGGCGTGCGGCACCGGGTAGCGCGAGTACCGGACCAGCGCGTCGACGACCTGCTCGGCGTCGTGGCCCGCGGCGCGCGCGTTCCACAGCGCCAGCGGGGTGACCCGGTAGGTGTGCACGTGCTCGGGGGAGCGCTCCAGCTCGGCGAACGGGGCGATCGCCGCCCGGCACTCCTTGGACGACGGGTGGTCGACCTCGAGCAGCAGGGTCTTGTCCGACTGGACGATCAGGGGGCCGTCACTCACTTGAGCTCCTCGCTGGCGCTCGTCGTCCGCGTTCGCGGCACTGCTGTGCTTGTCGCTGAGCTCGCGAGCTCGCTCACGGGTGCGCATCCTCTGTTCGGGGGCTCCGGCGCAGACGTGCGCGCCGGACTGTCCACGGTAACGCCGGAGGACGAGGTCCCCTTCCGCGCCGGGATGTGGGCCGCATTGCACGCTCTCCGGGTCCTTCGCACGCGGTGCAGCACGTGCAGAGCGCACGGAGAGCGTGCGATCCGCCCCGGTCAGACCCAGGCGGTGCGTCGCAGCGGCGGCTGGTCGCCGCCGGTCTTCTGCAGCAGCACCTGGTTGACGCCCATGTCGCCGGCCTCGAAGGCGAGCGCGCAGGCGGCCATGTAGAGCCGCCACACCCGGGCCCGGCCCTCGCTGGAGGCGGCGACGGCGGCGTGCCAGTTCTGCTCCAGCAGCTGCACCCAGGCCCGCAGGGTGAGCGCGTAGTGCTGGCGCAGCGCCTCGACGTCGAGCACCTCGAGGTCCGGCGACTCCAGCAGGCCCACCGTCTCGCCCAGCCCCAGCAGCTCCCCGTCGGGGAAGACGTAGCGGGCGATGAAGGTGTCCGGGTCGGGGGTGGTCGTGCCGGCGTTCCAGTTGATCGCGTGGTTGAGCAGCCGGCCGCCCGGGCGCAGCAGCGCACTCAGCGTCGCGACGTACTCGGGCATCTGTGCCCGGCCGACGTGCTCGGCCATGCCGATCGAGCTGATCGCGTCGAACGGCTCGTCGTCCACGGCCCGGTAGTCCTGCACCCGGATGTCGATCCGGTCGGTCAGGCCGGCCTCGGCGACCCGCTTGCGGGCCATCCGGGCCTGCTCCTCCGACAGGGTGATCCCCACGACGTCGACGCCGTACCGCTGTGCGGCGTGGATGGCCATCGAGCCCCACCCGCAGCCGACGTCGAGCAGCCGCGACCCCGGCGTCAGGCCGAGCTTGCGGCAGATGAGGTCGAGCTTGGCCTCCTGGGCGGCGTCCAGGCCGGTCTCCGGGGTCTCCCAGACGGCGCAGGAGTAGACCATCGAGGGGCCCAGGACGAGGGAGTAGAAGTCGTTGCCCACGTCGTAGTGGTGGGAGATCGCCGCCGCGTCACGGGCCCGGGAGTGGCGCCGGCCGGCCCGACCCAGGTCGATCTCCTCGGCCGGCGGCGCCGGCTCGGGGCCGATGGCGCCCAGCTGCAGCGCGGCGCCGAGCAGCCGGAGCCGCTCGCGCCAGGTCGGCGGGGCCATCGGGCCGGTCTCGGCCAGCCGGCCGGCCGAGCGCAGGGCGGCGAAGGTGGCGAAGACGTCGCCCTCGATGTCGATGTCCCCGCCGACGTAGCCGCGGGCCAGGCCCAGCTGGCCGGGCGACCAGGCCAGCCGGCGCAGCGCCCGCCGGGAGCGGATCGCCAGCACCGGGGCACCGGGCGGCCCGGCCAGGGAGCCGTCCCACCCGCGCAGGCGCAGGGGTGGCTGCGTCGTCCCCAGCACCGCTCCCAGTGCCGCCGCCAGCCGATCGGCCACCGTTCGCTGCCTCGTCATCTCCGCGCTCCTCAACCCTGGCGGCAACCAGCGGAGGACCGGGATCTGCTGCCCGGCAGCTGGTTGCACACGCCAACCGATCCGCGCAACGCCGGGCGGATGCTTGATCATCCCGGACTCACCCGATCAAGGGAACAGAGATCAGGACGGCGCGGCGGCGTCCTCGGCATCGGCCAGGGCGACGGAGGTGATCCGGTGGACGGCGAAGGTGCGGCTCTCCCCGCGCCCCTCGTCGAACCCCTGCAGGAAGCCACCGGCCAGCGAGACCGGCTGGACCATCCGCTGGCTGCCGCTGCCCTGGGCGTCGACGTAGCCGAGCCAGACCGGCACGCCGTCGCGCACCGCCCGGCTCAGCAGCTCCAGCGTGCTCGCGGTCGTCACCCCGGGCACCTGACGCACCGGCTCGGTGCGGCGGGCGGCGAGGGCGCTGTCCCCGGCCCGGATCTCCCGCACGGTCGCCGCGACGTCGTCGGGTGCGAGCGGGCGGGGGGCGATCGCCGCAGCCGCGCCGGGACGGCGACCGGCCGCCCGCGGTGGGGCCTTCGGCCGGGTCAGCACCGCACCACCGGAGGACTCCCCGGCCGGTGCGTACCCCGCCGTCCGCAGCACGGTGAGCACCTCGTCGGCCCCGAGCCCGCTGACCAGCACCCCCGGGGCCAGCCGGCGCAGCTCCGCGCCCGCGGTCCGCCGGTCGCTGAGCACCTGGGAGACCAGGCCGTGGTCGTCGGAGCGGACGTAGCACTCGATCGCGCCCACCCGCAGCCGGCCGTGCTGGCGGGCCACGTCGTCGATCAGGAACTCCAGCGCCTGCGGCACCGGCGTGCGGGAGGCCCGGGTGAAGAAGTCGTGCAGCTCGCCGGCCGACCAGCCGGCGTCCAGCGCCCGCCGGATGCTGCCGTCGGAGACGCGGTAGACCGTGGCGCCGCCCGAGGACTCGACGTCGGCGACGACGGCGAGCGTGCCGGCCAGGTCGGCCACCAGTGGCCCGGGGGCGATCAGCGACAGGTCGGGCTGGGCGAGCACGTGGTCGACCGGGGCCGGCAGCAGCCCGCGCATCGCGTCGGCAGCGGCGTCCTCCCCGCCGGTGAGCAGGCCGCGCCCGCCGCTGCTGAGCACGCCGCCGACCAGCACCCCCAGGCGCTCGGCCTCGGCGAGCAGGTCGGGCACCGGAGCCAGCCGGTCGGCCCGCCGCGGGGTGCGCCAGCGCAGCAGCGCCACCAGCTCCGGTGAGGTGAGGCCCTGCCCGGGCGGGAACTCGGCCAGCACGCCCAGCGCCGAGCGCCGCAGCGTGGGCGCGGTCTGCCGGACGACGTCGGGGGAGAGCACGTTGACCGCCTTGCCGGCCGCGTCGCGCTGGCCCACCAGCGAGATCAGCCGGACGCTGGCCAGCCAGCCGGCGGCGAGCAGCGCCCACCGGTCGGCGAGGTCCTGCTCCCGCCACGCGTCGTACCCGCGGGTGGGCAGCCACTCGTCGCGCTGCGCGCCACCGACGTCCAGCAGGCCGGCGGCGTGCGCGACCTCGACCAGGAAGGCGAGGTCGGCCTCGCCGATGCGCAGCTCCTTGGCCAACCGCTTCTGGTCCCGCACGCCCAGCCCGCCGCTGCGCAGCAGCCCGGCCGGCTCCTCCTCCAGCGCGGTGAGCACGTCGTTCACCCGGCTGAGCACCTCGAGCACGGCACCTGCGGCCTGCCGGTCGGCGATCGCCGGGTCGCGCTCGCTGACCTCCGGCTCGGGCCGCAGCCGCGGCGGGCCGAGCGGGCGGTCGCCGCGCAGCGCCAGGCCGATCTCGCGGGGCAGCTCCACGTTCACCGCGTCGATCCGGGCCAGCAACCCGGCCTGCAGCAGCCGGCGGGCCGGGCTCAGCGACCCGGCGGTGGTGTCGGGGAGGTGGCCGACCGGGCGCTCGCCGGCCAGCCGATCGAGCACCGTGCGCTCGTCGGGGGCCAGGTCGGCCAGCGTGCCGGGCAGGTCGCGGGGGAGGGAGACCCGGAGGTCGGTGGCCCGGCGGCCGAGCCCGGCGGGGTAGCGGACCGCCCGGCGCACCGGCTCGGGCGCGTGCAGGTCGTCGTCGCCCCACAGCAACGCCCGGGTGGTCAGCGTCTCGACCGCGGCGTCGACCACCCCGGCCGGGACGTCGGGCAGCAGCCCGGGCAGCTCGGTGCGCGGGACGCCGTCGGTGGGGGAGAGCAGCAGCGCGTCCAGCACCTGCAGGGTCGCCGCGTCCAGCTCGTCGAGCGCACGGTCGACCGAGACGGGCACCGCGAGCCGGGTCGCCAGCCCCACCACGTCGGAGGGCGCCGGGCGTGCGACGTCGGGCCGGGCCACCAGGAGGGCGCCCAGCTGCTCGTCGGTGCGGGTGCGCAGCCAGGCGGCGAGCGTGGCGGGCTGGTCCGGGGGCATCCGCTCCACGCTACGTCGCGGGCCGGCGTGCCTGCTCGGGCGGCCGGGCTCTGTCACCATCCCGGGGTGCCCGCCCTCGACGACCCGCAGACCCGCACCGACCTGGCCGCGCTCCGGGCCGGCGCACTGCGCTGGCTGGTCGGTGGCGTGGTCGCCGTCGTCCTGGGGTGGCTGCTGGGGGCCGCCGTCGTCCGGATCACCGCCGACGGCGGTGCCCGGCCGCCGTTCGCCGGCCTGATGGCCGTGCTGCTCGTCGTGGGCGGGGTCGTCGTGGCCGTCATCGGGCTGGGCGCCTGGCTGCGCGCCCGCCGCTGGACCGCCGCCCTGGCCCGCGAGCCGTGGCAGCACGGGCGGTTGCGGATCGCCGGTCCGGCGCTGCTGCAGGTCGAGCCGGCCGGGTACGACGAGCTGACCGACGAGCCGCTGCGGATGCAGCTGGTGTCCACGGCAGTCTGGCGCACCCGGGCCGTGCAGCGGCTGGACGGTGCCGAGGTGCGCTACGCCGAGGCCTCCCCGCGGGAGTGGCTGCTGACCGCCGACAGCGCCGGCACGGTCTACGGCGCCCGGCGGGCCGACCGGCGGTGACCCCTCCCAGCGACACGGTGCCCCCGCGGCGTGCGTGAGTCGGGTGTCACACGGGAAGATGGCGGACGAGACACCCGGGCAGCACTCCCTGGCCCGGCAGAGCAACTGGAGGCGTCATGTCCAAGCGCAAGGCGAAGCACGCTCACCTGGTCGAGCCCACCTGGGGGCAGTCGGCCGGTGACGGTCCGCCGGTGACCGAGCTGGTCAGCGAGATGGCCGGTGGCCTCTCTCCGTTCGGTGAGGACCACGCCTTCCCGCTCCCGCCGGAGCGGCTGCGTTACGCCCACCCGGTGGACAAGCCGAACCGGGCCGGCCTGATGGCGGGCGAGGGCAGGTGACGGCGCCCGCGCTGCCGTCCTACAGCAGCGGCACCTCCACGGTGCCCCTGCTGGGCGACACGATCGGGGGCGACCTCGACCGGACGGCAGCGCGGGTGGGCGACCACGAGGCGCTCGTCGAGTGCGCCACGGGCCGGCGCTGGACCTATCCCGAGCTGGTCGCGGAGGTCGACGCCTGCGCGCTCGGCCTCGACGCCCTCGGCGTGCAGCAGGGCGACCGGGTCGGCATCTGGGCGCCGAACTGCGCCGAGTGGGTCTTCGTGCAGTACGGGACGGCGAAGCTCGGCGCCGTCCTGGTCAACATCAACCCCGCCTACCGCACCCACGAGCTGTCCTACGTGCTGCGCCAGTCGGGCGTCTCGGTCCTGGTGGCCGCGCCGGAGTTCAAGGGCAGCGACTACCGCGCGATGGTCGACGAGGTCCGCGCGGACTGCCCCGGGCTGCGCGAGGTCGTCTTCCTCGGTGACCCGCAGTGGCAGCAGCTGCTGGACACCGGCCGGGCGGGCGACCGCGCCCGGCTCGTCGAGCGGGCGGCGCAGCTCTCACCGGACGACCCGATCAACATCCAGTACACCTCCGGGACGACGGGGTTCCCCAAGGGCGCCACGCTCACCCACCACAACCTGCTCAACAACGGGTTCTTCGTCGGTGAGGGCTGCGGCTACACCGAGGCCGACCGGGTCTGCATCCCGGTGCCCTACTACCACTGCTTCGGCATGGGGATGGGCAACCTCGGTTGCACCTCGCACGGGGCGACGATGGTCATCCCGGCGCCCGGGTTCGACCCCGCGGCGACCCTGCGCGCGGTGCAGGAGGAGCGGTGCACCTCGCTCTACGGCGTCCCCACCATGTTCATCGCCGAGCTGGCGCTGCCGGACTTCGCCTCCTACGACCTGTCCAGCCTGCGCACCGGGATCATGGCCGGCTCGCCGTGCCCGGTCGAGGTGATGAAGCGGGTGGTCGACGAGATGGAGATGGCCGAGGTGACCATCTGCTACGGCATGACCGAGACCTCACCGGTCTCCACGCAGACCGGCGCCGACGACGACCTCGAGCGGCGGACGTCGACCGTCGGGCGGGTGCACCCGCACCTGGAGGTCAAGGTGGTCGACCCCCGGACCGGGCTGACCGTCCCGCGCGGGGAGTCCGGCGAGTTCTGCACCCGTGGGTACTCGGTGATGCTGGGCTACTGGGGCGAGCCGGAGAAGACCGCCGAGGTGCTGGACGCCGCCCGGTGGATGCACACCGGCGACCTCGCCGTGATGGACGACGCCGGCTACCTCAACATCGTCGGCCGGATCAAGGACATGGTCATCCGCGGCGGGGAGAACGTGTACCCGCGGGAGATCGAGGAGTTCCTCTTCACCCACGCCGACGTCGTCGAGGCCCAGGTGATCGGCGTCCCGGACGCACGGTTCGGTGAGGAGCTGATGGCCTGGGTGCGGCTGCGCCCCGGGGCGGAGCCACTCACCGCGGAGGGGCTGCGGGCCTTCTGCGCCGGCAAGCTGGCCCACTACAAGGTGCCCCGGTACGTGAAGGTCGTCGACGCGTTCCCGATGACGGTGACCGGCAAGGTGCGCAAGGTCGAGATGCGCCAGGTGTCGATCGAGGAGCTGGGTCTGCAGGCGGAAGCCGCGCACCGCTTCGCCTAGACCGCCGGCCTCCCGACCCGGAGAGCAGTGGCTGCGGGGTGGGCGAGCGCGGTTAACCTGGCCAGTGGGCGGCCCCTCGCGGCTGCCGAAGCCACCGGCCGCGACGGCCGGGACCCGGAACGACTGACTGAGGGATCGACGTGCCCAGCGGCAAGGTGAAGTGGTTCAACCCGGAGAAGGGCTTCGGCTTCCTGGCACACGACGGCGGGCCCGACGTGTTCGTGCACAAGGACGCGCTCCCCGCCGGCACCACCGAGCTCAAGCCCGGCCAGCGCGTGGAGTTCGGCATCGTCCAGGGCCGCCGGGGTGACCAGGCGCTGCAGGTGCAGGTGCTCGACCCGCTGCCGTCCGCGGTCGCCGGCGCCCGCAAGAAGCCCGACGACATGGTGCCGATCCTCGAGGACCTGATCAAGCTGCTGGACGACGTCTCCGAGGGCATGCGGCACGGGCGCCACCCCGACAAGCCGACGGCCCGCAAGGTCGCTGCGGTGCTCCGCGCGGTCGCCGCCGACCTCGACGCCTGACGAGCCCGCCGCCACTCGCCGGCTCGCAGCGGGGCCGTCAGCCGGTCGGGCTGGTGGTCGTCCCGGCGACGCCGTCGGCGCGGATGAACCCCACCGGCCAGGCACCGGACAACCCGGAGCAGGCGTCGGGGTCGGCGTCCTCCACGACCACCAGGTAGTAGGTCGGGGGCACGACGTCGGAGGTGTTGATCTCGTCGAACACGGTGGTGCCCGCCGGCACGTCGATCTCGCCGATCCGCTCCTCGAGCTGCTCGTCGAACACCTGGACGCTCCAGCCGGCATCGGCCACCACGTCGGGCACCTGCAGCACGATCTCGGTGTCCGGCGCGACCTCCACGTACGTGGGATCGGTCCGGTAGCGCTGCCCCTCCCCGTCCAGGCAGTACTGGGTCGGGTCGACGGTGATCTCGTCCCCTCCGGCCTGCACCGTGATCGAGGGGACGGCCTCGCCACCGCCGGGGTCCCGGCCGGCAGCGGCTCCGCCGGAGTCCCCGCACCCGGCGAGCAGCAGCACCCCGCTCAGCAGTGCCGTCCCCGATGCTCGTCCTGCGCCGTTCACGTCGTTGCCTCCTGATCGGCGGTGCGGATGACCCGGCGGTGCGGTCTGGACCCGGTGTCCCCGGCCGCCTCGTGCCGACCGCAGCCGCCGTCGGGCGCGCGCGGGGTGGGGGAGGCGGGCACGCGCCCATGGTGCCGCAGTCGCCTGTGCGCCCGGCGGGGCGGAAGGACCCTCCCTGGCCGGGACGGCCTTGCCGTCATCGGCGACAATGGGGGACGTGTCCGACTCAGCTCCCACCGCCGCGTCCCCTGGCCCCTCTCCCGACGAGGTGCTGGCCGCTGCGGTCGAGCAGGCCCGGGCCGCCGCGGTCGAGGTGGCCGGTGACCCGGCGGCGGTCGGTGAGCACCTGGGGGTGACCCCGGAGGCGCTGGCGGAGCAGGCCGACCCGGCGCTCGGCGTCGTCGGCACGCACTCCTTCGCCGCCACCCTCCCCGGCTACACGGGGTGGCACTGGGCCGTGACGCTGGCCGCCGTTCCCGGCGCGGACGAGGTCACCCTCGACGAGGTGGTGCTGCTGCCGGGCGACTCGGCGCTCCTCGCGCCGGCCTGGGTGCCGTGGCACGAGCGGCTGCGCCCCGGGGACCTGTCGGTGGGCGACGTGCTGCCCTCCACCGAGGACGACGCCCGACTGGTGCCCGCGTACCTGGCTGACGACGACTCCGCCGAGGACCCGGCCGGCCGCATCGTCGCCGAGGAGCTGGGCATCGGCCGGGAGCGGGTGCTCTCCCCCGAGGGGCGCATCGAGGCGGCGCAGCGCTGGCGCGACGGGGACTTCGGGCCGCGCTCGTCGATGGCCCGGCACGCCCCTGGTCCGTGCGCGACCTGCGGCTTCTACCTGCCGCTGGCCGGCTCGCTCCGCCTGTCGCTCGGGGCGTGCAGCAACGCCTACTCCCCGGCCGACGGGCACGTCGTCACCGCCGACTACGGCTGCGGTGCGCACAGCCAGGCCAGCCTGGAGCGCACCGACGGCGAGCCGGCTGAGTTCACCCCCACGGCCCGCTACGACACCGCGGACTTCGACGTCATCTGAGCTGGGGGGTCAGCGTTGGCCCTGCCAGCGCATGATCAACAGACCGAGGCCGGGCAGCACGACGCCGGCCACGCAGGTCCAGGTCCAGACCGGGTCGACCCGGTCGCCGAGGAAGAGCAGCACCACCAGGGCGATCGCCCACAGGGCGGTACCGGCAAGGACCACCCGCACCGTGTCGACCTGCAGGGGCGGCGGCGAGGGCCGGGTCGGAGCGGGCACGCCCCGACCCTAGGCCGCTGCGCCGCAGGTCGGGACGGTGGTCCGCCCGACGCGCCCGAGCGGTGTGGCACGCTGTCGCCGCTCGATGCCACCGCACCGGGCGGCCTGCGGGGACGTCGACCCCGCCGGAGCCGTGCCGGTCGCCGTCCCCGGGGGTCCACCCATGCCCGACAAGTCACGCAACCGTGCCCGCAAGGTCGTCGGCGGCACCGGTGCGACCGCGTTCGGCGGGGCGCCGGCCGGGACGCCCGCCGAGGTCGTGACCGGCCCGCGGCGCAGCCCCGGGCCGAAGGTGCGCCCCAAGAACGGGCTGGACCGGTACTTCTCGATCACCGAGCGCCGGTCCACGGTCGGCCGCGAGGTGCGCGGTGGGTTCACGACGTTCTTCGCGATGGCCTACATCGTCGTCCTGAACCCGATCATCCTGTCCGGCGCGGACGTGAACGGGAACACCCTGCCGTTCGCCTCGGTCGCCGCCGTCACCGCCTTCGTCGCCGGTGTGCTGACCATCGCGATGGGCATCGTCGGCCGCTACCCGTTCGCGCTGGCCACCGGCCTGGGCATCAACGCGATCGTCGCCGTCTACGCGGCCACCCAGCTCACCTGGCCCGAGGTGATGGGGCTGGTCGTGCTCGAGGGCCTGCTCATCACCGTGCTGGTGCTCACCGGCTTCCGGAAGGCGGTGTTCGAGGCGATCCCGGCCCAGCTGAAGATCGCCATCGCCGTCGGCATCGGCTTCTTCCTGACCATCATCGGGCTGTCCGACGCCGGGGTCATCCGGCCCGGGGCCCCACTGATCAGCTTCGGTGTCGGTGGCCAGTTGGCGGGGTGGCCGATGCTCACCTTCGTCGTCGGCCTGCTGCTCACCAGCGTGCTGGTCGTCCGCAAGGTCCGGGGCGGCCTGCTCCTGGGCATCGTGATCACGACGGTGTTCGCCATCGTCGTCGAGGCGATCGCCGACGTCGGTCCGCGAGTGGGCCCCGACGGCAACGAGCTGGACCCGCGTGGCTGGGCGCTGCAGGTGCCGTCGTGGCCCGGCGACTGGTTCGGCCTGCCCGACCTCTCGCTGATCGGCAACTTCTCGCTGTTCGGCGGCTTCGAGCGGATCGGCGTCCTCGCCGCCCTCCTCATCGTCTTCTCGATCATGATCGCGGACTTCTTCGACACCGTCGGGACCGTGACGGCGGTGGGCGCCGAGGGTGACCTGCTCGACGAGGACCGCAACCTGCCGCGCTCCCAGCCGGTCCTGCTGGTCGACTCGCTCGCCGCCGCCGCCGGCGGGGCCTCCAGCATCTCCTCGAACACCACCTACATCGAGAGCGCCGCCGGCGTCGGGGACGGCGCCCGCACCGGCCTGGCCAGCGTCGTCACCGGTGTCGTCTTCCTGGTGGCCGCGTTCTTCACCCCGCTGGTGCAGGTGGTGCCCTCCGAGGCGGCGGCGCCGGTGCTGGTGATCGTGGGCGCCATGCTGATCAGCCAGATCCGCGACCTCTCGTGGGACGACATGTCGCTGGTCATCCCCGCGTTCCTGACGATCGCGCTGATGCCGTTCACCTACTCGATCACCAACGGCATCGGCGCCGGGGTGGTCAGCTTCGTGCTCCTGCGGCTGGCGGTCGGCCGCCGCCGTGACGTGCACCCGCTCATGTGGGTGGTGGCCGCCGTCTTCGTCGTCTACTTCGCGCTCGACCCGATCCAGCAGCTGCTCTGAAGGGGGAGTCCCGACGGACTTCGTTAGGCAGGCTTTCTACTCCGGTTAAGGTGGAAGACGTGGCTCGGACGACGCTGGACACCGCAGCGCTCGCCCACGACCTGCGACTGGCGGTCATGCGGTTCTCCCGGCGGCTGCGCAACCAGCGGGTGGACACCTCGGTGACGCTGACCCACCTCGCCGCCCTGTCGACCCTCAAGCGGCACGGCGCGATGAGCCCGGGCGAGCTGGCGGCGCACGAGCGGGTGCAGCCGCCGTCGATGACCCGGGTGGTCGTCGCGCTGGAGTCCCGTGGTCTGGTCACCCGCACGCCCCATCCCACCGACGGCCGGCAGGTGGTCATCGACCTGACCGCAGCGGCCGAGGAGCTCCTGAACGAGGAGGTCCGGGCCCGCGAAGCGTGGCTGGCCGGTCGGCTCCAAGAGCTGTCGGCCGAGGACCGCGACGTGCTCCGCGAGGCCGCGGTGATCATGGAGAAGCTCGCCAGTGGGTGACCTCGACGGCTCCTGACCCCGCTCCCCGCGCCGGGATGTTCCGGGCGTTGCGCGTCCGCAACTTCCGGCTCTACGTCTCGGCCAACCTGGTCAGCCAGACCGGGACCTGGATGCAGCGCATCGGCCAGGACTGGCTGGTGCTGCAGCTGTCCGGGGACAGCGGTGTCGCGCTGGGCATCACCACCGCCCTGCAGTTCGGGCCGACGCTCTTCTTCAGCTTCTACGGCGGGGTGCTGGCGGACCGGTACGACAAGCGCCGGGTGCTGATGCTGACCCAGGCCGTCATGGGCGTGCTCGCCCTGGGGCTGGGCCTGCTGGTCGTCACCGACTCGATCGCGCTGTGGCACGTCTACCTGCTGGCCCTGGGGCTGGGCGTGGTCTCCTCCCTCGACGTCCCGGTGCGCCAGTCGTTCGTCTCGGAGATGGTCGGCTCGGACCTGCTGGCCAACGCCGTCAGCCTCAACTCCACGGTGTTCAACGGTGCCCGGCTGGTGGGGCCCGCAGTGGCCGGGGCGCTGATCGCGGTCTCGGGCGGGGACACCGCCCCGGCGTTCCTGGTCAACGCCGCGACGTTCGCCTGCACCATCGCCTCGCTGGCCGCGATGCGGGTCGGGGAGCTGAGCCGCAGCACCCCGGTGGCCCGCTCGCGCGGGCAGCTGCGGGAGACGCTGGTCTACACCCGGCAGCACCCGGACCTGCAGCTGGCGATGCTGTTGGCCTTCGTCGTGGGCACCTTCGGCTTCAACTCCCAGATCACCATCGCGCTGATGGCCCGCGAGGTCTTCGACCTGGGCGCCGGGGCGTTCGGGCTGCTCTCCACCACCTTCGCCGTCGGCTCCCTGTCCGGTGCGCTGCTGTCGACCCGGCGCAGCGCCCGGCCGCTGCAGCGGTTCCTCATCGTCTCCGCGGTCGCCTTCGGGCTGCTGCTGATCGTGAGCGGGCTGATGGGCAACTACTACGCCTTCGCCGTCGCCCTCGTCCCGACCGGTGCTGCGGCGCTGGTCTTCAGCGTGGCCTGCAACAGCTTCGTCCAGCTGGGGGTGGAGCCGCAGATGCGCGGCCGGGTGCTGGCGCTCTACTTCATGTGCTTCATGGGCGGGACGCCGGTCGGTGCGCCGCTCATCGGCTGGATCTCCGAGCGATTCGGCGCGCCCTGGGGCTTCATCGGGGGCGGCCTGGTCGTGGTGGTGGTGGCGGCCGCAGCCGGTGCGGTGCTCTCCCGGGGCCGCCAGGTGCGGCTGGAGCTGCACGTCCGGCCGCCGAGCATGCAGCTGCACGTCGCGGCCGCCACGACGCCGACCCGGGCCGCCGGGCTGGCCGCACTGGCCGACGAACAGGTCCCGGGGCAGCCGGTCGCCCGCGATCAGCCGCACTGAGCACCTCACGCTGCGCCAAGGGGCCATGAGCGCTGAGTGTGCGACGCGGTTGCGCTCAGCGTTCGCATTGTCACAGCGGGATGTGCGACGTACCGTCGGGTCGTGCCCGAGGGAGGGTCTGTCTCCGCGGAAGTCGGGGCGTCGTTGCTGCAATTGGGTGGCACCGTCGCCCTCCTGGTCGTGGGCGTGGCCCTGCTCGTCCTGCTGCTCCGCTGGGCGACGGGCCAGCTGCAGGCCGACCTCGCGGCCCGCCGCCGTGCCCGGACCGTGACCGAGTCCGTCGATCGCCCGGCGGCCCCCCTCCCGCCTGCACTCCCGCCCCGCCGCCGCCCCACCGGTTCCCATCCCGCGGGTCGTCGGGTGCCGCGCGACCCGGTCGCGACCGGGTCGGTCGACCGGCCGCGCCGGCCGCTGGAGCGGGTCGCCGCCGACCTGCGCCGGCTCGCCCGCGAACTCGCCATGGTCCCGGGGGGCATGCCGATGGAGCGGCGTCGTGGCCTGCTGGCCGCCTACGACGACCTGCTCGTGGAGGCCGCCGTGCTGCTCGAGGTGCCCCAGCAGCTGACCGCCGTGCCCCCGGAGGTCCGTGAGCTCGAGCGGATCCGGCTGCTCGGGGCCCTGGAGGCCGCCGGGCTGGTGGTGACCGGCTGACCGAGTCGGCACCCCGGCCCTCCTCGGCCGGCCGGCTCTTCCTCGCCGTCGACCCGCCGGCTGCCGCCACGGCTGATCTGGACCGGGCGCTCCAGCCACTGCGGTCCGCCCCCGGCGCGCCCCGCTGGACGCCGACCTCCCGGTGGCACCTGACCCTGGTGTTCCTCGGCGAGGTGCCGGCCCCGCTGCTGGGACCCCTGCGCGCGGCGGTCACCCCGGCGGTCGCCGGCACGCCGCCGCTGTCCCTGCAGCTGGCCGGTGCCGGCCGGTTCGGGTCGCGCCGTCGTCCGGCGGTGTGCTGGGCCGGGCTGGCCGGCGACGTGCCGGAGCTGACCGCGCTCGCCGGCCGGCTGGCCGCCGCCGCTCGACGCGTCGGCCTGACCGTCGAGGACCGGCCGTTCCGGGCGCACCTGACCGTGGGGCGGTGGCGACCCGGGCAGCCGGCCGACGGCGACCTGCCCGCACGGCTCGCCGGGTACCGGGGCCCGGTCTGGCCGGTGCCCGAGGTGGTGCTGTGGCGCAGCCGCCTCGGGCCTGAGCCGAGCTACGAGCGGGTGGCCACCTGGCCCGTCGGCTGAGTCCGACGACGGACGAGGTCGGTCCTGCCGGTGGCGGGCCTGGCACGCTGTCCGTCGTGCCGCAGACCGATCACCGCTCCGCCTTCGACACCGCGACCGCCGTCGCCCGGACCGAGGGGGGCGGCCTGACCACCGAGCTGGACCCGGGCTGGGACGTGGGTGGCGGGATCCTGAACGGCGGCTACCTGCTCGCCGTCGCCGCGCGGGCCGCCGTGCTCGAGTCGCCGCACGCCCACCCGGTCGCCCTGTCGGCCAGCTACCTGCACGCCGCCGCGGCCGGACCGGCGACGCTGACCGTCACCCCGGGACCGGCCGGGCGGACGCTGGCCCACTCGGCCGTGGTCCTGGCCGACGCCGCCGGGCCCGCGGTGACCGTCCAGGCGACGACGGCGACGCTCACGGCCGACGCCGCGACCTTCTCCTCGCCGATGCCGGCCGCGACCCCCGTGCAGGACTGCGTCTCCATCGCCGAGAACGCGCACCTGGCGCCGTCGTCGGTGTCGGTGCCGGGGCTCACCCAGCGGGTCGACGTCCGGCTGGACCCGCTGACCGCCGGCTGGGCGCTGGGGCAGCCGGCGGAGGAGCCGATGATGCGGGCCTGGCTGCGCTTCGCCGACGGCCGCGAGCCGGACCCGCTGGCACTGGTGACCTTCGCGGACGCCCTGCCGCCGACGTCCTGGGCGATCGGGGTGTTCGGCTGGGCGCCCACGGTGCAGCTGCAGGTGCTCGTCCGCGCGGTGCCGGCACCGGGCTGGTGCCTGGTCGAGGCGCGGGCGAACGAGATCGCCGGCGGCTGGCTGGACGAGGACTACCGGATCTGGGACTCCACCGGTCGGCTGGTCGCCCAGAGCCGCCAGCTCGCCCGGGCGCCGCGCGGCTGACTCACGCGTCCTCGCGGAGCACGCTCGCCGGGTCGGGCCGGTCGGCGGCCCGCTGGGCGTACAGCGCCGCGAGCGCGGCGACGACGACGGTGGCCACCGCCGTCCCGGCGATCGCCGACCAGGGGACGTCCAGCAGCGGCGTGGGCGGGCGCACCAGGTCGACGTCCAGCCGGCGGTACACCAGCGCCACCGCCCCGGCGGCCAGCACGGCCCCGAGCAGCAGCCCGGCGACCGCGACCCCGACCAGCTCGACGAGCAGCGAGCGCAGGTGCGCGCCTCGGGACAGCCCCAGCCGGCGGGCCATCACGTAGCCGGACACGCGGCTGCGCGAACGGGCCTCCAGGTACAGCAACAGCCCGCCGACGGCGATCACCCCGACGAAGACGGCGAGCGCGGAGAGGTAGCCGAAGGTCCAGGTGATGCCCAGGAAGTTGGCGCTCTCCTGCACCCCGTCGGGGGTGAGCAGCCGGATGTTCTGCGCGCCGGCGTCGGTCAGGGCGTCGACCCCGGCGCCGAGGTCGCCGTTCGTCCAGAGCTCGGCGGCGGGCGCGGCCCCGGCGTTCCGGGTGATCTCCGGCAGCCGGTCGGCCGCGACCAGCACGACCGGGTCGTCGCTGCGGCGGCCGGGCAGCACCCGCGCGGTGGCGGTCACCTCCGCCGGCACCGCCGTGCTGCCCAGCCGGAGGTCGGGGTCGCCGGCCGGGAGCCCGGCGGCGACCACCGGCAGCCGCCCGTCGACCTCCGGTCCGGTCAGCGCGGCCAGCAGCTCGGCGAGCGGGCGGTCGGCGAAGGAGCCGTCCCAGAAGGCGGTGTCGGCGAAGTCGTCGGGGTCGACGGCCAGCACCTGGACGTCCGTCCGCCCGTCGTCACCGGCCGCGGCGCTGGCGTCGTAGCGGACGACGTAGGTGCCGGCCGCCTCCAGCGCCGGGGTCACCTCGAACCGGGTGACCGTGGTGGCCGCTGCGGCCGCGCCGATCTGCACCCCGACCTTGGCGTCCAGGGTGGTCTGCGAACTGGCGGTCAGCGTCGCGGTGTAGCCCAGCACGGCGACCGGGAGGGTGACCGCGACCAGCAGGGTGGCGGTGGCCAGCCGAGCCGCGGTGAGCCGGTTGACGGCCAGGAAGACGGCGGGGGAGCGGCGGCCGGCCCAGCGGCGCAACCGAGGCAGCAGCGCGGTGACCCCCCGGCCGAGCAGGACGGCGGCGCCGGCGATCGCCAGCAGCGGGAAGGCGACCAGCAGCCCGTTGACCTGGGCCACGTAGGCCACGCTGACCACCGCGTCCCGCGACTGCAGCAGCAGCCAGCACCACGCGGCGCCGAGCAGCAGGGCCAGCTCCCACGGCACCCGGGCCGGCCACCGCGGGGCAGCCCCGAGCGGTCGCTCCGCGGTGCCGCGGGCCCGCAGCCCGGCCACGGCCGAGGCGGCGCCCAGGCCGACCACGAAGGCGGCGACCCCGGCCCAGGCGGCGGCGGAGGTGGCCGAGGGGTCGAGGTCGTCGGCGGGGCCGAGGCCGGTGATCAGCACCCGGGACGCCGCCCAGCCGAGGGCCGCACCGGCCAGCGCGGGCAGCCCCAGCTCCAGCGCGGCCTTGCCGGCCAGCGGCACCGGGCCGACCCCGCGGGCGGCGAGCAGTCGCACCTCGGTGGCCCGCCGGTCGGCCCAGAAGCTGCCGGCGGAGGCCACCAGCACCAGGGCGAGCAGTGCACCGGCCACCGCGACCGGGACGACCGGGCCGCGCAGCCCGGACTCGATCAGCCCGGCACGCTCCAGCACGTCGGGCAGCCGGTCGTTGGGCACGGCGACCGCACGGACCCCTGGATCCCACGCCAGCGGCAGGCGGGTGCCCGCGGTGATCCGTTGCTGGACGTCCTGCTGACGGCGCACGTCGCTGACCGACAGCGACGCAGCGTCCACCGGCACCTGCTGGAGCCGGGCGGCCCAGCCGGCCGCGGCAGTGGCGAGCCGGTAGAACGTGCTCTCGTCGGTGACCAGCAGCATCGCCGGTGGGGCCCGATTCGCGGAGGCCTCGTTGGAGAACAGCAGCCGGTAGTCGCACCAGTAGGGGTCGTCGGGGTTGGCGACGGCCAGGTCCTGGTAGATGCCGGCGACCGGTGCCTGCTGGGTGCCGAAGGCGAGCTGGTCCCCGATCGCGAGGCCGTCCTGCTCGGCGACGCTCGCCGGCACCCAGACTCCTGATCCGTTTCCGGCCTCGACCACCTCGACGTTGTCCAGCGCGGTCGGGCGGTGGAAGAGGGTGACCGGCTGCGACAGGGCAGCGCCGTCCGGGCCGCGGGCGAGGGCGCCGAGGGAGCCCGGGGAGGACGAGCCGATCCCGGCCGTGGCCAGCACCGGCTCGGCCTCCAGCCCGGCGTCCGCCCAGGCCTGGAGCAGGGAACCGTCGAGCTCCGGCCGGGTGCTGCCGTCCCCGCCGTCCAGCGGCTGGAGCTGCTCGTCCACGAGAGCCGACTGGACGCCGGTCTGCGGACGGGCCACCTCGTCGCA
This sequence comes from Modestobacter sp. VKM Ac-2983, assembly GCF_026967885.1. Classification (NCBI taxonomy): domain Bacteria; kingdom Bacillati; phylum Actinomycetota; class Actinomycetes; order Geodermatophilales; family Geodermatophilaceae; genus Modestobacter; species Modestobacter sp. VKM Ac-2983. Next base: position 583,953 of record NZ_JAPVBK010000001.1, read on the forward strand.
GCGCTGGGAGAGCTGCTGCTGCAGGGCGGCCGAGCGGGCCGAGGAGAGGAAGAGCGGGGCGGAGGCGACCGCGCAGGCCAGGATCGCCGAGGTCACCAGCACGGCGATGACCGCGGCCGGCTGCCGCAGCCCGAGCCACGGTGCCCGGCTCCACGGCGCCAGGCGCCACAGCGGTGGCCGGCTCACGACGGGACGCCCTCGGTGACCACGCCGTCGCGCATGGACAGCACCCGGTCGGCGCGGGCCCAGGCGATCTCGTCGTGGGTGGCGATGAGCACCGCCGAACCCTCGCGGGCCGCGTCGGTGACGGCGTCGAGCAGCCGGTCGGCGTGGCCGCGGTCCTGGTGCGCGGTGGGCTCGTCGGCCAGCAGCACCGCCGGGCGCAGCAGCAGCGCGCGGGCGACGGCGACCCGCTGCTGCTCGCCGAGGGAGGCCTGGTGCGGGTAGCGGTCGGCGAGGTGGTCGACCCCGAAGGCGGTCAGCAGCGACCTGGCGCGGGTCTCCTCGGCCGCGAGCGTGCCGCTCAGCCGGGCGGGCAGCAGGACGTTGTCGGCCAGGCTGAGGTCGGCGACCAGCCCGAGCGCCTGGGGCACCAGCGCCAGGTCCCGCCAGCCGAAGCCCTCGGGACGGCGTCCCGCGAGCGGGCCGAGGTACGCGAGCTCGCCCTCGTCGGCGGTCTCCCAACCGCACAGCAGCGCGAGCAGGGTGCTCTTCCCGGACCCGGAGGGGCCGACCAGGGCGACGAGCTCCCCGGAGCCGACGTCCAGGCCGACCCCGGCCAGCGCCGAGACGGTCTCCGCACCACGCCGGAACCGCTTGACCAGCCCCGTGCCGGTGAACCCACCGGCCGGCTGCAGCCGCGCGTTCACGAGGTGACCAGCCGGCCGTGGTCCAGCCGGATGAAGCCGTCGGCGATCGCCATCACCCGCGGGTCGTGCGAGGAGATGACGAACCCCACCCCGGCGGCGGCGAGGTCCTCCATCGCGACGAGGACCCGCTCGGCGGCCGCGGTGTCCAGCTCGGCCGTGGGCTCGTCGGCGACGACCAGCGCCGGGTCCCCGACGACGCCGCAGGCCACCGCCAGGCGCTGCTGCTCCCCGCCGGACAGCTGCGCGGGGTGGTGGTCGGCGCGCTCGCGCAGCCCCAGCCGGTCGAGCAGGGCGAGCGCCGCGGCCACGGTGACCGGGGCGCCCCGCAGGGACGCGGCCAGCCGGACCTGGGCGACGGCGTCCAGGTAGGGGAGCAGGTTCTCGCCGGGGCGCTGGAAGAGGTAGGCGACCTGCCGTTGCCGCAGCGCCCGGCGGGCCCGGGCACCCAGCCGGTCGACCCGCTGGCCGGCGATGAGCACCTCCCCGCCGTCGGGGGAGTCGATGCAGGCCAGCAGCCGCAGCAGCGAGGACTTGCCCGAACCCGAGGGGCCGACGACCACGGTCACCTGTGCCCGCGGGATGTCCACGGTGACGTCGTCCAGCGCGGTCACCGACTCCGTCGCCGTCCGGTAGGTCTTCCGGACCCGCCGGCAGACGGCGGCCGGCGGCGCGTCCGGCGCGGTGGAGAGCCCGTCCGAGCCGGCAGAGGAGCCGTCGTCGCTGGTCATCGAGGCGAGAGCCTAGGTGGTGGGTGCAACGACCCCGGGGAGGTCGACGTCACCGGTCAGGTACCGCTGGACCGTGGGCCCGACGGCGGCCACCAGCTCCTCCGCCGACGCCGACGCCAGGGGCTCCACCCGCAGCACGTAGCGGGCCATCACCACCCCGATCAGCTGGGAGGCGACCAGCGAGCCCCGCGCCTCGCCCTCGGCGCGGGGCAGTCCCAGCGTGCCGACCACCCGGCGCAGCACCTGGGAGACCAGGAACTCCCGGAGCAGCCGCGCGGTCCACTCGTTCGTCACGGCCGACCGGACCAGGGCGAGCCCGGCCGCCCGGCCGGGGCCGTCCCACACCTGCAGCAGCAGCCGGACGACGCTGGCGCCGAGGTCCGCCGTCCCGCCGGCGAGCAGCTCGGGCAGCAGCTCCTCGGGGTCGGCCGGTGCCTCGATGGCGGCGAGGAAGAGCTTGTCCTTGCTGCCGAAGTAGTGGTGCACCAGCGCCGGGTCGACCCCCGCCGCCGTGGCGATCACCCGGATCGAGGCGCCGTCGAACCCACGCTCGGCGAAGGCGGCCCGCGCTGCGGCGAGCACCGCCTCCCGGGTGTCGGGGTTGCCCGGACGACGTCCGGTCGGGCGGGTGCGCCGTGGTCGTGCTGCCGGGTCGCTCAGCTGGTCCTCCTCCGCAGGGTGGCCGCGGCGAGCCCCAGGGCCAGCAGCGTCGCGCCGGCCACCACACCGACGTCGACCCACATGGTGCCCGTCGCCTCTGGGGAGGCGCCCACCTCCTGGAGGGCCGACACGGCGTAGCTCAGCGGCAGGACGTCGCTGACCGCCTGCAGCCAGCCGGCCAGCTGGTCCCGCGGCGCCAGCAGCCCGCACAGGAAGAACTGGGGGAGGACGACGACCGGCATGAGCTGCACGGCCTGGAACTCGCTGCGGGCGAACGCGCTGGCCAGCAGCCCGAGCGCCACGCCGAGCGCCGCGTCGACGACGGCGATGAGCACGACCAGGGACAGCGACCCGGTGACGTCCAGGTCGTAGACCGTGGTCGCGATCGTCACGGTGACCACCGCCTGCGCGGCGGCGGCCAGCCCGAAGGCCAGGCCGTAGCCGAGCAGCAGGTCCAGCCGGGAGAGCGGGGTGGTGAGCAGTCGCTCCAGCGTGCCGGAGGTGCGTTCCCGCAGCATTGCGATGCTCGTCACCAGGAACATGACCACGAACGGGAAGACCCCGAGCATGGTCAGCCCGACCCGGTCGAAGGTGTCCGGCTGCCCGGGTGCGGTGGGCACGTCGGCCCACAGCAGGTACAGCAACCCGAGCAGGGCACTGGGCAACACCAGCAGCATCGCCACCGTCCGGTGGTCGTGCCGCAACTGGCGGAGCACCCGGCCGGCGGTGGCGGAGGTCAACCGAGGGGAGAGGGCGGTGGTCATGCCGCCACCTCCTGCACCAGCGAGAGGAAGGCCTGCTCCAGGTCGTCGGTGCCGGTCCGGGCGCGCAGCTCGGCCGGGGTGGTGTCGCTGAGCAGCCGCCCGTCGCGCAGCAGGAGCAGTCGGTCGCAGCGACCGGCCTCGTCCATCACGTGGCTGGAGACCAGCAACGTCGTGCCGGCCGCGGCCAGGGCGTGGAACCGGCTCCACAGCTCGACCCGCAGCACCGGGTCCAGCCCGACCGTGGGCTCGTCGAGCACCAGCAGCTCCGGCTCGCCGACCAGGGCGCAGGCCAGCGACGCCCGGCCCCGCTGGCCGCCGGAGAGGTCACCGACCAGCTGGCCGGCCGCCTCGGCCAGCCCGACGTCGGCGATCGCCGCATCGGCGGCCGCTGCACCTCGGCCGTACAGCGCAGCGAAGTGGCGGGCGTTCTCCCGCACGGTGAGGTCGGCGTAGACGCTGGGCGCCTGGGTGACGTACCCGACCCGGGAGCGCAGCGCGGCCGAGCCGGCCGGGTGGCCGAGCACGGTCACGGTGCCCGACCGGACCCGCTGGGCTCCGACCAGGGCGCGCAGCAGGGTGCTCTTGCCGCTGCCGCTGGGCCCGAGCAGACCGGTGACCTGCCCGGAGGGGACCGAGCACCCCACCTCGTGCAGGACCGGTCGGGCACCGCGGTGCACGACGAGATCGGTGACGGTGACGGCGTCCACGACGGCCTCCGAACAACTCAACGAGTGATGAACTCAACGCTAGATGAGTTGTCCGTCGAGGACAAGACCGGGACCGGCGGCAGGGGGATCAGGTGTGGCCGAGCTCGGTGAGCAGGCGGCGCCTGCGGTCGTGCTGGTCGGTGGAGAGGTCGTACAGCTCGACGCCGCTCCGACGTTCCTTGGCCACGTACATGGCGACGTCGGCCTGGCGGAGCAGGGCGCCGATCTCCGTCGGGGCGTCGCCGGAGATGGCCACGCCGATGCTGGCGCCGACGTCCAGCGCGAGCTCGTCGACCGGGAACGGCGAGCAGAGGGCGTCGCGCAGCCGGCGCGCCGCGCCGCACGCGTCCTGGGCCGTCGCCCCCGGCAGGAGCACGGCGAACTCGTCGCCGCCGAGCCGGGCGAGCAGGTCGACGTCCCTCAGGAGGGGCTGCAGTCGCGGCCCGACCTGGGCGAGCAGGCGGTCGCCGGAGCTGTGCCCGAGGGTGTCGTTGACCTCCTTGAACCGGTCCAGGTCGATCAGCAGCACGGCGAGCGGGGTCAGCTCGGCCAGCAACTCGGCCCCGCGGGCGAGCAGTGCCGCCCGGTTCGGCAGGCCGGTCAGCCCGTCGTGGGTGGCCTGGAACGCCAGCCGAAGTTGCAGTTCCAGCCGTTCGGTCACGTCCCGCGCGGTCAGCAGCAGCCCGCCGATGACGGGGTCGTCGCGCCGGTCCGAGGAGCTGACCTCCAGGTGCCGCCAGCCGCCGTCCCGGTGCCGGGCCTGGACGAGGAAGACCTGGGACGGGGCGTCGGCGTTGGTGATCGGCGCACCGTCGGTGGTGAAGAGGTCGGCGTCCTCCAGGTGCACCAGTTCGTGCACCTGCCGGCCCAGCAGCTCCTCGCGTGACCAGCCCAGCACGTCGGAGACCGAGTCGGAGACGAAGGAGATGGAGCCGCTCGGGGTGAGCAGCGCCAGGACGTCGTTGGTGGCCTGCACCACGGAGCGGAAGCGGCGCTCCCGGTCCAGGGCCGCGAGCAGGGAGTTGAAGGCCGCCGCGGTGGTGCCCAGGTCGTCCGTCGAGCCCACCGGGAGGGCCAGCGCGGCTGCCGGCAGGGCCGGGCCCTGGGCAGTGCCCACCGGGTTGCCGACCGCGTCGGCGACGTCGGCGATCCGGTCGGCCAGCAGTCGCAGCCGGCTGCCGATCACCTGCCGGGCCAGCAACCAGTTGGCCGCGCCGAGCACCAGCCCGGCGGCGAGGCATGCGGCGCGGAACGTCGGGTCGGCGGCATACCGGGCAGGCACGCCCAGCAGCTCGGCGAACAGCGGGAAGACGGCGCCCACGGCGATCCCCAGGAGGGCCATCCCGGCAGCGAGGCGGCCGAACGCCGACCACCGGGCAAGGGTGTCCCCCCGACCTGTCGTCCGCTGCGGCGCCATGCCACCAGGTCGGCAGCGGAGAGCGGCGGCTGCACCCCCCGGGGGGCCGGCATCCCTCGGGTGGGGGAGAGCCGACCTCACCCACCGGAGGAGCTCGTGCGGCGTCGGCGGCGCACGGCGTCCAGCACGGCGATCAGCAGCAGCGGCACGATCGACCACGATGCCAGCACCCACAAGGCCCGAGCGACGCCGTCGTCAGCGAAGTAGGAGGCGCCGCGCAACGCCCGTACCGCCACCCCGGGAGGGAGGATGCCGGCCAGCGGCTCCATCCACGGCGGCAGGTACGCCGCCGGCAGGTTCCCGGTGCTCGTGGCGTTGCCCAGGATGATCAGTCCGAGCGAGGTGACGAACGTGCCGCCGGAGCCGATCGCTCGCAGCAGCAGGGCGGCTGGGGCGGCGACCGCCAGCGCCAGCAACCCGACCAGCAGGGCGAGCACCCCGAAGTCGGCGGGGATGGCGTCGAACAGCACACCCGCTGCCCAGGCGACCAGCAGCCCGGAGGCCACCGCGAAGAGCAGGATGCTCACCACCCGCCAGCGCAGCGGCAGCTTCGGGGCGGCCTGGTAGGAGTTGATCCCGAACAGGAAGCCGCCCAGCACCACCCCGAACGCGCCGTAGAAGATGCCCAGGCCGCGGGTGTCGCCGGGGGAGAGCGGCCGTACGTCCTCCACCTGCAGGCTCTCGGTGATCGGCTGGAACGCCTGGGTGAGGGTGGTGGTGACGCCCTGCCCATGCGCCCCGGCGACGAGCAGCTGCGGCTGCGGGCCCGTCAGCAGCAGGGCCCCGTAGACGTCGGCCTGCCGGACGGCGGCCCGGGCGGCGGCCTCGTCGGGCAGCGGCCGGGGCGCCAGCCGGCCGGGCAGCCGTTCCTCCAGGGCATCGGTCACCGCGGCCACGTCCTGCTGGCTGCCCACCATGGCCACCGGCAGGTCGTGCGGCACGGCGGCGTGGAAGGCGGCGAGGAAGACCACCACGAAGGCCAGGCCGATGAGGGTGGCGACCAGCGCGGGGACGCCGACGCCGCGGGCGAGCGCCGCCGTGCGTGAACCGCCCGACCGCTCCCGCTCGACCCCGGCCTCGGCCGGTCCGGGTGGTGGGCTGAAGCCCCCGGGCACGTGGGTCCCCCGATCCGGGTCGGCGGGCCGGTCAGGCGGTCGCGTCGGCCAGGGCGCTGCCCAGGGCGTCCCCGGAACGCCAGGCGCTCTCCACCTTCGACGGAGCCGCCCAGCCGTCACCGCACAGCCCGATCCCGTCGGCCAGCGCGAACGGCGCGTCGCGCGGGGCGGTCGGCTTCGCGAACGTCCAGCGGTGGACGTGCGTCCACTCCGGCTCGCCCGACAGGCCGAGCAGGGCACGGACCGCGGCGAGGACCGCGGGGGCGGCCCGCTCGGGTTCGGCCAGGTTCTCGGCGGCGAAGGCGGGCGTCGTGTGGGCGACCAGCACCGGAGCGCCGTCCCCGCGCCGGTCGCCGTCGTCGGCGACCCAGTCCAGGACCGGGGAGTCGTGCACGAAGACCCCGTGCAGGTCGGCCGGCCAGCCCCGCTCGGGGAAGCCGATGGCCACCGCGAGCGTGGGCTGCCACCCGGCGTCCTGCAGGCTCCCGGCGACCGCCGCCCCCGGGTCCAGCAGCCGGGCCGCCTGCGGGTCGGGCATCGCGAGCACGACGGCGGCGGCCGGGTCCCCGTCCACCGTCGGGCTCCCGCCGTCGCCGACGTGGGTGACCGCTCGATCCAGCTGCACGTCCAGGCCCTCGGCGAGGTCGACGACCAGGCCGCGGAGGCCGCCCGCGGTGCCGTACCGCAGCGGGCCGGACGTCGTCCGCTCGATGCCGTCCGGTCCGGCGACCGCGAACGTGTCGGTCCAGGGCCGGGCCAGGCCGCGGTCCACCCACCCGGCGACGACCCGCGCGAACCCGTCGTCCTCGCCCACGGTGAAGTAGGAGGCGCCGAGGTCGACGGCGCGGCCGTGCAGGCTGCGGCCGCCCATCCGGCCACCGAGCCGGCGGCCCCGGTCCAGGACCTGCACCGGCAGCCCCCGGTCGGCCAGGGCCCGGGCGCAGGCGATGCCGGCGATGCCGCCGCCGACGACGGTCGTGGTGCCCGCGGTGTTCACCCGGTCGATCCTGCTGGCCCCCGCCGGATCGTGCGCGTCGGGGGTCGCCGGGGATGATCGTCGGCGTGCCTGTCCCCCCTGTGCTGATCACCGACCCGGCCGACGAGCGGGTGGCCGACTTCCGCGACCTGGTCGCCGGCGACCGCAAGCCCGGGACCGAACGCGGCACCGGACCGGTGATCGTGGAGGGGGTGCCGGCGGTCCAGCGGCTGCTCGCGTCGGACTACCCGGTGCGCAGCGTCTTCGGCATCCCCGGCCGGGTGGCCGACCTGCAGCTCCCCGACGACGTGCCGGCCTACGAGGCCGACCGGTGGGTGCTCTCCGACGTCATCGGCTTCCGGCTGACCCGCGGGGTGCTCGCCTCCGCCGACCGGCTGCCGCCGGCGGACCTGGACGCCCTGCTGGCCGGCCCCGATCCGGCCGCACCGCGCCGGCTGGCGGTGCTGGAGGGGCTGAACGACCACGAGAACATCGGCTCGATCGCCCGGTCGGCGATGGCCCTCGGGGTCGACGGCCTGCTGCTGGACCCCACCTGCGCCGACCCGCTCTACCGGCGGTGCGTGCGGGTGTCGATGGGGCACGTGCTGTCGTTGCCGATCGCGGTCCTGGGCGACTGGCCCACCGACCTGGACCGGCTGCACGCCGCCGGCTACCTCACGGTGGCGTTGACCCCGGCCCCCGACGCCGTCGACCTGGGCGACGTCGACCTCGCCGCCCACCCGCGCACCGCCGTCCTGCTCGGCGCCGAGGGCCCGGGGCTCACCCCCGCGGCCAAGACGGCCGCCCGGGTGCGCGCCCGGATCCCGATGCGCAGCGGGGTGGACTCCCTCGGGGTCGCCGCCGCGGCGGCGGTCGCCTTCGCCACGCTGCGCTGAAGGGTGAGGTGCTGGAACGGCCCCTTGCAGGGTCCCGCCGCGAGCTTGCGAGCGGTGGGGGGCAAGGGGTCCTTCGTCAGCCGCGCAGGGAGAGCTTGGCGAGCTCGGCGCGGGCCTGCTCGGCGTGCTGGGGCGCGCACATCACGTCGTAGCGGCTGGCCACCACCTTGCTGGTGCTGGTGAAGTCACGCTGCCCGCGGCTGGTCGAGTAGCCGACCGCCCCGAAGACGGCGCCGAACACGAGCCCGATCAGCAGGCCGGTGAGCACCGAGCCGATCCAGCCGCCGCCGTCGGCGGCGAAGATGCCGAGCAGCAGGCCCACGAAGAGGCCGAACCACGCACCGCTGGCCGCGCCGGCGGCGATCGCCCGGCCCCAGCTGAGCCGGCCGGTCACCCGCTCGACCATCCGCAGGTCGGTGCCGATGATCGTCACGTTCTCGACCGGGAACTTCTCGTCGGAGAGGAAGTCCACCGCCCGCTGGGCCTGCTGGTAGTCCTCGTAGGAGCCGACCTGTACGCCGCCGAGCGGCATGGACACCGAAGCTGACATGTCTGTCTCCGTTCCGTGCCGGCCTGCTGGCGGAGGCCGGACGTTCCGGCCACCCCTCGCATCCCGCAGGACGACGACCGGCGTACTACCCGGAACGACCTCCACGGACCCCCTGTTCCTCGGCCCCTCTGCAGGGGCCCGCCGCGAGCTCGCGAGTGGTGGGGGGCAGAGGGGTCCTTCTTCAGACGAGGCTGTCGGCCCAGGCGCGGTGCAGGTCGGCGAACCGGCCGGCACCGCCCACCAGCTCGGCGGGGGAGCCGTCCTCGACCACCCGGCCGGCCTCCATCACCAGCACCCGGTCGGCGATCTCGACCGTGGAGAGCCGGTGGGCGATGATCAGCGCCGTCCGGTCGGCCAGGAGCGTCTGCAGTGCTCGCTGGACCAGCACCTCGCTGGGCACGTCGAGGGAGCTGGTGGCCTCGTCGAGGACCAGCACCGCGGGGTCGGCGAGGAACGCCCGGGCGAAGCTGACCAGCTGGCGCTGACCGGCCGACAGCCGGCCGCCCCGCTTGGCGACCTCGGTGTCGTAGCCCTCCGGCAGCGCCCGGATGAACGCGTCCGCCCCGATCGCCCGGGCCGCCGCCTCGATCTCGGCCCGGGTGGCGTCCGGCTTGCCGAAGGAGATGTTGTCGGCGATCGACCCGGAGAACAGGAAGCTCTCCTGGGTCACCATCACCACCGCCCGGCGCAGGTCGGCGTCGGCCAGTCGGTCCAGCGGGACGCCGTCCAGCCGCAGCTGACCGGCCACCGGGTCGTAGAACCGGGCGGTCAGCCGGGCCAGGGTGGACTTGCCCGCCCCGGTCGCGCCCACGAGCGCGACGGTCTGGCCGGCCGGGATCGTCAGGTCCAGCTGCGGGAGCACGGTCGCGCCTCCGTAGCCGAACCGGACGCCGTCGAAGACGACCTCCCCGGCGGTGGGTGACTGCAGCGGCAGCGGATCGGCCGGCTCGGGCACGCTGGAGTGCTCCTCCAGGACGCCGGACAGCTTCTCCAGTGCGGCGCTGGCCGACTGGTAGCTGTTGTAGAACATCGCGATGTCCTGCAGCGGGTCGAAGAAGCGGCGCAGGTAGACCAGGAAGGACAGCAGGAAGCCGACCTCCAGGTCGCCGTCCATCACCCGCAGCGCGCCGTAGCCGAGCACCGCGACGGTGACCAGGTTGCCGATCAGGGTCACCGTCGGCACGAAGACGGCGATCAGCCAGAAGGCGCGGTGGTGGGCCTCCCGGTTGGCCTCGTTGAGCTCGGCGTGCAGGCCGTCGTTGCGCGGCTCCCGCCGGAACGCCTGGACCGCCCGGATGCCGCCGAAGGTCTCGGTGAACTGCACGATCAGCGCGGCGATGGTCTGCCGGGTGCGCCGGTAGGCCACCGTGGAGCTGCGCTGGAACCAGCGGCCGACGAGGTAGAGCGCCGGGAGGCCGAGCAGTGCGACCAGGCCCAGGGGCAGGTCGAGCACCAGCATCAGGACGCCGATCGACACCACGCTGAACAGGGCGGTGAGCAGCCCGTCGAGCCCCTCGTCCAGCAGTTCGGCGAGCGCCTCGACGTCGCTGGTGAGCCGGCTGATCGTCTTGCCCGACGTGTACCGCTCGTGGAAGGACAGCGGCAGCCCCTGGACATGGGTGAACACCCGCCGTCGCAGGGTGAGCAGCACCGCCTGGCCGACCTGCCCGGACCCGATGAGGAACCGGTAGCGCAGTGCGGCGTCCAGCACGGCTGCGGCGACCATGGCCGCCGTCGTCCAGACCAGCGGCCACGGATCGCCGTCCAGCAGCGCCGGGACGGCGACGTCGATGCCGATCCCGATCAGCAGCGGGCCGGCCAGCCAGGCCAGGTTCTGCACGACGATCACGGCCAGCAGCTGCCACAGCACCCGCCGGTGCGGACGCAGCAGCTCGCCGAGCAGCCGCCGGGATCGGCCGCGCAGGAAGGAGCTGGCCGAGGTGTCCAGGTCGTCGGCGTCCTCGCCGGCCACGCCCCGCCAGTCGGCGTGTGCGTCGGCCGGTGCGCCGGTGGTGGTGGTCACGGCTGCGCCGGTGCCGGGGGTGGTCACGGGCAGCCCACCCCGCTCAGGTCGGTGCGGATCCGGTCGGCGTCGATCGACCCCGCCAGCTCCGACTCCGAGGAGAGCAGCGCCCGGTAGGCGGGCACCTGCGCGAGCAGGTCGGTGTGCCGCCCGACGGCGGTGATCCGGCCCTCCTCGAGCAGGGCCACCCGGTCGGCGAGCAGCACCGTGGAGGCCCGGTGGGCGACCACCAGGGCGGTCGTCTCGGCGAGCACCTCGCGCAGCGCGCGCTCGACGAGGGCCTCGGTGTGCACGTCGAGGGCGGACAGCGGGTCGTCGAGCACCAGCACCGACGGCCGGCCGAGGACCGCCCGGGCCAGCGCCAGCCGCTGCCGCTGCCCGCCGGACAGCGACAGGCCCTGCTCGCCGATCCGGGTGTCCAGGCCCCACGGCAGCTCGTGCACGAAGTCGGCCTGGGCGACCCGCAGGGCCTCGGCCACGTCCGCGTCCCCGGCGTCCGGCCGGCCCAGCGTGACGTTCTCCCGGACGCTCATCGAGAAGAGCGTCGCCTCCTCGAACGCCGTGGCCACCACGGTGCGCAGCTGGGCCAGCGGGAGGTCGCGGACGTCGTGGCCGTCGAGGGTGACCCGCCCGCCGGTGACGTCGTAGAGCCGGGCGACCAGCGCGGTCATCGTCGTCTTGCCCGACCCGGTGGCGCCGACCAGCGCGATCGTCTCGCCGGGCTCGACCTCGAGGTCGACGTCGGTGAGCACCGGGTCCCCGGCGCCGGGGAAGCGGAACCCGACGTGCTCGAAGCGCAACCGGGCGGGCGTGCCCACGGCGGCGGGCCGGGCGCCGGGGGAGTCGGTGACGGTCAGCGGGGCGTCGAGCAGCTCGCCGATCCGGTCGCAGGCACTGGCCGTCTCCTGCGCCTGAGCGAGCAGGAAGCCCAGGGAGAGGATCGGCCACAGCAGCACGGTGAACAGCGCGACGAAGCCGATCAGCCCGCCGACGGTCAGGGCGCCGCTGCTGACCGCCAGCGACCCGCCCACCAGGATCACCGCCAGGGTGATCTGCGGCTGGAACTCGAACAGGCACCAGATCAGCGCCAGGGTGCGGACCTTGCCCAGTTCCAGGTCGCGCAGCCGCAGGGCCTTGCGGTCGTAGCGGCCGAAGACCATCCCGCTGCGGCCGAGGGACTTGACCACCCGGATGCCCTGGACCGCCTCCTCCACGTCGGTGGCCAGCTCGCCCTGCTCGTCCTGCACCAGCCGCGACTCGGCGTTGTACCGCTTCTCCAGCCGCAGCCCGAAGAAGACCAGCGGCAGCGTGGTGGTCAGCACCGCGACGCCCAGCGGCCAGTAGGTGACCACCAGCAGCACGCCGACGACGACGCAGGTGAGCAGGTTGACGATCAGGAAGACGGCGCCGAAGCCGACGAAGCGCCGGATGGTGGAGACGTCGGAGGTGGCCCGGGACAGCAGCTGACCGGAGGACCAGTGGTCGTGGAAGGCGACCGGCAGCCGCTGCAGCCGCTGGTACAGGGTGTCGCGGAGGTCGCGCTCGATCTGCAGGCTGCTGATGTTCATCGCCCAGCGGCGCAGGAAGAACAGGGCAGCCTCGGCGACGCCGAAGAGCAGTGCCAGGGCGAGCAGCGGGATCAGGGCGGAACGGTCGCCACGGGCGATCGGCCCCTCGACGATGGCCGGCGTGAGCAGCGGGACGGCCAGCTGGGCGAGGGTGGCGAGCAGTGCGCCGGTGAAGGTGAGCGCGATGAGCCCGCGGTAGGGACGGGCGAAGGGCAGCAGCCGGGTGAGCGCGGAGAGCCGGCCCCGGGTGTCGTCGGCAGCGGCGGCGGTCTCGGTCATGGCCGGGTCAGGCTATGCCGGGGCACCGACGGGGACGAACGGATTACGGACCGGATCGGGCCGCTGGGCTCAGCGGTTCCGGCGGACCCCGAAGACGATGTCCTCCCAGGCGGGGATGCGGGCGCGCGGGTCCTCGGTCTCGCCGTCGAGCAAGCTGCCCAGCACCGCGGTGTCCTGGCTGTCGGGGTCGACGGCGTCGTAGGCGCTCCGACGCGGCGGCCCGTCGGTCGGGCGTTCCTCGCCGGGGAGGGCGACGTCGTCGTCGGGCACCTCGTCGACGGGGAGCGGGTCCGCGGTGACCGCCGCCTGCGCCTCGTCGTCGTGCTCCCCGGCGCCGTCCTCGGCCGCCCCGGCGTCGGTGCGCGCCTCGGCCTCGACGTCCTCCTCGTCGTGCAGCACGGAGATCCCCCGGCGGGCGAAGGGCGCGGCGGGCAGGCCGGCCGGCACGTCGGGGACCACCCGGACCAGTCGGGTGCCCTCGGCGAAGTCCATCGTCGTGGCGTCGACCGGGGTCACGGTGCGGGCGGGCAGGTCGTAGCTCCAGCGGGTGCTGCCGGACTTGGCGCCGGCCTCCCAGTCCGCCTGCACCTGCCAGGTGCCGTCCTCCGCGCGGTGGGCGTCCCAGCGGACGGCCTCCAGGTCGGCGCCGAGCAGCCGCAGCCGCTCGGACATGAACTGCTCCAGGGGCACGCTGGGGGTGCCCTCGGACAGTCGCACCCGGGCACCGCGGGCCTGCTCGGCGACCCGGGCGCGCTCCTGCAGCACCGGGTGGGCGAAGCGCATGATCCGCTCGACCCGGGTCCCGGAGGCGTGCGCCACCTGCTCGGGGGTCTCGCCGGCCCGGATCCGGGCCTGGATGACCCGCGGGGGCAGGTCGTGGGCCACCTCGGCCGGGGCCTGGGGCGGGGCGCCGGCGCGCAGGAGCTGCCGCAGCCGGTCGTCCACGGGGAGCTCGAAGCGCTCGCCGTCGGTGGAGTCGGGCGCGTCCGCGGCGAGCACCAGGTGCGCGCCGTCCTCGGAGAGCGCCACGAGGCGCAGTGAGCGCATGGGAGCGACCTCCAGGAGGGTTCGGCGCGGTTCGCAGACCGACGCAACGCTAACGGCGCACCCGCGGGCCCGCGCCGCCGACACGCCCGGTACGGCGCGTCGGCTCGACAGCGGCGCCCGAGACCTCCTCGCGTCCACCGGGAGGCCCGGTCGCCGGGCCGAGCCGCTACGACGAGAATGGACACTCCGGCAGCCGGCGGACCCGCTCGGCCACGTGCCGAGGGGACGGCGGGACAGCGAACCGGCGCAGCGCGGCGCCGCACCACAGGAACAGGGGAGGGGCGCACGTGTGCGGCATCTCGGGTGAGGTCCGGTTCGACGGAGGCGTCGCCGACATGGCGGCGGTCAGCGCCATGTGCGACCAGCTCCAGCGACGGGGGCCGGACGGCTCCGGCGGCTGGCAGGCCGGGCCGGTCGCGCTCGGGCACCGGCGGCTGAAGATCATCGACCTGACGGACGCCGGCGCTCAGCCGATGGTCGACGCAGAGCTCGGGCTGACGATGGTCTTCAACGGGATCATCTACAACTACAAGGAGCTGCGCGCCGAGCTGCAGGGCGCCGGCTACCGCTTCTTCTCCACCTCCGACACCGAGGTGGTGCTCAAGGCCTACCACCGCTGGGGTGCGGCCTGCGTCGAGCGGTTCCTGGGGATGTTCGCCTTCGCCGTCGTCGAGCGGGACTCCGGCCGGGTGGTCCTGGCCCGCGACCGCTTCGGGATCAAGCCGCTGTACCTCAGCCGCGGGCCGCGCCGGGTGCGGTTCGCCTCCTCGCTGCCCGCGCTGGTGCGCGCCGGGGGCGTGGACACCAGCATCGACCCGGTCGCGCTGCACCACTACATGTCCTTCCACGCCGTCGTCCCGGCGCCGCGGACGATCCTGGCCGGCGTCGGCAAGCTGCCCCCGGCCACGGTCCGCACCTACGAGGCCGACGGCCGTGAGTCCGACTGGGAGTACTGGCGCCCGGTGCACGAGCGGCGGGCCGAGTTCGCCGGCCTGGACGCGGTCGAGTGGCAGGAGCGGGTGCTGGAGCAGCTGCGCGTGGCCGTGCGCCGGCGGATGGTCGCCGACGTCCCCGTGGGCGTGCTGCTGTCCGGGGGCATCGACTCCAGCCTCGTCGTCGGGCTGCTGGCCGAGGAGGGGCAGAAGGGGCTGGCCACGTTCTCCATCGGCTTCGAGGCCGTCGGGGAGCGGTCCGGTGACGAGTTCGCGTACTCCGACGTGGTCGCGGAGACCTTCGGCACCGACCACCACCGGCTGATGGTGCCCAGCGCCGACGTGCACGCCGGCCTCGACGGCGCGGTGGCGGCGATGAGCGAGCCGCAGGTCAGCCACGACGCGGTCGCCTTCTACCTGCTCTCCCAGCAGGTCAGCCAGCACGTCAAGGTGGTGCAGAGCGGGCAGGGCGCCGACGAGGTGCTGGCCGGCTACGACTGGTACCCGCCGCTGGAGGGCGTCCCGGCCGAGGCGGCCGTCGAGGCCTACGCGCGGGTCTTCGTCGACCGGCCGCACGCCGAGCTGGCCACCCAGCTCAGTGACCGCTGGATGGTGACCGACGACGTCAGCCGGGCGCTGATCGCCGAGCACTTCGCCCGGCCGGGGGCTGCGACCACGCTGGACAAGGCGCTGCGGCTGGACTCGACGATCATGCTGGTGGACGACCCGGTCAAGCGGGTCGACAACATGACGATGGCCTGGGGCCTGGAGGCCCGCGTGCCGTTCCTGGACCACGAGTTCGTGGAACTGGCCGCCGCCGTCCCGCCGGAGCTCAAGCTGGCCCACGGTGGGAAGGGCGTGCTCAAGGACGCCGCCCGCGCGGTCATCCCCGCCGACGTGATCGACCGGCCCAAGGGCTACTTCCCGGTGCCGGCGATCACCGACCTGCACGGTGACTACCTGGAGACGGTGCGCGCGGCGCTGCGGGCACCGGAGGCACGGGAACGCGGCCTGTTCCGCACCGACTACGTGGAACGGCTGCTCGCCGACCCGAACGGCCACCGCACCACGCTGGGTGCCAACCAGCTGTGGCAGGTCGGGCTGCTGGAGCTGTGGCTGCAGCGGCACGGCATCCGCTGACCTGGCGTGGCCGCGCTCACGGCGCGGCGCGGAACAGCGCCACGAGGGCATCTGCTCCACTCGGAGCCGACGGACGGTGCGGTCCGGCGACGCACCGCGTCGCGCCGACCGACCGATCCCCCGACCGAGGAGGTGCCATGACCGACGTGCTGCGCCAGGCAGGACTGCCCACCGAGGTGCGCCTCGCCGTCGCCGAGATCGCCGGTGCACCGGGCGCCTGGTGCCCCAGCCTGGCGCCGACGGGGGACCGGGTGGCCTACGTCAGCGACCGCTCCGGCGTCCCCCGGTTGGAGGTCGCGGCGCTGGACCAGCAGACCCCGCCCGCGGTGCTGTCCGGTGTCGAGGAGGAGGTCGTCTCGGTCGCGTGGTCGCCGGACGGCGAGTGGCTGGCCTACCTGGTGAGCCCCGGCGGCTCCATCTGCGCGCAGCTGTGGGCCGTGCGGCCCGACGGCACCGACCGGCACCTGGTGGCCGGGCAGGACCCACGCGCCACCGTCTTCGCCGGCGGGTGGACCGCAGGTGGCCACTACGTCTGCTCGATCGCCCCCGGGGACGGCCCCGGCGCCGACGTCGTCCTGGTCGACGTGGTCAGCGGTGCCCACCGCACCCTCGCCACCGGCGGCTTCCTCGCCGTCACCGCGGTCTCCGCCGACGAGCGCACGGTGCTGGCCCGGCAGGGTCCGCGCGGGCACCGGCACATCGTGCTGGTCGACGTCGTCACCGGCGTCCAGCGGCGGGCCATCCCGCTCACCGCCCCCGGGGGCGGCGCCTCCGAGGACGGCCGGTTCGCCCCGGACGGCTCGGCGGTCTTCCTCCGCGCCGCCCTCCCGGCGCGGCCCGGGCTCCCGCGCAGCGACCGCACGGGCCTGGCCCGCGTCCCGCTGGACGCCGATCGGCGGCCGGGTCCGGCCCGGGTGCTCATCGCCCGCCCCGACGCCGACCTGGACTCCTACGCCGTGCGCACCGACGGCACGGTGCTGTGCGTCTGGAACGCCGACGGGATCACCGAGCTGGAGCTGCGGGACCTCACCGACGGCGGTCTGCTGCGTGCCGTGGCGCTGCCGCACCCGGTCATGCCCGGCTGGTCGCTGTCGGCCGACGGGGGCACGTTGCTCGCCGAGCTGACCGGCCCCACCTCCCCCCGGTCGCTGTGGTCGGTCCCGCTGGACATCGGCGGTGAGCCGGTGCCGCTGCCCAGCACGCCCCGCCACCCCGACCCGCGCCTGCTGGTCACGCCGGTCCGGCTGCGCTACGCGGCCGCCGACGGGACCGAGCTGGACGGCTGGCTCTACACCCCGCCGGGGCTGACCGGCCCCAGTCGCACGGTGGTGAGCTTCCACGGCGGTCCGGAGGGGCAGGAACGCCCGGACTACCACCCGGTGGCGCAGTCGCTGGTCGCGGTGGGGCTGACCGTCTTCGCGCCGAACGTGCGCGGTTCGGGCGGGCACGGCCGGGCGTTCATGGCCGCCGATGACCTGGCCGCCCGGGAGCAGTCGTTCACCGACGTCGTCGCCACCGTCGAGCACCTGGTGGCCCAGGGGATCGCGCTGCCCGGCCGGGTCGGTGCGCACGGCTGGTCCTACGGCGGCTACCTGACGCTGGTGGCGCTCACCCGCTGGCCGGACCTGTTCGCCGCCGGTGCGACGCTGGCCGGGATGAGCGACCTGCGCACCTTCTTCGCCGGCACCGAGCCGTGGATGGCGGCGGCCTCGGTCACCGAGTACGGCGACCCGGTGACCGACCGGGAGATGCTGGCCGCGATCTCCCCGATGACCGTGCTGGACCGGCTCCGGTCCCCGGTGCTGCTCACCCACGGCGACCGGGACACCAACGTGCCGGTGCTGGAGTCGATCCAGGCGCACCAGGAGCTGACGGCCCGCGGTGCCCCGGTCGAGCTGCTCCTCCTGCGGGGTGAGGGTCACACGATCGTGGGACGGGAGAACCTGCTGCACCTGTCGGAGCGGGTCGCGGAGTGGTTCGATCGCTGGCTGTGAGCCCGCGATGACCGATGCCTCCGGCGTCTTCGCGCCCTACCCCGGTTCGGCACGCGACGAGGCAGTGGGCGCAGCAGGGTCGCTCCGGCCGGCCTACCGGCCCGTGCTGCAGGTGCTCGACGAGCTCGGCTCCGGCGGGATCGGCGCGCTCGTCGACGCGGTGGCCGGAGAACGCCGGGACCGCGGGGTGGTGGTCGGCGGCCACGTCGACGGCCGGCTGCAGGAGCGGCCGCTCCCGCTGTGCCCGGTGCCCCGCCTGCTCTCCGCCGCCGACTGGTCCTCCGTCGCCCGCGGCGCCGAGCAGCGGCACCGGGCGCTGAACGCCTTCCTCGCCGACGTCTACCGCCCGGCCGGGCGGCGGCGCACCGACTCCGACCGGCACGCCGAGGTGGTCCGCGCCGGTCTCGTGCCGGCGTGGGTGGTCGCCGCCAGCCCGGGGCTCCGTGCCTCGGCGGCCGGCCTGGCCGTGCCCGGCCAGCCGCGGGTCACCGTCTCCGGCCTGGACCTGCGGCACGGCCCCGGGGGCTGGGTGGCGGTCGCGGACGACCTGTCGACGCCCTCGGGCCTCGGGCACGCGATCAGCGACCGGGTCAGCAGCCGGGCGGCGCTGCCCGAGTTGCACGCCGCGGCGGAGGCCGCGGGGCTCACCGACCCGGGCGAGGCGGTGCCGCTGCTGCGCGCGGCACTGGCCGAGGCCGCCCCGCCGGCGTGCACCGGCACCCCCCAGCTGGCGGTGCTCTCCGAGGGACCGCACAGCAGCAGCTGGTTCGAGCACCGGTTGCTGGCGGCGGCGATGGACGTCCCGATCGCCACGCCGGACACCCTCTGGCCGGCTCGCGGTGGCGGCGTGGCGGTGCAGGTGGACGGGCAGCGGCTCCGCGTCGACGTGCTCCACCGACAGCTGGACGAGGCCGCCCTCGCTGCGCACCTGACCCCCAGCGGTGCACCGCTGGACACGCTGCTCGGTGCCGCGGTGCGGGCCGGGGAGCTGGCGCTGGCGAACGTCCCCGGCAACGGCGTGGCCGACGGCGAGGTCACCTACCGGTACGTGCCGGAGCTGATCCGGTTCTACCTCGGTGAGGAGCCGGTACTGGAAACCGTGCGCACCTGGCTGCTGGCCGACGACGCCGACCTCGCCGAGGTGCGCGACCGGCTGCACGAGTTGGTCGTGCGGCCGGTCGACGGGTACGGCGGTTCCGGGGTGGTGGTCGGGCCCCGCTGCTCCGCGGCCGAGCTCGCCGAGCTCCAGGCGGAGGTGGCGGCCACTCCGCACCGCTTCATCGCCCAGGAGCCGGTCGACGGCTCCACGGTGCCCACCGTCGTCGACGGTGCGCTGGCGCCGCGGGCCGCCGGCCTGCGGGTGTTCACCGTCGCCGGTGCCACGACCCGGGCACTGCCCGCGCCGTGGACCCGCGTGGCCATGGCCGACGGATCAGCCGTGCTGGACGGCAGCAAGGACACCTGGCTGCTGCCCTGAAGGCCGCCGTCCTCCACACCCCTCGCGAGCAAGGGGTGCGGAGGACGGGACCGTCAGAGCCGGCCGACGACGTGGTCGATGCAGGCGGTCAGCGCGCTGACGTCGTCCGGGTCGACCGCCGGGAACATGCCCACCCGCAGCTGGTTGCGGCCCAGCTTGCGGTACGGCTCGACGTCCACGACGCCGTGCGCGCGCAGCGTCGCAGCGACCAGCGCGGCGTCGACCGACTCGTCGAAGTCGACCGTGCCGACGACGAAGGAGCGCTGCTCGGGGTCGGCGACGAACGGCGAGGTGTACGAGGTCTTCTCCGCCCACCCGTAGAGCCGGCTCGAGGACTCCTCGCTCCGCGCCACGGCACCGGAGAGCCCACCCAGGCTGAGCATCCACTCGATCTGGTCGGCCAGCAGGAACAGCGTGGCGACCGCCGGGGTGTTGTAGGTCTGGTCCTTGCCGGAGTTGTCCACGGCGATCGACAGGTCCAGGAAACCCGGGATCCAGCGGCCCGAGGCCTTGATCTCGGCCACCCGCTCCAGGGCCGCGGCCGACATCAGCGCGATCCACAGGCCGCCGTCGCTGGCGAAGGACTTCTGCGGGGCGAAGTAGTAGACGTCGGTCTGCGCGACGTCGACCGGCAGCCCGCCGGCACCGGACGTCGCGTCGATGAGCACGAGGGCGTCGGCGTCGATCCCCGCCGGGCGGGAGACCGGCGCCATGACCCCCGTCGAGGTCTCGTTGTGCGCCCATGCGTAGGCGTCGACCCCGGCCTGGGCCTCGGGGAGCGCCAGCGAGCCGGGCGCGGCCTTGGTGATCACCGGCGCGTCCAGGAACGGCGCCTCGGCGACCCCGGAGGCGAACTTCGCCGAGAACTCGCCGTAGCTCCCGTGCGCGCTGCGTTGCCGGATCAGGCCGATGGTGGCGGCGTCCCAGAACGCCGTCGTCCCGCCGTTGCCGAGCACCACCTGGTAGCCGTCGGGCAGGTCGAAGAGCTGGGACAGGCCCTCCCGGACCCGCCGGACCAGGCTCTTCACCGGCGCCTGCCGGTGCGAGGTGCCCATCAGGCCGACCCCGGAGGTCGCCAGGGACTGCAGCGCCTCGGGGCGGACCTTGGAGGGGCCGCACCCGAAGCGGCCGTCCCGGGGGAGCAGGTCGGTGGGGATCGTGATGCTCATCTGCGGTGTGCCTCTCAGGTCGTCCTGCGTCAGGCGGGGGCGGGCTCGCTGATCGTCTTGGTCTGGATGGTGTCCCAGCCCTTGACGGCCTCGGGCTTGCGCGGATCGGGCCCGACGTAGCGCGCCGACGGGCGCACCAGCCGGCCGGTGTTCTTCTGCTCCAGGATGTGCGCGCACCAGCCGGCCGTGCGGGCGCAGCTGAACATCGAGGTGAACATGTGGCTGGGCACCTCGGCGAAGTCCAGCACGATCGCCGCCCAGAACTCGACGTTGGTCTCGATCGGCCGGTCGGGACGACGCTCGCGCAGCTCCTGCAGCGCCGCCTGCTCCAGGGCCAGGGCGGCCTCGAAGCGGGGTGCGCCGAGCTCCTCGGCGGCGCGGCGCAGCACCCGGGCGCGGGGGTCCTCGGCGCGGTAGACGCGGTGCCCGAAGCCCATCAGCCGGTCGCCCTTGTCGAGCAGGTCCTTGACGAAGCGCGTCGCGTCACCGGAGGCCTCGACGCCGTCCAGCATGTGCAGCACCCGGGAGGGGGCGCCGCCGTGCAGCGGGCCGGACATCGCCCCGATCGCCCCGGACAGCGAGGCCGCGACGTCGGCGCCGGTGGAGGCGATGACCCGGGCGGTGAACGTCGAGGCGTTCATGCCGTGCTCGGCGGCCGAGGTCCAGTAGGCGTCGACGGCGGCGACGTGCCGCGGGTCGGGCTCGCCGCGCCAGCGCACCATGAACCGCTCGACGATGCTGGAGGCCTCGTCGACCCGCTTCTGCGGCACGGCCGGGATGCCGATGCCCCGCGCCGACTGGGCCACGTAGGACAGCGCCATGACCGCAGCGCGGGCCAGCTCGTCGCGGGCCTCCTCCGCGGAGATGTCCAGCAGCGGGCGGTAGCCCCAGATCGGGGTCAGCATCGCCAGTGCAGCCTGCACGTCGACCCGGACGTCGCCGGTGTGCACCGGGATGGGGAACGGCTCGGCCGGGGGCAGGCCGGGGCCGAACTCCCCGTCGACCAGCAGCGCCCAGACGTTGCCGAAGGTGACCTTGCCGACCAGGTCCTCGATGTCGACGCCGCGGTAGCGCAGCGCCCCACCGTCCTTGTCCGGCTCCGCGATGGTGGTCTCGAAGGCGATGACGCCCTCCAGGCCAGGGACGAAGTCGTCGGCCATCTCGCATGCTCCTCTGCGCGCGGGTGGGGACGGACGCTGGTCAGCGCACGACGAACCTCAACTTAGGGGCTGGCAGGCCACGGGGTGCACCCCGGCTCCCGGCCAGCGGGCGGTGCGCGCTGCAACGGTGACAGCATGGGCCGGTGGCCGACCTGATCCGCATGCGCAGGGACTACGACGACAGCGGCTTCGGCGAGGAGGGCC
The DNA here is from genome assembly GCF_026967885.1 of Modestobacter sp. VKM Ac-2983. Taxonomy (NCBI): domain Bacteria; kingdom Bacillati; phylum Actinomycetota; class Actinomycetes; order Geodermatophilales; family Geodermatophilaceae; genus Modestobacter; species Modestobacter sp. VKM Ac-2983. Next base: position 605,628 of record NZ_JAPVBK010000001.1, read on the forward strand.
TCGCGGCCACCTGGGTGGAGCAGTTCGACCGCTGGTTCGCCGACGCCGTCGCCGCCGAGCTCCCCGAGCCCAACGCCATGGTGGTGGCCACCGCGGACGCCGACGGCATGCCCGATGCCCGCGTCGTGCTGATGAAGGGCTACGACGTCGACGGGTTCGTCTTCGGTACCAACTACGCCTCGGCCAAGGCCGCCCAGCTGGCCGTCAACCCCCGGGCGGCGCTGGTCTTCCCCTGGCACGCCCAGCAGCGGCAGGTCCGGGTGGCCGGTGCCGTCGAGCGGATCGGGCCGACCGCCTCGGGCCTGCTGTGGGACCCCCGGCCCCGCGGCTCGCAGCTGGCCGCCGCCGCCTCGATCCAGTCGACGGTGGTGGAGTCCCGCGAGTTGCTGCGCACCCGGGTGGCCGAGTTGGACGCCCAGACCCCGCCCGGGCAGCTGCCGCGCCCGGAGAACTGGGGCGGCTACCGGGTCCTGCCCGAGCGGGTGGAGTTCTGGCAGGGCGGCCATGACCGCCTGCACGACCGGCTGGTGTTCGTGCGCGATGACGAGGAAGGCGGCGGCTGGGTCGTGCAGCGCCTCGCCCCGTGAGGTCCGGCAACCACAGGGGCCGCAAGCACCGCCAAAATGGCCATTTTGGTGGTGGAGTCGATCCGGTCGATCCGGTCGAGGGCGGCCTGTCGGTGGAGCAGCCGCAGCCGGTGACCCGCCGGCGCGGCTGGGCGCTGGACACCACGCCGCTGCGCAACCGCGCCTTCCGCCGGGTCTTCGGCGGCGTCGCGGTCACGATGCTGGGCCAGCAGATGACGCTGGTCGCCGTCCCGTACCAGGTCTACGAGCTGACCGGCTCCTCGCTGATGGTCGGGCTCACCTCGGTGGTCGCGCTGGTGCCGCTGGTCGTCTTCGGCCTGCTCGGCGGGGCGATCGCCGACGCCATGGACCGCCGCGTGCTGATGCTGATCAGCTCCACAGGTGCCGCGGTCACCAGTGCGCTGCTGGCCGTGCAGGCGCTGCTGCCCGGGGACGGGCACGTCAGCGTGCTGTGGCTGCTGGCCGCCGCCGTCTCGGGGTTCGCCGCGGTCAACCAGCCGGCGCGCAGCGCGGTGATCCCGGCGCTGGTCGGGCCGGAGCAGGTCGCGGCGGCCAACGCGCTGGCGATGACGGTGCGCCAGGCAGGCGTGATCGTCGGGCCGCTGCTGGCCGGTCTGCTGATCGGCCTGGGCGACCTCTCGATCGTCTACACGATCGACGCGCTGGGCTTCGTCGCCGCCGTCCTGCTGCTGCGCGGGCTGCCGCCGCTGCCGCCGGAGGGCGTCTCCGGCCCGCTGCGGCTCGGCGCGGCGGTGCGCGGGGTGGGGGAGGGGTTCGCCTTCCTGCGCACCCAGCCGGTGCTGCTGATGACGTTCGTCGTCGACCTCATCGCGATGCTGTTCGCCTGGCCGCAGGCTGTCTTCCCCGAGCTGTCCCAGACGGTCTACCGCGGCGACGCGAACAGCCTGGGCTGGCTGTTCGCCGGGGTGTCGATCGGCTCGCTGCTGATGGGGCTGACCTCCGGGTGGGTGAGCCGGGTCGACCGGCAGGGCGCGGTCGTGCTGGCCGCCATCGCCGTGTGGGGCGTGGCGATCATCGGCTTCGGACTCGCCTCGACGCTCTGGCTGGCGGTGCTCTGCCTCGCCGTCGCGGGCGCCGGCGACATGGTCAGCGCGGTGCTGCGCTCGGCGATGCTGCAGACGGCGGCGCCGGACGAGATGCGCGGCCGGATGCAGGGCGTGTTCATCGTGGTCGTGGCCGGTGGGCCGCGGCTGGGCGACCTGCGCGCCGGGCTGATGGCCAGCAGCGTCGGGGTCACCGCCGCGATGGTCTCCGGCGGTGTGGTGATCGTGGTGGCGATGGCCGTGGTCGCCGTCGCGGTGCCGTCGTTCTGGCTGTTCCGGGCGTCCCGGGCCGACGAGGTGGCCCGCGACGCCCGCCGCCGGCTCGCGGCCGACTGACCTCCGCCATCGGTCACCGGATGGTGCATCGGTCGCGGTGAGACAGCACTGCGCGACCGACGACGCGCGTGTCGGGCATGCGCCGTGCCGCGGCGGGTAGCGGAGCGGCCATGGCGCTCCCGCGGGTCCTCGTCCTCGTCCTCGCCGGTGGCAAGGGCAGCCGCCTGGAACTGCTGACCGAGACCCGGGCCAAGCCCGCCGTCCCGTTCGCCGGGGTGTACCGGCTCATCGACTTCCCGCTGTCCAACTGCGAGCACTCCCAGATCCCCGACGTGTGGGTGTCCGAGCAGTACCAGCCGCAGTCGGTGAACGAGCACCTGGCCGGCGGCCGCCCGTGGGACCTGGACCGCAGCACCGGCGGGCTGCTGATGCTGCCGCCCTTCCAGGGCAGCGAGCGCGGCGGCTTCACCGCCGGCACCGCCGACGGGCTGTGGCGGCAGGCCGAGCTGATCCGGCAGTTCGGCGCCGACGCGCTCGTGGTGGTCAGCTCCGACGCGGTCTACAAGCTCGACTACCGCGCCGTCGTCGACGCCCACCTGGGCTCCGGGGCCGAGGTCACCATGGTCACCACGGAGGTCGAGCCGGACGACGCCGCCCGGTACGGCATCGTCCAGACCGCGGACGACGGGAAGGTCACCGACTACGCCTACAAGCCCGACGAGCCGGCGACGACGACCGCCACCAACGAGGTCTTCGTCTTCTCCCCGGACGAGACCCTCGACCGGCTCGAGGCGATCCAGGACCAGGTCGGCGACGACGGCCTGGAGGACCTGGGCACCCACCTGCTGCCGGCGCAGACGAAGGACGGCCTGGCCCGGGCGCACCCGCTGAACGGCTACTGGCGGGACGTCGGCACCATCGAGTCCTACTGGGAGGCGCACCGCGAGTTCCGCTGCGAGGAGCCCCCGATCGACCTGGACGAGAAGAGCTGGCCCATCCACACCCGCGGCGGCCGGCACAGCGCCGCGCGACTGCTGCGCGGGGCGGTGGTCGAGGACAGCCTGGTGTCCGGGGGCACCCGGGTGGCCGGGGAGGTGCGCGGCTCGGTGCTGTCGCCCGGCGTGATCGTCGAGCCGGGGGCGACCGTCATCGACTCGGTGCTGCTGCCCGGCGCCCGGGTGCGTGCCGGCGCCACCGTCACCCGCGCCGTGCTGGACGACGGGGTGCAGGTCGGGGAGCGGGCCACGGTCGGTGGGGACGGCGCGATCACCCTGGTCGGCCGGCGGGCGACGGTGGAGGCCGGCACCGAGCTCTCCTCCGGGGCCCGCTACCCGGAGCCCGAGAAGGACTGATCCCCGTGAGGGGCCAAGATCGCGACCTTGGCCCCTCACGGGGATCAGGCGAGGGTGTGGGCGACGACCCGGAGGTCGGCCACGAGCGCGTCGAAGGCGGCGGCCCGGGCGTCGTCCGGCGTCCGCAGCACGGCCGAGGGATGGGTGGTGGCGAGCACCCAGGTCTGGTGCGGGGCGTCCTCGTCCTGGTCGGCGTCGGGGAGCGCCGCCTCCGCAGCGCGGACGCCCGGTGGGGTCCACGGCAGCAGCTGCCCGTGCTCGCGGGTGATCCGGAACGACGGTGAGATCAGCGCCTTGGCCGCCACCGCGCCCAGGCAGACCACCACCTCCGGCTGGAGGACGGCGAACTCCGCCTCCAGCCACGGGCGGCAGGCCATCAGGTGCTCCGCCCCCGGGGACTGGTGGATCCGGCGCTTGGGGGTGGGCTTGAACCGGAAGTGCTTGACCGCGTTCGTCACGTAGGCGTCGCGCCGGTCGATGCCGGCCTCGGTCAGTGCCCGGTCCAGCAGCTTCCCGGCCGGGCCGACGAACGGCTCGCCCGTGCGGTCCTCCTGGTCGCCGGGCTGCTCGCCGACGAAGACGACCCGCGCGGTCTCCGGGCCCTCGCCGAAGACGGTCTGGGTGGCCGGTTCGCCGAGCTCGCACGCCCGGCAGCCGGCCGCCGCCTCCCGCAGCCCGTCCAGGCCCACGCCGCTGGGCACCTGGGCGGGGTGGTTGCGTTCGCTCATGCGTCGATGACACCCGACCGGGGGCGCCACCGCAGCCCGAGATCAGCTGTTCACTTGACGATGCGGAAAGTGATGCGACAGGCTCCCAGTCGTTGCGGATGGCAAGGGCTGCTCGCACACGACGGACACCGGAGGAGCAGTGCTCGAGTTCGATGGCCTGTACAAGGCCTACGACAGCAACCAGGTGCTCGAGGGGGTGAGCTTCACCGTGGCCCCGGGCCAGATGTTCGGCTTCTGCGGGTCCAACGGTGCGGGCAAGACCACCACGATGCGGATCGCCATGGGGCTCGCGCGCGCCGACGCCGGGGAGGTGCGCTGGTCGGGCCGCCCGGTCGACGAGATCGTCCGTCGCCGGATCGGCTACATGCCCGAGGAGCGCGGCCTGTACCCGAAGATGAAGGTCGGTGAGCAGCTGAGCTACTTCGCCCGGCTGCACGGGCTGGACGCCCGCGCCGCCGGTCGCGCCGCCGAGCACTGGGCCGAGCGGCTCGGGCTGGGAGAGCGGCGCGGCGACCGGGTGGAGAAGCTGTCGCTGGGCAACCAGCAGCGCGTACAGCTGGCGGCGGCGCTGGTCAGCGAGCCCGACGTGCTGATCCTCGACGAGCCGTTCTCCGGCCTGGACCCGGTGGGCGTCGACTCGCTGGCCGAGGCGCTGCTCGAGCAGTGCCGGCGCGGGGTGCCCGTCGTCTTCTCCAGCCACCAGCTGGACCTGGTGGAGCGGCTGTGCGACGCGGTCGGCATCCTCGCCCGCGGCAAGATCGTCGCCAGCGGGACCGTCGCCGAGCTGCGGTCCACGACCGTCGGCCGGCAGCTGCGGGTGGTCGCCCCCGACGCATCGCCCGGCTGGGCCAGTGCGGTGCCCGGTGTGCGGGTGGTCTCCGAGCAGCGCGGTGACACCGTGCTCGAGCTCCCGCCCGGCACAGACGACCAGCAGGTGCTCGCCGCCGCCCTGGCCACCGGCCGGGTCACCCACTTCGCCTGGCGGGAGCCGACCCTGGTCGAGCTGTTCCGCGACGCCGTCACGACCCCTCAGGAGGTGGCGGCATGACCGCGACCGCACACCGCGACGTCCGCACACCTGCGCCGGCACACTCCGACGTGAAGCCGCACAGCCCGGCACAACTGGTCCGCCTCGTGGCCGGCCGGGAGATCTCCACCCGGATCCGGGACAAGGGCTTCCTGGTCAGCTCCGCGGTGCTGATCCTGCTGATCATCGGCCTGATGGTCTTCCAGGTGATCATCGGCGGCGGGGAGTCGACCAGCCGGATCGGCCTGGTCGGGGGCGACCAGGCCGTCGAGCAGGTGCTGCAGCAGCAGGGCCGGGCGCTGGACACCGAGGTGACGGTGGTCCAGCTGGCCGACGAAGACGCCGCCCGCACCGCCGTGGCCGAGGAGGACGTCGAGGCCGCGCTGCTGGACCCGACCGGCAGCCGCCCCGAGCTCCTGGTGCAGACCGCGGGCGGGAGCGCCGAGGACCTCGTGCAGAGCGCCCTGGCCGCCCTCTCCGTGGCCGACCAGCTCAGCGAGGCCGGGGTGCAGCTCGAGCCCGCCCCGGAGGTCGACGTCGTCGCCCTGGAGGGAGCCGAGGACGATCGTTCGCAGGCCACGATCGTCGCCCTGCTCGGGGTGGGGCTGCTGTACTTCCTCTTCATCCTCTTCGGGCAGTTCGTCGCGCAGGGCGTCGTCGAGGAGAAGTCGAGCCGGGTGGTCGAGCTCCTGCTGGCCACCATGCGCCCGTGGCAGCTGCTCGCCGGGAAGATCATCGGCCTGGGGGCGCTCGGGCTGATGCAGATCGCGGTGATCGCCGTGGTCGGGGTCGCCGGCGCGCTGGCCTTCGACGTCGTCGACCTGCCGGGGCAGCTCATCGGCACCGTGCTCACCGTGCTGGCCTGGTTCGTGATCGGCTACGCCTTCTACGCCGCAGTGTTCGCGGTGGCCGCCTCGCTGGTCAGCCGGCAGGAGGACCTGGGCAGCGTGCTGACGCCGACGACCATCCTGCTGGTGGTCGGGTTCGTCATCGCCCTGCAGGCCGCCCAGGACCCGGGCAGCACCCTGGCCACGGTGACCTCCTACGTCCCGGGTCTGTCGCCGATGGTGATGCCGGTGCGGCAGGCCGCGGGCGAGGCCGCGTGGTGGGAGGTCGGGCTCGCCGTCCTGCTGATGGTCCTGGCGATCGCCGTCATCGTCCGGATCGGTGGGCGGATCTACGCCGGTGCACTCCTCCGCACCGGTGGCCGGCTCAAGCTGCGCGAGGCCCTGGCGGCCGAGAGGGCCTGACGCCTGTCCGCCCCGGGTCAGCTCACTCGACCCGGGGTGGACGGCGGGGCGGTCAGCGCTGGCGCAGGCCGCTGAGCGGGCCACGGTAGGCGTGCGCCGGTGGGCCGCTCACCCCGGGCCGCACCGTGAACAGCCGGCCGGCGTCCGGCTGGGCGGCCCGGGTGGCGTCGTCCATCCCGTGCACCGACGTGCTGATCGCCAGCAGGTCGCCGACGAACGCGCAGCTGGTGGTGTTCTGGGCGTCGACCTCGACGACCGCGAGCAGCTCACCCTCGGGCGACCAGCGCCGCACCTGGGCACCGCCCCACAGCGCCGTCCAGAGACAGCCCTCGTCGTCGACGGTGAGGCCGTCGGCGACGCCGGCCGGGTCGTCGCTGAAGTCCAGCAGCACCCGGCGCTCGCCGAAGGCGCCGGTGTCCAGGTCGTAGTCGAAGGCCCAGACCACCTGCTGCCCCGAGTCGGAGAGGTACACGGTGCGGTCGTCGGGTGACCAGCCCAGCCCGTTGGAGATGGTGAGGCCGTCGAGCACGGTGCTGACCGTGCCGTCCAGGTCCAGCCGGTAGAGGCGGCCGGCCCCGGGCTGCTCGTCGAAGGCCATGGTGCCGGCGAAGAACCGGCCGGCCCGGTCGCAGGCGCCGTCGTTCATCCGGGTGCCGCCGGCGGACTCCGAGCCACCCTCCCCGGCGAGCTCGATCAGCACCTCCGCCGCGCCGTCGGGGGCCAGCCGGGTGACGCCCGCCCCGGCGCCCAGCAGCCAGCCGCCGGCGGCCGCCGGGGCGACGAAGCCCACCGTCGCACCGCCGCGGTGCTCGGCCACCGGGACGACGTCGTCCCCGCTGACGGTGCCGCGCCGGACGAGCCCCGCGGTGATGTCCACCCAGAGCAGTTCCTGCGCGGCGGCGTCCCAGATCGGGCCCTCTCCGTGCTCGGCCGGGACGGGGCTGGTCGGTGTCGCCTGCAGTCGGATCACCCGCCCATCCTCCCCGGGACACCGGGCCGTCACACCGGTTGCGGATACTGCCCCCGTGTCCGAAGCCACCGTCGACGTTGCCGACCTGCGCCCCTCCGGGGGTCCTACCGACCCGGACGACCGCACCGACGAGCCCTTGCGGGCCGACATCCGACTGCTGGGCCGAGTGCTCGGGGAGGTGATCGGCGAGCAGGCCGGCGCCGACGTCCTCGAGCTGGTCGAGGCCACCCGGGTCGAGGCCTTCCGGATCCGACGCTCCGAGGTGGGCCGCTCCGAGCTCGCCGACCGACTGGCCCAGCTCGACCTGCACGAGGCCAACCACGTCGTCCGGGCGTTCAGCCACTTCTCGCTGCTGGCCAACATCGCCGAGGACGTGCACCACGAGCGCCGCCGCCGGCACCACCGGCGGGAGGGCTCGCCCCCGCAGAAGGGGAGCCTGGCGGCGTCGCTGGACCTGCTGGACGAGGCAGGCCTCGACGGCGACGTGGTGGCCCGGGAACTGGCCGGTGCGCTCGTCGTCCCGGTGGTGACCGCGCACCCGACCGAGGTGCGCCGCCGGACGATCTCCCAGGTGCAGCAACAGGTCACCGACCTGATCCGGCAGCGGGACGACGCCGGGCCGTACGGGATCGACGAGCGGGCCTGGGCGGCGCACCTGTCCCGCGAGGTGCTCACCCTCTGGCAGACGGCGCTGCTGCGGCTGTCCCGGCTGCGGTTGGCCGACGAGATCGACGAGGCGCTGCGCTACTACGACCTGTCGCTGTTCGAGGTGGTCCCGGCGATCAACACCGAGCTCCGCCAGGCCCTGCGCGAGCGCTGGCCGGACGCCGACCTGCTGGACACCCCGATGCTGCAGCCGGGTTCCTGGATCGGCGGGGACCGGGACGGCAACCCGTTCGTCACCGCCGACGCCGTCCGCCGGGCGACCACCCGGCAGGCCGAGACGGCGCTGCGGCACCACCTCGCCGAGCTCATCTGCCTGGCCGACGAGCTGTCGATGTCCGACCGGCTGGTGACGCCCACCGACGAGCTGTACGCCCTGGCCGAGGCCTCCGGCGACGACTCCCCGTTCCGTGGCGACGAGCCCTACCGGCGCGCCCTGCGCGGGGTCTACCGGCGGCTGGCCGCGACCGCGCGGCGGGTGCTCGGTGCGGTGCCGGGGGAGGAGCCGGACGTCGACCTGCCGCCCTACGCCCTCCCCGAGGAGCTGATCGCCGACCTCGCCACGGTCGACGCCTCGCTGCGCAGCCACGGGGCGGGTGCGCTGGCCGACGACCGGCTGGCCCGGCTGCGCGACGCGGTGGAGGTCTTCGGCTTCCACCTGTGCGGGCTGGACATGCGGCAGAACTCCGCGGTGCACGAGGAGGTGCTGGGCGAGCTGCTGGCCTGGGCCGGGGTGTGCGACGACTACGCCGCACTCGACGAGGCGGCCCGGGTCGAGCTGCTCACCGGAGAGCTGCAGCTGCGCCGGCCGCTGGTGCGCCCCGACGCCGAGCTCTCCGAGCTCGCCCGCGGCGAGCTGGACCTGCTCGTGGCGGCCGCCGAGCAGGTGGCGCTCCTCGGCCCACGCGCAATCCCGAACTACGTGATCAGCATGTGCGAGTCGGTCAGCGACGTGCTCGAGGTCGCCGTCCTGCTCAAGGAGGTCGGGCTGCTGGACCCCGGCGCCCAGACTCCGGACGGTGGGGTCGGTCCCACCTGCTCGGTGGGCATCTCCCCGCTGTTCGAGACGATCGGCGACCTGCAGGCCGCCGGCACGATCCTGGCCGCGATGCTGGACCAGCCGCTGTACCGGGCGCTGGTGGCCAACCGCGGCGACGACCAGGAGGTGATGCTCGGCTACAGCGACAGCAACAAGGACGGCGGCTACCTGGCCGCCAACTGGGCGCTGTACCGGGCCGAGCTGGCGCTGGTCGAGGTCGCCCGCGCGAACGGCATCCGGCTGCGGCTGTTCCACGGCCGCGGCGGCACCGTCGGCCGGGGCGGCGGCCCCAGCTACGAGGCGATCCGGGCGCAGCCGCCGGGCTCGGTCGCCGGGGCGCTGCGGATCACCGAGCAGGGCGAGGTGATCGCGGCCAAGTACGCCTCACCCGACCTGGCCCGTCGGAACCTGGAGGCGCTGGTCGCGGCCACCCTGGAGTCGACGCTGCTGGACATCGAGGGCCTCGGCGCGGACGCGGAGGACGTCTACGCGCTGCTGGACGACCTGGCGGCGCGGGCCCAGGGCGCCTACCGGGCGCTGGTGCACGAGACGCCCGGCTTCGTCGAGTGGTTCCGCGCCGCGACCCCGATCCGGGAGCTGGCCGAGCTGAACATCGGCAGCCGGCCGCCGTCCCGCAAGGCCGGCGACAAGATCGCCGACCTGCGGGCGATCCCGTGGGTGTTCAGCTGGTCGCAGGCCCGGATCATGCTGCCCGGCTGGTACGGCACCGGGACGGCGCTGGAGTCGTGGGTCGACGGCTCGCCGGAGCGGCTGGCCCAGTTGCAGGACCTGCACCGGCGCTGGCCGTTCTTCCGCACCGTGCTGTCCAACATGGGGATGGTGCTGGCGAAGACCGACCTGGAGCTGGCCGCCCGCTACGCCGAGCTGGTGCCCGACGTGGAGCTGCGCGACCGGGTGTTCAGCCAGATCACCGCCGAGCACGAGCGCACGGTGCGGATGCTGCTGGCGGTCACCGGCGATGAGCAGCTGCTGGCCGACAACCCGTCGCTGGCCCGGTCGATCCGCAACCGGTTCCCCTACCTGGAGCCGCTGCACCACCTGCAGGTGGAGATGCTGCGCCGCCGCCGCGAGGGGGACGACGACGAGCTGGTGCGCCGCTGCATCCAGCTGTCGGTCAACGGCGTCGCCACCGCCCTGCGCAACTCCGGCTGAGTTGGTCCGGGCACGCTTGTGCTCTGCTCACCACCAGTGAGCAGAGCACAAGTGTGCCGACCGTGCCCGCGCCCAGGGGCGCGGACCGGCTCAGCTGCGGGCGGCCTCGATGGCGGCGGCCAGCCGGCGCACGCCCTCGTCGACGTCGCCGGGCTGCACCGCCGAGTAGGCGAGCCGGAAGCTGTTGTGCCCGCCCTCGAGCAGGAAATCGGTGCCGGGCACGATCGCCACCCCGCGGGCGGCGGCCTCGGTGGTGATCCGGGCGACGTCGTGGCCCTCGCCCTCGGGCAGCGACACCCACAGGAAGTAGCCGCCCTCGGGACGGCGGAACGTCGCCTGCGGCAGGTGCTCGCGCAGCGCGTCGTCCAGCAGCCCGACCCGCTCGGCCAGCGCCGACTTCACCCGCTCCAGCGCGGCCGGGAACCGGTCGCCCTGCAGGTAGGCGTGCACGGTGCCCTGGGCGACCATGTTCGGCGCGATGTAGGTGTTCGTGGCCCGGACCTGGATCTTCTTGATCAGCGCCGGCGGCCCGACCAGGTATCCCACCCGGATGCCGGGGCAGACCGTCTTGGAGAACGACGAGGCGTAGACGACGTGCTCGCTGGCCGCGCCGCCGTCCAGTTCCAGCATCCGCGGCAGCGGCTCCCCGCTGAACCGGATGTCGACGTAGGGGTCGTCCTCGAACAGCACGAAGTCGTGCTCGCGGGCCAGCTCCAGCAGTCGCTCACGCTTGGCCAGCGAGAGCGTGTAGCCGGCCGGGTTCTGGAAGTTGGGGATGACGTGCGCCAGCGTCGGCCGCAGCCCACCGTCGAGCAGGGCGGCGAGTTCGTCGACGGCGATGCCGTCCTCCTCCAGCGTCACCAGGTGCACGTCGGCGCCGCGGTTGCGCAGCCCGAGCAGGGTGCGGTCGTAGGTGGGCCGCTCGGTCACCACCGCGGCGCCCGGCGTGGCCAGCTCGTCGAAGAGGAAGGCGTCGGCCTGCATCGAGCCGTTGGTCACCAGCACGTGCTCGACCGGGACGCCGTGCTTCTCGGCGATCCACGTCCGCAGCGGCACGTAGCCGACCGCCGTCCCGTAGCCGGTCATCCCGGCCGGGTCGGAGTCGAACGCGGCGACCGCGGCCTGCTTGAGGCCCTCGACGTCGACGATGTCGGTGGACGGAGCGCCGCGGGCGAAGGAGATCATCGTGGTGGCGGGCGAGGTCTGTGCTGAGCCGGTCACGAGACCGAGTCTGCCGTACCGCGCCACCCCGGGCTCAGCCCTCCTGCGCTGCCGCGGCGGCCCGGACGGCGGCGAGCAGCGACTCCCGTTCGTGCAGCGTGGTGCGGGCCCGGCCGTGGACGGCACCGAGGGCGATCTCGGCGGCGTCGATGGCCCGCCAGTCGGCCAGCAGCACGGGGTGCCCGCCGCGGGCGAGGAGGGTGTCGACCCAGTCGTCGTCCCCGCCGGGCGCCAGCACCCCGGCGGCGACGTCGGCCAGGAGCGAGGCGACGGTCTCCCGGGCATCGTGCTTGTTGGTGCCGACGACGCCGGTCGGCCCCCGCTTGATCCACCCGGCCACGTACTCGCCGCGGCTGACCTCGCCGTCGCGGAGCACCCGGCCGGCGTCGTGCGGCACGGTGCCCGCGGTCAGCGGCAGCCCCGGCAGCGCGTGCCCGCGGTAGCCGACCGAGCGAACGACCAGGTCGGCCGGGACGACGTCGAGTTCCCCGGTGCCGACCGCGCGGCCGTCGGCGTCGACCCGGGTGCGCTCCACCTCCACCCCGATGACCCGGTCCGTGCCGAGCAGGCGGACCGGGCGGGCGTGGAAGCGCAGCCGCACGCTCACCGTGCCGGGGGTGGCCTCGTGCCCGGCGTAGTCGGCGAGTGCGGCGAGGTTGCGGGCGACGTGCCGGTCCTCGGCGGCCAGCGCCGCGTCCCCGGCGTCGGTGAGGTCGGCCGGGTCGACCAGCACCGTGGCGGCGGCCAGGTGGCCCAGCTCGCGCAGCTCCTGGGTGGTGAAGCTGGCCTGCGCCGGGCCGCGCCGGCCGAGCACGGTGATCCGTTCGACCGGGGCGGCGGCCAGCGTGTCCAGCACGTTGTGCGGCATGTCGGTGGGGTGCAGCTCGGCGGCGGAGCGGGCCAGGACCCGGGCCACGTCCAGGGCCACGTTGCCCACGCCGACCACCACGACGTCCCGGGCTCGGGACACCAGCTCCTCGACCCGCGCCCGGTCGGCGTCGGGGTGCCCGCAGTACCAGGCGACGACGTCGGTGGCGGCCAGGCTGCCGGGCAGCTCCTCCCCGGGGATGCCCAGCGTGCGGTCACCGGCCGCGCCGTAGGTGTAGACGACGGCGTCGACGTGCCGGCGCAACTCGTCCAGGGCCAGGTCGGTGCCGATCTCCACGTTGCCGACGAAGCGCACCCGCTCGTGGTCCAGGGTGTGGTGCAGCGTCTCGCGCAACGCCCGCATCTTCAGGTGGTCGGGGGCGATGCCGTGCCGCACCAGGCCGAACGGGGTGGGCAGCCGGTCGATCAGGTCGACGGCGACCGGGACGTGATCCTGCCCGGCGAGGGCATCGGCGGCGTAGATGCCCGCCGGTCCGGCACCGACGACGGCGACACGCAGCGGGCGTCCGGGCAGCGATCGGTCGTGCACAGTGGGTTCGGCCACGCCCGCATCGTCGTCCCGAAGACGGGTAGGCGCCAGGGTGAACCCGGGCAGTCGTGCCCGACCACCGTTGAGGAGTCCTGCGTGTCCATCACGATCGTCGCCACCGTCTCGCCCAAGCCCGGCCGCGCCGACGCCGTCCGGGAGGCGTTCACCGCCGCCATCCCGAAGGTGCACGAGGAGCCCGGCTGTGAGCTGTACGCCCTGCACGAGGACGGCTACGGGTTCGTGATGATCGAGCGCTGGGCGACCCAGGACGACGTCAAGGCGCACGGGGCCGGCGAGACGTTCAACCAGCTCACCGAGAGCGTCAAGGACGACCTGACGGAGCCGATCGGCGTCCGGCTGCTGCAGTCAGTGCCCGCCGGCGACGAGGCCAAGGGTGCTCTCTAGACAGCCTGGCAGGTGGGGCACCAGAAGAGGTTCCGGCCGACCATGACCTCGGTGCGCACCTCGGTGCCGCAGATCCGGCAGGGCAGCCCGGCGCGCCGGTAGACGTAGTGCGCGTCCTCGCGGAGCGCCGGGCCACGCTGACGCTCCCTGTCGGCGCGCTCGGTGGTGACGATCCGGCCGGCCTTGACCCCGGCCTTCATCAGCGTCACCAGGTCGGCCCACAACCGGTCCCAGAGCTCGCCGTCGACGTCGCGGCCCAGCCGGAAGGGGCTCAGCCGCTGCCGGAACAGGACCTCGGCCCGGTAGACGTTCCCGACGCCGGCGAGCACGGCCTGGTCCATGAGCAGCTGGCCGATGGTGGTCCGGCTGCGGGAGATGCGGGCGAACGCCTTCGCCGGGTCCGACCGCCGGCGCAGCGGGTCCGGGCCCAGTCGGTCGAGGATCAGCTGCACCTCGCCGTCGGTGATCAGGTCGCAGGCGGTGGCGCCGCGTAGGTCGGTCCACACGCCCTCCCCGTCCTCGCCCGGGCCCTCCCAGCGCATCCGCAGCGCGCCGCGGGGCTCGGGTGGCAGGCCGGTGCCGGAGGTGAACTTCCCGTAGAGGCCCAGGTGGACGTGCACGACGTCCGGGCCGAAGAAGGCGAACAGGTGCTTGCCGTAGGAGGTCACCTCGTCGAGCACCCGGCCGTCGAGCAGCTCGGCCTGAGCGGCGAAGCGGCCCTGCGGGCTGGTGACGTGCACCTCGCGGCCGGCGAACGCAGCCTGCTGCTCGCGGGCCAGGCGGAACAGGGTGTGGCCCTCAGGCACGGACGATCACGCCGTCCAGCTTCACCCGCCGGGGCCCCGCCCGCCACGACAGGACCGGTGACCCGGCCGACACCGCCGGTCCGGGTCCTCCGTCAGCGGGCGCGGACGGCGGCGTAGCGGTCCAGGGACACCTGTCGCTCGTGGGCGTGGTCGACGACCGGCTCGGGGTAGCCGGCCGGGACGCCGCCGGGCGCCGTCCACGGCTCGTGCACGTGCTTGGGGTCCAGGTCACGCAGCTCGGGCACCCAGCGCTTCACGTACGCGCCGTCCGGGTCGAACTTCTTGCCCTGGGTGATCGGGTTGAACACCCGGTAGTACGGCGAGGCATCGGTGCCGGTGCCGGCGACCCACTGCCAGCCGTGGTTGTTGCTGGCCAGGTCGCCGTCGACCAGGTGCTGCATGAAGAACCGCGCGCCGCGGGTCCACTCCTGGTGCAGGTCCTTCACCAGGAACGAGGCGACGATCATCCGCACCCGGTTGTGCACGTAGGCCTCCCCGAGCAGCTGCCGCATCCCGGCGTCGACGATCGGGAAGCCGGTGCGGCCGGTCTCCCACGCGCGCACCAGCTCCTCGGCGTCCGGCCCGGAGTCGTAGCCCATGCCCTGCAGCTGCGGGTTCAGGTACTCCCGGGCGGAGTCGGGCCGGTGCCACAGGACGTCGGCGTAGAAGTCGCGCCAGGCCAGCTCGTCGGTGTAGCGGCGCACCGACTCCGAGCCCTGCTCGGCAGCCAGGTCGGCGAGCAGCGTCCGCGGGTGGATGCAGCCGTACTTCAGGTACGCCGACAGCCGGCTGGTCCCGTTGGTGCCGGGGCGGTCGCGGCCGGCGTCGTAGCCGAGCAGCCGTTCGTCCCGGAACCGGTGCCAGGCCGCCACGGCCGCGGCCTCGCCCGCCGGGGGGAGCTGGACGTCGTCCAGCTCGGGCCGCGGCGGGGGGTCCTCGGAGCGCACGCCGTGCTGCCACGGGACCGGGTCGGGGCGGACGGCGGGGGAGTGCCAGCCGTGCTCGCGCCAGGCGCGGGCGAACGGGGTGAACACCCGGAACGGCGTCCCGTCCCGCTTGACCACCCGGCCGGGCGCCACCGCGTACGGCGAGCCGGTGCGCACGAGCGGGACGTCGCCCAGCGCCCGCTCCACCGCCTGGTCGCGCTGCCGTCCGTACGGGCCGGCGTCGGCGGTGACGTGCACGCTCACCGCGTCCAGCTCGGCCACCAGCCGGGGGAGGACGGCGGCCGGGTCCCCGGTCCGCGTGACCAGGGCGCCGCCGGTCGAGGCGCCGAGCTCGGCCAGGCAGTCGAGCAGGAACCGCCGGCGCGGCTCGCCCGAGGGGCCGTAGAGCCGGTCGTCGAAGACGAAGACCGGGACGACGGCACCCCCGGGCCCGGCGGCGTCGACGGCGGCGAGCAGGGCCGGGTGGTCGTCGACGCGCAGGTCGCGGCGGAACCAGAGCAGGGCGGTGGGCACCCGGTCGAGCCTAGGAAGCCCCTGCCGTCGGCGCTGGGTGGATCAGCTGTGGGCGGGTGTCAGGCCGAAGGTGGGCCGGTCGGCTTCGGCGACGAGGTCGAGCTGCTCGGGGTGGTCGACCAGGTACTTGCGGATGAAGGAGCAGTAGGGGAGCACATGCAGGCCGCGTTCACGGGCGGCGGTGAGGACGGTGCTGACCAGCTGCGTCCCGAGGCCTCGGCCGCCCACCGCCGGGTCGATCTCGGTGTGCGGCAGGGTCATCACGCCCTGGTCGACGTGATAGCTGGCCAGGCCGACGACTCGCTCGCCGTCCCGGATCTCGAAGCGGCCCCGCTCGGGGACGTCGACGACCGTGATCTCCATCTGTGTTCTCCACCTCCCGCGCCTCCGGCGCCGTTGCCGGGGCTCGTACGTGCTGACACAAGGTAACGGTTGCGACACGGCGTCGCCCGCATCTCCTCCCACGCGTCGGGGACTCCAGAGGTTCCCGGTCCCACGCGCACCACGGTCGGCGATGCGGTGATCGATCCGGGCTGAATGGCACGCTTCTGGTGTCACATGGAGATCTCATGACGATCCCATGACATTGCGGCAACACATTTCTCGATTGCCCTCGGGTCGCGCTTGAGTCCACATACCCGCAGCTCAGGATGGTGACACCTGCCGAAGAGTGCCGATCTCGACCGAGCGGTGGAATTGTCGTTGTGCTGTTCGACACCCCGTGCGCGTCACGACCGCATAACGGTATTGCCCGATGGCCTGAAAGTGTCATTCGTGTCCATCATCTGCTGTTAGCGTCCTGCTCTGAGATGGGAGCGGGCCTGCCTGCCCCACCCCGGCTCGCTGACCGGCGCACCGCGACGTGCGTGCCGACGCCCCAGCGTCGTGGCCGGCGAGCTGCACCCGCGCCGCAGGGCGTCCGCCCGTGGGGTGGTGCGCCCGGTGGCACGACCCGGACAGGTGACGAGCGCTCTGCGGAGCTGCGTGCCCCTGTTCGTCGTGCCGTCAGGCCGGGGTCCTGTCCGCCGACGAGAGGTTGCCCGTGCCCGCAGTACATGCCGAGGGGTTGTTCAAGGTCTTCGGCCGGCGGACCGCCGAGGCGGTCGACCGGCTCCGGGACGGCGCCTCCGTGGCGGACGTGCGGGAGCGTGGCGCGACGCCGGCCGTCATCGACGTCAGCTTCACCGTCGAGCCGGGCGAGATCTTCGTGGTGATGGGGCTGTCCGGTTCGGGCAAGTCGACGCTGCTGCGGATGCTCAACGGGCTGCTCGAGGTCACCGCCGGCACCGTGCACGTGGGTGAGGCCGAGCTGACCGCGCTGGACGACAAGGCGCTGCGCCGGCTCCGCCAGGAGCAGATGAGCATGGTGTTCCAGCACTTCGCGCTCTTCCCGCACCGCAGCGTGCTGGACAACGCCGCCTACGCCCTCGAGGTGCGCGGCGTCGACCGCGCCACCCGCCGGGCCAAGGCTCAGGAGGCCCTCGCGCTCGTCGGGCTCGACCAGTGGGCCGACCAGAAGCCGGGGCAGCTCTCCGGCGGCATGAAGCAGCGGGTCGGGCTGGCCCGAGCGCTCGCCGCCGACACCGACCTGCTGCTGATGGACGAGGCGTTCAGTGCGCTGGACCCGTTGATCCGCCGCGAGATGCAGGACCAGCTGCTGGAGCTGCAGGCGTCACTGGGCAAGACGATCGTCTTCATCACCCACGACTTGAACGAGGCCATGCGCCTCGGTGACCGGATCGCGATCATGCGCGACGGCCGGGTCGTGCAGATCGGCACGCCGGACCAGATCCTCGAGGCCCCGGCCGACGACTACGTGCGGCAGTTCCTCGCCGACGTCGACCGTGGGCGGGTGTTCACCGCGCGGCACGTGATGGTGGAGGCGCCCGCTCTGGTGGCGCCGGCGGCTGCTCCGGCGCACGTGCTCCGGGCGATGCAGGAGCACCGCTCCGGTTCCGTCCTCGTCGGGGACGGCGACGGCCGGGTGGCCGGGGTGGCCACCGAGGACGCCGTCCGGGCCGCCGTCGCGTCGGGGGCCCCGTCGCTGGCCGGGCTCGCCCTGCTGCCTCCGGTCGACGTCCGGGCGACCACGACGCTGAGCGACCTGCTCGCCCCCGCCGCCCAGGACGAGGTGCCGGTGACCGTCGTGGACGACGACGGCCGGCTGCTGGGGGTGGTGCCCCGCGGGGCGGTCCTGGCTGCCCTGGGGGGCGTCCCGCGCCCCGCGCCGTCCATCTCACGCACACCGGCCGACCCGGTGGGCGCGACCGCCGTGACGACGAAGGAGGCCGTCCGTGGCTGAGACCGTGCTCCGGGCCGCCGAGGACGGCGCTCTGCCGCAGATCCCGGTGGGCGACTGGATCGACACCGGCTTCGACTGGGTCACCGAGAACTTCTCCCCGGTCTTCGACGTGATCAGCGCCGGGACCGAGGCCGGCGTGGAGGGCCTGCGAGACGCGCTGCTCTTCCCCCCGTCGATCCTGCTGGCCGTGCTGTTGGCCGTGCTCGGTGGCGTGGTGCGGTCGGTGCGCTTCGCCGTCGTCTCGCTGCTGGGTCTGCTGCTGCTGATCAGCATGCGGATGTGGGAGCCGGCCATGGCGACCCTGGCGCTGGTCCTGGTGGCCGCGGTGATCGCGGTGGCGATCGGCATCCCGATCGGGATCGCGGCCGCGAAGAGCGACCGGGTCAGCGCGGCGCTGCGGCCGGTGCTCGACTTCATGCAGACGATGCCGGCCTTCGTCTACCTCGTGCCGGCGGTGACGTTCTTCGGCATCGGCCTCGTCCCGGGTGTCGTCACCACGATCATCTTCGCGATGCCGCCGGGCGTCCGGCTCACCGAGCTGGGCATCCGGCAGGTCGACCAGGAGCTGGTGGAGGCCGGGCACGCGTTCGGCAGCCCGCCCGGCCGGATCCTGCGCGGCATCCAGCTGCCCCTGGCCCTGCCGACGATCATGGCCGGGGTCAATCAGGTGATCATGCTGGCGCTTTCCATGGCGGTCATCGCCGGGCTGATCGGCGCGGCCGGGCTGGGTGGCGTCGTCGTCACCAGCATCTCCCGGCTCGACGTCGGACTGGGCTTCGAGGGCGGCCTGTCGGTGGTCATCCTCGCCATCTACCTCGACCGGTTGACCAGCGCGTTCGGCCAGCAGCGCGGTCGCCTCGGCGCGATCCCGAGCTTCCTGAGCCGCGGTGGCTCGGTCGGCAAGGGCGGCCTCGCCGCCAGCAGTCGGTCCGCCGATGCCGTCACCCCCGTCGGGACCGACCAGAACGCACCCACCGAATCTGCCCGGTAGCCGATCGGCGCGGCCCTCCTGGGTCGTCGCCGCGGAGCCGGAGCACCAACGGTGCGCGGGGCAGTCGACCGCCACCAGATGTAGGAGAGGAACGACCGCATGAACAAGCACCTGACCACCCGAGGCGCACGCCTCGCCGCCGGCCTCGCCGCCGTCGCACTGACCGCCACCGCCTGCGGTGGGGACGCCGAGGAGGAGACCACCGCCGCCGGCGGCGCGTCGGCCGGCAGTGACTGCGAGACCGTCAACCTGGGCTTCATCCCCTCCTGGACCGACGGCCTGAGCATGGCGCACCTGTGGGACGGCGTCCTCGCCGAGCAGGGCGTCGAGGTCGAGATGACCGAGATCTCCGAGGCGGCCCCGCTGTACGCCGGCCTGGCCGGGGGCGACGTCGACGTCTACCCGTCCGCCTGGTCCGAGGTCACCCACGCGGCCTACATGGAGGAGTACGGCGACCAGCTCGAGGACCTCGGTGCCTGGTACGAGGGCGCCAAGCTGACCTTCGCCGTCCCGGAGTACACCGACATCGAGTCGATCGCCGACCTGGCCGGCAACGCCGAGATGTTCGACGGCCGGATCGTCGGCATCGAGCCCGGTGCGGGCCTGACGGCCACGACCAAGGACAGCGTCATGCCGACCTACGGGCTGGAGGAGGACTACACGCTGGTCGAGTCCTCCACCACGGCGATGCTGGCCGAGCTGCAGGCGGCGACCGACGCGAACGAGGACATCGTCGTCACCCTGTGGCGCCCGTTCTGGGCCAACAGCGAGTTCCCGGTCAAGGACCTCGCCGACCCGGAAGGCGCCCTGGGCGACTCCGAGGGCCTGCACACGCTGGCCCGTGAGGGCTTCGCGGCCGACTGTGCCGACGTGGCGTCGATGATGGAGAACGCGACCCTCACCGACGAGCAGTACGGCTCGCTGGAGAACATGGTCGTCAACGAGTACGGCGAGGGCCGGTACGACGAGGCCGTCGACGCGTGGCTCGAGGAGAACCCGGACTTCATGGAGTCCCTGCAGAGCTGACCCGGCTCTGCGGCGCTCGCTGAGCGAGCGGCGCACACACCCCAGGGGCCCGACGGCGCATGCCGTCGGGCCCCTGGGTCGTCCGATACCCTCTCGTCGGCAACCGGGACCGCGCGCAGCGGCCCGGTGGCGGTGCAGCCGTACCGCCGCGGCCCCCGTAGCTCAGGGGATAGAGCATCGGTTTCCTAAACCGTGTGCCGCAGGTTCGAATCCTGCCGGGGGCACCAGGAAAGGCGCAGGTCAGGGCCAAAGTCTGCCCCTTCGGGCTGCCACGCGCCCCGCGGACGTGGCACTTTCGTGTCACATGCGGTCCGCCAGACGGTCTGCATCAACGCGGGAGTGCAAAAAGACTGCACGGAGTGTCACTGCCCTGCAGCGTGCTGCAGGAGGTGGCAACTACGACGAGCGCTGCATGCGGAGGCCGCTGGACTCTGAGCCAGAGTCCTACCCAGGTGGCTGGGCCCCCCTGCCACCGCAGGGAGACCCAGCCACCTGAGTGTTCGGCTGTCTGTGATGACGCGAACTCTCGCGCACCCCAGAGTTGGCCATGGCCGCAGTCTGCAGCGAGGTGCACGTCGTCAACCACGGCTATCCGTTTCGCTGCCTGATCGAGGTGGTTGTCGGGGGACTCTCAAGTCGGCCGAGGTAGCGGCGTGAACTGGCGCCCACTCAAGCCTGTGGCCAAGGCTGTCATCCGGCGCACCGACGAAGCGAGGTCATAGCCGAGCGCCAGACGCGCCAGCGATAAGGCCCCGCTATCGGCAGGATCGACGGGTGACTGGTAGAGGCGTCTCGGCTTCCGTGTCGGGGCACTCCTCTGCCCGACGCATGGGGCAGGGGCACGGCTATCCGGCAGCGCTCATTCGATCAGGCGAGCTCGGGTCAAATGGCAGCGTGGTGATGGTATTCCGGGCCTGCACACCCTCGCCGTTGCTGACCTGCCACGCAGGTCCGTCCGGGTCGATCCCCGGCTCCATTCGGAGGGCGTGCGCGCCCTTGGCGGTGAAGTCCTCACGGCCCTCGTAGGACCAGGTGAAGTCGAACATGACCTCAACCGAGAGATCCCCGTCGTTGAAGGTGCCGAGGACCTTGGTCGTCATGTTGCTCGTGGTCGTCTGCGTCGGCATGCCGGTCTGATCGAAGACGCCATCCCAGTGGTAGGGAAGCATCTGCCACGCCTTCAGGTAGTCCTCCTCGGACCCCGAGTTGGTCGCGTTGATGAGGTCCTGCCGCAACGTGGGGGTGAGCAGGTCACCCATGATGGTGGTGGCCGACTCGATGTCGGGCGCCGTTCGGACCTCCAGGCTGAAGGCCCGCTCGGAAAACTCGCGGGCGATCTCCTTCGGGGTGGCAGGCTCGGGCGCCTTGGCCTCGGTGGTGGGGCTGGTGGCCGACGTCTCCGTTGCCGCGTTCGCGCGCGCCTCGCCATCGGATGCCGCACCACAGCCGGTGAGGGCCAGCAGCGTGGCAGCGGATGCAGCGATCAGGCCGCGGCGGGACGAGGACAGCATGAGAACTCCGGGGATCAGAAGAAAGGGCTACCGAAACGCTATCGAGCAACCCGGACAGGTCCCTTGATGCCGAACGGGGGCTCCCTGACCCGGATGGGTATCCCCGGACTGCATCGGTACCCAGCCGTGCACCTTGCCGTGAAAGCACGGGCAGGGGTGTATCCGTATCCGTGGTGGAAGCGCCGCCAGGTCCGGTAGCCGCCGCATCTCGGCTCGCTTGCGCCGGATGGTGAGCTGCAACAGCCGGCCGGGTTAGGCGAGTACGGCCCCCACCACGGCGACTAGAGCGAGGTAGAACCAGATCGGGCTGGCGTCGCCCAGTCAGGCAGCGACCCCGGCGACACCGGGGACTGGCAGGAGTAGCGCGGTGGCGAGGAAGAACCGGATGAAGACCTGCTGCGCGATCGGCGGGTCGGCGGTCGGTGCTTCACGCGCTCCCCCTGAATGCATCCGGCCCGCTCCCGGGGGTCGGACAGCGGGCCGGGTACACGCCCGCCAGGCCCTGCGGCGTTGGAAGTTTTTCGGTTGACGTCCGGCCGTCTGGGCCATCGCCCTGGCTGCTGTGGACGCTGAGCCGCGCCGTCTGAGCAGATGGACGACCGGTGCTACCGCCAGGCGGTGGAGTCGGCGTCGCAAACCAGCAAGTCACGTAGGCAGGGTCGCTAGGCGCCCGTGACACGTTCGTGTCAGGAACTCCTGCGAGTTCTTGCATCTTGCTGCTATTGGCGGCCTGTCTTGCAGGGCAAATGGCCAGGTCGCAGCAGATGGGAGCTCTTCGCGCGGTTTCCTAAACCGTGTGCCGCAGGTTCGAATCCTGCCGGGGGCACCAACAAGCGCCTGCTCAGACCTGGTGTTCGCGCCGAGTGACAGGAACGACGGCCGGATCCGGACTCGACGTGGGCACGCGAGTCCCGCGGGCGGCGGCATCGAGACGGTCGGCGACGGCTGCTTCGGTCGAGCGGTGCGGGCTAGGTTCAGCCGCATGGACGTCGCCCTGCTCTACTTCGACGGCTGCCCCAACTGGACGGTGGCGGACGCACGCCTCTGCGACGCGCTCGCGGAGATCGGGTGCGGTCAGGTCCAGATCGAGCACCGCGTTGTCAGCACGCCCGAAGAGGCGGACGCGGCGGCGTTCCGAGGCTCTCCGACCGTGCTGGTGAACGGGCAGGATCCCTTCCTGGACCGGGACGGCCCCGTCGGGCTGTCCTGCCGGGTGTACCGGACAGCGGACGGCCTCGCTGGCTCACCGACCGTCCGCCAACTGATCGGAGTGCTGCGTGAAGCTGCTGGGCCGTCGCTGGACTCCCGCGACTGACGAGACGGTGACCTGTGGCTGCTGCGAACGGGAGCGCCCGTTGAGGGCAGCCCATGAGCTCGGTGGCACGCCCGGGGTGTACATCTGCCGGACGTGCGCCGCCTGGGTCGTCGGGAGGACGCTGCGCGGCAAGCACCAGCTCCGCCAGCCGCCTGTGCCCGGTCGAGACGCCCTCGGGGGGCGGCGGAGCGACGACCCTCGACGCCGGACGCCGGACGCCCGCCCCGGCTGAGGCGAGCCGACCGCCGGCTGGAGCTGGACGGCCCGCCTCCCTTCCGGTTGCGGAACCGCCTGCAGCGCCCTCCCCAGCCGTGTGCCGCAGGTCCGGGTCCTGCCGGGGGCACCAGCTGGTCACTGCAGTTCGACGAAGCGCTCCACGTGGGCCGGTCGGCCGGCGATGACGATCTCCGCGCCGTAGGTGAGCACGGTGTCGTAGTCGGCGTGGGTGTAGCTCGCCGTGTTCTCCGGCTTCACCGAGACCACGGTGACGTGGTGCTTCTTCCGAAGACCGGTCTGGCCGAGCGGGACGCCGACGATCTCCCTCGGCGGCTTGGTCTTGGCGAACACCCACTGCGGGTCGAGCTCCACCCAGTCCAGCAGCCGCCCGGCGACCAGGTGGGCGATCCGCTCGCCCATGTCCTGCTCGGGGAAGACCACGTGGTGGGCGCCGATGCGGCTCAGGATCGTCGCCTGCTGCCGGGTGACGGCCTTGGCCCAGATGTCGGGGACCTCCATCTCCGACAGCAGCGCGGTGGTGAGGATGCTCGCCTCCAGGTGGTTGCCGATCGCCACGACGACGCGGCCGAAGTCGGCGATGCCGATCTCGGTCAGCGCGTCGGCGTCGGTGGAGTCGGCGATGACCACCTGGCCCAGCTGCCCGGACAGCCGCTGGACGATGTCGGGCCGGTTGTCCACGGCGAGCACCTCGGTGCCACCGCGGGCCAGTTCCAGCGCGAGGGCGGTGCCGAACCGGCCCAGGCCGAGCACGGCGACGGGGTCCTTGTGGCTAGCCAACGATGGTCCTCTCCTCGGGGAGCTGGTGCCGGCGGGCACGATCGCGGAGCGCGAGCCCGGACGCCAGGGTGAGCGGTCCGATCCGGCCGACGTACATGAGCAGCACGAGCAGGAGCTGCCCGGCTGCGGGGACGTCGGCGGTGATGCCGGTGGACAGGCCGACGGTGGAGAACGCGGAGA
Source organism: Modestobacter sp. VKM Ac-2983 (assembly GCF_026967885.1). NCBI lineage: Bacteria > Bacillati > Actinomycetota > Actinomycetes > Geodermatophilales > Geodermatophilaceae > Modestobacter > Modestobacter sp. VKM Ac-2983. The sequence goes on from NZ_JAPVBK010000001.1 coordinate 629,405, forward strand.
CGACCTCGAACAGCACCTGGTCGAAGGTGAAGTCGGTCAGCGCCTCCAGCACGAAGGTGGAGACGGCGACCACGCCGATGCCGAGCAGTGCGATCGCCAGCGCCTGGCGCTGGTTGGTGCTCGGCACCCGGCGACGGCCGACCTCGACGTCGGGGTCACCGCGCATCTCTGCCCACAGCACGTAGGCCAGCAGCCCGAAGGTGGTGACCTTGATGCCGCCGGCCGTGCCGGCGCTGCCACCGCCGATGAACATGAGGGCGTCGGTGAGCAGCAGCGTCTCGGGCTGGTAGGCGGCGATGTCGAGGTTGTTGAACCCGGCGGTGCGCGGCATCACCGCCGCGGTGAACGCGGCCAGCACCTTCACCCCGGCGCTCAGCGGGCCGAGGGTGCCCGGGTTGCCGGCCTCGGCGAGCAGGAACAGCAGTGTCCCGCCGACGAGCAGGACGCCGGTGACGATGACGGTGATCCGGGTGAGCACCGACCAGTTCTTCGGCGTCCGCCACCCGCGGACCAGCTCGAAGACCACCGGGAAGCCCAGGCCGCCGGTGATGACGGCGACGCAGATCGTCAAGCTGATCCACGGGTCGGCCACGTACGGGATCAGGTTGGCGGGGTCGAGCCCGAACCCGGCGTTGTTGAACGCCGAGATGGCGTGGAACACGCCCTGGTAGGCGGCCGTTGCCAGCGGCTGGTCGTAGCCGGTCGCGAACCGGGTCCCGAGCACGACGGCGACCACGGCCTCGATGCCGAGGCTGAAGAGCACCACCCTGCGGATGACCCGGCGGACGTCCGCGGCGGACAGGGCCTTGGTCTCCGCCTGGGCGATCAGCCGGGCCCGCAGCCCCAGCCGGCGCGACAGCACGAGCGCGACCAGGGTGGCCAGCGTCATGATCCCGAGGCCGCCGGCCTGGATGAGCAGCAGGATCACGCCCTGGCCGAACCCCGACCAGTAGGTGCCGGTGTCCACGGTGACCAGTCCGGTGACGCAGACCGCGGACGTGGCGTGGAACAGCGCGGTGAGCAGGTCGGCGCGCCCGGGACCGGCGACGGCGACGGGCAGCGACAGCAGCGCGGTGCCGATGGCGACCGCCACGGCGAAGGCGCCGGCGATGACCCGCCCCGGGTGGTGGAACCCGCGGGCCGGGGTCGAGCGGCCGGCCGGGTTGCGGATGCCCTGCGTCATCGCAGGTCCGTCGCGCGGACGGAGGCGCGGGCGGGCACCGCGACACCGTGCCACACCCGGTCGTCCCGGCAGCCCCGCACCGTGCGGCCACGCCGACCCGCCGGTCGCATCGCCCGCTATGGCACCGGCGACACTGGGGGCATGACCGCTGCTGAACCCGGGCCGCGGGCCGGCCGGACCCCCAGGCCCCTGAGCGACGACGCGCGCGACCTGCTCGACGCGCTGCTCGCCCACGACTTCCTCGGCGTCGCCGAACTGCGGGCCCAAGTGGGGAGGGCCACCGCCACGGCGGGCTGCCGCTGCGGGTGCGGGACCCTCGACCTGCAGGTGCCCGACGACGTGCCGGCCGCGCCGGCCAGCGGGCCCGCACCGGTCGAGGGCACCATCCTCGGCGCCGACGGGGCCCCCGTGGGCGGAGTGCTGCTGTTCGTCGAGGACGGCCGGCTGAGCCGCCTGGACGTCACCTCCCACGGCGACCCGCTCCCGGTGCCCTCCCCGGACCAGGTCACCTGGGGCCCCACCCGCTGGGCACGCGAGGACACGGTGCGGCGGCCCGCCCGGTTCCGTCGGGGCCAGCCGAGCTGAGGACACTGCGGGCCGGCCGTGTCGCCGGCCTCCACGACGGGTAGCGGGCGCCGCATGGGATCGCGCAGCGCGGCGGTCGCGGCCGCCGACCAGTGGACCGACCCTGACGACGGCGTCCGGTACCCCGCCGGCGAGGTGCACGCCTGGTCGCCGGGACACAACGGGACCGTGTGCGGGCTGTCGCTCAGCAGGTCGCGGCTGACCCGGTTCCCGCACGTCACCTGGGGCGACGTGCAGCCCGAGTCCGGCCGGCACGCGGAGGGTGTGCAGGCCGTCTGCCGCCGCTGCCGTGCGGCCCAGGGCGCTCGCCGGGACGAGCGCGGCTGGACCCGGACCAACCCCCGCCCCTGAGCGGAGGCCTTGACCCCGCCAAGCGTAAGTCGTAGCTTACGTTCGTGGCCGCTTACCAAGAACGCGACGGGTGGGAGGCGCTGGGTGACCCCACCCGGCGCGCGATCGTCGCCTCGCTGGCCGAGCGACCGCAGGCCGTGGGGGAGCTCGCCGACGAGCTGCCGATCAGCCGTCCGGCGGTCTCCCAGCACCTGAAGGTCCTCAAGGACGCCGGACTCGTCATCGACCGCGCAGCCGGCACGCGCCGGGTCTACCGGCTCAGCTCCGAGGGCCTCGGCGCCCTGCGGGACCAGCTCGACACGTTCTGGCGCCGCGCGCTGGACGGCTATCAGGACGTCGCAGGACAGGACGTCGTGCAGGACCCCGATGGACCCCCGACGCAGGAGGACTCATGACCGAGACAGCCGCCCTCGTGGTCCGCAGGCAGATCGTCGTCCAGGCCCCGATCGACCGGGCCTTCGCGACGTTCACCGAGCGGCTCGGCGACTTCAAGCCACCGGAGCACAACCTGCTCGGCGTCCCCATCGCCGAGACCGTGTTCGATCCGTTCGTCGGCGGCCACGTCACCGACCGGGGCGCCGACGGCAGCGAGTGCAGCTGGGCGCGGGTCCTGGCCTTCGACCCGCCCGACCGTGTCGTCTTCAGCTGGGACATCAGCCCGCAGTGGCAGGTGGAGACGGACCCCGAGCACACCAGTGAGGTCGAGGTCCGCTTCTTCGCCGAGGGGCCGGGGCACACCCGGGTGGAGCTGGAGCACCGCCACCTCGACCGGCACGGCGAGGGCTGGGAGGCCGTCCGCGACGGGGTCGCCGACGACGCCGGCTGGCCGCTGTACCTGGCCCGGTACGCCGACCTGGTCTCCCACCACAGCTGAGGAACCGGGGTCGGGCCTCCGATGGGCTGCGGGTAGGTTAGGCAAGCCTCAGCACGCCTCCGGTGTGTGCCCGGCCTGCTGACGGCACGTCAGATCACGGCCGCGCACCCGGACCCATCGACAGGGACCTCCAGCATGCGCACGTCCTCCGGCCGGGTGGGCCGCACCGCCACCGCCATCGCCGCCGCCCTGACCCTCGCCGCCTGCGGCGCCTCGGAAGCGGTCCCGGAGGCCGAGGTGGCGAGCGGGGGTGAGAGCGCCACGGACTACCCGCTGGTGGTCGACAACTGCGGCGAGTCGATGACGTTCGAGGCCGCTCCACAGCGGGTGGTCTCCCTCGACCAGGGCTCGACGGAGATCCTCCTCGCGCTGGGTCTCGAGGACCGGGTGGTCGGGACCGCGTCCTGGACCGACCCGGTCCTGCCCGAGCTCGCCGAGGCGAACGCCTCGGTGCCGCGGCTGGCCGACAACGCGCCCAGCTACGAGGTCCTGCTCGGCGCCGATCCCGACTTCGTGACCGCCTCCTTCGCCCGGCACTACCGCACCGGGGGCGTGGTCGAGCGGGAGCGGCTGGCGGAGACCGGCGTCGACGCCTACCTGTCGCCGGCCGACTGCGAGGGCGAGCTGCTCATCAACGGGGGCGGCACCCGCACCCGGCCGCTGGAGATCGACTCCGTGTACCAGGAGATCCGTGAGCTGGCGGAGATCTTCGACGTCTCCTCCCGCGGGGACGAGCTCATCGCCGACCTGCAGGAGCGCGCGGACGCCGCGACCGACCGCATCGAGGCCAGCGACCGCACGATCGCCTTCTGGTTCGCCGACACCAAGTCCCCCTACGTGGCCGGCGGCCTCGGCGGGGCGAACCTGCTGGCCACCACGGTGGGTGCGGAGAACGTCTTCGCCGACCTCGACGACGACTGGACCGCGGTCGGGTGGGAAACCGTGGTCGAGCGGGACCCGGACGTGCTGGTCCTCGGCGACCTCCAGCGCGACCGGTTCCCCGGTGACCGGCTGGCGGACAAGGAGGAGTTCCTGGCCTCCGACCCGCTGACCAGCACGATGCAGGCCGTTCAGGAGCAGGACTACATCGCGCTGCACGGTGCCGAGATGAACCCCTCCATCCGCTTCGTCGACGCGCTGGAGAAGCTGGCCGACGGCCTGGACGAGATCGGGCAGGCACCCTGACCGCCGTGACCACCCCCGTCACGGACGGGGCCGGGAGCGCATCCGGGACGTCGCCCCGGGGCACGCTCCGGGTGGTGCTGCTGCTCGCCGGCGGGCTCGTCGCGGTGGCCCTGTCGGTGGGCGCCGCGATCACGCTCGGGCCGGCGGACGTCTCGCTGGTGAACGTCCGGGACGTGCTGCTCAACCACCTCGGGCTCGCCGACATCCCGGTCCGGGTGGTGAAGGACGCGATCGTCTGGGAGGAGCGGCTGCCACGCGCGCTCACCGCGGCGGCGGCCGGCGCCGGCCTGGGGATCTGCGGCGCGGTGATGCAGTCCCTCCTGCGCAACCCGCTGGCCGACCCGTTCCTGCTGGGGATCTCCTCCGGCGCCTCCACCGGCGCCGTGGTGATCGGCGTCCTCGGGGTCGGCGGGTCCGTGATCGGCCTGTCCGGCGGGGCCTTCATCGGCGCGCTGCTGGCCTTCGCCCTGGTGATGCTGCTGGCCCGACTGGCCGGTGGCGGCACCGACCGGGTGATCCTGGCGGGCGTGGCGAGCACCCAGCTGTTCTCCGCACTGACCTCCTTCGTGATCTTCGCCTTCGCCGACGCCGACGAGACCCGCGGCGTGATGTTCTGGCTGCTGGGGTCGCTGGAGGGCGTGCGCTGGGACGACGTGGCGCTGTGCGCCGTCGTCGTCGCCGTGGGCATCGCGGTGTGCCTGGCCTACGCCCACGCACTGGACGCCTTCTCCTTCGGCGACGAGATCGCCGCCTCGCTGGGCATCGCCGTGGCCCGGGTGCGGCTGGGCCTGCTGGTGCTCACCGCGCTGATCACCGCGACGCTGGTGAGCGTCACCGGCGCCATCGGCTTCGTCGGCCTGGTGCTCCCGCACGCCGCCCGGTTCCTCTTCGGACCCCGGCACGCCGGGCTGATCCCGGCCACGGCGCTGATCGGCGCCGTCTTCATGGTGTGGGTCGACGCCGTCTCGCGGGTCGCGTTCCAGCCGACGCCGCTGCCGGTCGGGGTGGGGACGGCGCTGGTGGGGGTCCCGGCCTTCGTGCTCATCCTGGTGCGGAAGCGGCGGGCACCGTGACGCTGCAGGCGGAGCGGGTCGTGTGGCACCGCGGCGGGGCGCTCGTCGTCGACGACGTGACCCTGCGCCCGGCCCCCGGGACGACGATCGGCCTGCTGGGGCCGAACGGCTCGGGCAAGTCCTCGCTGCTGCGGCTGCTCAACGGCACCGCCAAGCCGGACTCCGGGGTGGTCACCCTCGACGGTGCCGAGCTCCGCTCCCTCACCCGGCGCGACATCGCCCGGGCCGTGGCCGTGGTGAGCCAGCACGCCGACACCGACGTCGACATCCGGGTGCGGGACGTGGTGCGGCTCGGCCGCATCCCGCACCGCGGCTCCTTCGGCACCGCCTCGGCGACCCGTGACGAGGAGGCCGTGGCCGAGGCGCTGCGGCACACCGGACTGACCGACAAGGCCGACCAGCGCTGGGACACCCTCTCCGGCGGAGAGCGCCAGCGCGCCCACATCGCGCGTGCGCTGGCGCAGGAGCCGCGCGAGCTGCTGCTGGACGAGCCGACCAACCACCTGGACATCCGCCACCAGCTGGAGCTGCTGTCGCTGGTCTCGCGGTTGCCCGTCACCAGCGTCATCGCCCTGCACGACCTCAACCTCGCGGCCACCTTCTGCGACGAGGTGATCGTCCTGGAGCGCGGCCGGGCGGTGGCCGGAGGGACGCCGAGGGAGGTGCTCACCGCGGAGCTCATCGCCCGGGTGTACGGCGTCCGGGCCCGGGTGGGCGTGGACGAGCGGGGGCGGCTCACCGTGCTGTTCGAGCCCGGCCCGCTCGACGAGTCGGCCGAGCTGACCCCGGAGGACGCGCCCCGGCCCTGGTGACCCGGCCCTGGTGACCCGGCGTCACCGCCCGGAGGAGTCTCCTCTGCAGAAGTGCTCAAGCAGTCCGTTCACCCGGTCGATCTACTGCTCGTCAGTCGATGACCCACAGTGAGCGGAGACCGAACGTGTCCACCCCGATGGCCAGCACGCCCCGCGGCGTCACCCGCGTCCTGATCCTCGCCGACGCCCCGGTCCTGCGCCGTGGGCTGGTCGGCATGATCAACGAGACCGCCGGCATGCAGGCGGTGGGCAGCCCGGGGGAGCCGCGCCGTGCGTTGACCCTGGCCGAGGCCGCCCGCCCTGACGCCGTGGTGGTGGAGCTGGGCACCGGGCGGGCGGCGACGCTGAACGCGGTGCGGGACCTGCGTCGCCGGTTCCCGCAGCTGGCGGTGGTGGCCCTGGCCACCTCGGAGGACCCGGGTGTGGTGAACGAGGCGCTGGCGGCCGGGGTGCGCAGCTACTTGCTGATGAACACCTCTCCGACGCTGCTGGGGTGGGCGGTGTTGGCCGCGCGGGCGGGGCGGACGGTGGTGGATCCGCAGATCCGTCGTGGGGAGGGGGCGGAGGTGCCGGTGTCGCGGGAGCTGACCCCGGAGGTGCCGTTGACCCGCCGGGAGTCCGATGTGCTGGATGAGTTGATCCAGGGGCAGTCGAACCGGGCGATCGGGAAGAACCTGTTCATCTCCGAGGACACGGTGAAGTCCCATGTGAAGGCGATCTTGCGGAAGCTGGGTGCCCGGGACCGGGCGCACGCGGTGTCCCTGGTGCTGTCGGCGCGCAACCCGGGCTGCTCCTGCGGGGCGCACCGGCTCACCGAGGCCACCGCCGACGTCTGACCGGAGACGCCCCGGGGTCGTCGAGCGGGGGCATGTGGGCCGGGGATAGGTTCCGGCGGTGCCTCCGACCGCCGTCGCCAGCCGGTTGTTCGTGGTGGGCTGCCCGCGGTCGGGCACCACGCTCCTGCAGTCCTTCCTGGCCGCCCACCCCGATGTCCACTCGTTCCCGGAGACGCACTTCTTCTACCGGCTGGAGGCGGTCGGCGACCGGCGCCGCCAGGGCCTGATCAGCCCGGAGCTCAGCGCCGACCTCCCGCAGGTCGCCCGCTTCCTGGGCCGGCCGGAGCTGGCGTGGCCGGAGCCGGCGACGGTGCAGGCGACGGCCGACGCGTTCGTCGCCGCCGCCGACGCGGTGACCGTGGCCGCGGGCGCGACGACCTGGGTCGAGAAGACCCCGGCCAACCTGTACGCCATCGACCTCATCGAGCGGCTGGTGCCTGGCGCACGCTTCCTGCACATCGTCCGGGACGGCGCCGATGTCGCCGCCAGCCTGTGCTCGGTCGCCGCCGGCTGGGGTAGCTCCTACACGCCGGAGGAGGCGGTCGAGCTCTGGGCGGAGTCGGTGGAGATCACCGCCGCCCACCAGGGGCGCCCCGGTCATGCCGTGCTGAGCTACGCGGCGCTCGCCGAGGACCCCGACCGGACACTGGCCGCGGCGTGCGCCGTGCTCGGCCTCCCCTTCACCCCGGCGATGGTGACCGGGCGGGCCGCCGCCGCGCGGGGGCTGATCAAGGACTTCGAGGCGTGGAAGGGGGACAACACCGGGCCGCTCCAGCACCGGCCGCGGGCCCGGTTCACCGAGGTGTTCGACGCCGCGACCCAGCGCCGGGTGGAGGCGCGGGTGGCCGAGGTCGTCGTCCCCGAGCTGCTGCGGGGTTGAGCCCCGGCCGGCGGGCGGATCCGGGACTACCGTTGCGACATGGTCGGGATCCTGGCGGCTGCGCTGCTGGTCCTCGTGCTGGCCGGGCTCGTGGCCTGGGCGATGTCGGTGCCGCAGGCCACGGTGACCGGCCCGGACAGCTTGCGGTTGCCTGCACGCGACCGGGCGCGCCAGCAGTCGGCGATCGCCGCAGCCCGCTGGACGGCCGGCCACGACGAGGTCGACGGCGTCACCCGCGTGCTCCTGCAACGCACCTGCATCGGCCTGGACGGCCGGCCCGACGTGCTGGAGGAACGGGTCTTCGACAGCTTCCCGGCCCGTGACCCGCTGTGGGAGGCCCGCTTCACCGAGGCGATGGCCAACGCCCGGTTCCGCTGCCGGTACCTCAACGCCGAGGAGGGGCACCCGGAGCAGCCGTAGGGCCCGAGGCGGAAGATGGCGCCATGGGTCAGGTCGTCGCCACCGCAGAGCACGCCGTACACGCACCGGCGGACGTCGTCCGCGCGGCGCTCGCCGACTACGAGGTCACCCGGCCGAAGGTGCTGCCGGAGCAGTACAGCCAGTACCGGGTCGACGCCGGCGGGCAGGGCGCGGGCACGAAGGTGCACTGGCGCCTGCAGGCCACCTCCAAGCGGGTGCGCGAACAGGACGTCGTCGTCACCACCGGGCCCGACGGCGCCCTGGTGGAGAGCGACACGAACTCCTCCATGGTCACCACCTGGACCGTGCACCCGGCTGACGCGGGCGCGAGTACCGTGCGGTCGCGCACCACCTGGACCGGCGCGAGCGGGATCGGCGGCTTCTTCGAGCGCACCTTCGCGCCGAAGGGGTTGGCCCGCATCCAGGGCGCGATGCTGGAGCGGCTGGACCGGGAGCTCGCCGCCCGCTGAGCAGCGGGCGGGCTCAGGCCGAGCGGGTGCCGGGCCAGTCGTAGCTGGCCGCCGCGATCCGCCGGGACAGCTCGTCGCGCAGCTCGGCGCACGCCGCGGTCTGCTCGGCGAGCTGCGCTGCGTCCACCGCCAGGCCCTGTCGACCGGTCTCGCCGGCCTCCAGCTCCGGCGCCGGCGGAGCCTGCTCGCCCCCGACCGTGGGGGCGTGGGCCACGTACTGCTGCACGGCGGACAGCACCGACCGGCGCACCCCGGGCGGCAGCCGGTCGGCCGGGTCGGCCGCCGACGACAGCACCAGCACCGCGTCGAGCAGCACAGCGACCGCAGGCGCGGTGCCGAGTTCCGGTGTCCGTGGCCGGTAGGCGTGCAGCAGGGGATAGGCCCGGTGCTGCTGGGCCAGCGTCGTCAACGTCGAGGACAGCGACGACAGGGACACCACCGCCGGGACCGTGGTCCCCGGCACGGCCAGGCCCGCTGCCATCTCGGCGCCGGTGCGGCCGAAGCCGGTGACCTGGGAGGCGAAGCTCCGCTTGCCGACCACCGCCGAGATCACCGAGGTCAGGTACGAGACCCCGAGGGTGAGCAGCAGCATCCCGCTGAGCGCGGCGGCCACGGTGACCAGCTGGAAGCCAGCACCGGACGGCTGGTACGCACCGTTGCCGAGGGTCACGACGCTGTACCCGGCGAAGTAGAAGCGCTCCCAGACCGAGGCCGGTGCGCCACTGGACGAGCTGACCACCGCCTCCTCGTCGCCGAGGAGGACCAGCGACCAGCCCAGCCAGAGCAGGGCGAACCAGGCACTGACGGTCGCGGCGATGAGGAGCACGCCGGGGCCGCCCACCACGCGCACCGGCGCGGAGTCCGCCACGGCGGGCCGCCGGGCGATCCGCCACATCGCTCGGGTGATCAGCTGGGTCAGCGGGCCGGGACCGCTGGCCACCGCCAGCGTGGTCCGCGCCTCGTCGACCACGGCGAACGCGACGAGGGTCAGGCCGATGACGTCCCACCACCACCCGATCACCGGGGACCCGGCCGACGGTCGGTGGTGTGGTCGTGGACGCGAGCCAGGACGGTGGCCTCCTCGGACGGGGCCCCAGGGGGCAGCGGACGGTGTGCCACTGGGGTGACCTCGCAGGTCGCCGGCTACACACGTGAGCGTTCCGCGGGCTCGCGGCGCGACCGCCGTCGGGCAGGGACGATGGTGCGGTGACCGCAGTGACCCCCACCGTCGAGGGACTGTCCGAGCTCGCCGGCCTGCTCGCCGACGGCGGGGCCGTCGTCCTCTCCGGCGCCGGCCTGTCGACCGACTCCGGCATCCCCGACTACCGCGGCGCCACCGGCTCGCTGCGCCGGCACACGCCGATGACCTACCAGACCTTCACCCGCGATCCCCGCGGCCGGCACCGCTACTGGGCGCGCAGCTACGTCGGCTGGCGGCAGATCGAGCAGGCCCGGCCGAACGCCGGCCACCGCGCCGTCGCGGCGCTGCAGCAGGCCGGGGCGGTCGGCGAGGTGATCACCCAGAACGTCGACGGGCTGCACCAGGCCGGTGGCGCCCGCGAGGTCCTTGAGCTGCACGGCGGGCTGGACCGCACCGTCTGCCTGGCCTGCGGTGACCGGGCCTCCCGTGCCGACCTCGACGTCCGGCTGCGGGCGGTCAACCCCGGCTTCCGGCCCGAGCCGACCGACGAGGTCAACCCCGACGGCGACGTGGAGCTCCCCGAGGAGGAGCTCGACGGGTTCGTGATGGTCGACTGCCTGGCCTGCGGCGGGGGACCGCTCAAGCCCGACGTGGTCTTCTTCGGCGAGACCGTGCCCCGGGACCGCGTCGACACCTGCTTCGCGCTCGTGGACGCCGCCCGGTCGCTGCTGGTGCTGGGCTCGTCGTTGACCGTGATGAGCGGCTACCGGTTCGTCATCGCCGCTGCGAAGCGCGGCATCCCGGTCGCGATCGTCAACTCCGGGCCGACCCGCGGTGACGCGAAGGCCTCGCTCAAGGTCGATGCGCCGCTGGGTGCCGTGCTGCCCGAGCTGGCCCGCCGGCTGGGTTGACCCCCGAGGCGGTGCGGGGGTTGGCCGTTCGACGGTGCGGGCAGGAAGGGCGGCGATGCAGACGTTCCTGCCGGTCGCCGACTTCACCGAGTCCGCCCGGCTCCTGGACAACCCGCGGCTGGGCAAGCAGCGGGTCGAGTGCCTGCAGGTGCTGCGCGCCCTGGAGCTGCCCGACTACGGCTGGGCCAACCACCCGGTGGTCACCATGTGGCGCGGGCACACCGCCGGCCTGGTCGTCTACTCGCTGGCGATGGTGCGGGTCTGGCGCGAGCGCGGGTTCGCCGACAGCACCGAGACGCTGATCACCGAGTTCGCCCCGGACGCCGCCCGGCTGACCCAGCCGGAGGCGGCCGACGCCGGCCTGCTGCCCAGCTGGGTGGGTGACGAGGAGCTGCACCGCTCGCACCGGTCGAACCTGCTGGCCAAGGACCCGGCGTTCTACCGGTCGCGGTTCCCCGGCGACCCCGACGACCTGCCCTACGTCTGGCCCGGGGCCGACGACGTCCTCCGGGGCCCGGAGCCCGAGGGGGTGCCGGTCTGGGTGGTGCGGCCGCGGGCGCACAACGAGCTCGGCGCGGCGCTGGCCACCGGAGTGGTCGGGCTGGGCACCCAGTCCGGCATCGACGTCGACGCGACCGGCCAGTCACCGGCCGAGCTGCGAGCGCTGTCCAAGGAGCTCTCCGGACGCCGCCCGGCCAAGGACCTGCGGCAGCTCTCCACCTTCCTGGACGAGGTGGCGCCGGGCGACCTGGTCGGCCTGCCGATCGGGCACGGTGCCGGGCTGCTGCTCGGCGAGATCGTGGGCGACTACGACTTCGCCCCGAGGGAGCTGCTACCGCACCGCCGTCCGGCCCGGTTCGAGTCGGTGGTGCCGCGGACGGCCGCGCGGCCGCCGGCCACCCTGCAGGACCCGCGTGCGCTGTTCCGCGTCGTCCTCGACCCGGATGCTGTGCCGGCGGGGCTCCGGCCCTGACGTCGTCCCGAGATCTCGTCGGTCGCCGGCCGGGTTGACCTGGCCGAGCTGACGTGGAGCGGCGCCACGGCACGGCTCAACGTCAGGTCAGGTGGCTCGAGCCAGGCCGGCGTGGAGCTCCTCGACCGCGGCGGCCAGCCGGGCGCGGGCCTCGGGGAGGTCCGCCGGCTCGCGCGCCGCGTGCACGAACCACCAGGCGCCCGCGTAGACCTTCCGCAGCCAGACGAACGGCGCCAGCTCGGCGTCGCTCACGGGATCGGGCATCGCGTCCAGCGCCGCCCGGCCGTCGAGGCGGGCGGAGGTGCGCAGGCTGGCCAGGTCCCAGTGCCGCGGGCCACGAGAGGTGTCCTCGAGGTCGGTCCAGCGCAGGCCCTCCCCGGTGACCAGGAGGTTGCCGGGGTGGGTGTCGCCGTGCAGCGTCATCTCGGGGCCGGCGAGCCGTGGCCGCAGGGCGGTGACCAGCTCGCCGACCTCGCGGAGCAGTGCGGGGTCCGCGCCCAGCCCGGTGCCGGAGGCGACGAAGACCGCCAGGTCCTGCAGCGGCCGGTCCAACGGCGACCCGGTCCACAACGGTGGCAGCGTGCCGAGCACCTCGTGCAGCTCGGCCAGCGAGCGGCCGGCCTGCGCCGCGGTCGGTCGATCCGGCGACACGTCGACATGTCGCCAGAACGACACCGTGAGCCCGTCGTGCTCGTGCGGACCCGGGGGCAGCAGGTCCGACGGCGCGACGACTGCCGCCCCGGCTGCGGTCAGCGCCGCGGCGAGCGCCACCTCCCGGGTGAACGGCCGGCCGATCTCCGGACGGAGCAGCGGCGTGTACACGGCCACCCGGGCCACCACCGGCGCCGGGCGCAGGTGCACCACGGCGTTGACGCCCCACGACAGCAGCGCCGGGTCGTCGACGGGGAGGCCGTGTTGCCGGGCGAGGGCGACCGCGGCGGCGACCGCCTGCTCGACCGACGCCGTCACTGTGCGGGCAGCGGCACGTTCTGCAGTCGCACCTGCCCGCGCGCGACGATCTTGCCGTCCTCGCGGGTGAGGGTGACCAGCCACAGCTGGAGCGTCCTGCCCTGCTGCACCGGCTCGGCGAGCACGTCGAGCCGACCGGCGGTCATCGGGCGCAGGAAGTCGGTGCTGTTGTTCACCCCCACCGCGAACTGGCCGCGCTCCACGACCGCGGCGCTCGCCCCGACGCTCGCGGCGCCCTCCACGATCGTGCAGTAGACGCCGCCGTGCACGACGCCCCAGGGCGTGTGGTGCTCCGGACCGACCTCGACGTGCCCGGTGACCCGGGTGCCGGTGACCTCCGCCAGGTGGAACCCGGTGGCAGCGACGAACGCGCTGGCGGCCGTGAGGTCCGGCGTCATGCGGCGTCCCAGACCAGGCAGAACGGGTGCCCGACCGGATCGGCGTAGACCCGGAAGTCCCCACCGCCGCCGGGCAGCCGGCGGGCGCCCAGCTCGAGCACCTGCGGCTCGGCGACGTCGACGTCGGCGACCCGGACGTCGAGGTGGAACTGCTGGGGGCGCGAGGGGTCCGGCCAGTCGGGCGGCTGCAGGTCGGGGGCCTGCTGGAAGGCGATCCGGTACCCGGCGCCGGTGACCACCACCCAGTCGTCGCCGGGCTCGCCCGTCACCTCCATGCCGAGCAGGCCGGCGTAGAACGTCGCCAGGGCGTGCGCGTCGGGGGCGTCGATGACCACGGAGTGCAGCTGACCGATCATGCCGGCCATCCTCTCCCGCCCCGGTCGGCCACCACCAGCAGGCCTCCGGCGCAGCAGACCCCCGCGCGGTGGCCGGCCTCGGCCGTGTCGCACGATCAGGGGCATGGCCACACCCGACTCCGCTCCGCAGCTCGGCACGTTGACCTGGCTCCCGGCCGCCGACCACCCGGAGCTGCTCGGGCAGCCGGTGGCCGCGGCGCTGCCGTCGCTGACCGGGCCGGCCTGGGTGGCGGCGATCGACGACGAGGCCGCCGACACCGCGGCGTTCACCGAGGTCTACGCCGTCCCGGCCGCCGCCTCGGCCAACTGCGTGGTGGTCGCCGCACGCCGGTCGGGGGAGACGACGCTGGCCGCCTGCCTGGTGCTGGCCACCACCCGCGCCGACGTGAACGGCCTGGTCCGGCGGCACTTGGGGGCACGGAAGGCCTCGTTCGCCCCGCAGGACGTCGCGGTCGCCGAGAGCGGGATGGCCTACGGCGGGATCACCCCGGTGGGGCTGCCGGCGTCCTGGCCGGTGCTGGTCGACGCCGCGGTGGCTGCCAGCGAGCTCGTGGTCATCGGCTCGGGCACCCGGGGGAGCAAGCTCGCCGTCCCCGGTTCGGTGCTGGCCGGGCTGCCGGGCGCGGAGGTGCTCGAGGGGCTGGGCCAGCCGATCGGCTGACCCTGCCTACCCTCGGTGGCGTGTCAGAGCACGAGCAGCCACCCGCCGCGCCGCGCCGCGAGCGGGCACCCGACGACAGCGACCTCGGCTGGGGTGACCGGTCGACCGACCCGGACGACGACGACCGCCGCTACCTGGAGGACCGCCCGCCGCACTGGGGCAGCGACTGAGTGCTGCTCAGGCGCGGTGCCGGGCCTCGGAGTCGGCCGCCGGCGGCTGGCCGTGCTGGGCCTGCAGGAGGTCGCGGATCTCGACCAGGAGCTCGGTCTGGGTGGGCAGCACCGGCCCGGTCTCCTCGCCGCGCTCGCGGCGCTCGAACAGCGCCTTCATGGGCAGCACGACCACGAAGTAGATGACCGCCGCGGTCAGCACGAAGGTGATCAGCTGGTTGACGAAGTCGCCCCAGGCGAAGGTCTGCCCGTTGACCTCGAACGAACCGCCCTGCACGCCACCGCCCCCGATCAGGCCGATCAGCGGGCGCAGGAACGCCTCGGTGAACGAGCTGACCACGGCGGTGAACGCGGCGCCGATGACCACCGCCACCGCGAGGTCGATGACGTTCCCGCGGAGCAGGAAGTCCTTGAAGCCCTTGAGCACGAACGGCACCTCTCGGTCGCGGGGAGCACCCGGGGTGGCCCCATGATCACGGCCGGCCGAGCGTAACGGTGAGCGACGCGGTCGCCGCGGCAGCGGCCAACCGGGCCGCGGTGTCGGGGGAGACGGCGAGGACCAGCAGCCCGCCGCCGGCCGGGGCGCCCGCTGCCGGGCCGTCGGCGACCGCCGGCGTCGGGGCGGTGAGCACCAGTGCGCCGGTGGCGACCACCTCGACGGCCGGGGTCGGGCCGGCAGCGCCGGCGGCCAGCACGTCGACCCGGTCACCGGCGCGCAGCAGCGTCGCCACCGCGAGGTCGGCCAGCCGCACGGGTGCTGCGACCTGGCCAGCGGGGACCGCGGACCACAGCCCCGGCCCGACCAGCCGGACGTCGGTCACCGGTTCCCCGGCGCGCACCGGCGCGGCCAGCAGCTGGCCGGTCAACCCGGCGGCGTCGGCCGTGCCGCCGGACGGGAGCAGGCCGATCGGCAGCTCGGCCGCCACCAGGTCCCCGGCGGTGAGCACCGTGCCGGCCGGGAGATCAGCCGTGGCGACGACCACCGGGGTGGTCGTCGCGGTCGGCCCGGCCGGGCCCGGCGGCGGGGGACGCAACGCCAGGACGAGCGCCAGGCACACGAGCGCCGCCGCGGCCACCTGTCGCAGCAGGTGGACGGGTGAGTGCGGACGGCGGAGTCGGGGCACACGGCGACGCTAGGAGGGCCGGGGGTGTCCGTCCCGTTGCGCCGTGGAGCTGTGGACTGCGGGCCCGGCTGTGGACCGGCGGCAGCGCGCCGCCGTCGTCCGTGCGCCGATCAGTTCGCGGCCTTGCCCCCGCTGCCACCGGACGAGGAGCTGCTCGACGACGTGGACGCCGTCCCGCTCGACGTCGTGCCGCTGGTCTTGCTGCCGGACTCCTTGCTGCCACCGGAGTCCTTGCTTCCGGCGTCCTTGCTGCCGGACTCCTTGCCTCCGCCGGAGGACTCCTTCGCCGAACCGGAGCCGGTGGACGAACCCTCGCCCTTGCGGCTGTCGGTCCGGTAGAAGCCCGAGCCCTTGAAGACCACGCCGACCGAGCCGTAGACCTTGCGCACCGGCGCCTCGCACTCGGTGCAGGTGGCGACGGCGGGGTCGGTGAACGACTGCACGACCTCGAACTCGTGCTTGACCTCGGGGTTGGTGCAGGCGTACTGGTAGGTGGGCACGGTGCTGGAGCTCCTCGTCCGATCCGAGCCGGGCTGGCACTCCGCCCCGGCGACTGCCAATGATGCGCCGCGGGCCCCGGTCACGTCCACGTCCGCCGGCGGAGTGTGAGGTTTGCGTCGGTACCGGACCTCCGTGATGCGCCCCGGGGAGCTACGGCGCCGGGCCCGGGAGCACCTCGTCCAGCCAGGCGTCGTACTCGCCCCCGGTCATCGGCCGGGCGCCGTCGAGCGCGGTGCCGAGCAGGCCCGACGGCTCGTCCGGTGCAGCGGTGATCCACACCCACGCGTCCTGCTCCCGCTCGATCAGCAGCTGAGAGGTCGGGGTCGTCAACGACCAACGCTGGCCGGCCACCTCGCGGCAGGAGAGGAGCGGCTCCGCCTGGGAGGAGCCCGGTGCGGTCCCGGCGGCGCACGGGTCGCCCTCGACGGCGGTCGCTGCGTCGCGGAACAGCCGGAGCTCCGCCGCCGGACGGCCGTCCACGGACAGGTAGGGCGTCACGATCAGGTCGCTGCCGGTGTGCTGCGGCGACTGCCTCCGGAACCCGTCCACCTCGGTCACCCAGGGCCGCGCCAAGGTGCCGACCTCGGTGAGCACCCGTTCGTCCTGCCAGCCCTGCCGTGCCCCGGGGTACCAGGCGGCAAGGGCAGCGGCCACGGCCAGGACGACCAGCAGCGTCGTCCCTCGCCGGACCATGCCGGGCCACTGGAGCCCGGCGACCATCGGGAAGGCCAGGGCCGCGGCGGCCAGCAGCGCAGCGTCGGGCAGCGCGGAGCGCAGGTCCGCTTGCAGCACCGCCAGGCCGAACAGCGCAGCGGCTCCCGTCCCGAGGACCCCGAGAGCCAGTCCACGCAGGAACGAGCCGGACGGGTCGGCGTCGACCGGGCCGGTCACCCGGTCGATGCCGGTGGCCAGCCCCACCGCGGCCACGGTCAGCAGCCCCAGCACCAGCAGCACGGCGGTCACCCCACCGAACGACGACGCGATGGCCATCGGCGTGCCGATCAGCACGGTGACCAGTCCGAGGACAGCCGCCGAGGCGAGGTGCCTCAGCGCTCGTCCGGGCAGTCGCGAGGGCTGCGGGTGGGGAGCCGCCTGGGCCTGCACGAGCAGAGTCTGTCAGCCCCTCGGTCGGCGGAGCTGCTGCCGTGCTCGGCCCGCCGGTACCGTGGCCCGGCGTGTCCTCCCCGTGGCTCGACGAGCAGCAGCAGCGCACCTGGCGGGCCTGGCTGGCCGTCGCGGAGCTGCTGCCGCGCACCCTCGACGCACAGCTCCAGCGGGACGCCGGCCTCACCCATGCGGCCTACGTGGTGCTGGCGATGCTGTCCGAGGCACCCGGCGGCAGCCGCCGGATGAGCGACCTGGCCCGCACTGCCAACCAGTCGCAGAGCCGCCTCTCGCACACCGTGGCCCGGCTGGAGGAGCGGGGCTGGGTGCGTCGCGAGAAGGCTGCCGAGGACCGCCGCGGGAACGTCGCCGTGCTCACCGACGCAGGACGCGCCGTCGTGGAGCGGGTCGCACCCGGGCACGTGGCCGCCGTCCGGGAGGGGCTGTTCGCCGCGCTGACCCCAGCACAGACCCAGGCGTTCGGGGAGGCGCTCGCCGCCGTCCTCGACCGGCTGGACCCCGAGGCCACCCTGCGGGTGCCCGAGCCCGACTGAGCACAGGGCTCGCGGCTCAGGCGGCGCGGAAGACCGCCGCCTTCACGCTCGTGAGGCCCGCACCGACGGCGCCGCGCACGGTGGAGGAGGTCCGCTGCTGCTCACCCTGCTGGGCGGCCAGCACGATGAGGACGCCGGTCAGCGCGGGGTTGACCCACTGCAACGGCTTCTGCCCCCTCTGCGCGGTGGCGACGTCCGGCGGGGTCGTCGGCGACGGGTCGGTCGCGGTCGCGCTGGGCACCGGCGCCTCGGCCCCGATCTTGGCGCCGAGCACCCCGCTGGCCACGGACGTCCCGATCGCGGCCACGGTCAGCGCGGTCTTGACCACGGTGTTCGCCATCGCGCCCGGCCCGGTCGCCACCCGGCCACGGTCGGCGCGCAGCATCCCCACCGAACCGATCAGGTGGGCCGCCATCGCGGCACCCTGCACCGGCCACCACGCCGACCAGCCGATCGAGGAGAGCCGGGTGCGCTCGGTGCTGTCGTGGGCGGCGGCCGCGGCCTTGTTCAGGCCGACGGCGCCCATCAGGTTGCCGCCGAACCAGGTGGCCAGGCCGAGGTCGTGCATGGCGCGCAGGACGGTGTGCTGATCGCGGGACATGGGGTCTCCTCCGGGGCTGCTCCCCGCGGACGGGGGCCAGGTGACCGGACGGGCTCACCGGTCCCGACGACGATGCCCGCGGTCCTCCCGCAGCAATCCCCCCGCGGGAGCGTCAGCGCAGGTGGCGCAGGAAGGCGGCCGGGTCGGTGAGGAACTGCCGCCAGTGGACGGTGAGCTCCAGCTCGTCCCAGCGGGCCGGCCGCAGCCCCCAGTCGCCGACCTCCACCAGCTGGGCGCCCGGCAGCGCAGCGACGACGGGGGAGTGGGTGGCGACGACGACCTGCGCGCCGGACGCCACGAGGTCCAGCAGCACCGTGACCAGTGCCAGACTGCCGCCGAAGGACAGCGCCGCGTCGGGCTCGTCGAGCAGGTAGGTGCCGCCCCCA
This sequence comes from Modestobacter sp. VKM Ac-2983, assembly GCF_026967885.1. Classification (NCBI taxonomy): domain Bacteria; kingdom Bacillati; phylum Actinomycetota; class Actinomycetes; order Geodermatophilales; family Geodermatophilaceae; genus Modestobacter; species Modestobacter sp. VKM Ac-2983. Next base: position 647,923 of record NZ_JAPVBK010000001.1, read on the forward strand.
CCGCCGGCCCGCCGGGTGAGGACCTCGAGGAACGCCTCCCCGTGCGAGAGCTCGTGGTAGTCCGGGTCGGGTCCGCCGAGGTCCTCGAGGTGGCTGTACAGGCCGTGCAGCGTCTCGTCGCGGAGGAAGCAGCCCCATCGCGAGGCGCCGGGGCTGCGCTCGACGACCAGCCCGAGCGACTCCGGCTCGCTGGGCCGGGTGCTGAAGCGGGTGTTCACCGTGCCGCCCTCCGGGTTGAGGCCCAGCGTGACGGCGAGCAGCTCCATCACCGTCGACTTGCCCGACCCGTTCTCCCCGACCAGCACCAGGGCGCCCTGCGGCAGCTCCAGGCCGGTGTCGAGCAGCTGGGCGACCGCCGGGACCGCCAGCGGCCACCGTGCGCGCTCGTCGTCGGTCGGGGCGGGGCGGCCGGGATCGGGTCGGAAGCGGCGGATCGGGCGGTTGTCCACGCCGACATCGTGGCCCGGGCGTACGACGCTCCGGACGACGTCCCCCCGCGCCGACGGCCGTCCTCCCGCACCGACGCCGGTGCAGGGGGCGGCCGTCGGCCAGCTGGACAGCGGCGTCAGCGACCCAGGTGCCGCCAGCGGCGGGTGCGGGAGCGCATCCGCTCGACGTCGTCCCGGCCGAGCAGCCCGGCCAGCTCCTCGGCGAGCACCCGGCCCAGCCGCTGGCAGAACTCCACCGGCTCGTCGGCGGCGTCGGGCCGCTCGGGCACCACCCGGTCGACGATTCCGGCCCGCCAGAGGTCGGTGGCCCGCACCCCCTGCGAGGCGGCGAGCTCGTCGGCCCGGTCGACGGTGCGGTGCACGATCGCCGAGGCGCCCTCCGGGGGCAGCGGGCCCAGCCAGCCGTTGGCCGCGGCCAGCACCCGGTCGGCCGGCACGAGCGCCAGCGCACCGCCGCCGGTGCCCTGGCCGAGCAGGACGGCCAGGGTCGGCGCCTTCAGCACCACCATGTCCTGCAGGCAGCGGGCGATCTCCCCGGCCAGCCCGCCCTCCTCGGCGTCGACCGAGAGCGCCGCGCCCGGGGTGTCGATCAGCGTGAGCAGCGGCAACCGCAGCTCCGCGGCCAGCCGCATGCCGCGCCGGGCCTCGCGCAGGGCGCCGGGGCCCAGCGGCGCCGACAGCGACTGCCCACGCCGGTCCTGGCCCAGGACGACGCAGGGCGCACCGCCGAAGCGGGCCAGCGCCAGCAGCAGCCCCGGGTCGGACTCGCCGGCGCCGGTGCCGTTGAGCGTGACGACGTCGGTCGCCGCCGTCCGCAGCAGCTGGCGGGCCCCCGGGCGCGACGTCCGCCGGGACGCGGTGACCACCTCCCAGGCGCTGCGGCCGTCCTCCGGGTCGTCGGCCTGCGTGCCGTCGCCGGAGACCGGGCCCTCGACCGAGGCGGCGCGGTGCCAGGTCTCCCGGGCGGCCAGCACGCGCAGCGCCCGGTCGGCGACGTCGGCCAGCTCGTCGACCGGGACGACGCCGTCGATGAGCCCGCGCGAGGCCATGTTCTCCGCCGTCTGCACCCCCGGCGGGAAGGGCTCGCCGTACAGCAGCTCGTACACCCGGGGGCCGAGGAAGCCGATCGCGGCGCCCGGCTCGGCGATCGTCACGTGCCCCAGCGAACCCCACGAGGCCAGCACCCCGCCGAACGTCGGGCCGCGCAGGTAGACCAGGTAGGGCAGCCCGGCTTCCTTGTGCCGGGCGATCGCCGCGGTGATCCCGATCATCTGCAGGAAGGCGACGGTGCCCTCCTGCATCCGGGTGCCCCCGGACACCGGCGCGGCCAGCAGCGGCAGCCCCTCGTCGGTGGCCCGCTCGACCGCTGCCATCAGCCGCTCGGCGGTGGCGACGCCGATCGACCCGGCCAGGAAGCCGAACTCCCCGGCCACGACGGCCACCCGCCGGCCGCGCAGCGTGCCCTCGCCGGTGACGACCGCCTCGTCCTGGCCGCTCTTCTCTGCCGCGCGGGCCAGCTCTGCGGCGTACGCGTCCTCGACCTCGCGCGGGGGCACGCTGGAGTCCCAGGACCGCCAGGACCCCGGGTCGAGCACGATGTCCCGCAGCGCCCGGGCGTCCAGCCGGGAGCTCACGTGGCGTGCCCGTCCTCGACGTCGGCGCCCTCACCGGCCGGCTGCGGCACGCCCTCGGCCGGGCCGGACAGCCAGGCCCGGATCGCCTCGCCGTCGGCGCCCAGCACCGGCGGCGGGGTGTGGTCCCGCCGGGTCGTCTCGGTCTCGCCCTCGGTGCCCGGGGCGAAGAAGCGCAGCGGCGGGCCCGGCAGGGTGAGCGGCCCGGCGGTCGGGTGGTCGACGGAGATCGCCAGCCCCTGGGAGAGCGTCTGCTCCCAGGCGTAGACCTCGTCCAGGGTGCGCACCTTGCCGGCCGGCACCCCCGCGGCGGCCAGCCGGGCCAGCAGCTCCTCGGCCGGGATCTCGGCGAAGGCGCCCTCCAGCAGCTCGATCACCCGATCGCGGTTGCCCACCCGCTCGCCGTTGGTGGCCAGGCCGGGTGCCTCCGGGTCGAAGCCGAACTCGGTGCACAGCCGGCGCCACAGCCCCTCGCTGCCGCAGGACAGCTGAACGCTCCCGCCCGCGCAGCGGAACAGGCCGTAGGGGGCGATCGAGGGGTGGTGGTTGCCCTGCCCGCGGTTGACCTGGCCGGCCACGGTGTACGCCGTCCCCTGGAAGGCGTGCACGCCGACGACGGCGGCCAGCAGCGAGGTGCGCACCACCTGGCCCTGCCCGGTCCGCTCACGCTCGAAGAGCGCGGCGAGCACCCCGTAGGCGCCGTACATGCCGGCCAGCAGGTCACCGATCGGGACGCCGACCTTCTGCGGGTCGTCCGGGCCGGAACCGGTCAGCGACATCAGCCCGGCCTCGCCCTGGGCGATCTGGTCGTAGCCGGCCCGCTGGCCCTCGGGGCCGTCGTGGCCGAACCCGCTGATCGACAGCTGCACCAGGCGCGGGTTGAGCTCGGCGAGCACGTCGGTGCCGAAGCCGAGGCGGGCCAGCGTGCCGGGCCGGAAGTTCTCCAGCAGCACGTCGGCGCGGCGCACCAGCTCGGTCAGCACCTCCTTGTCCGCGGCGTCCTTGAGGTCGAGGGTGATCGACTCCTTGTTGCGGTTGGCGGAGAAGAAGTACGTCGACTCCCGGCCGGCGCCCTCGGGCTGCACGAACGGCGGGCCCCAGCCGCGGCTGTCGTCACCACTGCCCGGGCTCTCCACCTTGATCACCCGGGCGCCGAGGTCGCCGAGCATCATGCCGGCGTGCGGTCCGGCCAGGGCGCGGGTCAGGTCGACGACGAGGACGCCGTCCAGGGGGCCACTCACGAGGGGGTTGGTCCTTCCAACGAGACGACGGAGACGTCGGTCACCCTCTCACCGGTCCGCCGGGCGCGTCAGTCGAGCTGCCACCAGCCGGCAGACGGGGTGACGACGGCGGTCACCCGGCGGTCGTGCGGCCCGGCCGGCAGCTGGTCGACGAACTCCTCGTCGAACAGCACCGCCACCAGCGTCGCGCCGGGTCGGGCGTGCGCCAGCGCGCGGTCGTAGTACCCGCCGCCCCGCCCCAGCCGGGTGCCGTCGGCGGCCACGGCCAGCGCCGGGACGACGACCACGTCGGCCTCGGCGAGGGCGCCCGGCGGGAGTCGCGGCCCGGTCGGCTCCTGCAGCCCGAAGCGGCCGGGGGCCAGCCGGCCGTCGTGCTCGGCCCAGGAGAGCTCCCGCCCACGCGCGGGCACGACCGGGAGCAGCAGCCGGCCGGGCAGCGCGTCGGGCAGCCGGCCGGCGCCGGGCTCCTCGGCCGCGGGCACGTACGCGGCGGTCACGGAGGTCCCGGCGAGCCGGTCGGCGAGCGCCGTGGCGAGCGCCTCGGCGGCCGCGGCGCGGGCCGCGGGGGAGCGGTCCGCGCGCCCGGCCAGCAGGGTCGCGCGCAGCGTGGCCTTCGCGCTCACCACCTCGGGGGAGTCCGCCATGGCGGCAGGCTAGCTACGCTGCCCGGCATGTCGACTCCGTCCGCCCCGAGTCCGCGCCCGGCCAGGAAGTCCGTCATCCCGGTCGCCGGGATGGGCACCCGCTTCCTCCCCGCGACCAAGGCCGTCCCCAAGGAGCTGCTGCCGGTGGTCGACCGGCCGGCCCTGCAGTACATCGTCGAGGAGGCCGCCCGCGCCGGCGTCGGCGAGGTGCTGATGGTCACCGGGCGCAACAAGGGCAGCATCGAGGACTTCTTCGACCGCACGCCGGAGCTGGAGACCGCCCTGGAGGCCAAGGGCGACCAGAGCCGGCTCGACGCGGTGCACGAGTCCACCGACGTGGCGCAGGTCTTCTTCGTGCGCCAAGGCGAGGCGAAGGGCCTGGGCCACGCCGTCCTGCAGGCCGCGGCCTTCATCGGGGACGAGCCGTTCGCGGTGCTCCTCGGTGACGACATCATCGACGCCCGGGACCACCTGCTCGAGCAGATGCTGGCCGTGCAGGCCGAGCACGGCGGCGCGGTGGTCGCGCTGCTCGACGTGGGTGCCGACAACATCTCCAAGTACGGCGCGGTCGCCGTCGAGGAGGCGAAGGTCTCCGGGGACGCCGCCGGCGACGAGGTCTTCCGGGTCACCGGCATGGTGGAGAAGCCCCCGGCCGACGAGGCCCCCAGCACGCTGGCGATCATCGGCCGCTACGTGCTGCCCCCGGAGGTGTTCCCGGCCATCCGGGACACCCCGCCCGGCCGCGGCGGGGAGATCCAGCTGACCGACGCGCTGCTCAAGCTGGTCGAGGACGGGATGCCCGTGCACGGCGTGGTCTTCTCCGGTCGCCGGTACGACACCGGCGACAAGCTGGACTACCTGAAGGCCGTCGTCCAGCTGGCCGTCGAGCGCGAGGACCTCGGCCCCACGTTCGGGCCGTGGCTGCGTGACTTCGTCGCCGACCTGCCCGCCGAGGGCGCGTCGCCCGCCTGAGCGGACCCTCCAGAGGGCACCATCGGGCCCAGGTCCGTCATCGGCGGCCGTGGCCGGCGACCCGGGCACGGGGGAGGCCCGATGACGGGGGACGACGGTGGTGGGGATGAGCGACGACAGCACACGCGGGTGGATGTCCGGCGGAGGTCGGGACACGACGCAGCTGGACCTGGCGAGCGGCGGGCTGGTCCCGTCTCCACGGGACAACCAGCTGCTCTCCGGTCCGACGCCGGTGGTCACCCACGACACCGTGCAGGTCGACCGGTCGGTGTTCTCCTCCGACCGGGTGCCCTCCCCGGCCATCGCCACCGGCGACCGGGCACCTGACCCGATGGCCGACACCGGCTCGGTCGACGTGTCCGGGGTCCGGCTGCGCCCGGTCGAGCACCACCTGGACGAGATCCTGGGTGCCGTCCCGCAGCCGGACCCGATCGAGCTCGCCGTGCTCGACGCCCAAGGCCTGCTCTGCGCCGAGCTCGTGACCAGCCAGCGGTCGCTGCCCGCGTTCGACCAGGCCGGCCTCGACGGGTACGCGGTCCGCTCGGAGGACATCGCCACCGCGACCGTGGAGCAGCCCGTCGACCTCGCCGTCGTCGGTGAGACGGCCGCCGGTGCGGGGGAGCAGACCTCGATCAGCGTCGGCCTCGCGCAGAAGGTCGCCGTGGGCGCCATGCTGCCGGCCGGTGCCGACGTCGTCGTCCCGGCCGCCTGGACCGACCAGGGCGTCGCCCGGGTGCAGGTCTTCGCCGCGCTCGCGCCGGGCAGCTACGTCCGCCGGATCGGCGACGACGTGGCGACCGGCGACACCGCGGTCGAGATCGGCACCCCGATCGGGCCGGCCCAGATCAGCCTGCTGGCCGCCGTCGGGCGGGAACGCGTGGCGGTGCGCCCGCGCCCGCGGATCACGGTGCTGTGCGCCGGGAACGAGCTCGTCGACGTCGGCGCGGTGGCCGGCCCCGGTCAGCAGGTCGACGTGAACAGCTACGCGCTGGCCGCCGCGGCGCGGGACGCCGGCGCCGAGGCATACCGCGCGGGGATCATGCCCAACGACCGGCGGCGGATGGTCGAGCTGCTGGAGGGCCAGATGCTCCGCAGCGACGTCGTCCTGGTCGCCGGCACCTTCGCCAACGGCGGTCACGACCTGCTCCAGGAGGCGCTGGACGAGCTGGGCGGGCTGACCTTCACCCAGGTCGCCATGCACCCCGGCCCGGTGCACGCCTTCGGCAAGCTCGGCCCCGACGCGGTCCCGGTGATCTGCGTGCCCGGCGAGCCGGTCGCCGCCCTGGTCGCCTTCGAGGTGTTCGTCCGTCCGGCGATCCGGCTGATGCTCGGCAAGCGCCAGCTCTTCCGGCGCACCGTGCAGGCGGTCTCCGCCCAGCAGCTGCTGTCGCCGCTGGGGTACCGGCAGTACCTGCACGGCCAGGTGATGCGCCACCCGGACGGCGGCTACGTCGTCGAGCCGATCGGGGACGGCGACCAGGCCATGCTCGCCCGGATGGCCCGCGCCAACTGCCTGATCGTGGTCGACGAGGACGTCACCGAGGTGTCCGCCGGTGGGCTGGTGACGGTCATGCCGATGCTGCTCGGGGGCTGAGCTGGACCCGGCACCGCACCCGGGCTGGCCGGCGCGGCTGGCGTGGGGGCCGGTCGAGCTGCACCCGCTGCGCCGCGAGGACGCCCGGGAGTGGTCCCGGCTGCGCACCGACAACGAGTCCTGGCTGCTGCCCTGGGAGCCCTCGACCGGGCTGAGCTGGTCCGAGCGGCACACGCCGGCGGCCTACCGGGCGATGCGCCGGGCGGCGTCCCGGCGGGCCCGGGTCGGCACGTCGCTGCCCTTCGCCGTCCGGTACGAGGGCCGGCTGGCCGGCCAGGTGACCGTGGACAACGTCGTCCGCGGGGCGCTGCGCTCCGGGAGCCTGGGCTACTGGGTCGACCAGGCCGTGGCCGGGCGGGGAGCGGCCTCGCTGGCGGTGGCGCTGGTCTGCGACCACGCCTTCGGCCCGGTGGGGCTGCACCGGCTGCAGGCCGACATCCGGCCGGAGAACCGGCCGAGCCGGCGGCTGGTCGAGCGGCTGGGGTTCCGGCAGGAGGGGCTCTTCCGGGACTACCTGGACATCGACGGGGCATGGCGCGACCACCTCGGCTACGCCCTGCTGGCCGGGGAGGCGCCCGGCGGGGTGCTGGCCCGCTGGCGCGCCCGCGCACCGCGCTGAGCCGCCGGGTGGGGACGCCGACGCGCCGATCTGCCGGCGACGCGCGCCGACACACCGGGAGACGTCCCGGGTATCGGCAGTCCCCGCCCTTACCTTGACTCCCGAGTGACGGATGTGACTCGTGTGGCCCCAGGGATGGGGTCGTTCCGCTGGGCCAGGGATGGATCGGGGTGTTCGAGATGGGATCGGGCGTACTGCTGGCCGCTCTCGTCGTGCTGTGGTTCGTGGTCCTGGTGCCGATGGTGGTCACCCGGGGCGACACGCACGCGGTGAACGGTGCAGCCAACTCAGGGCGGACCCTGCAACGACGGCGGCCCGTGGACCCGGTGGTCCACGCCGAGACCGAGCGGGTGAGCATCGACCGCGCACAGCTGCGCAGCAGTGGTGAGCTGCAGATCGACGTGCACGCGCGGCGTCGCCGCACGCTGGCCGGGCTCGTCGCCCTGGCCGTGCTGGCGCTGGTCGGTGCGCTGGCCTACCGGTCGTGGCTGTGGGCTCCGCAGGTGCTGCTGGACGTCGCCGTCGTCGGCTACCTCATGGTGACCGCTGCCGCGGCCAAGCGGGAGCGGCGGACCGCCGCCCGCCGTGCGGCCCGGGCCGCCCAGCGTGCGCCGATGCGGGCGCCGCACGCCCGCCCGGCGCAGCCGCGCCCCGCGGCTGCCGACCCGGCGCCCGCGCCGGCCCCGGTGGCGGCCGAGACCGGCCCGGTGCACCCGAGCCTGCCGCTGGCCCCGGTGCACCCGCTGCGCCCCGGCCGGGTGGTCGCGGCCCGCACGCCGGCCCCGGCCGGCTGGCAGCACAGCGCCGTGGTCGGGCTGGACGACGACGACATCGGCTTCGCCGACATCGACGTCTACGCCCCGAAGCGCGTCGTCAACGGCTGACGCAGGGCCCTCCAGCAGGAGGGCCACCCCCGTGGCTGCACCGGAGCAGGCAGACGGTAAAGTCGTGGGGGCAAGGGGCTGTGGCGCAGTCCGGTAGCGCACCTCGTTCGCATCGAGGGGGTCAGGGGTTCAATTCCCCTCAGCTCCACCCCGGTCAGGCCGGGCCCACCAGGGCCCGGCCTGACGCGTTTCCGCAGGCGCCGGCTCGCGTTCCCGGTCATCGACCCGGAGGACCGACCCCAGCGGTCAGAACCAGGAGGGGAACCACATCCGCTGCAGCCACTCCGCCTGCGACAGCGGCTGCCCGGTGAGCACCGGGTGGAAGAAGACGAACGTCAGCACGACCACCGCCACGTAGAGGCAGACGACGCCCAGGCCCACCTGGCGGCGCAGCGCGGAGGCGCCCGAGGGGCCCAGCACGTCCTGCAGCACGAGGACGACCGCCAGGACGAAGAACGGCAGCGCCGGGGCCATGTAGAAGAGGAACATCGTCCGGTCCAGGTTGATGAACCAGGTGCCCCAGCCGGCCGCGATCGCGGTCGCGGCGACCACGGCCGCCGGGTCGCGGCGGGCGACGATCCGCCAGACCAGCCACAGCAGCGCCGGGACGAAGAGGAACCACAACGTCGGCGTGCCCAGCATGAGCATGTACCGGATCACCTGGTCACCCGCGGCGTCGGTGAGCCCCTGCGGGTTCCACAGCAGGATGGGTCGGCCGCTCACCAGCCACGACCACGGCCCGGACTCCCACGGGTGCGGGCTGGACAGCCCGCTGTGGAACTGCAGCCACTCCGCGTGCATGTGCCAGAGCGACCGCAGCGCGTCGGGCACGAGACCGAACGAGGTGTCCGGGTTCTCCGACGCCCAGTGCCGGCCCTGGGCGTTCTCCCCGCGGAACCACCCGGCGAACGTGGCCAGGTAGGTCAGCACCGGGACGACGGCGAGCGCCCAGGTCGCCCCGGGCAGGCCGCGGCGCAGCGCCGTCCAGGTGGGCCGGGGGACCCCCGCCTCACGCCAGGCCGCCCGATCCCAGAAGAGCGAGAGCACCGCGAACGCGGCCAGGAACCAGACCCCGCTCCACTTCACCGCGCAGGCGCAGCCGAACAGCACCCCGGCGGCGATCCGCCAGCCCCGCGGGCCGAGCTGGAACCCGGCCGCGGTCACCCGGTCGGCGCCGTCCCGGACCCGTTGCCGCACCCGGTCGCGGTCGACGACCAGGCAGGCGACCGCGCTGACCACGAAGGCCTGCAGGAAGACGTCCAGCAGCCCGATCCGGCCCAGGGTGAAGGAGAACCCGTCCACCGCCAGGAGCAGGCCGGCCAGCAGGCCCAACAGCGTCGAGCCGGTCAGCCGGCGCGTCAGCCGGGTGAGGACGACGACCGCCACCGTCCCGGCCACCGCGCTCGGCACCCGCCAGCCCAGGGGCCCGTACCCGAACAGCTGCTCGCCCGCCGCGATCAGCCACTTGCCCAGCGGGGGGTGGACGATGAAGGTGTAGCCGCGGTTGTACTCGTAGCCGAGCTCCAGCAGCTCGGCACCCTCGGGCGGGTAGTACGCCTCGTCGAACACGAGCTCGGTCGGGTAGCCGATGTCCCAGAGCCGGGCCACCAGGGTCGCCAGGCCGAGGACGGCGGTGAGCACTGCGGCCAGCACGCGGTCGGTCGGCAACGGCGGGGTGCCCTGCCGTCGGCGCGGGGGGAGCGGCGGGAACCGGCGGGGAGCGGGTGCCTGGACCGCAGACTCCGTGCGTTCCGGGACCAGCACCGCCATGCCGGCCAGGGTATGTGGCGGAGCTGGGCGGGCCGGCGTGACAGGCTCGGCCGCATGACCGGACGACTCGTGCTGGGCGGCGCGCCGCTGGGACAACCCGGCGACGTCGGCCCGCGGCTGCGGCAGGCGATGGCCGACGCCGACGTCCTGGCGGTGGAGGACACCCGGCGGCTGCACCGGCTGGCCAAGGACCTCGAGGTCACCCTCAGCGGCAAGGTGGTCACCTTCCACGAGACGGTCGAGCGGTCGCGGCTGCCCGGGCTGGTCGCGGCGATGACCGAGGGCCGCACCGTGCTGCTGATCACCGACGCGGGGATGCCGTCGGTGTCCGACCCCGGCTACACGCTGGTGCGGGCGGCGATCGAGGCGGGCATCGAGGTGACCTCGGTGCCCGGGCCGTCCGCCGTCGTCACGGCGCTGGCCGTCTCCGGGCTGCCGTGCGACCGCTTCACCTTCGAGGGGTTTCTGCCGCGCAAGGGCGGGGAACGGCGGTCGGCGCTCGCGGCGCTGGCGGCCGAGCCGCGCACGATGGTGTTCTACGAGTCGCCGCACCGGCTGGCCGACGCCCTGACCGACGCGGCCGGGACCCTCGGCGCCGACCGGCCCGCCGCGGTCTGCCGGGAGCTGACCAAGACCCACGAGGAGGTCCGCCGCGGCTCGCTGGCGTCGCTGGCCGAGTGGGCGGCCGAGGGGGTGCGCGGCGAGATCACCCTGGTGGTCGCCGGCGCGATCGCCGGCCCGGCCACCCTGACGCCGTCCGAACTCGCCGCCGAGGTCGCCGCCGAGGAGGCCGCCGGCGCCGACCGCAAGGAGGCGATCCGCACGGTCGTGGCCCGAACCGGCCTCCCGAGGCGCACCGTCTACGACGCAGTAATAGCCGCCAAGACCCCCTGACCCCCGTACCCCCCGGACCCCCCGGACCCCCCGGACCTCCCGGACCTCCCGCCGTTGGTCACGGAGTGCTGTCTCCCGGCGGTCGAGACGACGCTCAGCGCCCAACGGCGAGGGCGGCGGCGATCCGGGCGATCAGGCGGTCGGGGCTGTCCAGGTCCCTTGCGGTGACGAAGACCACCTGCCAGCCGGCCTCACGCAGTCGGTTGAGGCGTTCGCGGTCGCGGGCGAACTGACCGGGCTCGGCGTGCCAGAGCCCGTCGTACTCCAGCGCCAGCCGCTGGGCCGGCCAGCCGAAGTCGACCCGGGCGATGAACCGGCCCGCGTCCACGATCCGGTGCTGGGCCACCGGCGCGGGGAGTTGGCTGCGGCCGATGAGCAACCGCACCCGGGTCTCCTGCGGCGACTCGGCCAGCCCATCGGCCAGAGCACAGGCGCGCCGGGCCCGCCTGCTCCCGGGCCCGAGTGCGGCGCCGGCGAGCCAGCGCACCTCGGCCAGGTCGGCTCCGCCCGCCACCACCATCTGGTCCACCGCCGCGACGCCGTCGTCGAGGGGGAGGGTGCCGGCCAGTTCGACCGCGGTCTGCTCGGGGCTGGCGACCCACAGCCGGTCGTGGCGCAGCACGCGCTTGGCGTCCACGTCTGCTCGCCGGACCCGGAGTCCGGGGACCCGGACCTGGTTCGCCGGCGTCGGCAGCGTGATCTCGACGTCGTCGTCCGGACCGGCCAGCGCGACGCCCCAGACGACGGCCGCGCTGCGCCCGGTGACGACGGCGTCCGGCCAGCGCAGCGCCGCTCCCCGGACCCGCAGGCCGTGCGACCAGGGCACGTCCCGGTGGACGTACACGTCCGGCCAGATCCGCCGCCAGACCTGGCTGCGCAGCTGCCCCTGGGTGAGCAGCCCTCCCCGGACGGCATCGGACCCGAGGAAGGCAGCAGCGCGCAGGGGCGCAGGGACGGTGGCAGGTACAGGCACGGCCAGCACCGTGCCCGAAACGGCGCGCCCAGACCGCCGTCGTCCACAGGTCACTGCACCGTTGGTCACCGAGCGCTGCCTCAACGGGGTGCAGGCGGCGCTCAGTGACCAACGGCGAAGCGGGGTCGCTAGAGCCAGCCGGTGCGTTTGAAGCCGCGGTGGAGGGCGACGCAGGCTGCCAGCATGAGGAGCAGCACCGCGGGATAGCCCCAGCGCTCGTCGAGCTCGGGCATGTACTCGAAGTTCATCCCGTAGACGCCCGCGATGGCGGTGGGCAGCGCGATGATGCCGGCCCACGCCGAGATCTTGCGCATGTCCTCGTTGTCGGCCAGGGACGTGCGGGCCAGCGACGCCTGCAGGATCGAGGTCAGCAGCTCGTCCAGGCCGGTCACCTGGTCACGCACCCGCAGCGCGTGGTCCTGGACGTCCCGGAAGTAGGAGCGCATCGCCTCGGGCACCAGCTCGTTGGGCCGGTCGACCAGCGTGGCCAACGGCAGCTCCAGCGGCAGTACCGCCCGGCGCAGCTGCATCAGCTCCCGCTTGAGCTGGTAGATGCGGCCGCTGTCGTCGGTGCGGCTCGGGCTGAACACCGAGGCCTCCACCTCCTCGACGTCCTCCTCGACCGCGTTGGCGACGTCGAGGAAGTCGTCCACGACGTGGTCGGCGATCGCGTAGAGGACGGCGGAGGGCCCGTTGCAGAGCAGGTCCGGCTGCTCCTCCAGGTGGGTGCGGAGCTGCCCGAGCTCGCCGTGCGTGCCGTGCCGCACCGTGATCACGTGGTCGCGGCCGACGAAGACCATGATCTCGCCGGTGATCAGCACCTCGCTGGTGGCGGTCAGCTGGTCGTGCTCCAGGTAGCTGGCCGTCTTGAGCACCATGAACATCGCCTCGTCGTAGCGCTCCAGCTTGGGCCGCTGGTGGGCGTAGACGGCGTCCTCGACGGCGAGCGGGTGCAGGCCGTAGTGCTCCCCGATCGCGGTGAGCTCCGCCTCGGAGGGCTCGTAGAGCCCCAGCCAGACGAAACCGCCCTGGTCACGGGCCACCTGCAACGCCTCGGACGGCGCGACGTCCAGCCGTTCGCCGCGCACGTAGACGGCGCAGTCGACGACCGGGTCGTCGGTGTCCCGCTCGGGCTGCTTCTCGCGGGGCGCCCCCGCCGGGCGGGGGCGCAGCGTCTGCGGGAGTTCGGCGGGCATCCCGGGGGCGCGCTTGCTGGTCCTGCTGTCGGTGTCGGTCACCGGTCCTCCCTCGGGTCTGTCGGGGTCCAGCATCCCCGCCCCCGCCGGCGCGCCTCTCACCCCGGCGGGTGAGACCCGGCCGGCGGCCCCTGCGGCCGGCCGCCGGGACGCCCGACCTGATCAGGGACACCCGTTCCCGGTCAGGAGACCCCCGTGCCCAGCGCCGTCCTCGACGCCCCCCGCCCCACCCCTGCCGCTGCCCGTCCGGTGCGGCTGCCGGCGACCGTGGTCGCAGCCGGTGGGCTCTCCGTGCTGGAGGCGCTCGGTCTGCTCGCCTTGGGGCTGACCAGCCTGGAGGGCGTCTTCGGCTCCGGGGTGCGCCCCTCCGGCTGGCTCGTGGCCGGCACCCTGCTGCTGCTCGCCGGCTGGGTGGTGCTGTGCGCCGGCGGTGGGGCCGGCCTGGTGGACGGCGCCGGCCGGCTGCTGCTGGTCGCCGTCGCCAGCGCGGAGATCGCCCTGCTGGCCGTGCTCTGCGCGGTCGGGCTGGTCGGTGCGGGCGGGACCTGGTTGGTCGCGATCGGCCCGCTCGGCGGTCTGCCGGTGCCCGCGCTGGCGCTGCTGGCCCTCGCCGTCCCCACCGGGAAGCTGTTGCTCGCCACGTCGCCGTCCGCGGTGGCCTGGGTGGCCGCCGGGGGGCGCCCCCGCCCGGCCCGCCGGGCTGCTGCGGTCGAGCACCGCGCGCTGCGGGGCGTCACCCTGGCCGGCATCGGGCTGGCCCTCACCGCCGTCGCGCTGGTGGGCGTGCCCGCCGGCGACGTCCCTGCGCCGAGCACGGTCGCGGTCACCGACGCCCCCTGAGGACGCGCCGGTCAACCGGGTCGACGCCGGTCACTACCCTCAGGCCGTGACAGATCGGCACATCCTCACCGCCGTCGCCTGGCCCTACGCCAACGGCCCGCGGCACATCGGGCACGTCTCCGGGTTCGGCGTCCCCTCCGACGTCTTCAGCCGGTTCCACCGGATGTCCGGTGACCAGGTGTTGATGGTGAGCGGCACCGACGAGCACGGGACGCCGATCACGGTCGCCGCCGACGCCGAGGGGATCACCCCGCGGCAGATCGCCGACCGCAACAACCGGGTCATCGTCGACGACCTGGCCAGCCTCGGGCTGAGCTACGACCTCTTCACCCGGACGACGACGGCCAACCACCGCGCAGTGAGCCAGGAGATCTTCCTCGGGCTGCTGAAGAACGGCTACGTCTTCCCGCAGACCACGCTCGGCGCGATCAGCCCGTCGACCGGCCGCACGCTGCCCGACCGCTACATCGAGGGCACCTGCCCGATCTGCGGCTACGACGGCGCCCGCGGCGACCAGTGCGACAACTGCGGCAACCAGCTGGACCCGATCGACCTGGTGAACCCGGTCAGCCGGATCAACGGCGAGACGCCGAAGTTCGTCGAGGAGGAGCACTACTTCCTGGACCTGCCGGCGTTCACCCGGGCGCTCGGCGACTGGCTGGGCACCCGGAAGAGCTGGCGGCCCAACGTCCTGAACTTCAGCGTCAACCTGCTCGCCGACCTCAAGCCGCGCAGCTACACCCGGGACATCGACTGGGGTGTGCCGGTGCCGCTGGACGGCTGGCGGGACCGGCCGGACAAGCGCATCTACGTCTGGTTCGACGCCGTCGTGGGCTACCTGTCGGCGTCGATCGAGTGGGCCCGCCGCTCCGGTGACCCGGAGGCCTGGCGGCAGTGGTGGCAGGCGCCGGACTCCGACGCCTACTACTTCATGGGCAAGGACAACATCGTCTTCCACTCCGAGATCTGGCCGGCCCAGCTGCTCGGCTACAACGGGGCGGGCGACAAGGGCGGGACGCCGGGCTCCTACGGGCGGCTGAACCTGCCCACCGAGGTGGTGTCGAGCGAGTTCCTGACCATGGAGGGGCGGAAGTTCTCCTCCTCGCGCAACGTGGTCATCTACGTCCGCGACTTCCTGTCCCGCTACGACCCCGACGCGCTGCGCTACTTCATCGCGGTCGCCGGCCCGGAGAACCAGGACACCGACTTCACCTGGGCGGAGTTCCGGCGCCGCAACAACGACGAGCTGGTCGCCGGGTGGGGCAACCTGGTCAACCGCTCGATCTCGATGGCCGCCAAGAACGTCGGCGCCGTCCCGACGCCGGGCGAGCTGACCGACGCCGACCGGGCGCTGCTGGCCACGACCTCCGGGGCCTTCGCGCCGATCGGTGACCTGCTGTCGCGCAACCGGCAGAAGGCGGCCGCCACCGAGGCGATGCGGGTGGTCACCGAGGCCAACCGGTACCTGTCGGACCAGGCGCCGTGGAAGCTCAAGGAGGACCCGGCCCGCCGGGACACCGTGCTGCACACCGCGCTGCAGGCGATCAAGGACTGCAACGCCCTGCTGACGCCGTTCCTCCCGCACTCGGCGCAGCAGGTGCACGAGCTCCTGGGGGGCACCGGCGTCTGGTCGGTGGCACCGCAGGTGGTCGAGACCGAGGACCTGGACGACGGTTCGCCGTACCCGATCATCACCGGTGACTACGCGAGCGGCCAGGCCGTCTGGGCGTCCACCCCGCTGCCGCCGCCGGGCACGCCCCTGGCCCCGCCGAAGCCGGTGTTCACCAAGCTGGACGAGTCGATCGTCGCCGACGAGGTCCGGCGCCTGGAGGAGGGCGGCACGAGCGGGACGGACGGCGAGGCGTGAGCCGGTCGGCGTCCTCGCGGGCGAACCGGCGGGGGGAGCCGCCGCCGTCGCCGGAACCGCTGCCGTCCCCGGCGGTCGACAGCCACACCCACTTCGACATCGCCGTCGGTGGTGAGGACCGGGAGCCCACCGACGCGGAGGTCGACGAGGCGATCGCCGCCGCCGTCGCCGTCGGCGTCCCGCGGCTGGTGCAGGTCGGGGTGGACGTGGCGTCCTCGCGCTGGTCGGCCGAGCTCGCCGCACGGCACCCGAACGTGCTGGCGGCGGTGGCGCTGCACCCGAACGAGGCGGGCGCCGGCGCGGCGACCGAGGCGTCGCTGGCCGAGATCGACCGGCTCGCAGCGCTGCCCCGGGTGCGGGCGGTGGGGGAGACCGGCCTGGACCGCTACCGCACCGGCCCCGAGGGCTGGGCCGCCCAGGAGGCGTCCTTCCGGGCGCACATCGACATCGCCAAGCGGCATGGCACCGCGCTGGTCATCCACGACCGCGACGCCCACGACGAGGTGCTCCGGGTGCTGGACGACGAAGGTGCCCCCGAGCACACCGTCTTCCACTGCTTCTCCGGCGACGCCGGGTTCGCCCGGGCCTGCATCGAGCGCGGCCACGTGCTGTCCTTCGCCGGCACGGTGACCTTCTCCAGTGCCGGTGCGCTCCGCGAGGCGGCGGCGCTGACCCCGCTGGACCAGCTGCTGGTGGAGACCGACGCCCCCTTCCTGACCCCGGCCCCACTGCGGGGGCGCCCCAACTCCGCCCGGCTGGTGCCGCACACCGTCCGGGCGCTGGCCGAGATCACCGGCACCGAGCTCGACCAGCTGTGCGGCGTCCTCACCGCCACTGCGGAGCGCGTCTTCGGCCCCTGGGGCTGACCACCCGCCCGACGCCGGGAGCGACTCACAGGAAGTGGGCAGCCGCTCGTGGTGGCGTTGTCGTCGCAGAGGACGACAATCGACTCCGTGGGCCGCCTCATCGCCATCGTCCTCTTCATCGCCTTGATGGTCCCGGCCGCCATGCTGGCCCGGGGCTGGTCACTCGCGTCCGGTCGCCGGGCCGTCGCCTCCGCCGGGGTCGAGTTCGTCCCGGCGACCCCCGAGGCGACCGCCCAGCTGGCCCGCCAGGCCACCCACGCCCACCGGGTGCGACTCCTCGGGCTGCTGCTCGGGGTGGCGCTGGTGGTCACCACGGTGGTGCTGTTCGCCGAGGCATCGGTCTTCCTCTGGGTGCCTGCGCTCGCCGTGGGCCTGCTCGGCGGGGTGCTGCTGGCCGAGGCGACCCGGCCGCGGCCGCGCTGGGCGACGTCCAGCCCGGCCCGTCGGCCGCGGCGGAGCGAGCAGATCTCGCTGGGGCTGCTGTGGACCATGCGCGCCGCGGTCGCGGGGGTGGTGCTCACCGCGCTGCTGCAGCTCGACGACCTGACGTCCCCGGTCGTGTCCGTTGCGACGGCGGTGCCGCTGGCCGGTTGGCTGCTGGCCGAGACGGCGCTCCTCCGGGTGCTGCTGCGCCCGCTGCCCGCCGGGGGCGCCGACGTGCCGGTCGACGAGGCGCAGCGCACCTGGACCGCGCACCTGTCGGTCGCCGCGGCCAGCGTGCTGGCCCTGCTCCCGCTGGGGGCGCTGCTGCTCCGCGCCGCGATCGACCTGGGCGACCAGGTGAGCTCCGACGGCGCCGGGCTGCTCCCGGTGGCGCTGGTCGCGGGCGGCTTCTCCGCGATCATCGCGGGCCTGGTGGTGGCCGGCTTCCTGCTGACCTGGCTGCGACCGGTGCGGCAGACCTCCCACGCCCTGGCCTGATGCCGCCTGGCCCCGGTGGGCGTGTGTCGTTGCCCACCCGAGCTGAGCGAGCGATCCACCCCGTGCGCGGCGCGTCGTTCACGGCCTGTGTCGGCGCGCCTGCGGAGGGCTGGGTCGACATGGTGATTCCCTGCTCTTGCACCGTTCTCTTCCGTCAGGCGTTCGTTATCGTGCCGTGACCGACAAGCCGGGGTGGGGAACACCCGGGCGCTCGTTCCTGCCCGGGTGACCGTTCCCGGGCCGGAGCTCGTCGGGCCGCACGACGACGGACGCCGCCCTCCGGGTGGGGTCCGTCGGCTGTTGCCCACGTTCCCCTGCCCGGGCCCCGTGACCCGTGGATGTGTTGTGCACCGATCGCTGAAGTCGATTCTCTTCACCCTGGTCCTGCTGGGCCTGGTGGGCGGTTCCGCTGCCTACTTCGCTGCGCAGAAGACGGTGACCCTGACCGTCGACGGCCAGTCGCGCGAGGTGCGCACCTACGCCGGCACGGCCGCTGAGGTGCTGGCCGACGAGGGGCTGCGCCCGGCGTCTCAGGACGTCGTCCTGCCCGACCCGGAGGACGCCATCGGCGACGGCGCCACCATCGTGCTCAACCGCGCCCGGCCGCTGGCCCTGACCGTCGACGGGGTGCGCACCGACGTCTACACGACGGCCCTCTCGGTCGACGACGCGCTCGACGAGCTCGGGTACCGCACCGACGAACTGGTGCTCTCCGCCAGCCGCAGCCAGCGTCTGCCGCTGGACGGCATGGACCTCGCCATCACGACCAACAAGGACGTCACGCTGATCGCGGACGGCCAGCAGCGCGTGGTGACCACCACCGCGGCCACCGCCGGTGACCTGCTGGCCGAGCAGGGCATCGCACTGTCCGCCACCGACCGCACCTCGATCTACCCGGCGCAGCCGCTGCTGGACGCGATGGTGCTGCGGGTCACCCGGGTCGCCGTCACCGACGTGACCGAGGTGCAGCCGCTGGACTACGCGACGGTCGAGACCCCGGACCCGAACGCCGTCCAGGGGCAGCGCACCGTCACCCAGAAGGGGGTCGAGGGCGAGCAGACGATCACCTGGCGGGTCACCGTCACCGACGGGGTGGAGACCGCGCGGGAGCAGCTCGGCGTCGTGGTCAGCACCCCCGCGGTCGACCAGCAGGTGGCGGTCGGCACCAAGGCGAAGCCGGCTGCGCCGGCGCCCGTGGTCAGCGCCGACGGACTGAACTGGGCGGCCCTGGCCGCGTGCGAGTCCGGTGGCCGGCCCACCGCGGTGAGCGGCACCGGCAAGTACCGCGGCATGTACCAGTTCTCCACGAGCACCTGGGCCGCCGTCGGAGGCAGCGGGGATCCGGCCGCGGCGTCGGCGGACGAGCAGACCATGCGGGCGCAGATGCTGTACGCCCGTTCCGGTGCGGGGCAGTGGCCGCACTGCGGTCCCCGTCTCTTCGGCTGATGGAGGTGGGAGGGCCCCGTCGCCCCCCGGCCCTCGCGAGCTCGGGTCGGGACCCTGCGACGGGGCCGGAGCCCCGCCGCTCGCAGGCTCGCGGCGGGCCCCTGCAGCGAGGCCGGAGGTGACGGCCTTGCTCGGTGCCTCCGCGATCCGCGAGCTGGCCCAGCAGCTGGACCTGCGACCGACCAAGGCCCTCGGGCAGAACTTCCTGCACGACGCGAACACGATCCGCAAGATCGTCCGGACGGCCGACCTGCAGGACGACGACGTCGTCTGCGAGGTCGGCCCGGGCCTGGGGTCGCTCACCCTGGGGCTGCTCCCGGCCTGTGCGCACGTGACCGCCGTGGAGATCGACCCCCGGCTGGCCGACCAGCTGCCGGTGACCGTGTCCCAGCGGGCCCCGGACGTGGCCGGGCGGCTGACCGTCGTGACGGCGGACGCCCTGCGGGTGCAGGAGCTGCCCGGCCCGCCGCCCACGGCGCTGGTGGCCAACCTGCCGTACAACATCGCCGTCCCCGTGCTGCTTCACCTGCTGGAGCTGCTGCCCACGATCCGCACCTCGCTGGTGCTGGTGCAGGCCGAGGTCGCCGACCGGCTCGCCGCCGCACCGGGCACACCCGCCTACGGGGTGCCCAGCGTCAAGGCCGCCTGGTACGCCGACGTCCGCCGGGCCGGCAACGTGCCTCGGCCGGTCTTCTGGCCGGTCCCCAACGTCGACTCCGGGCTGGTCGCGCTGACCCGCCGCCCGGCCCCGGCCGGCGACCGGGCGGCCACCTTCGCCGTCATCGACGCGGCCTTCGCCACCCGGCGCAAGGGCCTGCGCGCGGCGCTGGCCCGCTGGGCCGGCAGCCCCGCCGCCGCCGAGGTCCGGCTGCGCGCGGCCGGCATCGAGCCGACCACCCGGGGGGAGCAGTTGTCGGTCACCGACTTCGCCCGGCTCGCGGCGACCGACCCGGTCGACCCGGAGGGGCAGTAGCGCGTGCCGCGGCCGGCAGGCAGGCTGGGCCCGGTGGACGACGGTGGACCGGCGGGCAGGATGACCGGGTGAGCAACGCGACCGCGGGCGGGCCCGGCCGGCTCGCCGGCAACGGCGCCGTCACGGCTCGCGCGCCGGCGAAGGTGAACGTGCACCTCGGGGTCGGGCCGCTGCGGGCCGACGGCTTCCACGAGCTGCAGACGGTCTTCCTCGCCGTGTCGCTGTTCGACACGGTCACCGTGCGCCGCGCCGACGGACTGTCCCTCACCGTCCGCGGTGAGGGTGCCGGGGACGCCGCCGGCCCGGCGAGCGTGCCCACCGACCAGCGGAACCTGGTCTGGCAGGCCGCCGAGCTGCTGGCCCGGCACGCCGGGGTGCGCCCCGACGCCCACCTGGAGGTGGACAAGTCGATCCCGGCGGCCGCCGGGCTGGCCGGCGGCAGCGCGGATGCGGCGGCGACGCTGGTCGCGCTCGACGCGTTGTGGGGGACCCGGGCGACCCGTGGCGACCTGGCCACGCTCGCCGCCCAGCTGGGCAGTGACGTGCCCTTCAGCCTGCTCGGCGGGGTGGCGCTGGGCACCGGACGCGGTGAGCGGCTCTCGCCCGTGCTGGCCCGCCGGCGCTGGGACTGGGTGCTGGGCATCGCCGGGGAGGGGCTGTCGACCCCCACGGTGTACGGCGAGCTGGACGCCCAGCGGGCGGCCGGGGTGCTCCCGGACGGCGAGCGGATGTCCTCCACCGAGCCGGTGCTCGCTGCCCTGCGCAGCGGTCCGGCGTCGGCGCTGGCGACCGCGTTGAGCAACGACCTCCAGGCTCCTGCGCTGCGGCTGCGTCCGGAGCTCGGCCGGGCGCTGCAGGCCGCGACCGAGGCGGGGGCCCGGGCGGCGCTGGTCAGCGGCTCCGGTCCGACGGTGGCCGCGCTGGCCGAGGACGAGGACGGCGCCGTCCGGCTGGCGGCCGACCTCGCCGGGTCCGGGGTGTTCCGGGCGGTCCAGGTCGTGCACGGGCCGGTCCACGGCGCCCGTCTGGTGGGCTGACCGAGGACCCGGTGCTCCCGTCCCCCTGGTGCCCGGGGTGCTCGTGAGCCCCATCGAGCTGTTCTCCCTGGCGCCGGCCGGGTGACCCTGGGTGCCGGCGTCAGGTCGCGGCCCTAGGCTGGCGTGCGGCCGTCGCGGTTCTCCCCGGCGGACCGCGATGGGGGATGGGGTAATCGGCAGCCCGCCGGCCTTTGGAGCCGTGCAGTCTCGGTTCGAGTCCGAGTCCCCCAGCCAGTCAGCGCCGACGCGCGCCGTCGTCCCGTCGCCACCGCGAGGAGCTCGTTCGTGACCCTGCAGGAAACCGCCGCCACAGAGGGCGCCGTCGGCGCCGTCGTCGTCCTCGCCGCCGGGCAGGGCACCCGGATGCGCTCGCGCACCCCCAAGGTGCTGCACCCGCTGGGGGGTCGCTCGCTGCTGGGCCACGTGCTGGCGGCGGCCGCCCCGTTGCGGGCCGCGCAGACCGTCGTCGTCGTCGGGTCCGGGCGGGAGGCGGTGGCCGAGCACCTGAGCGAGGTCGCACCGGGGGCGCTGCCGGTCGTGCAGGAGGAGCAGCTGGGCTCCGGGCACGCTGCGGCCGTCGCGCTCGACGCGCTGGCGGAGGTGACCGGCGCGGTGCTGATCCTCAACGGGGACGCACCGCTGCTGCGGGAGGAGACCCTGACCGCACTGGTCCGGGCGCACCAGCAGGCCGGCGACGTGCTCACCGTGCTCACCGCGGAGGTGGCCGACCCCACCGGCCTCGGTCGGATCGTCCGGGACGCCGACGGCGCGGTGCGGGCCATCGTCGAGGAGCGGGACGCCGACGACGCCCAGCGCGCGATCCGCGAGGTCAACGCCGGGGTGTACATCGGTGACGCCGCCGCCGTACGGGAGGCGCTGACCAGGGTCGGGGCCGCCAACGACCAGGGCGAGCAGTACCTCACCGACGTCCTGGGTCTGCTCGTGGCCGATGGCGCGCCGGTCGGCGGGCACCGGGCGGTCGACCCCGAGGACACGCTCGGCTGCAACGACCAGCGGGAGCTGGCCGCCCGGCGGCGCACGATGAACGACCGGGTGCTCGACGACCTGATGCGGGCCGGCGTGGTCGTGGTCGACCCGCTGACCACCTGGGTCGACGTGACCGTCGAGGTGGCGGCGGAGGTCGTCCTGCACCCGGGCACGCAGCTGCTCGGTGCGACCACCGTCGGTGCCGGCGCCGTGGTCGGCCCGGACAGCACGCTGGTCGACACCGAGGTGGGGGAGGGCGCGTCGGTCGTCCGGTCGCACGTCCAGCTGGCCGAGATCGGCCCGGCGGCGACCGTCGGCCCGTTCAGCTACCTCCGCCCGGGCACCCGGCTGGGCCGCGGGGCGAAGGTGGGCGCCTACGTCGAGACCAAGAACGTGGAGATCGGCGGGGGATCCAAGGTGCCGCACCTGTCCTACGTCGGTGACGCGACCATCGGCGAGCACAGCAACATCGGCGCGGCGACGGTGTTCGTCAACTACGACGGCGTCGCCAAGCACCGCACCACGGTGGGTGACCACGTGCGGATCGGCTCGGACACCATGCTCGTGGCGCCGGTCACCGTGGGCGACGGGGCCTACACCGCCGCCGGGTCCGTGATCACCACCGACGTCCCGCCCGGGGCGATGGCCGTCGCCCGGGCACGCCAGCGCAATGTGGGAGGCTGGGTGGCGCGGCGCCGCCCGGGCACACCCGGAGCAGAGGCCGCAGCTGCGGCTGACGACGCAGCGGCCGCAGCCACCGACACCCGAACCACCTAGTCCGCGGACCGGCCCCCGGCCGCGACGGACGACGACCAGCAGGGGCGAACATGAGCGCGATCAGGCAGACCACCAACAAGAGCCTGATGCTCTTCTCCGGCCGGGCCTACCCCGAGCTGGCGACGGAGATCGCCGGGCACCTCGGCGTCACGCCCACCCCCACCGCGTCCTACGAATTCGCCAACGGCGAGCTGTTCGTGCGGTTCGAGGAGTCGGTGCGCGGCTGCGACGCCTTCGTCGTGCAGAGCCACACCGCACCGATCAACACCTGGCTCATGGAGCAGCTGATCATGGTCGACGCGCTCAAGCGCGCCTCGGCCAAGCGGATCACCGTGGTCGCCCCGTTCTTCCCCTACGCCCGGCAGGACAAGAAGCACCGCGGCCGCGAGCCGATCTCCGCTCGCCTGGTCGCCGACATGTTCAAGACCGCCGGTGCCGACCGGCTGATGACCGTCGACCTGCACACCGCGCAGATCCAGGGCTTCTTCGACGGCCCGGTGGACCACCTGTTCGCCATGGAGCTCCTCGTGAACGAGGTCAAGCGGAAGTGGAGCGGCCACGACCTCACCGTCGTCTCGCCCGACGCCGGCCGCGTCCGGGTGTCCGAGCGGTGGAGCGACAAGCTGGGCGGCACCCCGCTGGCCTTCATCCACAAGACCCGTGACGTCAGCCGACCCAACGAGGTCGTCGCGAACCGGGTCGTCGGTGAGGTCGAGGGTCGGGTCTGCATCCTGGTCGACGACATGATCGACACCGGCGGCACGATCGCCAAGGCCGCCGAGACCCTGTTCGAGTCCGGCGCCGCCGACGTGATCATCGCCGCCACCCACGGCGTGCTCTCCGGCCCCGCGGTCGACCGCCTGAAGAACAGCCGGGTCAGCGAGGTGATCGTCACCAACACGCTGCCCATCGAGCCCGCACGCCGGTTCGACAAGCTCACCGTGCTCTCGATCGCCCCCCTGCTCGGCCGGGCGATCAAGGAGGTCTTCGAGGACGGGTCGGTGACGAGCTTGTTCGGTGGGGACTCGTGACGTGGCGATCCTCCGGATCGCACCGCGGCCAGGAGTCGTTCCCGGCCTGAGTTGAGCCGTTGCCCGCTGCGCCGTCAGGAGCCTCCGGCCCCGTGACGGCGCAGCGGACGGACCCGGCCGTGGTCCCGGACGGGAGCCTTCGGCCCCGCGTCCGCCACCACGGACGCCCTTCGGGCGATGGGTCCGGGATCCGTCCGCTGGTGGCGTTCGGTTCTCCGCTGGTGGCTTTGGTCCGTCATCGCCCACGGCCCGTCCTGGGCCCTCAGCCACTCAGGTACGCTCGTGTGGTTGCCCGGCGAGGGAGACGGTCTGCCGTTCTCCGTGATCGACGTGCGTGTGCCCTCCAGGGGTGTGCCGCGCTCGTGCGCTGAGCACACAGACCCGATCCACCTGTTGAGGAGCACACCACCGTGGCTGAATTCCGCCTCGCCGCCGAGCACCGCACCGAGTTCGGCAAGGGCAGCGCCCGTCGTACCCGTCGTGCAGGCCGCGTCCCCGCCGTCCTGTACGGGCACGGCCAGGACGTCGTCCACCTGTCGCTGCCGGCCCGCGAGTTCGCCGCGGCGCTGCGCAACGGCGGCACCAACGTGCTGCTGACCGTCGAGCTGGACGGCAAGGACCAGCTGGCGCTGACCAAGGCGATCCAGCGGGACCCGATCACCCGCATCCACGAGCACGTCGACCTGCTGCTGGTCCGCCGCGGTGAGAAGACCACCGTCGAGGTCCGCGTCATGATCGTCGGCGAGCCCGCGCCGGACACGATCAGCAACCACCAGCTGAACAGCGTCCTCGTCGAGGCCGACGCCACCGACCTGCCGGAGGCGATCGAGGTCGACATCACCGGCCGCACCGCGGGCAACGGCATCACCGCCAGTGACCTGCCGCTGCCGGCCGGCGCGACGCTGATCACCGACCCGGAGGCGCTGGTCATCGGCTTCCTGGGTGCGCCGTCCGCCGCCGAGCTGGAGGCCGAGCTGGAAGAGGCCGAGGCCGAGGCCGGCATCGAGCGCGACGAGTCCGAGGCCGACGGCGACGTCGTCCCGGAGCCGCAGGACCAGGGCAGCGGCGAGTCGATGGACTCCGCCGAGAAGTCCAGCGACGCCTGACCGGTCCGCTGACCGAGAGCACGACCCGCAGGGGCGCCGGCACCGCCGGCGCCCCTGCGGCGTCTCCCACGCCCGCCCCCGCCCCCGCACCCCCGGTGTCGGAGGGCCCGTTCCTCGTCGTCGGGCTGGGCAACCCCGGCCC
The DNA here is from genome assembly GCF_026967885.1 of Modestobacter sp. VKM Ac-2983. Taxonomy (NCBI): domain Bacteria; kingdom Bacillati; phylum Actinomycetota; class Actinomycetes; order Geodermatophilales; family Geodermatophilaceae; genus Modestobacter; species Modestobacter sp. VKM Ac-2983. Next base: position 672,783 of record NZ_JAPVBK010000001.1, read on the forward strand.
CGGCTACGCCGGCAACCGGCACAACGTCGGGGCGATGGTGCTGGCGGAGCTGGCCGCCCGGGCCGGCGTCCGGCTGTCACCCGGCAAGGGGCCCCGCGCCCGGTCGCTGTCCGGTGAGGGCCGGCTCGCCGGGCGGCGGGTGGTGCTGGCGGTGCCCTCCACCTACATGAACGAGTCCGGTGGCCCGGTCCGCGGGCTGCTCGACTACCACCACCTGCCGCCCACCGACCTGGTCGTCGTGCACGACGAGCTCGACCTCGACTTCGACGTGGTGCGGCTCAAGCGCGGCGGTGGGGAGGGCGGGCACAACGGCCTGCGTTCCATCTCCCGGTCCACCGGGACCCGTGACTACCTGCGGGTGCGGGTGGGGATCGGCCGGCCGCCCGGTCGGCAGGACCCCGCCGACTACGTCCTCAAGGACTTCTCCGCGACCGAGCGCAAGACCCTCGAGCTGCTCGTCGGTGAGGCGGCCGACGCCACCGAGCTGCTGCTCGAGCGCGGCCTGGAGGCGGCGCAGAACGTCGTCCACCCCCGCAGCTGAGCGCCGTCCGGGCGCGCCGTCGCCCGGACGGGTGGCAGCGGGCTCGGTCCCGGCCCCATCGGGTGAAGGGGCGCCGTCCGCATTGCCTCCGTTGCTCACCGTCTGTGATGGTTGCTGAGCGTCACCAGTTCAGCGGTTCGGCCGGGTCCGACCCGGGACCGTCCAGCTCCTGCGTGTCGCCAGCGAACTGTGCGTGATCACTGCGGAGAACCTGGGGGGCCCATGCTGCTCGAGCGTGCGGAACTGACCGACACCATCGGTCACGCACCGTCGGGGACGACCCCGTCGACCCCGGCCGCGGGGCAGCTGCCGGCCACCGGTGCTCGCGCCCGGGGCACGGCCCGCTGGGTCCGGCGGCACCGCGCCGGCCTGGTCGTGGGCGAGGTGCTGATCGCGGCGTCGGCAGCGGCCGTGGTGCTGCTCACCCACGACGGGCCGGTGGTGGGCAGCGTCCTGTTCTGGGCCGGGTTGAGCCTCGTGGTCGCCTGGCCGCTGCTGCTCACCGTCACCGGCGCCTACGAGGGACGCTGGTTCGGGCTGGGCAGCGACGAGTTCCGTCGGGTCGGCCGGGCCGGGATGCTGCTGCTGGCCGGGATGGGCTTCCTCAGCTACGCCGCCCAGCTCGACCTCAGCCGCGCGCTGGTGGTCCTCGCCGTCCCGGCGCTCACCGGCGCGACACTGGTCCAGCGGTACGCCGCCCGGCGCCTGCTGCACCGCCGGCGGATGGCCGGGCGTTGCGTCAAGCGCGTCGTGGTCGTCGGACGCGGGGGAGCGGTCCTGGATCTCGTCGACCGGTTGCACCGCACCCGGCACGCCGGTCTGGACGTCGTCGGCGTGTGCGTGACACCGGGCGACCGGAGTCGGGTGGCGCGGGTGGCCGGCCTGCCGGTCGCGGGCCTGGACGACGTCGTCGAGCTCGCCGACCGGGTCGGGGCCGACACGATCGCCGTCACCTCCGCCAGCGAGACGGCGTCCCAGTACCTGCGGGCACTGTCCTGGCAGCTCGAGGGCACCGGCCTGGAGCTGCTCGTGGCCCCCGGGCTGGTCGAGGTGGCCGGCCCGCGGCTGCACATCCGGCCCTTCGACGGGCTGCCCCTCCTCTCGGTCGAGCAGCCCCGGTTCGAGGGCTGGCGCCGGGTGGTGAAGGGCGCTCTCGACCGGTCGGTCGCCTCGCTCGCCCTGCTGTTCCTCACGCCGGTCCTGGTCGCGCTCGCCCTGGCGATCCGGCTGTCGGGCCCCGGCCCGGTCCTCTACCAGCAGCAGCGGGTGGGGCTCGGCGGGCGGCACTTCACGATGCTCAAGTTCCGCAGCATGGTGGTCGGGGCCGACCAACAGGTCTCGGGGTTGTCCGACGGGAACGAGGCCGACGGCCTGCTGTTCAAGATCCGGCAGGACCCGCGGGTGACGCCGGTCGGTCGCTGGATGCGCCGGCTCTCCCTCGACGAGCTGCCCCAGCTGGTCAACGTGCTCACCGGGGACATGTCCCTGGTGGGGCCGCGCCCGCCGCTGCCCGCCGAGGTCGCGCGCTACGACACCTCGGTCAGTCGCCGGCTGCTGGTGAAGCCGGGCCTCACCGGGCTGTGGCAGATCTCCGGGCGCAGCGACCTGCCGTGGGAGGAAGCCGTCCGGCTGGACCTCCGCTACGTGGAGAACTGGTCGCTCGCCCTGGACGTGCAGATCCTCTGGAAGACCGCACGCGCGGTCGTCTCCGCCTCCGGCGCGTACTGAGACCAGCCCGTCCGCGCTGCGCGACGGACGGCCACGCACGAGGTCGGGGGGTCCTCCCTCCGGGTGAGCACATCACTTCGAAAGGCGACGCCACACCGCGATCCGGGCAGGGTCGGTGCGGGACGGCCAGCACGGCACGCCCAGCACGCGCAGGTCGGTCGGTCCCCGCGCCCTCGCCCCGAGGTCCGCACCGACTCGGAGGAACGGAGCCAGCGGACATGCCACCCACGAGGTCGCGCGGACTCAGGATCGCCCTGGTCGGGACGCGTGGCGTGCCGGCGCGGTACGGCGGCTTCGAGACCGCCGTCGAGGAGGTCGGCCGGCGCCTGGCGGAGGCCGGTCACGACGTCGTCGTCTACTGCCGCACCACCACCGGTGGACCTCGGCCGGCGACGCACCTGGGGATGCGGCTCGTGCACCTGCCGGCGCTGCGCCGCCGGTCGCTGGAGACGCTGAGCCACACCGGTCTGTCGGTCGCGCACCTGCTCACCCACCGGGTCGACGCCGCGATCGTGTTCAACGCGGCCAACGCGCCCTGGCTGCCGCTGCTGCGGGCCGCCCGCATCCCGGTCGCCACGCACGTCGACGGGCTGGAGTGGAAGCGCGCCAAGTGGGGCGGGATCGGCAAGCGGTACTACCGCGTCGTCGAGGCGCTGTCGGTCCGCTGGTCCGACGCGCTGATCGCCGACGCGCAGGGCATCGCCGACTACTACCGCGACGAGTTCGCGGCCCCGACCGAGCAGATCGCCTACGGCGCCCCGAAGACCGACGGCGCCGGCTCCGACCGGCTGGCGGCCGTCGACCTGACACCGGGTGGCTACCACCTCGTCGTCGCCCGCTTCGAGCCGGAGAACCACGTCGACGTGATCGTCGACGGCTACCGGCGCAGCGACGCAGAGCTGCCACTGGTGGTGGTCGGTTCGGCGCCCTACGCCGACGACTACACCCGCCGCGTGCACGCGCTCGCCGACGGCCGGGTGCGGTTCCTCGGTGGGGTCTGGGACCAGGAACTCCTCGACCAGCTGTACGTCAACTGCGCGACGTACCTGCACGGGCACTCCGTGGGCGGGACCAACCCCTCCCTGTTGCGGGCGCTCGGGGCAGGAGCGGCGACGATCGCCTACGACGTCTCCTTCAACCGGGAGGTGCTGGAGTCCAGCGGTCGCTACTTCCGGACGCCGGGCGACGTCACCACCGCGCTGCACGAGGCGGAGGACGAGCCCGAGAAGCTCCGCCGCCGGGGCAAGCGCGCGCGCCTGCTCGCCGCCCGCTACGACTGGGACCACGTCGCCTCCCGCTACGAGGAGCTGTGCCGTTCCCTCGCCGCCCGGGCGTTCCCGCGGTCCCGCCCGAGCGGCCGGCGGCTGCGGCTCGGCCCGGCTGCCGGTACCCGGACCAGCGACTGGCCCCTGGTCCAGCCCGCCTCGGCCGCCCAGGGGGTCGGCGCCCCGCCACCTCGCCGGGCAGCCGGCCGGCCGGCTGCCCGGCCCGCAGCGGCCGGATCGAGCCACGTCCCGCCGGCGCGGACGGCGCAGTCGTGACGACGATGCCGGCCTCCGTGGCCCGTCCGGAGGGCACGGTCGCCGACACGGTCCGCCGGCTGGCCGGCGCGCAGAAGGGCGCCCAGGGCGCCCCCGCCTACTCCCGGTTCGTGAACCGGAAGCTGGGGCGGGTGCTCGCGGCCCTGGCCTTCCACGCCCGGCTCACCCCGAACGCGGTCACCGGCATCAGCGCCGTCTGCACCTTCACCGGCATCGCCGTCCTGGCCCTGGTGCCGCCGTCCTGGCCGACGGGCCTGACCGTCGCGCTCCTGCTGGTCCTCGGGTACGCCTTCGACTCCGCCGACGGCCAGCTGGCCCGGCTGCGGGGCGGCGGATCCCCGGCCGGGGAGTGGCTGGACCACATGGTCGATGCACTCAAGATCGCCAGCCTCCACCTCGCGCTGCTGATCGGCTGGTACCGGTTCGAGTACGTGGAGCGCGGCTCCTGGTTGCTGCTCCCGCTGGCCTTCTCGGTCGTGTCGGTGGTGCTGTTCTTCGCCACTCTGCTCAATGACGCCCTGCGGGCCCAGCACGGCGCTCGGACCCGGGCGGTGGCGACCGGGGAGCGGCCCAGCGTGCTGCGCTCGCTGCTGGTCGCCCCCACCGACTACGGCGTGCTCTGCCTGGTCTTCCTGCTGCTCGGCACGCCCAGGGTGTTCCCCTGGGCCTACGCCCTGCTGGCAGCGGGCACGGCGGGCTACCTGGCCCTGGCCTGCGTCAGGTGGTTCCGGGAGATGGGGAGGTTGACCCGATGAGCAGTTCCCCGACCGACGAGGTCGACCCGTCCGGCTGGGCTTCCCCCCGCCGGCGACGGCTCGTCCTCGCCGGGGCGATCCTGGTCGTCGTCGCGCTCGTGCTGGTGGGCGTGCTCATCGGCGGGGGTGACGACCGCCGCGCCGAGGCGGCCGCGGAGACCTCGGCCGGCCAGTCGAGCGCCGGTGCCATCCCGAGTTCGGCAGCCGGTCCCTCGTCGGCCGATCCGGTGCCGCCGACGGTCAGCTCCGCTCCGACTGACAACGCCCCGGTCGCCACCGCTCCGACGGAGGGTGGCGATGAACTCCCGCCCAGCCTGGCGCCGGTCGGTCTGTCCGACTCGGCAACCGTCGGCGGCGGCCTGACCGCCGCGCTCACCGCCGTCCGTGCGATCGAGGGCGAGGGCACGGGTCCGGGCAACGTCGCCGGGCCCGCCCTGGCGGTGACGGTCCGGCTCACCAACGGGACGGCCGATCGGATCACCCTGGACGGCGCCGTCGTCTCCCTCGCGTACACCGACGACGCACGTCCTGCCTCGCCCCTGGACGACCCGTCCGCCGCACCGCTGTCCGGTGTGCTGGAACCCGGGTCGTCGGCCGAGGGGGTCTACGTCTTCTCCGTCCCTGCCGATCGACGTGAGGTGGTGACGGTGGCGATCGGGTACGAGCCCGGGGCTCCCTACCTGGTCTTCACCGGCTCGGTCGCCTGACCCCAGAGCCACGTCCCGCCGACCGCCCATCGCCGACCGTCCCGACACGGTCGCCGGCGGTCGCCGGTCGTCACGCCGCTGCGCACTGGTCCCGACACCCACGATGAGTGACTGAGCGTCATGGCGTTACGCCGGTCGGGTGCGAACGTGCAGGTAAAGCACCCGATCAGGCGACGGGTCGTCCCTGGTTGACCGTCCATCGTCACGCTTAGTATCGGTTGGCCCGACCGGGCACTGACTCAGCGCGAGCGGGGACGACGAGATGCACGCAACACCGAGGACGCCCAGCCGGGTGTGGATCGCCGGACTGCTGAGCAGCCTGCTCTTCGCAGGAGTGCTCGGCGGCCTGCTGCCCGTCGGGGTGGCCCACGCCGACACCGCGCCGCTGGACCCCGCCTCCGCAGCCACCCCCGCGACGGTTGCCGCCGACGCGCTGCCCACCGTCCAGATCAACGGTGTCGCCTGGTCGCAGGTCGTCGTCGGCAACACCGTCTACGTCGCCGGGGACTTCTCCACCGCGCGCCCGGCCGGTGCGCCGGCCGGCACTCAGGAGACGGTCCGCAACAACCTGCTGGCCTACGACGTCCGGACCGGGGAGCTCATCACCTCCTTCGTCCCCGACCTCAACGGCAAGGCGCTGGTGGTGACCGCCTCCCCGGACGGCTCGCGCATCTACGTCGGTGGCGACTTCGACAAGGCCAACGGCCAGACCCGCTACCGGGTGGCTGCCTACAGCACCGCCACCGGTGAGCTCATCTCGAACTTCCGCCCGAGCTTCAACGCCCGGGTGTACGCACTGGCGGCCACCGACGAGGCCGTCTACGCCGGTGGGTCCTTCACGGCCGTCGGCTCGACCAGCCGTGAGCGGCTGGCGGCGGTGGCCGCGTCCAACGGCGCGCTCCTGCCGTGGGCGCCGGTGCCCGGCGTCGGCTCGACGGACGGGAACGACCTCCCCCGGATCCGGACCTCGACCGGGCAGTACGTGGACAACCCGCAGAACGCGAAGACGAGCAACATCGTCCTGGCGCTCGTGGTGACCGGCGGCGGCGATCAGGTCGTCGCCGCCGGTCGCTTCGACACCCTCAACGGCACCCGGTCGACCGGCGTCGGTGCGCTGGACCCGGTGACCGGCGCAACGCGGCCGTTCGCGATCGGTCAGCTCCTCACCAATCAGGGCGTCAACTCCGCGATCTACAGCCTCAGCACCGACGGTGCCAACGTCTACGGCACCGGCTACGACTACTACGGCCCGGGCAACCTCGAGGGCTCCTTCGGCGCGACCGCCGACGGTGGCGTCGTGCAGTCGATCAACGACTGCCACGGTGACAGCTACTCCAGCTTCCCGGCCAACGGGGCGCTCTACGTGGCGTCCCACGCCCACGTCTGCAGCAACATCGGGGGCTTCCCCGAGACCACGCCGCAGACCAAGCAGTACGCGACCGCAGTGACCACGGCCGCCGTCGGCACCGTGGGCTCGGGGACCATCGACGCCGCGCGCACCCTCATGGGCAAGCCGGCGGCGTCCTTGCTGTCCTGGTTCCCGACGTTCACCGCTGGGACCTACACCGGGCAGTCCCAGGCGGGGTGGTCGGTCAGCGGGAACGACCAGTACATCGTCTACGGCGGCGAGTTCCCGAAGGTCAACGGGACCGCTCAGCAGGGGCTGGTCCGGTTCGCGGTCCCGTCGATCGCGCCCAACCGTGTCGGCCCGGCTTCCGCAGGGCTCACCCCGGCCGTCGTGGCCCTGTCGGCCGGCACCGCTCGGGTCAGCTGGACGACGAGCCACGACCGGGACAACGAGAACCTGTCCTACCGGGTCTACCGCGATGGTGACATGACCGACCCGGTCCACGAGGTCACCCGGGCGTCCACCTTCTGGAGCACCTCGTCGCTCGCCTTCGTCGACACCGGCCTCAGCGGCGGGGAGCACACCTACCGCGTCAGCGTCACCGACCCGATGGGCAACCGGGTCACGTCCGGGTGGGTGCCGGTCGAGGTGGCTGCGGGCGGCCCGTCGGAGCCGCGGCCGTACGCACAGACGGTCGTCGCCGACGGTGCCCAGGACTACTGGCCCCTCGGCGAGCGCTCCGGTTCCATCGCCTACGACCACGCCGGAGGTTCCGACCTGGCAGTGGGCTCCGGGGTGTCCCTGGACCAGCCGGGCGCGCTGAGCGGTGACCCGGACACCTCCTTCGGGTTCGGCGGCCAGGGCCTGGCCGCGACCACCATGGCGATCCCCGGACCCGACACCTTCACCGTCGAGGCCTGGTTCACGACCACCTCCCGCAGCGGTGGGAAGGTCGTCGGGTTCGGCAACCGGAACACCGGTGACAGCACCAGTTACGACCGGCACGTCTACCTGGACGGCGCGGGGCGGGTCGTCTTCGGGGTGTACCCGGGGAGCCAGCAGACGATCAGCAGCTCGGCCGGCTACAACGACGGTGCCTGGCACCACGTCGTGGCCTCGCTCAGCCCGGCTGGCATGGCCCTGTACCTCGACGGCCAGGCGATCGGCACCAACCCGGCGGTCACGACGGGGGAGCCCTACCGCGGCTACTGGCGGATCGGCGGCGACAGCAGCTGGGGCGGGACCGGCAAGTACCTGACCGGGCAGATCGACGAGGTGGCCATCTACCCGTCGGCGCTGTCGGCCGACGTGGTGACCAGCCACCACACGCTGGGGGCGACAGGCAAGGCGATCAACGTCGCCCCGGTCGCGTCGTTCACCTCCTCGGCGACCTTCCTGGAGGCCGCCTTCGACGCCTCGGCCTCGGCCGACCGGGACGGCGACGTCGTGTCCTACGAATGGGAGCTCGGCGACGGCGCGACGGCGACCGGGCCCACCACGACGCACACCTACTCGGCTGCCGGCACCTACCCGGTCACGCTGACGGTCACCGACGACGACGGTGCCCGGTCGGTGGAGACCGGCACCGTCACGGTGACCGCCCAGCCGGCGAACGTGGGGCCGTCGGCGGTGTTCAGTTCGTCGGTGGCGGGCCTGGTGGCGTCCTTCGACGGTGCGGGGTCGGCTGATCCTGATGGGGCGGTGGCCTCGTACGCCTGGGACTTCGGTGACGGTGCTACCGGCGCGGGTGCGGCGGTGGAGCACACCTATGCCGAGGCGGGTGCCTACCAGGTCGTGCTGACGGTGACCGATGACGGCGGTGCCACCGGCAGGGTCGAGCAGTCGGTGACGGTGTCGGCCCCGGCGGAGCCGTCGGTCCCCGAGGACCCCGAGGTCCCGGCGGGGGAGCCGCTGGCGGTGGACGGTTTCGAGCGGACGGTGGCCAGTGGTCTGGGTCAGGCGGAGACCGGGGGAGCGTGGTGGGTCTCCGGTGGGGTGACGTCGGTGTCGGAGGGCGCGGCGAGCCTGGAGGTGCCCAAGGCCGGTGGCTCGAGCTCGGTGTGGCTGAACTCGGTGTCGGTGCAGGACGTGGCGCTGGAGACGACGTTCTCGCTGGAGCAGGCGCCGACCGGTGGCGGCACGTACGCCTATGTCACTGCGCGGCGGACGCCGGCGAACTTCTACCGGGGTGTGCTGAAGTTCCTGGCCGATGGTCGGGTGACGGTCGGGGTGTCTCGGGTGGTGGCCAACAAGGAGACGACGTTGCGGTCGGTGACCGTTCCGGGGCTGACCTACGTGCCGGGCACGGTGCTGCGGGTGCGGTTGGACGTCAGTGGCAGCGGCACGACCACGCTGGACGCCAAGGTGTGGGTGGACGGCACGGCTGAGCCGGCCGACTGGCAGGTCAGCGCCACCGACGACACCGCGGAGCTGCAGGCGGCCGGTGGGGTGGGGGTCTCGACCTACGTGTCGGGTTCGGCCACCGCCGTCCCGGTGCGGATGCGCGTCGACGACTTCTGGGCCGGCCCCGCCGGCACCGCACCCGCCGCAGGGGAGACCCCGGCGGAGCCGGCGAACGTGGGGCCGTCGGCGGTGTTCAGTTCGTCGGTGGCGGGCCTGGTGGCGTCCTTCGACGGTGCGGGGTCGGCTGATCCTGATGGGGCGGTGGCCTCGTACGCCTGGGACTTCGGTGACGGTGCTACCGGCGCGGGTGCGGCGGTGGAGCACACCTATGCCGAGGCGGGTGCCTACCAGGTCGTGCTGACGGTGACCGATGACGGCGGTGCCACCGGCAGGGTCGAGCAGTCGGTGACGGTGTCGGCCCCGGCGGAGCCGTCGGTCCCCGAGGACCCCGAGGTCCCGGCGGGGGAGCCGCTGGCGGTGGACGGTTTCGAGCGGACGGTGGCCAGTGGTCTGGGTCAGGCGGAGACCGGGGGAGCGTGGTGGGTCTCCGGTGGGGTGACGTCGGTGTCGGAGGGCGCGGCGAGCCTGGAGGTGCCCAAGGCCGGTGGCTCGAGCTCGGTGTGGCTGAACTCGGTGTCGGTGCAGGACGTGGCGCTGGAGACGACGTTCTCGCTGGAGCAGGCGCCGACCGGTGGCGGCACGTACGCCTATGTCACTGCGCGGCGGACGCCGGCGAACTTCTACCGGGGTGTGCTGAAGTTCCTGGCCGATGGTCGGGTGACGGTCGGGGTGTCTCGGGTGGTGGCCAACAAGGAGACGACGTTGCGGTCGGTGACCGTTCCGGGGCTGACCTACGTGCCGGGCACGGTGCTGCGGGTGCGGTTGGACGTCAGTGGCAGCGGCACGACCACGCTGGACGCCAAGGTGTGGGTGGACGGCACGGCTGAGCCGGCCGACTGGCAGGTCAGCGCCACCGACGACACCGCGGAGCTGCAGGCGGCCGGTGGGGTGGGGGTCTCGACCTACGTGTCGGGTTCGGCCACCGCCGTCCCGGTGCGGATGCGCGTCGACGACTTCTGGGCCGGCCCCGCCGGCACCGCACCCGCCGCGGCGTGACGACGCCGGGGCCGACCCTCGCGGTCTGCCCCGGCCGGGACGGCACCCCTCTTCGGATGAGGTCACCCACCGGAGGGGGGTCGCTGGCGCCCGGAGCTGGCAGCCTGGACGGGCGCGCGGCCACCGACCCGCGGCGCGGCCGCGAGGGCACACGCCCGGCGAGGACGACGACGATGGGGGAGGGCGGCCTGCGTGAGTCAGCTGCAGACGCCCGAGCCGCGACCGCAGCTCACCGCAGCGGCTGCACGACCCGACGAGACCGGGGACGAGCGCAGCGTCTGGGCCGGCATCGTCCGCAGCGGTGGCACGCGGCTGCTGGTGCTCCCGGTCTCGGCACTGCTCGGCATCGTGGTGACCCGGCTGGTCATCGACAACTACGGTGAGGCGGCCTTCGCCCAGTACGGGCTGCTCGTCGGCCTCGGGGCACTGCTGCCGTTCGCCGACCTGGGGATGTCGGCTGCGGTGATGAACGCCGTCGCCGCCGCCCGGGCCCCGGGGAGCGACGACCACGTCCGGGCGGTCCTGCTCACTGCCGTCCGAGTGCTGATCGGATCGGCCGCGGTGCTCTCGACCGTGGCCGTGGCCGTCACGCTGCTGGGCCTCTGGCCCGCCCTGCTGGGGCCGGCCCTGCTGCCGGACACCGGTCCGCTGGCTGCGATGGGGTGTCTGCTGCTGCTGGCGCTGGCCATGCCGATGGGCATCGGTCAGCGGGTCCTGTCCGGACTCGGGCGCAACCACGTGTCCATCGCCCTGTTCGGCCTGCAGACGCCGCTGGTCCTGCTCGTGCTCGTCGGGTTCCTGTGGCTGGGTGTCCCGGCCGGCTCGGCGATGGCGGTCGTCCCGTACGGCACGACCTTCGTCCTCGCGGTCGTGTGCACGATCGTGGCGGTCCGGGCGATCCGACCGGCGGCACGCGACGTCCTGCGCCGGGTACGGCACGTCCGCACCCAGCACGGTGCCCGGGTCTTCGACGTCGCCTGGCCGATGCTGGTGCAGATGATCGCGCTGCCGATCGCGATGCAGACCGACCGGATCGTGCTGAGCCACCGCGCGGGAGTCGGCGAGCTCGCCGAGTACAACCTCGCCGCCCAGATGTTCCTGCCGATCTGGGCCGTGGTGAGCTCTGCCGGGGTCACGTTGTGGCCGGTGTTCGCCCGCGCCCGGGCCCGCGGCATCCGTCGCTCGCCCCTGCCGATGGCCTGGGCCTTCGGTGGGCTCGCCGCCGGGATGGCAGCGCTGGTCGCAGCGGCCTCGCCCTTCCTCGCCGACCTGGCCTCTGGCGGCAGGATCGAACTCGGTGGCCTGCTGGTCGGGAGCTTCGCGGTGCTGATGGTCCTCCAGGGCGCCAAGTACCCCCTGGGCATGTTCATGACCGATGCCCGCGGGCTCCGCTTCCAGGCGCTGATGATCGTGGCGATGCTCCCGCTGAACGTCGGGCTGTCGTGGTGGCTGGCCGGCCCGCTCGGAGCGGCTGGTCCGGTGCTCGGATCGATCGCCGGGGTGGCCGCCTCCCAGGTGCTGGGCAATCTCCTGTACGTCCGCCGGACACTGCGGGCCGCTGAGCGCGATGCAGCCACGGTCCGGCCGGCGCACGAGGCGGCAGCGGCTGCCGACGGGCCCGAGCGCGTGCCCGCCCCCGACGAGGAGGCGCGGTCGCGGTGACGGACGGGTCTGAGAACAGGACGCCGCTGGGCAACGTCCCGGCGGGTGCCGACGTGCGTGTGGCCGAGCAGACCCCGAACCCGTCCGGGCCGCTGGGCATCGTGGTCGTCAACTACGGGTCCCACGACCTGCTCACGACCCACCTGGGCGCGATGGACCTCGGCGGGATGCCGGTCCACGTCGTCCTGGTGGACAACTACTCCACCGCCGCCGAACGGGAGATCGTCGCTGCGCTGGCGGGTGACCGCGGTTGGACCTTCGTCGGCCTCCCCGACAACCGCGGTTTCGGCGCCGGTGTCAACGCCGGTGTCCGGGCCGCGCGAGCAGCGGGCTGCGTCACCTTCCTGTTGCTCAACCCGGATGCATCGGTCTCGCCCGCGGTGGTCGGAGAACTGCGACGGCACAGCCTCCGGGAGCCCATGGCGCTGATCAGCCCCCGGATCGTCGCCCCGGACGGGACGGTGTTCTTCGACGGTGCCGAGCTGTTCACCGACAGCGGCCGGTTGCGTGGCCGGCGCACCGGGACGACGACGTCCGGGCCGGGGAGGGCGCGGCCGAGAGGGCCCGCGGTGGAGTGGGTGACCGGCGCGTGTGTGGTGGTCCACGACCAGCTGCTGCGCCGCGCCGGCGAACTGGACGAGTCCTTCTTCCTCTACTGGGAGGACGTGGAGTTCAGCCACCGCTGTCGCGCGGCCGGGGGCACTCTCCTGGTGCGCTCGGACCTGGAGGCGGTGCACGACGCGGGCGGTACGCAGGGGCCGACGCAGGGCCGGGCCAAGTCCGCGGTCTACTACCGCTACAACTGCCGCAACCGGCTGCTGTTCGCCGCCCGGTGGTCCTCCCGCCGCGAGCTGCTGCGCTGGATGTGGGCGACGCCGGCCGTGAGCTGGGAGATCCTGCTGCGTGGGGGACGGCGCCAGCTGCTCCAGCAGCCGGCGCTGGCGCTGGCTGCGGTCCGCGGGGCCGCGAGCGGTCTGGCCCTGGCTGCGGCCGCGCTGCTCCCGGGCCGGCGGCGCACTGCCCGTCCGGGCCCCTCGGTGCTGGTGGTGCACCCGGGCGCAGAGCTCTACGGTTCCGACCGCATGCTCGTGGAGTCGGTCGCGGGACTCGTCGACCGCGGCGAGCGGGTCACGGTCGCGCTGCCGGGCGGCGGGCCACTGGTCGGCGCACTGGTGGCGACGGGTGCGACCGTCGTCCGCTGCCGGATGCCGGTCCTGCGCAAGAGCGCGACCACCCCGCGGGGCGCTGCAGCGCTGCTGGTGGACGCCGCGGTCGGGATCCTGCCTGCCTGGCGGCTGCTGCGGCGCACCGGCGCCGGGCCGGTGTACGTCAACACCCTCACCATCCCGCTGTGGCCGATGCTGGCGCGGCTGGCCGGCCGGCACGTCACGCTGCACGTCCACGAGGCCGAGGACGGTGCGCCCGCGCCGGTGCGCCGGGCCCTGGCGCTGCCCGCGGTGTTCGCCCAGCGAGTGCTGGTGAACAGCCGGTACAGCCGCGACGTGCTCGCCGCCTCGTTGCCGCGCACCGCGAGCCGGGCCGTCGTCGTGCCCAACGGGGTCGTCGGCCCCGAGACCCCCGTTCCGCCCCGTCCCCGGCTGTCTGCGCCGGTCCGGCTGCTGTTCGTCGGGCGGCTGTCACCGCGCAAGGGCCCCCAGGTCGCCCTCGCCGTGCTCGCCGAACTGACCCGGCGCGGCGTGGACGCCCGGCTCACGCTGGCCGGCTCGACGTTCCCCGGGTACGAGTGGTTCGAGGCCGACCTCCGCGCCCGGGTGGAGAGCGCGGGGCTGGGCTCGCGGGTCGACTTCCTGGGCTTCGTCCCGGACGTGCAGGCGGCCCTGAGCGACTCCGACGTCGTCCTGGTCCCGTCGGTGTTGCCGGAGCCGTTCGGGAACACCGCGGTCGAAGCGGTCCTGGCCGCCCGGCCGGTGGTCGTGAGCGCCGCCGGTGGGCTGCCCGAGGCGATCGACGGCCACCCGTCCGCGCAGGGGGCGCCGCCGGGCGACGTCACCGCCTGGGCCGATGCGGTGCAGCGGGTGATCGGTGCCTGGCCGCGTTTCGCCGCTGCCGCCCGGATCGACGCCGTCGAGGCCCGCTCGCGCCACGCGCCGGCCCGCTACCGCGCCGAGGTCGCACGCCAGATCACGATCCCTGGAGAGGAACGCCGATGACTGCGTCGCCGCGCTGGGACACCCCCGCTGACCTCACCCGCCCAACCGACCGGCGGGGCGTGCCCGGCAGCCGGGTCGAGGTGGTGATCGGCGTGCTGACCTTCCGTCGGCCGGACGACCTGGCCGCCCTGCTCCCCGTCCTGCTCGAGCAGGCTGCTGAGGCCGACCGCCCGGATCGTCGCGTGGGCGTCCTGGTCGTCGACAACGACCCGCAGGCCAGCGCCGGAGGCGTCGTCGACGAGCTCGGCTCCCCCCTGGTGCGGTACGTCGTGGAGCCGACCCCGGGGATCGCGGCGGCACGCAACCGCGTCCTGGACGAGGCCGACGGGTGCACCTTCGTCGTCTTCATCGACGACGACGAGCGCCCCCGGCCCGGGTGGCTCGCGCACCTGCTCCGCACCCAGCAGGAGACCGGGGCGGCCGCTGTGGCGGGTGCCGTGGTCTCGGCCTTCGAGGGCCCCTTGGACCCCTGGGTGCGCGACGGGGCGTTCTTCAGCCGGCGGAGGCTGGCGACGGGGACGGCGATCGACGTCGCAGCGACCAACAACCTGCTCCTGGACGTCGCCGCGGTCCGCGCGGCCGGGCTCCGCTTCGATGCGGCGTTCGGGTTGAGCGGGGGCAGCGACACGCTGTTCACGCGCCTGCTGGCTGCCTCGGGGGCCCGACTCGTCTGGTGCGACGACGCGGTGGTCACCGACTCCGTGCCCAGTTCACGGATGACCCGGGGATGGGTGCTGCGCCGGGCGTTCCGGTCCGGCAACTCGGCCAGCCGGGTCGACCTGGTCCTGGCCGGGAGCGCCCCTGCGCGGAGCCGGGCCCGCCTGCGTGGCGCGCGCCGAGGGGTTCCGCGGCTCGCCGCCGGCCTGGCGCGCTGGCTGCTCGGGTGCGTCGTCGGGTCAGCTGCGCACCGGGCACGCGGGCTGCGGACGGCCTGCCGGGGGGCCGGGATGCTCACCGGGTCGTTCGGCGTCGTCTACCACGAGTACCGCCGAGCCGGGGCCGTCCCGGTCGCCGGCTCCTGACCTGCGCGGTGGACTCGCCGCTCATCCGGTGGGCGTCGTCCGTCCCAGGGCGCGCCGGTAGGCGGCACCGTGGTCCTGACCGGCCCGGCTCCACTCCCGACGGCTCAGGTCCGGCCGTGCGCCGGCCGGGATGCGCTGCACGTCCGACAGGGCCTGCAGCAGCAACGGGCCGTTGAGCTCACCGCGGTAGCGGAGCACCCAGTCGGCACCGACCTCGGTGGCCAGCTGCTCGTTCACCTCGTTGTCCGGCACGAGCACCGGCCGGTCCAGGGAGAGGGCCATGAGCGCGGCTCCGGAGTTGTGCATCTCCCGGTACGGGAGGACGACGAGGCTGGCCCGGCCGACCGCCGCCACGAGCTCCTCGTCGCTGAGGAAGTCCAGTGACAACTCGACCCGGACGTCGTCGGCGGCTGCGGCCCGCAGCTCGTCGGCCAGCTCCGTCGTCATCGGTCGACCGGCGACGGCCAGCCGCGCCTGGGGTGCCTGTTCGGCGGTCGCGCCGAACGCCCGGATGAGAGCTGCCACGTTCTTGTACGGCCGGATGAACCCCGCGTAACACGCCCGGTGCGGCTCGGCGGGGGGACTCGGGCGGGCCGCGAACCAGTCCCGGTAGTGACCGTGCAGGACGGTGACCGTCGCGGCTCCCGACGGCGCCGGCGTCTGCTCGTTGAGGTGCACCCGGACGGTGGTGCGGCGCGCCAGCAGCCCGAGCAGGAACCGTTGCGTGCGGCTGAGGCCCTCCTGGGGCCGCAGGTTGTGGACGGTGGCGACCACCGGCGTCGACCGGGTCCAGAGCCGGAGCAGCAGCAGGGCGAAGGCGGCCTGGCGGGCGACCGTCCTGGTCCGGTCGCGACCGGACACCAGGATGTCCGGCCAGTGCACGTGGAAGACGTCGTAGCGGCTCCGCAGCGCGCGTCGCCAGGTGAACGTCAGCACCTGCAGGTCCGGCTGCTCGGTCAGACTGCGCCGCAGCATGACCACGTAGGGGTTGGTCGTGGGGCGCGGTTCCGGGAACGACTGCAGCACGCAGATCGGTGTGCTCACGCGGACACTCCCACCACCCGAGGCCTGCTGTCGGCGCAGCCCCGACCGCCGGCACCGCGGCGCCGACTCTAACGCCGGGGTCCGCGATGGACGCGGCCCTCCGCCCGGCGCGCCCGCGACAGGGCCGCCACGCCGGGTCGCCTGCGCGCCTACGATCACCCACCGTGCGGAAGACCAGGCATCGGCGGGCCCGCGTGTACGACTCGGTGCGCAGCGCGCACCTGGAGCGTGCACACGCCCTGGCCCCGGCCTCGGTCCTGCACCGGAGGTGGCGCTACGACTTCGACCCCGCCCTGACCACCGGGCTGGACCTGGTCCGCGGCGGCACCCTGTCGATGGCGGTCACCATCGCCCGGTCCGGGCTGCTGGCCGTGGAGGTCAACGAGCCGTTGCTCCGCCACGTCCTGTGGAGGACGGCGGTGGCCGTGACCGCGGCCCGGCTGGCCGCCCGGGTCCGCAGGAGCGAGGTGCTGATCGTCTCGTATGCGATCGAGAACCGGGACAACTACGCCCCCGAGCCCACCGCCCGCCTGCGCCGGCGGGTCCGCACCCGGGTGGACTGGGTGCTGAGCCGCTACACGGCCCGGCAGCTCGACCGGATCGCGTACGGCACCAGTGCGTCGGCCGAGCTGTACGCGTCGTTGCTGGGGACCGAGCTGGCCACCTGCTCGAGCACCGTCGTGCCGGCGTTGCCGGCTGCGTGCACCTGCGCTGCAGCGGAGGAGCGGGACGCCGACCAGGTCGTCTTCGTCGGCGCCTTCTCCGCACGCAAGGGGCTCGCGGAGCTGGTGGCCGCCTGGCCGGAGGTGGTCCGCGAGCTGCCCACGGCACGGCTCTCGTTGGTCGGGCAGGGGGCGATGGAGGACCTGGCCCGGGAGCTCGCGGAGCGGGTGCCCGGAGTCGACGTGGTGGTCGCGCCGGCACGGGAGGAGATCCACCGCGTGCTGCGGAGGGCGACCGTGCTGGTGTTGCTCTCCCAGCGGACGCCGACGTGGCGGGAGCAGGTCGGGCTGCCGATCGTCGAGGGGATGTCGCACGGCTGCACCGTGGTGACCACGGAGGAGACCGGGCTCGCGGACTGGCTGGCCGGTCACGGGCACGAGGTCGTCGCCGCCGGTGCGTCGACGGCCGACGTCGCCGCGGCGATCAGCGGTGCCCTGCGGCGCCGCCGCTCGGCCGTGTCGGTGCTGGCAGAGCTCCCGGGCGTCGACGGCCGGCTGGCCGCCGACCGGTGGCTCTTCCGTCCCGGCCCGGACTGACCTCTCCGGCGGCGCGCTATCCCTCCAGGTGGCGCCCCAGGACCGTGCTCAGCGAACGCGCGTAGACCGACGTGATGTGGTTCGAGTCGCGGTACACGAGGACGCCGCCGATCACCGCAGGGCACCGACCGTCGAAGCAGAAGCTGTCCCGCAGGTCGACGACGGTGGCGCCGGTCCGCTCGGCGGCCCTCACCAGGGCGTCGTCCGGGAGAGCCCGCGCCTCGCTGATGGTGCAGGTCTCGCCGCCGGCCACGCAGCTCGGCGGGTCCGACAGGCCGGCCTTCTCCGGTTCGGGGGTGTCGGCCAACGCGTACACCCGGGTCCCGGCGGCGATCAGCGGTTCCCACGCCGCCGCGAAGCCACGTACGGCGTCCGCCGTGTCCGCGTGCGACCCGTAGCCGAGTCCTGACCTGGCGGAGGTGATGACCACGTCGGGGGACTCCGACCTGAGCCGTTCGGCCACCTCCCGGTTGAACGCCTGGCAGTTGGCCGAGCCCAGGCCGACGGCGTAGGCGCACCCGGACTTGACGTAGGTCACGAGACGCCAGCCCCGATCCTGGGCTATCCGGCTGAGAGCCGGCATCCACTGGTTGGCGTGCGAGTCGCCGACGAGAGCGACCCGGGTCGACGACGGGGCGTCGGAGCCGTACTCGCAGCGGATGACCTCCGCCCGGGCGGCAGCTTGCTGGCAGGTCTGCTCGGTGGCGTCCCGGGTGGCGATCATCGGGTTCGGCACGACACCGTCCGGGGTCCGGCCGGCACAGCCGGGCTCCAGCGAGGCTGCGCCCACGCAGGGCAGGTCCGCGGCGGTGAAGCGCGTCAGCTCGGCCTGGGCGCTGTCGATCCGGGCCTGGCTCACGCCGAACGCGACGCCGCCGACGCCACCGACGACCAGCATCCCGGCGACCGCGCCCACCAGCACCTGGCGCGTCCCGCGCGGGACTGCGGCTCGGGACGCGTCGCGCCGGGGGCCACCTCCGCGGAACGGGTCCTCCACGTACTTCTTCGACAGCCAGGCGATCGGTATGGCCGCGGCCACGACCGCGACCCGGAGCGGGATGGGCAGTTCGTAGCTCGGGCCTCCGACGAGCACCGGCACGAGCACGATGAGCGGCCAGTGCCACAGATAGACCGAGTAGGAGATGTCGCCGATGAACTGGACGGGTCGGAGATCGCCGATCCGCGACGGGGAATGGCGACCGGGCACGTCCCCCGACATGATGACGGCAATGGCGCCCAGCACCGGGAAGAGGGCGATGAACCCGGGGAACGGGGTCTCGCCGGACAACAGGACGGCGGAGCCGGCGATCGCGGCGAGACCGGTCCAGCTCAGCGCCGACCTCGCCCACGCGGGGGCCCGCAGGACCGGCACGGTCAGTGCGACCAGCCCGCCCAGCCCGAACTCCCACGCCCGCGTCGGCGTGACGAAGTAGGCCCACGAGGGGCTCTGCTGAGTCTGGTGGACCGAGTAGGCCAGCGAGAGCACCGTGATCGTCGCGACGACCCCGATGACGGCCCCCCGTGCCCGTCCGTGCCGTGCGCCCAGCACGCTGGCGGCCAGGAGCAGGAGCGGCCACAGCGCGTAGAACTGCTCTTCGACGGAGAGTGACCAGAAGTGCTGGACCGGGCTGGCGTGCGACCCCGCCGCGAGGTAGTCCACCGAGGTGGAGGCCAGCGTCCAGTTCTCCACGTAGAAGGCGGCGCTGACCAGTTCGCGGCCGATCGTGTTCCAGAGCGTCTGCGGGACCGCCACCAGGGTGACCACGCCGACCACGAGGAGCACGGTCAGTGAGGCCGGCAGCAGTCGCCGGATGCGGCGCGCGTAGAACCCGAGGAGGGAGAACGGCGCGTCGGCGGCCAGGCCGCGGCTGATGTGGAGGGTGATGAGGAAGCCCGAGACGACGAAGAAGACGTCGACGCCGACGTAACCGCCCGGCAGGAGACGCGGCTCGAGGTGGTAGACGACGACCAGCGTCACGGCGACCGCGCGCAAGGCCTGCAGTTCCCGTCTCACCCGGTGGCCGTCAACGGATCTGTCGACGTCTCCGGGGATCGGCACGGGGGAAAGGTAATGGGGAGTTCGCCCTTTCCACGGTGTGCGCCGGTGGACACCACTCTCCCGAGGGAATGGTGTCCAGCGGTCTCGCGGCGTGCCCGTCCAGGTGCATCGCCACGGGCGCCGGCGTGGCTCCGTGGCTACACCCGTACGGGTACCGGATCGACCTCGGCGGCCCGGTCCGTGGAGCTCGGCCGGAGGACGGTGCCCGGGCCCCGGACGGCGCGGTCCGCGGTCCTCCGCAGCGGCAGGACCAGGCCGAGCGCCAGCGCGACGTCGGGCAGGTTGGCCGGGAGCGGACCGAAGGCCAGGTACCAGAGGCTCATCAGCAGGAGGAAGCACGTCAGCCCCGACGCCTCCCGCCGGCTCAGCAGCTGGGCGGAGCTCCGGATCAGCAGGGCGGCCATGACCAGCCCCAGGAGCAGCCCGACCGGACCCGCGTTCGACCAGAGATCGGCCACGATCGAGTGCAGCTCGAACCGGCCGGCGAACATGTAGTTCTCGATGTACCCCTCGCCGCTGGGGATGTGGGTCACGGCGAAGCCCGCCTTGGCCAGGGCGATGTCGGCGGCGCTGGGCACGGTGCCGAGCCCGAAGCCCAGAGGGTGCTGGTGCATGAGCGCCCAGGTCGCGGTCCACTCCGGGCGGCCCCCGAGCAGCAGCGTCCCGGTCTGCTCGATCTGGGTGATGGTGCGGGCCTGGACCGCGGCGCCCAGCGCGCCGGAGACCAACAGCTGGCGCATCAGGCTGTACGCGCCGACCGCCATGATCGCGAGCAGGCCCGCGGTCGCCAGCGGCCTGACCTGTCGTCCGGTCGTCGGCCGGGCCTGCCACAGGACGAGGGCGCCGGCCATGACGCAGAAACCGAAGGCGCTGCGTGCGTCGTGCGCGATGTCGAGCAGGGCGAGACCGGCCAGGGCGGCGATCGTCACCCCCGGGCGTCGATGGGCACTGGCCAGGGCGAGCACCGTGATGGTCAGGGGCAGGGAGAGCTCGAACTTGTAGGCGTTGTCCGATGCAGACGCGTCCATGAGCCCGCTCGCCAACTGGCCGAGGCCGTAGGCGACGCCGACGGCCGGGAAGGGCAGCACGGTGCGGGCCCAGAGGACCAGGCCGATGGCACCGACGGCTGCCAGCACCTGGAAGCTGGTCTCGGCCGCCTCCCGCGGGGCGAAGTCGTGGTCCACGCTGGACCAGCCGGCCAGCAGCAGGCCGGACAGGAGGGCCAGCCCGGTCAGTGTGGCGATCACCATCGCGCCGCGGGACCGCCGGAGGACCCCGATCCACACCGGCAGCAGCAGGACTGCTGCGAGCAGGGTCGTGTTCGTCGCCGCAGGGAGGTCGTGGGCGAGGCCGGTGGCCAGCAGAGCGACCACGGCGGTGACCCGGGTCGAGCGGACGACCCCGTTGCGGGGCACGCCGGCCACCGAGCGGGCCGGTGCCCGGAGGTCCTCTCCGCGGAGCACGGCAGCCGCACGGGCGAGCCGGCCGGCGCGGGGAGCAGGCCGGCGGTCGAGCACGATGCCCAGGAGCGGCACCGGAGAGGCCGACACCGCGGCCACCACCCGCTCCAGCTGGCGGCGGGTGGTCCGGCGGCTGTCCGTGGCCACCAGCACCCCAGCGAGGTCCGTACCGCTGCGCGCGAACCCGGCGACCGTCGGGACGGGCACGATCCTGGCTGTGCCACCGCGGACGGCGGCCCGGTCCAGGTCGCGAGCCAGCTCGGTCGATCCCGGCCCGGTCCCGACGAGGGCGACGCGAGTGTCGGTGCCCGGTGGGAGGTCCGGCAGCGCACGGAGCAGCCCGGCGACCCGCTCCAGACTGGCCGCTCGCTCGTCGCGCCTGGTCCTCCGGTCGACCGGCCACCTCCGGGCCCGGCGGTGGACCTCGGCGAGGACGGGCAGCCCGGTCGTCGCGGAGACGTCGCCGGCGGTGCGCACCCGCGGGCGGAGGGCCTCGGCCAGGCCCAAGGCGAGCACGGCGGTCCCGCCGCCCAGCACGATCCCGAGGGCGGTCAGGCGGCGGGTGTCCGGAGACGCTCGGTACCGGGGTTCTCTCGCCGGGGAGATGGTGG
The DNA here is from genome assembly GCF_026967885.1 of Modestobacter sp. VKM Ac-2983. Taxonomy (NCBI): domain Bacteria; kingdom Bacillati; phylum Actinomycetota; class Actinomycetes; order Geodermatophilales; family Geodermatophilaceae; genus Modestobacter; species Modestobacter sp. VKM Ac-2983. The sequence goes on from NZ_JAPVBK010000001.1 coordinate 694,210, forward strand.
TGACGTCGAGGACGGACCCCCCCGACCCGGCGTACAGGGTCGGGGTGAGCTCCTCCAGTTCCGCACCCACCCGTGTCGCGATGCGCGCGGCCCGGGCCGGGTCGGCCGCGTCCACGCCGATCTGCAGCACCGACGTGTCCGGGAGGACCTCGACGTCGACGGCGCGGGCGAGCTCACCGGGTCCGGCGGTCAGCTCGAGGTCGTCGATCACCGACTGCAGGATGGCGGGCGAGGTGGCCGCCGCCGCGAGCGAGGGGAGCAGTTGATCGTCGACCAGCGAGCTGTAGCCGAGGGTGTTGGGGGTCTCGGCGCGGTTCACGGAGACGAAGACGGCAGCCTCGGCGTGGAAGACGGGCGGGGCGACGGACGCCAGGAGGAAGGACGCCCCGCCGCCGACGGCTGCCGCCGCCAGGACGCTCGCCCAGCAGCGGTACACAGCGCTGACATAGTCCTTCGGCTGCACCGAGCGACCTCCTCTCCCTCGGCCGCGATCTTCCCTGTCCGAGCGCCCCGGACAGGTGCGTCGGCCGAAAGAGGGGCGGCGGGTGACCCGATGGGGTGAGCGCCCCCGTCCGGCCGGGCGACGCGGCCGCCGGGCGGACGAGACTCGCGGGGTCCGTAGCTGAGCTCGGACCGAGGTGGCCACCCGGATGACCGCGGTGCGCACCAGTCGACGGCTCGCGTCCACCGCGGGATGGGGGGACGGCAATGGGATCCCGGAGTCTGACCGAGATCGTGCGGGCCGGGTGGCGGGTCATCGCTGCTCTGACGGTGGTCGGCGTACTGGCCGGGCTCTGCTGGTCGCTGGCAGCCGAGCGCACCTACCGGGCCACCGCGAGCGTCTTCTTCTCCCTGCAGTACGGGGACTCCGCGGCCGACCTGGTCCAGGGGTCGACGTACACGCAGGACCAGGTGACGTCCTACGCCCGGCTGGCGACGACCCCGGTCGTCCTCCAGCCGGTCATCGACCGGCTGGAGCTGGCGACGACGGCACCCGCACTGGCTCGGCAGGTGGAGGCGTCCGCGCCGGTCGACACGGTGATCGTCGAGGTCACCGCCACCGGCTCCTCGCCGGCGGAGAGCGCTCGGATCGCCGACGCGGTCGTCGGCACGCTGTCGGACACCGTGGAGCGGCTCGCCCCCGAGGGGGCCGACGGCGAGCCGACCGTGCGGGCCACGACCGTGGCCCCGGCCGAGGTGCCGCGCTCGGCCGCCACGCCCAACACGCCGCTGGACCTGGCCACCGGGCTGGCCGTCGGGTTCCTGGCGGGACTGGGCTGGGTCTGGGCGAGGAACGCCCTGGACAACCGGGTCCGCGACGCCGCCACCCTGGCCGAGCTCACCGAGCACCCGGTGATCGGGACCATCGGCGCGTACGACGGCCGCACGAGGCGCCGGGTCGTGATGGAGACCGAGCCGCGTGGGCCCCAGGCCGAGGGCTTCCGGCAGTTGCGCACCAACCTGCAGTTCCTCGACCTCCCGGCGCTGACCGGCGGGGAGACGGGGAGCGGTGGTCGTGTCCTCGTCGTCACGTCCTCGTTGGAGGCCGAGGGCAAGTCCACGGTGGCGGCCAACCTCGCGGCGGCGCTGGCCGAGACCGGTGCCCGGGTGCTCCTCGTCGATGCCGATCTCCGCCGTCCGTCCGTGCCGGAGATGCTCGGGCTGGAGGGCTCGGCGGGTCTCACCACGGTGCTGCTGGGTCGGGCGGCGCCGGCCGAGGTCGTGCAGGACTGGGGGATGTCCGGCCTGCAGGTGCTCACCTCGGGTCCGCTGCCCCCCAATCCGGCCGAGCTGCTCGGGTCGCCGGCCATGACCGGGCTGCTGCGCGTGCTGCGGACGGACTACGACCACGTCGTCCTGGACACCGCGCCCCTGCTGCCCGTCGCCGACGGGGCGATCCTCTCGCGCGCGGCCGACGGTGCCGTGCTGGTGGTCAACGCGACCAGGGCACGCCGGCCCCAGGTGGTGGAGAGCCTCCAGGTCCTGGAGCGGGTCGGTGCCACGGTGCTCGGTCTGGTGCTCAACCAGGTGGACCGGGACGAGCGGGTGTACGAGTACCGGGAGGCCGCGGACGCCGACCTGCTGGTGGCTCCGGTCCCCCTGCACGGCACTGCGGCCGCGCCGGCTCCCCGGTCCGCGGAGGCGACGCTGGGCGGCCCGACCGGAGCTGCCGCGGGTGGCCGTGAGCCTGCGTTGGTCGGCACGGGCGGTGTTCGACCACCGGCGCGTGGGCTGGCCGGCGCGCGTCGCCGGATGAGCGGCCGACGGTGACGGTGGACGTCCGGGCCGGGAGTGCCTCGTTCACGGTGCTGCTCGTGTGCACGGCCAACATCTGCCGGTCCCCGGCCGCCGAGGCGCTGCTCCGTGTGGGGCTGGCCGCGGCCACCGACGTCGAGGTGGCCAGCGCCGGCCTGACCGCTCGGGTGGGCAGCGCGATCGCGCCGGAGATGGCACGCACGCTGCCGGTGCCCGTCACCGGCTTCCAGGCTCGGCAGGTGACCCCGGAGGTGGTGCGCGGCTCGGACCTCGTCCTCACCATGACGCGGGAGCAGCGTGCTCAGCTCGTGGCCCTGGTGCCCGCCGCGGTCCGGCGGACGTTCACCCTCAAGGAGTTCACGGCCCTGACCGTGCTGGCTGCCGGTCGCGGGCGGGTCACCGGTGCGTCGACGCGTCAGCGGCTGCACGCCGGGACGACCGAGGCGCCGCGGTTCCGCAGTGCCCGTGCTGCGGGGCCCGATGACGACATCGCCGACCCGTACGGCGGGCGTCCCGCGGACTACGCGCGGGCCACCAGGGAGATCGAGCAGGCGGTCGCCACGTTGGTGTCCGTCGTCGGCCTGTCGTAGTCGGGCCGCCCCGGCGAGCGGCGCGGAGGAGCCTCTCGTGTCACCGTGTGTGAGCACGAACGGGTGGCTTGGCCTGCGCATGTGTCGCCTCATCGGGTGTTGTTCGGCGCAGCTCTCACTTTCCGTGACGTCGGGCCCTTAGCGTCACGAGGGCATCAGCGGCACGGTGGAGGAGAGCTCATGACGGTGATCGGCTACGCCCCCGGGGCTTACGACCTGTTCCACATCGGGCACCTCAACGTCCTCAGGCACGCCGCGGAGCACTGCGACCGGCTCGTCGTCGGCGTCGTGTCGGACGAGATGCTGCTGCAGGCCAAGGGCCGGCTCCCGGTGGTCCCGCTGGCCGAGCGGATGGAGATCGTGCGCAACCTGCGCTTCGTCGACGACGTGCACGCCGAGGTGGTGCCGGAGAAGATCGACACCTGGCGCGAGGTGCGGTTCGACGTCCTCTTCAAGGGGGACGACTGGCGGGGCACCGCCAAGGGCCGGAAGCTCGAGCGCGAGTTCGCCGCGGTCGGTGTGGAGGTGCAGTACTTCCCGTACACGGTGCACACCTCCAGCACGATCCTGCGCAAGGCGCTGGCCGCCATCGACGCCCAGGAGCCGGTGGGCCGCAGGGCCCGCGCCCTGAGCTCCTGAGCGACGCCGCGCCCCGCCGCCACCAGGACTAACCTGGACGACGGCCCCCGCGCGCACCCGGCGCGCTCTGCTCTGCAGCGGACGTGGTGCGGCCCCAGGAACTGGAGTGACCCCCGTGAGCTTGCGCGGCGTGCTCGACGTCGTCCTGTCCGACGCCGGCGTTGCCTCGGTGGTGGGCAGGGCCGGCACGGCCGACCTGACCGTCACCGCCCCGCCGCCGGTCCAGCCGCTGGTGGCGGCGGCCCTGGCGGCCCCGGCACCCGGCGCCGACGTGCCGGTGCTGGTGGTCACCGCGGGGGAGCGGGACGCCGACGCGCTGGCCGCGGTGCTGCGCTGCTTCCTCCCCGACCGGCGGGTGGAGGTCTTCCCCGCCTGGGAGACGCTGCCGCACGAACGGCTCAGCCCCCGCCCCGACACCGTCGGCCGCCGGCTGGCCGTGCTGCGCGACCTGACCCACCCCGGCGAGAACGGCACCGTCGACGTCCTGGTCGCCCCGGTGCGCAGCGTGCTGCAGCCGCTGGCCCCGGGCCTGGGCGACCTGGTGCCGGTGGAGCTGGCACCGGGTCAGAGCGCCGACCTCGACGCCGTCTCCCAGGCGCTCTCGGACGCCGCCTACACCCGGGTGGAGCTGGTCGAGAAGCGCGGGGAGTTCGCCGTCCGCGGTGGCCTGCTCGACGTCTTCCCGCCCACCGAACCGCACCCGGTGCGGGTGGAGTTCTGGGGTGACGAGGTCGACGAGCTGCGGTACTTCTCCGCCGCCGACCAGCGGTCGCTGGACGAGCGGCCCGACCGGCTGTGGGCCGCGCCGTGCCGGGAGCTGCTGCTGACCGCAGAGGTCCGGGCCCGCGCCGTCCAGCTGGCGGCCGAGCACCCGGAGCTGGCCGAGGTGGCCGGCAAGCTCGCCGAGGGCATCGCCGTGGAGGGGATGGAGTCGCTGATCCCGGCCCTCATCGGTGGACACCAGATGCAGCTGCTGACCGACCTGGTGGCACCGGGCACCCACGTGCTGGTCTGCGACCCCGAGCGGGTGCGCAGCCGGTCCGCCGACCTGGTGCGCACCGCCGAGGAGTTCCTCGCCGCCTCCTGGCAGACCGCGGCCGAGGCCGGCCAGGCGCCGATCGACCTGGGCGCCTCCTCCTTCCAGGACCTCGCCGACGTCCAGGCGGCCGCGCGGACCAGGGGCCTGCCCTGGTGGACGACGGGCGCCTTCACCCTCTCCCCGGACGACGACGACCAGCACGTCACCCTGGACGCCACCGGGGTCGAGCGCTTCCACGGCGACCAGGCCCGCGCCTTCGACCAGCTGCGCAGCTGGGGCCGCGACGGCTGGCGGGTCGCCCTCACCTTCGCCGGCCCCGGCCCCGCCCAGCGTGCGGCCGACCAGCTCACCGAGGCCGACCTGGGTGCCCGGCTGGTGCCCGGCATCGAGACCGCGCCGACCGCGGGGCCGACGCTGATCACCCAGGGCAACCTCGAGGCCGGCTTCACCTTCCCGGCCGTGGGACTGGCGCTGCTCACCGAGGGCGACCTCACCGGCCAGCGCGGCACCTCGATGAAGGACGCCACCAAGATGCCGGCCCGCCGGCGCAACGCCGTCGACCTGGTGCAGCTCCAGCCGGGTGACCTGGTGGTGCACGAGCAGCACGGCGTCGGCCGCTACGTGGAGATGGTGAGCCGCACCGTGCACGGCGGGCAGCGTGACTACCTGATCGTCGAGTACGCGCCCGGCAAGCGGAACCAGCCGCCGGACCGGCTGTTCGTGCCCACCGACTCCCTGGACCAGCTGACCCGCTACGTCGGTGGCGAGGCGCCCGCGCTCTCCAAGCTCGGCGGTGCGGACTGGCAGAAGACGAAGAACCAGGCCCGCAAGGCGGTCAAGCAGATCGCCGCGGAGCTCATCCGGCTGTACTCCGCGCGGATGGCGTCCAAGGGCCACGCCTTCGGGCCCGACACCGTCTGGCAGCGCGAGCTGGAGGACGCCTTCCCGTTCACCGAGACGCCCGACCAGCTGGCCGCGATCGACGAGGTCAAGGCGGACATGGCCCAGCCGGTGCCGATGGACCGGATCATCTGCGGAGACGTCGGCTACGGGAAGACCGAGATCGCGGTCCGCGCGGCGTTCAAGGCCGTGCAGGACGGCAAGCAGGTCGGCGTCCTGGTGCCGACGACGCTGCTGGCCAACCAGCACTTCAAGACCTTCTCCGAGCGGTTCGCCCAGTTCCCGGTGACGGTGGCGGTGCTCTCCCGGTTCCAGTCGAAGACCGAGTCCGACGAGGTGCTGCGCAAGCTGGCCGACGGCGAGATCGACGTCCTGGTCGGCACCCACCGGCTGCTGCAGCCCACCACCCGGTTCAAGGACCTGGGGCTGGTCATCGTCGACGAGGAGCAGCGCTTCGGCGTCGAGCACAAGGAGTACCTGAAGAGCGTGCGGACGGCGGTCGACGTGCTGTCGATGTCGGCCACCCCCATCCCGCGCACCCTGGAGATGAGCCTCACCGGCATCCGCGAGATGTCCACGATCCTCACCCCGCCGGAGGAGCGGCACCCGGTGCTGACCTACGTCGGCGCCTGGGAGGACAAGCAGATGGCCGCGGCGATCCGCCGCGAGCTGCTCCGCGACGGCCAGGTGTTCGTGATCCACAACCGGGTGCAGTCGATCGACAAGGCGGCGGCGAAGATCCGCAACCTGGTGCCCGAGGCCCGGGTGGCGGTCGGCCACGGCCAGATGAAGGAGCACGAGCTCGAGCGGATCATGGTCGGCTTCTGGGAGAAGGAGTACGACGTCCTGGTCGCCACCACGATCGTCGAGTCCGGGCTGGACATCCCCAACGCCAACACCCTGATCGTCGACCGGGCCGACACCTTCGGCCTCTCCCAGCTGCACCAGATCCGCGGCCGGGTCGGCCGTGGCCGGGAGCGGGCCTACGCCTACTTCACCTACGACCCGTCCCGGCCGCTCACCGAGACCTCGGTCGACCGGCTGACCACCATCGCGCACAACACCGACCTCGGCGCCGGCATGGCGGTGGCGATGAAGGACCTGGAGATCCGCGGCTCGGGCAACCTGCTCGGCGGCGAGCAGTCCGGGCACATCGCCGGGGTCGGCTTCGACCTCTACGTCCGGCTGGTCGGCGAGGCGGTCAGCGACTACCGGGCCCAGGCGACGGGGGAGTCCCCGGCGGTGGAGCCGGCCGAGGTCCGGGTCGACCTGCCGGTCGACGCGCACCTGCCGCACGACTACGTGCCCGGCGAGCGGCTGCGGATGGAGGCCTACCGGAAGGTGGCCTCGGTGCAGGACGACGACCAGGCGCAGGCCGTGCTCGACGAGCTCACCGACCGCTACGGCGCGGCCCCGGCCCCGGTGCTCAACCTGCTGGCGGTGGCCCGGTTCCGCGCGGCCATGCGACACCTCGGGGTCACCGAGGTGTCGATGCAGGGGCGCAACGTCCGGGTCGGGCCGGTGGAGCTGCGCGAGTCCCAGGTGATGAAGCTGTCCCGGCTCGCCGAGGGGGCCACCTACAAGGACGCCGTCCGCACGGTGTCGATCAAGGTGCCGGTGGGTCCGGACCGCCGCACCCCGTTGCGCGACGTCGCCCTGCTGGAGAAGCTGCACGCGCTCCTCACGTCGGTCCTGGAGCAACCGGTCGCCGTCGCCTCCTGAGCGCGGGCTGCGGCGTGGGTCACACCCGGTGTGGGACGCTCGCGCCGTGCCGCGCCGCAGACTCCTCGCCGTCCTGCTCGTCGGTGTCGCCGGGGTGGGTGGCCTCGCCGGGTGCCGCACGTCCCCGGACGTCGCCGCCTACGTCGGCGAGGAGCAGGTGACCGTCGCCGAGCTGGACGAGGCCGTCGACACCCGGCTCGCCGACCCGGCCATCGCCGCCTACGCCGCTGCCGACGAGGTCGGCTACATGCGGCAGGTGCTGTCCCTGCAGGTGGGCGGGGAGCTGCACGAGGAGGTCGCCCGGCGCTGGGACGTCGAGGTGTCCGACGCCGACGTGCGGGAGCGGATCACCGAGCTGCTGGGTGGCGCCGACCCGGAGGCGGTCTTCGCGCAGGTGGCGCAGCAGCAGGGCGTCAACGAGGCCGACGTGGTGCAGAACGTCCGCCAGCAGATGATCCGCGAGCGCGCCGCGGTCGCGGCCGGGCTCGCCGAGCTCTCCGAGGCGGCGCTGCGCGAGCGCTACGAGGAGGTGCGGGCGGGGCTCGCGCAGGTCGAGCTCGGCCTGGTGACCGTGCCCGACCAGGCCACCGCCGACGCCGTGCTGGCCCAGTTGACCGCCGACCCGGCCGGCTACCCGGCCCTGGCCGCCCGGTACGCCGGGCCCAACACGCTGCCGCAGATCGAACCTCGCGCGCCGGCCGACCTGCCGGATGTGCTGGCCGCGCCGATCGCGGCGACGCCCGCCGGGCAGGGGTTCACCCTGGCGCTGCCGGAGGCCGGCGGGGTGGTGGTCGGCTTCGTCCGCGACGTCTCCGTCCCGACGTTCGAGGAGCTGCGCCCGCAGCTGGCAGCGGCGGCTGCGGCCGAGGCGGCGGAGGCGGGCATCGCGCTGGTGACCGAGGTGCGCGAGGACCTCGACCTGGTGGTCAACCCGCGCTTCGGCGTGCTGGAGGCGGGCCAGGTCGTCGCCGCCGACGGCGGTGTGGTGCAGCTGCTGGAGGACGCCCGCGAGGAGGCCGCCGGGGTTGCCGGAGACTGAGCGGGTGCCTGTCGCGCTCCTCGTCACCGTCAGCCCCCGCCTGCCCGGACTGCTCGCCCCCGCCGGTTGGCGGGCCGTCACCGCCGCCCCGGAGGTGCTCGCCCTGCCCGGCGCCGGCACCACCGCGGCGGTGCTGCGGGCCGAGGGGATCGCGGTCACCGACGTCCCCCACCCGGATGCGGCGGCTGCGGCCGGCCCCGGCGCCGTCCTGCTGGCCACCCCGGAGGAGGCCGCCGGCTGGGAGGGCGTCCCGCGGGTGGCGGGCGCGCCGGAGCCGCCCGGCGCACGGCTGCTGGACGTCGTCGGCGTGATGGACCGGCTGCGCTCGCCCGGCGGCTGTCCCTGGGACGCCGAGCAGACGCACGCCTCGCTCCGCGGCTACCTGCTGGAGGAGGCGCACGAGGCCTACGACGCGATCGTCGACGACGACCCGGTCGCGATGCGCGAGGAGCTCGGTGACGTGCTCCTCCAGGTGGCCTTCCACGCCCGGGTCGCCGCCGAGGCGGAGCCGGGCCGGCGCTTCGACGTCGACGACGTGGCCGGTGACCTGGTCGACAAGCTCGTCCGCCGGCACCCGCACGTCTTCTCCGACGCCGGCCCCCGGGACGTCGCCGCGGTGGAGCGGGGCTGGGACGAGATCAAGAAGACCGAGAAGCAGCGTCGCTCGCCGACCGAGGGGGTGTCGCGCTCGCAGCCGGCCGGCTCGTGGGGGGCGGCGCTGGCCGGGCGGGCCGCGCGGGCCGGGCTGCCCACCCCGCCGGCCGCCGAGCTGACCGCCGCGGACCCCGCCGAGCTCGGGGAGCAGCTGCTCGGGCTGGTCGTCGCCGCCCGGCAGCGCGGGTGGGACGCCGAGGACGCGCTGCGCACCGCCGTCCGCCGCTATGCCGACGAGCTCGACGCGGCCGCCCACGCGCGCGGCTGACCTGCCCCGTCCGGGTCACCGGGCGACGCGGGTGCCCGGCCCGGCCCCTAGCGTGGACGGCGACCGGCCGAGGGGGTGGCCGGTCGCCCGCCCCGCCGACGAAGGAGCTCCTGCCGCGTGCCGCTGACCGCGTTCCCGACCACCCCGTCCCCGCTCGCCGCCGACGGCGTCGTCTCGGGTGTGCTGCCCCGGAGCACCTGGCTGCTGCTGCTGGTGGTCGCCGGGGCCGCGCTGGTGGCCTGGCTGGTCGCCGTCGCGATCGGGGCGCTGGTGCGCCGGCTCGCCGGGTCCTCGCCGGTGGCGGCCGACCTCTCCCGGCGGGGGCGCCGGCCGCTGCGGGTGCTCCTCGTGCTGCTCGCGGTCACGCTGGTGCTGGACGCCGCACCCGGCGTGGGCGACTGGCGCGACGTCGTCGTCCGGGTCCTCGGGCTGGCGCTCATCGCCGTGGTGGCCTGGCTGATCGCGGTCGCCGCGTTCGTCGTCGAGGACCTGGCGCTGACCCGCTACGACGTCGACGTCGACGACAACCGGCACGCCCGGCGGGTGCGCACCCAGGTCACGCTGATCCGCCGGCTGACCGTGGCGGTGATCGCGGTGCTGGCGATCGCCGGGATGCTGCTGACCTTCCCGGCGGCCCGCGCGGCCGGCACCAGCATCCTGGCCAGCGCCGGGGTGCTGTCGGTGGTGGCCGGGCTCGCCGCCCAGACCTCGCTGGCCAACGTGTTCGCCGGGATGCAGCTGGCGTTCACCGACGCGATCCGGGTCGACGACGTCGTGGTGGTCGAGGACGAGTGGGGCCGGATCGAGGAGATCACGCTCACCTACGTCGTGGTGCACGTCTGGGACGACCGGCGGCTGGTGCTGCCCTCCACCCACTTCACGACGACGCCCTTCCAGAACTGGACCCGCAAGGAGTCCGCCGTCCTCGGGTCGGTCGAGCTGGACGTCGACTGGACGGTGCCCCTGGAGGGGATGCGCGCCGAGCTCGACCGGCTCGTGGTGGGCAACGAGCTGTGGGACGAGCGGGTGGTGGTGCTCCAGGTGACCGACGCCGTCGGGGCCGTGGTGCGGGTCCGGGTGCTGGTCAGCGCCAAGGACGGCCCGACCCTGTTCGACCTGCGCTGCCACGTGCGCGAGGGCCTGGTCGTGTGGCTGCAGCGCGAGCACCCCACCGCGCTGCCGAAGGTGCGCAACGAGGGCGTCGCCGGCCCGGACACCGCACCGACGCGGCGGCCGGCCGTGGTCGACGGCGGCACCCGGCCGGCCGGTCCGCAGTCCGGCCTGTTCACCGGGAGCCAGGAGGCGCGGGAACGCTCCCGGGCCTTCACCGGCCCGAGCGAGGCCGAGCTGGCCGAGCGGGCCCGGGCCGACGAGGAGTCCCGCGAGCAGCCGCTCGCCTGACGATCGGGGTCCTCCCTCAGCCCTGGCGGGTGGCCTGCGGGTCCGAGCCCAGCAGCTGGGGGACCCAGAACAGCACCGCCGCCGACAGCGCGGTCGCCACGGCGAAGCCCGCCAGACCGCTGCTGTCGACGTAGGCCCAGAGCAGGCCCAGCACCGGGGCGAGGAAGGGCAGGACGCCATCCGCCCGCGCCTGCCGGGCGAGCCCCACCTCGCCGGCCTCGGGGACGACGGGCGCCTGCCGCACGCCACCGCTCGGCTCCTGGCTGCGCAGCCGCCCCGACGGCCACACCTCGGCGCCGTCGAGCACCGGCAGCACGAGGCGGGCCCGGGCCGGGTCGCCGCGCACCTCGACCCGGCTGCCCGGGGGCAGCCGGTCCAGCTCCGGGGCCCAGTGCGTGGGCAGCCAGCGCCGCCCGGCCGGCGTCTCCAGCTCCAGCCAGCTGCGCATCAGCAGCCCCTGGTTCCCGACGACGTGGGTGGCGGTCACCGTGCTGGCCGGCCTGGAGCGCAGCCGCGGGCGGCTGAGCAGGCGGGCCAGGGTCAGCGCGGCCACGGCGACCAGCACCACGACCGTGGCGGCCAGGCCGAAGACGACGTCCCCGACGGCGGCGTGGGCGGCGTCCCCGTCGGTGTACACGCGGACCGGGTCGCCCGCGGGGGCGGCCGACGGGTGCTGCACCGTCAGCTCGGCACCGACCGGCACGTCGAGCGGTTCGTCGAGCACCAGGGTGCCGCTGCGCTCCCGGCCGGCGTCGTCGCGGAAGGAGACGTCCAGCCCGCGGCCCTCGGGCCCGGTGCCGGCAGCGGTGACCGTCGCGGTCGCGGTGCGGTCGGCGGCGGCCAGCGGGGCCTGCACGTCGGACAGGCGCAGCGCCAGCGCGACCAGCACGGCGACCCCCACCACCAGCACCGGGACCAGTCCGAGGAGCAGCTGCCGGACGGCGCGCCGGTGCCGGCGGAGCGGGCGCGGGGGAGTCATCGCCGGCCATCGTCCCAGGCGTCCCCCGGCCGCCGTCCCGACCGCTCCGGGCGCGGGTGTGCCGCAGGACCCCGGGAGCTGGCTAGGCTGCAGCCCGTGGCCAGCATCGATGCAGTAGGCGCGCGGGAGATCCTCGACTCGCGCGGAAACCCCACCGTGGAGGTCGAGGTCGCACTCGACGACGGGACGATCACCCGGGCCGCCGTGCCCAGCGGCGCCTCGACCGGCGCCTTCGAGGCGGTGGAGCTCCGGGACGGCGGGACCCGCTACGGCGGCAAGGGCGTGACCCAGGCCGTCGACGGCGTCCTGGACGTCATCGGCCCGGAGCTCGTCGGCTACGACGCCGCTGAGCAGCGGCTGCTCGACCAGCGGCTGATCGAGCTCGACGGCACCCCGGACAAGTCCCGGCTCGGCGCGAACGCGATCCTCGGCGTCTCCCTCGCCGTCGCGAAGGCGGCCGCGGAGTCCTCGGGCCTGCCGCTGTTCCGCTACGTCGGCGGCCCCTCGGCGCACCTGCTGCCGGTGCCGATGATGAACATCCTCAACGGTGGCGCGCACGCCGACAGCAACGTCGACGTGCAGGAGTTCATGATCGCCCCGATCGGCGCGGCGAGCTTCGCCGAGGCGCTGCAGATCGGCACCGAGACCTACCACGCGCTGAAGTCGGTGCTGAAGAAGCGCGGCCTGGCCACCGGCCTGGGTGACGAGGGCGGCTTCGCCCCGTCGCTGCCCAGCAACCGGGACGCCCTCGACCTCATCGTCGAGGCCGTGCAGGCCGCCGGGTACACCGTCGGCACCGACATCGCCTTCGCCCTGGACGTCGCCGCCACCGAGTTCCACACCGACGGCGGCTACGACTTCGAGGGGCAGACCCGGTCGGCCGAGTACCTCGTCGACTACTACAAGGGCCTGGTCGACGCCTACCCGATCGTCTCCATCGAGGACCCCCTCGACGAGGAGGACTGGGACGGCTGGGTGTCGATGACCCGGGAGCTGGGCGACCGCGTGCAGATCGTCGGCGACGACCTGTTCGTCACCAACCCGACCCGGCTCGCCGACGGCATCGCCCGCGGTGCGGCGAACGCGCTGCTGGTGAAGGTGAACCAGATCGGCACGCTCACCGAGACCCTGGACGCGGTCAACCTGGCCCACCGCAACGGCTACCGCTGCATGATGAGCCACCGCTCCGGCGAGACCGAGGACACCACGATCGCCGACCTCGCCGTCGCCACCGACTGCGGGCAGATCAAGACCGGTGCCCCGGCCCGCAGCGAGCGCGTGGCCAAGTACAACCAGCTGCTGCGGATCGAGGAGGAGCTGGACGACGCCGCGCGTTACGCCGGCGCCGCCGCCTTCCCGCGCCTGGCTGCGCGCAGCTGAGTCCGAGCACGACGTGAGCACCGCCCGCACCCGCCGCGCCCGGCCCGGTGGCACCCGCCGCCGGAGCTCGTCGCGGCCGGTGCGGGCCGGTGCCCGCGGCGCGGCCGACAACCGGCCGGGCCGCCGCACCACCCGGCGGCCGGCCCGGAGCACCGCCCCCCGCCGCGGCCCGCGGTTCACCGGCCGCGCCGTGCTGCTCGGTGCGCTGGTGCTGCTGCTGGCCCTGACCCTCGCCGGCCCGCTGCGCCAGTACGTGGCCGGGCGGCAGGAGCTGGCGGAGCTGGCCGCCGAGCAGCTGGCGCTGGACCAGCGCGCCGCCGACCTGGAGGCGCAGCTGGACCGCCAGGCCGACCCCGCCTACATCGCCCAGCAGGCCCGGGAGCGGCTGACCATGGTGCTGCCCGGCGACCGGCTGGTCGTCGTCGGTGACGCCGGCGATCCCGGGGACACCGCCCAGCCCCCGGCCGGCAGCACCGCGCGGGACGCGCCCGTGCCCTGGTACGAGGGCCTGCTCAGCTCCCTCGCCGCAGCCGACGGCGACCCCCCGGTGACCGATCCGGGCGCTCCCGCAGACTAGGGACGTGCACAGCCCCGACCCCGCGCCGGTCTCGCCGCCGGTCACCACCGCCGAGCGCGCCGTCATCGCCCGTCAGCTGGGACGGCCGCCACGCGCCCTCGTCGGCGTCGCGCACCGCTGCCCGTGCGGCCAACCCGACGTCGTCGAGACCGCGCCCCGGCTGGAGGACGGCACGCCGTTCCCCACGCTGTACTACCTGACCTGCCCGCGGGCGACCGCCGCCGCCAGCCGGCTGGAGTCGGCCGGGAGGATGCGGGACTGGCAGGCGGAGCTGGCCACGGACCCGGAGCTGGCGGCGGGGTACCGGGCGGCGCACGAGTCGTTCCTGGCCACCCGCGACTCCCGCGACGTGCTGCCCACCCGGGCCAGTGCCGGGGGGATGCCCGACCGGGTCAAGTGCCTGCACGCCCTGGCCGGTCACGCCCTGGCCGCCGGGCCGGGGGTCAACCCGATCGGTGACCGGGCGGTCGCGGAGATGGGGGAGTGGTGGGCGGCCGGTCCGTGCGCCCAGCCGTCCCCGCAGGACCCGGAGGACGTCCGATGACCCGGGTCGCCGCCATCGACTGCGGTACCAACTCGATCCGGCTGCTGGTCGCCGACGTGCCCGTCGAGGGGCCGCACACCGACCTGCTCCGGCGGATGGAGGTCGTGCGGCTGGGGCAGGGCGTGGACGCGACCGGGCGGTTGGCGCCCGAGGCGATCGAGCGCACCCGCCTGGTGCTCGCCGAGTACGCCGCCCAGGCCCGGGAGCTGGGCGCCGAGCGGGTGCGGATGGTGGCCACCAGCGCCAGCCGGGACGCCGCGAACCGCGAGGACTTCGAGGCGATGGTGACCGCCACCCTGGGCCAGCTGCCCGACGTGGTCACCGGCACGGAGGAGGCCGAGCTGTCCTTCCTCGGGGCCACCGCCTCGCTGGCCGCCGCCGCGCAGGCCCACGGCGCTGCGGCCCCGCGACCGCCGTACCTGGTCGTCGACATCGGCGGCGGTTCGACGGAGTTCGTGCTCGGGGACGCCGGCGGGGTGCGGGCCGCCCGGTCGGTGGACGTGGGCTGTGTCCGGCTGACCGAGCGGCACCTGCGCAGCGACCCGCCGCCTCCCGACGAGGTGCAGGCCGCCGAGGGCGACGTGCGCGCGGCCCTGGAGCTCGTCGCCGCCGCCGTACCGGTCGGTGAGGCCGCGACCCTGGTCGGGCTGGCCGGCTCGGTGACCACGGTCGCCGCCCTGGCGCTCGGCCTGCCCGCCTACGACCCGGTCGCCATCCACGGGTCACGGATCCCCGTGGGCGCCGTCCGCTCGGTCGCCGCCGGTCTGCTGACCGCAACCCGGGCCCGGCGGGCCGCCTCGCCGGTGATGCACCCCGGCCGGGTCGACGTGATCGGCGCCGGCGCACTCGTGCTGCGGGTGGTCATGGACGCGTTCGAGCTCGACGAGGTCGTCGTCAGCGAGCACGACATCCTCGACGGCATCGCCCTCCGCCTCGCGCGGCCCTGACGCCGCGGGACGGGGCCCCCAGGCCACGTCCCGTTGGCCCCCTTGCAGGGCCCCGCCGCGAGCTTGCGAGCGGTGGGCAGCGGCCCCCTCCAGGGCACCGCCCTGAGCTTGCGAAGGGTGGGGAGGAGGGGGTCCTTCTGCTTCGTCAGGCGGCGCTGTCGGCGTTGACGCCCGGCGGCAGGCTGCCGGTGATCTTCTCGTAGACGGTGGCGGCACCGGCGGCGGCGACCAGCCGGCCGGCGGCGTAGAGCGCGCCGGAGACCGCGGCCCAGGCCAGCGCGTCGGGCCAGCTGACGCCGGGTGCGGCCGGGTTCTTCGGCGGCGGGTAGCCGCGCACCTTCTCCCACGTCGTGTCGGCGAGCTTCTTGACCACGATCCCGGCCGGGATGGCCATCGCAGGGCCGAGCAGCTTGTACAGCAACGGGGTCTTCACCTTCTGCTTCTTCGCCACCCCCCGATCATGCCGTGGGGGCGGCCGGCGCGCGCTTCGCAGCCGCATGCTGTGCTGTCCGGGTGGCACGCGACGCCGACGGCTTCCCCGTCACCCGCAGCCCGGCCGGGGTCGTCCGCGCCGCCGCAGGCAGCCGAGAGCTCGAGGTGCTGGACGAACGCATCTCCGGCTGCCGGGCCTGCCCGCGGCTGGTGACCTGGCGCGAGGAGGTGGCCCGGGTGAAACGGGCCTCCTTCCGGGCGGAGGAGTACTGGGGGCGCCCCGTCCCCGGGCTGGGGCCCGCCGACGCGCGGATCGGCGTCGTCGGCCTGGCCCCGGCCGCGCACGGCGGGAACCGCACCGGGCGGGTCTTCACCGGCGACCGCAGCGGCGACTGGATCTTCGCCGCGCTGTGGCGGGCCGGCCTGGCCAACCAGCCGACCTCGGTCGCCAGGGACGACGGGCTGGAGCTCACCGACGTCCGGGTGTGCGCTGCGGTGCGGTGCGCGCCGCCGGCCAACGCGCCGACCCCGGAGGAGCGGGACACCTGCTCGCCCTGGCTGGCCCGGGAGCTGGCGCTGCTGCCCCGGCTGCGGGTGATCGTGGTGCTCGGCGGGTTCGGGTGGACCGCGCTGTGGCCGGTGCTGGCCGGTGCCGGGGTGCCGCTGCCCCGGCCGCGGCCGGCGTTCGGGCACGGCGTGGAGGTGTCGCTGGCCGGCCACAGCGGCCCGCTCACCCTGCTCGGGAGCTACCACGTCAGCCAGCAGAACACCTTCACCGGCAGGCTCACCGAACCGATGCTGGACGCGGTGCTCGGCCGGGCGAAGGAGCTGGCCGCAGACTGACGTCGCCGGGAGGGGTTTGCCGCGGCGCCTGCGGGCCTACGGTGAGGCCATGGCCCAGCGACCGGTGATCCTGATCGTGGGCGGCGGCTACGTCGGCCTCTACACCGCCCTGCGGTTGCAGAAGAAGCTCCGCCGCGGCCGGGCGGAGATCATCGTGGTCGACCCCCAGCCGCACATGACCTACCAGCCCTTCCTGCCCGAGGCGGCGGCCGGCTCCGTGGAGCCCCGGCACGTCGTCGTCCCGCTGCGGCGCACGCTGGAGCAGTGCCGGGTGATCACCGGTGCGGTGGCCGGGCTCAGCCACGCCGACCGGACCGCGACGGTGACACCGGCTGAGGGCGACTCCTTCGAGCTGCGCTACGACGTGCTGGTGATGGCCGCCGGCTCGGTCGCCCGGACCCTGCCCATCCCCGGTCTCGCCGAGCACGGCATCGGCTTCAAGAACGTCGGCGAGGCCATCTACCTGCGCAACCACGTGCTGGCCCGGCTGGACGCCGCGAGCTCCACCGACGACCCGCAGGTGCGCCGGCGGGCGCTCACCTTCACCTTCGTCGGCGGGGGCTACGCGGGGATCGAGGCGTTCGCCGAGCTGGAGGACATGGCCCGCTACGCGCTCGAGCGCTACTACCCCCGGCTGTCCCCGGCGGACATGCGCTGGGTCCTGGTCGAGGCGACCGGCCGGATCCTGCCCGAGGTCGACGCGGACATGGGTGCCTGGACCGTGCAGCAGCTGCAGGCACGGGGGATGGAGGTCAAGCTCAACACGACGCTGGACTCCGTCTCCGACGACGGCGTCGTGCGCACCGGCGACGGCGACGAGTTCGCCAGCGACACCCTGGTCTGGACGGCGGGCACCAAGCCGCACCCGATGCTCGCCCGGACCGACCTGCCCCTGGACGAGCGCGGCCGGGTGCGCTGCCGGGCCACGCTGCAGGTCGACGGCCTGGACGGCGCGGTGCTGGACGGCGCGTGGGCCGCCGGCGACCTCGCCGCGGTGCCGGACCTCACCAAGGACGAGCCCGGCGCCACCACCGCCCCGAACGCCCAGCACGCGGTGCGCCAGGCCAAGCGGCTGGCCGACAACATCGTGGCCGTGCTGGACGGTGAGGAGCCGGTGGAGTACCGGCACGCCTACGCCGGTTCGGTGGCCAGCCTCGGGCTGCACAAGGGGGTGGCCCAGGTCTACGGGGTCAAGCTCAAGGGCCGACCGGCCTGGCTCATGCACCGGGCGTACCACGTCAGCCGGGTGCCCACCCTGAACCGCAAGGTCCGGGTGATCGCCGACTGGGCGCTGGCCTCGGTGTTCCGGCGTGAGGTCATCGCACTGGGCCAGCTGCAGAACCCGCGGCGGGAGTTCGTCGCCGCGGCCACCGGCGGCCAGGCCCCGGCGATCCCGCCGCCGAGCGCGGCAGACCGGGACCAGTCGGGCCCCCGGGCCAGCTAAGGTCCCCGGCGGGTCTTGCGAGCCCCAGTAGTCCAATCGCCCCCGTGGCCCAATCGGCAGAGGCAGGCCCCTTAAAAGGGTCCCGGTGTCGGTTCGAACCCGACCGGGGGCACCCGTCCGGGTGGTCCGGGGCCAACGGGAACTACCGGCACTGACCTGGCGTTACACCAGACAGCGTGGGGCGGACGAACTGAGCCCCACGGCCCGACCAGTCACCTCGAGGAGATGACGATGCCCAGCAGCAACCCGGCCTTCCGGGGCCTCCCGGCAGCCGGCAACGGCCCGTCCGCCGGCCGGGGCTCCGCCCCGCAGCAGACGTACGGCGGGGCACCCACCCAGCACGACCCGTACGCCGCTCCGTCGCCGTACGCCGCCACCGATCGCGCCTACATGACGATGGACGACGTCGTCACCAAGACCGGCCTCAGCTTCCTCGTGACGGTGCTCTCCGCGGCCGCCACCTGGGCCGTGCTGCCGGACGACCTCGCCCTGGGCCTGACGCTGCCGGCCGTCCTGGTCGCCCTCGTGCTCGGCCTGGTGATCGCGTTCAAGCAGATCGCCAACCCGGTCGCGACGCTGACGTACGGCGCTCTCTACGGCGTCGCGCTCGGTGCGATCAGCGAGATGTTCAACGACCAGTACAGCGGCATCGTGTCGCAGGCGCTCATCGGCACCTTCGGTGTCTTCGCCGG
Organism: Modestobacter sp. VKM Ac-2983; assembly: GCF_026967885.1. Lineage (NCBI taxonomy): Bacteria > Bacillati > Actinomycetota > Actinomycetes > Geodermatophilales > Geodermatophilaceae > Modestobacter > Modestobacter sp. VKM Ac-2983. The sequence goes on from NZ_JAPVBK010000001.1 coordinate 712,556, forward strand.
CATGCTGGTGGTCTACAAGACCGGCGCCATCCGGGTCACCCCGAAGCTCACCCGGTGGATCGTGGGCGCGCTCTTCGGCGTCCTGGCGCTCGTCATCGTCAACCTGGTCGCCAGCTTCTTCATCCCGGGCGGCCTGGGCCTGCGCGACGGTGGCCCGCTGGCCATCATCTTCAGCATCGTCGTCATCGGCGTCGCCGCGTTCACGCTGCTGCTGGACTTCGACATGGCCGACGAGGCGATCCGCCGCGGCGTCGAGCCGAAGTTCGCCTGGTACATCGCCTTCGGCCTGCTCGTCACGGTCATCTGGCTGTACATCGAGATCCTGCGGCTGCTCAGCTACTTCCGCGAGTGATCGCAGGACCCCGTTCCGGGGTCTGACGCACGACGACCGTGGCCCGGTCCCCGCGAGGGGGCCGGGCCACGGTCGTCTGTGGGGGACCCTGCTCAGTTGATCATCGGCATCTGGCGGTGCTCGGCGGCGTGTCGAGGAGCCAGATGCCGATGATCAACATGTCGTCATGCGCTCAGGAGAGGCGCTCGAGCACCATGGCCATGCCCTGGCCGCCGCCGACGCACATCGTCTCCAGGCCGAACTGGCCGTCCCGGGCGCGGAGCCCGTTGAGCAGCGTGCCGGTGATCCGGGCGCCGGTCATGCCGAAGGGGTGCCCGACGGCGATCGCGCCGCCGTGCACGTTCAGCTTGTCGATGTCGATGCCCAGGTCGCGGTAGCTGGGGATGACCTGGGCGGCGAAGGCCTCGTTGATCTCGACGAGGTCCATGTCCGAGATGGACATGCCCGCCCGGGCCAGCGCCTGCTCCGAGGCCGCGACCGGGCCGTAGCCCATGATCTCCGGCGACAGCCCGGTGACGCCGGTGGAGACGACCCGGGCCAGCGGGGTGATGCCGAGGTCCTGCGCCTTGCGGTCGCTCATGATCACCAGGGCGGCCGCGCCGTCGTTGAGCGGGCAGGCGTTGCCCGCGGTCACCCGGCCGTCGGGGCGGAACACCGGCTTCAGCCCGGCCAGGCCCTCCAGCGTGGTGCCGGCGCGCGGGCCGTCGTCCTTGCTGACCACGGTGCCGTCGGGCGTGGTGACCGGGGTGATCTCCCGCTCCCAGAAGCCGTTGGCGATCGCCTGCTCGGCCAGGTTCTGGCTGCGCACGGCGAACTCGTCCATCTCCTGGCGGGAGACGTCCTTGAGCAGCGCCAGGTTCTCCGCGGTCTGGCCCATGGCGATGTAGGCGTTGGGGAGCTCGCCGTCCTCGCGCGGGTCCTGCCAGCTCTCCGCGCCGCTCTCGGCCGTCTTGGCGACCCGGGCCTCGGCGTCGGCGAAGCGCGGGTTGTGGGTGTCCGGGATGGCGTCGGAGTTGCCCTTGGTGAAGCGGGACACCAGCTCGACGCCGGCGGAGATGAACACGTCGCCCTCGCCGGCCTTGATCGCGTGCAGCGCCATCCGGGTGGTCTGCAGCGAGGAGGAGCAGTACCGGGTGATCGTCGTCCCGGGCAGGTGGTCCATCCCCAGCAGGACGGCGACGACCCGGCCCATGTTGAAGCCCTGCTCACCGCCGGGCAGGCCGCAGCCCAGCATCAGGTCGTCGATGTCGGTCGGGTCGAGCTGCGGCACCTGGTCCAGCGCGGCCCGGGTGATCGTCGCGGCCAGGTCGTCCGGGCGGAGGTCCTTCAGCGACCCCTTGAACGCGCGGCCGATGGGGGATCGGGCGACGGCGACGATGACAGCTTCGGGCATGGGTCCTCCACGATGAGGCGCGCCACCTCGAGGGCGGCAACGGACGTCAGATGCCTCCCGAACCTACCCCCGGGTAGCTCCGCCACCCGCGGTGGCGGGGACCTCAGTGCGGCGCTGCCTCGAGGGCGGACTCGTCCGCACGCTCCGGCGTCGAGATGTCCGGGGGGCGCCGCCGGCGGAGCCGGGCCCACGGGCCGCGGGGACCGGACTCGTTCCCGCGGACGGCGGTCGGCTGCACCTCGGTGCCGGACCGGCCGGCGGCGCGGGCCGCGGCCTGGGCGACCGGCCGGACGGTGTCCCGGCGCAGCCGCAGGCCGCGGTCGGCCGCCGCCGGCCAGACGCCGATCGAGTCGGCGATCGAGGGGAGCAGCGAGGCGGCCGCTGCGGCGTAACCGGCCGCGGACGGGTGGAACTCGTCGTGGCTGAACAGCGTCCGGTCGCTGGCGAACGAGGGACCGAGGACCGAGCCGAGGGAGACGGTGCGTCCGCCCTCGGCCACCACGGCGATCGTCTGGGCGGCGGCCAGCTGGCGGCTCCAGCGCCGGGCCAGCACCCGCAGCGGCTGGGCGATCGGCCGGATGGTGCCCAGGTCGGGGCAGGTGCCGACGACGACCTGGCAGTCGGCGGCGATCAGCCGGCGCACGGCCTCGGCGAGCGCCCGCACCGAGTCCGCGGGCCGGGCCCGGCTGGTGACGTCGTTGGCGCCGATCATGATCAGGGCGACGTCCGGCCGTTCGAGCAGCGCCTGGTCGACCTGGGCGGCGAGGTCCTTGGACACGGCCCCGGACCGGGCGAACTTGGCCAGCCGGACCGGCCGCTCGGCCAGCTCGGCCAGCGCGGCGGCGATCAGCACACCAGGGGTCTCCCCGGCCTTGTCCACCCCGAGCCCCACGGCGCTGGAGTCGCCGAGCACCGCGAGCACGATCGGCTTGCCGCGGCCACGGCCGTACAGGCCGTTGCCGGTGGGCGGGTCGGCCTCGGACGGGTTGGCCTTGACCCGTCGCCGGGCGGCCCTGGCCTCCTCGCGCAGCAGGGTCACCAAGGCGGCTCCGGCGAGCCCGACGCCGCCACCGCCGTAGGCGGCACCGGTCGCCAGCCGCCGCGCCCTGCTCGCTCGCGTCACCCGGCCCGTCCCCTCTCCCCGGCTCCCCGGCCGCATGGCGCGGTCGAGAGTGCTGATCTCCAGGCTAGCCACCCCCTACGGTTGTGCCGTGGCCGACCGCACCGAGATCACCCCTGCTGGCGAGCACCCCGACGACCGGCAGCAGCAGATCGTCGACGTCCTCGTCGACGCCTTCTCCGGCCTGATGGCCGCCGACGCCGATGCCTTCCGGACCAAGTTCCGCAAGATGGCGGCGGACCCCTTCGCCTTCTACCGCGGGTCGGCCTGCCTGTTCTACGCCGACATGGCGACGCTGGAGGACCGCTGGTGTGACGAGCGGACGTCGCGCGTGTGGATCCAGGGTGACCTGCACGCCGAGAACTTCGGCACCTACATGGACGGCCAGGGGCGGATCGTCTTCGACGTCAACGACTTCGACGAGGCCTACCTCGGTCACGTCAGCTGGGACCTGCGCCGGTTCGCCGCCAGCTTCGCCCTGCTGGCCTGGCGCAAGGCGCTCGGCGACGACGTCATCGATGCCGTGCTCCGCCGGTACCTGGAGTGCTACCTCGACCAGGTGCACGCCTTCGTCGCCGCCGACGACGACCGCTCCTTCGCCCTCCGCCGGGAGAACACCGAGGGCGCGGTGCACGAACTCGTCCTGGAGACCACCGAGCACACCCGGATCGCCCTGCTGGAGCGGATGACGGTGATCGAGGGGCACCAGCGCCGCTTCACCGACCGCCCGCGCACCCGCCGGCTGGACGACGCCGAGCGGGACCGCGTGCTGGCCGCGGTGGAGCGCTACCGGGAGACCCTGCCGCCGGGCAAGCGCCGCCGGGAGGTGACCTACGACGTCAAGGACGTCGTCGCCACCGGGGGCTTCGGCATCGGCAGCGCGGGGTTGCCGGCGTACAACGTGCTGATCGAGGGGTACGACCAGGCGCTGGAGAACGACGTGGTCCTGTCGATGAAGCAGGGCAACGTGCCGGCCCCCAGCCGGGTGGTGACCGACCCGGAGATCCGCCGGCACTTCGAGCACGAGGGGCACCGGACGGCGATGAGCCAGCGGGCGCTGCAGTCCTACGCCTCGAGCTTCCTCGGGCACACCGAGATCGACGGCGTGGGGTTCGTGGTGGCCGAGCTCTCGCCCTACGAGCTGGACCTGGACTGGGAGGACCTGACCGAGCCCGAGGAGATCCTGCCGGTCGTCGCCCAGCTGGGGCGGGCCACGGCCAAGATGCACTGCGTCGGGGACGCCGACAGCGACCACGAGCTGGTCGACTTCCAGACCGAGGAGGCGATCACCGAGATGATCGGCGACCGGCGGGAGGAGTTCATAGCCGACCTGATCGCCTTTGCGCACTCCTACGCCGAGCGGACTCGCACCGACCACCGGCTCTTCGTGAACGCCTTCCGCTCCGGCAAGATCCCCGGGGTCAGCTCCAGCGGAGCCCACCCGGTCACCTGATCGGCAGCTCGATCATCATGCCGCGGTGCCCGCCCACCGGCCGCAGGTCGTACTCGTCGGTGATGATCGTGAAACCCAGCCGCTCGTAGAAGCCGACGGCGGACGCCCGCGCATCGCACCAGACCAGCTGGCCGCCGAGAGCCGACACCCGGGCCAGGCCCTCGGCCACCAGGGCCCGGCCGGCCCCGAGCCCCCGCACCCGGGGGTCGGTGGCCATGCCCCGCAGTTGCCAGGAGCCCTCGCCCTCCCGCCAGGGGCAGTCGCGCGGGTGGAAGCGGACCACGCCGACCACCTCGTCCCCGTCGATCCGGGCGGCCAGGTGCAGCGTGTACGGGGCGTCGTCCTCGTCGATCTCCACCGGCCGGCCCTGGCGCAGCTCCTGGGCGCGCAGCGGGTAGGTGGTCGCCGCGTCCACCTGTTCGATGGTGATCGTCCCGGTCTCCGCCTCGGTGGTCACCACAACAGTCTCCCCGATCCCGGACCAGCGCGTCGTTCGCGCACGCAGCGATCACGGCCGGTCACCGACCGCGGCGACCGCGGCGCGCTCGCAGGTAGTCGGCGACGACGTACTCGCCGAGCCGCTCGCTGTCGGGCTGGAAGACCCGCCCGCCGGCCCGCGCGGTGATGTCGTGCACGAACTCGACCAGCCCGGGCTCCGGGTCCAGCGCGAACACGTTGAGCGTCGCCCCCGAGCGGGCCACCCGCTCCACCTCGGCCACCGTGCGGGCGATCGTCTCCGGCATCGGCGGCCAGCAGAAGTACGGCGTCCCGTCGTCCTCCAGGTGGGCCGTCGGTTCGCCGTCGGTGACCACCAGCACCACCGGCTCGGCGTCCCGGTGCCGGGCCAGGAAGCGGCGGGCCAGCATCAGGCCGTGCTGCAGGTTGGTGCCCTGCAGGGTGTCCACGCTCAGCTCGGCCAGCGTCTCCGGGCGCAGCACCTGGGCGGTGGAGGAGAAGCCGATGATCTCGATGGCGTCCTGCGGGAACTGGGTGGTCACCAGCGAGTGCAGGGCCATCGCCGTCGACTTGGCCGCGCCCCAGGTGCCGCGCAGCGCCATCGAGTAGGAGAGGTCGACCAGCAGCGCCACCGCGGCCCCGGTGCGCCGTTCGGTCTCCACCACCTGGAAGTCCTCGACGGCGATCTGCACCCGGCGCTGGCCCTCCTCGCGGGGGCTGCCGGCGCTGCGCAGCACCGCGTTGCGCACCGTGCGGACGACGTCCAGCGGCTGCTCGTCGCCGAACCGCCACTCCCGCGAGGCGCCGGTCAGCTCCCCGGCGGCGCCGGCGTCGGCGACGTCGTGCTCCCCGCGGCCGGTGGCCGACAGCTTCGCGAACACCCGGCGCAGCGCCGTGGCGCCCAGCCGGCGCACCGCCTTGGGGGAGAGCTGCAGCGCCCCCTCGGAGCGGTCGAGCCAGCCCTGCCGCTCCAGCTCCCGCTCCAGCCGGCGCAGCGCCGCGAGGTCGTCGACGGCCGACCGGCCCAGCGCCTGCTCCAGCAGCTCCTCGTCGACGTCGGCCAGCGAGGCGCCGGCGTAGCCCTGGGAGAGCTGCTGGGACAGCGCCTCCAGGTCCGCGAGCTCGGCGACGGCGGTCGTCGCGTCGCCCAGCCCCAGCGGCTGGTCCCCGTCCGGGACCGGGCCGCGCTGGCCCCACGGCAGGTCCGGCCGGGCCTGCCGCAGCGCGTCGGACAGGTGCGCCATCTCGCTCTGCAACCCGAGGTCGCCCATCGCCTGGCCCATCAGGTCCTGCAGCTCGGCTCGCTGCTCGGGGGAGAGCCCGGCCATCATCCGCTCCTGCGCGGCGGCGCGGCGGGCGAGGGAGTCGATCAGCTCCTCCACCGACTGCGGGTCGTCGGGGAAGAACTGGCCGTGCTCCGCCATGAAGTCGGCGAACTGCTGGTCGGTGTCCTCGCCCCGGTTGTGCGCGTCGACCAGGGCGGAGAGGTCGGCCACCATGTCCTTGACCGCCTGCATCGCGGCGCCGTCGCCGTCCTGCATCTGCTGCAGGGCCTGCTTCATCCCCTGGAACGAGCTGTCCAGCACCTCCTGCCGGAGCAGGTCCTCGATCTCGCGGTAGGCCTGGGCGGCCTCCGGGGAGCGCCAGGCGTGGTCCTTCAGGGCGCGGACGGCCCCGGCGGTGTCCTCCGGCAGGGCGTCGAGCTCCGCCTCGGCCAGCCGGGCCGCGTCGTCGGGGTCGGGGAACAGCGCCGCGCGCTCGGCCTCGACCGCCTGGTCCAGCAGCTCCCGGACCTGCTCCAGCGTGCCGTCGAGCCGGCCGGCCTCGCGGGCCTGCCGCAGCCGGTCCCGGACGTTGCGGCGCAGCTGGTCGAGACCGCGCCGGCCGTCGACGCCGCGGCGCAGCAGGTCCCGCATCGCCTCCCGGACGCCGCTGCCGGCCAGCACCTGGTCGCCGATCTCGTCGACCGCGGCCGCCACGTCGTAGGGCGGCGCCAGGGGGTCGGGGCCGCCCCGCCACTTGCCGTACCGGTACCCGCCGTGCCGTCGCTGGGGCACGTCAGGCTCCGTAGACCGTGCGCGAGCCGTCGGTGTCCTTGGCGAGCCGGCGGGTCAGCCACAGCCCCTCGAGCGCGAACTCGACGGCGGCGGCGGCCTGCTCGGCGGACTGCTCCCCCTCGGGGACCCCCAGCCGGCCCAGCAGCTGCGCCAGGTGCGGGATCGTGCCCAGCTGCCCGAGCAGGACGGCGGCCGGCACCAGGTCGCCGGACTCCACGGTGTCCCCGCCGGTGAAGTGCTCCTGCAGGCCGGTGAGGTCCAGACCGCCGCAGCGGGCCCGGAAGGTCTGGGCGGTGGCCTGCCGGAGGAGGTGCTCGAGGACCTCGAGGCTGCGGTCGTCGTCGGCGTCGTTGCCGGCGTCGGCGAACTCCACCTTGCCGCGGCTGGCCGGGACGATGCTGGGCAGGTCGACCACCCGGGCGACCGGTCGGCTCTCCCCGGCGACCGCAGCCCGGCGCACCGCGGAGGCGGCCACCGTCTCCAGCCCGGCGATGGCGAACCGGGCGCTGACCCCGGAACGCTGGTCGACGTGGCTGGACTCGCGGACCAGCCGGGTGAACCGGGCGACGATCTCCACCAGGTGCTGGGGCACCAGCGGGGTGGCGAACTCGCCGCTGCCGCCCAGCCAGGTGGTCTGCGCCTCCTGCTCGAGCAGCCGCACCTCGTCGGCGAGCTCGATCGGGTAGTGGGTGCGCACCTCGGCGCCGAACCGGTCCTTGAGCGGGGTGATGATCCGGCCGCGGTTGGTGTAGTCCTCGGGGTTGGCGCTGGCCACCAGCAGCAGGTCCAGCGGCAGCCGCACCCGGTAGCCGCGGATCTGGATGTCCCGCTCCTCCAGCACGTTGAGCAGGGCCACCTGGATCCGCTCGGCCAGGTCGGGCAGCTCGTTGACGCTGAAGATGCCGCGGTTGGTGCGCGGCACCAGCCCGTAGTGGACCGTCTCCGGATCGCCCAGCGTGCGGCCCTCGGCGACCTTGATGGGGTCGACGTCGCCGATCAGGTCGCCGACGCTGGTGTCGGGGGTGGCCAGTTTCTCGCCGAACCGCTCGCTGCGGTGCAGCCAGCCGACGGGGGTGGCGTCGCCGTGCTCGGCGACCTGCCGGTGCCCCCAGACGCTGATCGGCTGCAGCGGGTGCTCGTTGAGCTCGCTGCCGACCAGCACCGGGGTCCACTCGTCGAGCAGGCCGACCAGGGTGCGGATCAGCCGGGTCTTGCCCTGGCCGCGTTCACCGAGCAGCACGAGGTCGTGCCCGGCGATGAGCGCCCGTTCCACCTCGGGGACGACGGTGTCCTCGAACCCGACGATGCCGGGCAGGGTGGGCTCGCCGGCGGCCAGCCGGGCGAGCAGGTTCTGGCGGATCTCGGCCTTGACCGGCCGGGGGGTGGCTCCGCTGGCGCGCAGCTCGCCCAGCGTCGTCGGAGCAGGGGCCTCGGGAGCGGGAGGGGTGGGGGACTGGGAGGTCCCCGTCAGTGCGGCGTCCGTCACCTCGACCACGGTACGACGGACCTGTGACACCCGGGTGTCCGTCGGCCCGCGCACCTGGGGACTGCGAAGATCGACGGCGTGTCCGTCCCCGGTGCAGTGCCCCTGGTCAGCGGGGCCGACGTCGAGTCGGCCGCGCACCTGCTCGACGGCGTGGTGCGCCGGACGCCGCTGGAGCACTCCCGGGCACTGGCCGAACGGGTCGGTGGGCCGGTGTGGCTCAAGTGCGAGAACCTGCAGCGCACCGGCTCGTTCAAGATCCGCGGGGCCTACACCCGGATCGCCCGGCTCAGCGACGCCGAGCGCGCCCGGGGCGTGGTCGCGGCCAGCGCCGGCAACCACGCGCAGGGGGTCGCGCTGGCCGCCCGCGAGCTCGGTGCGGCCGCGACGGTGTTCATGCCGGAGAGCGCTCCGCTGCCCAAGGTCGCCGCGACCCGCGGCTACGGCGCCGACGCCCGGCTCGGCGGGGAGACCCTCACCGAGGCGATCGTCTCGGCGGTGGAGTTCGCCGACCGGACCGGCTCCGTCTTCATCCACCCCTTCGACCACCCCGACGTCATCGCCGGGCAGGGCACCGTGGGCCTGGAGGTGCTCGACCAGTGCCCCGACGTGGCGACGGTGGTGGTCTGCACCGGCGGGGGCGGCCTGGTCTCCGGGATCGCCGCGGCCGTCAAGGCCCGTCGGCCCGACGTCCGGGTGGTCGCCGTCCAGGCGGCGATGGCGGCCGCCTTCCCGGCCTCGCTGGCCGCCGGTCGGCCCGTGCCGCTGACCACCATGGCGACGATGGCCGACGGCATCGCCGTGGCCGCCCCCGGTGACCTCACCCTGGCGCACGTCTCCGGCCTGGTCGACGAGGTCGTGACGGTCAGCGAGGGGGACCTCTCCCGGGCGCTGCTGTTCTGCCTGGAGCGGGCCAAGCTGGTGGTCGAGCCCGCCGGGGTCGCCGCGGTCGCCGCGCTGCTGGCCGACCCGGCCGCCTTCGCCCCGCCGGTCGTCGCGGTCGTCTCCGGCGGCAACATCGACCCGGTGCTGATGATGAAGGTCGTCCAGCACGGCATGGCCGCCGCCGGGCGCTACCTGTCCCTCCGGGTCCAGGTGCCCGACCGGCCGGGGTCACTGGCCGGGCTGCTGCGTGAGCTGGCCGGTCTCGCCGCCAACGTGCTGTCGGTCGAGCACGAGCGGTTGACGCCACGCCTGGTGCTGGGCGAGGTGGAGGTCGGCGTGCACCTGGAGACCCGCGGCCCCGACCACGCCGAGCACGTGCTGGCCGCACTCTCCGCGGCCGGGTACGCCCCGCGCGTCGACTGACCGGCGCGGACCGATGACTTCTCCGGGCGGGGCGGGTCTGCACCCCTGAGCCGTCGCACCGCGACGGACCGCCCGTCGTCGCGAGGAGTGTTCATGGAACGGACCCGCCGGGGGCCCGGAAAAGGCAGTGAGAACTGTCGGCGGACGGGCCTAGCGTGCCTGGCATGACCGATGCCGTCGTCGTCGAGGGGCTCGTGAAGCGCTTCGGTGAGAACACCGCGCTCGGTGGGGTCGACCTCACCGTGTCCGAGGGCACCGTCCTCGGGCTGCTGGGGCCCAACGGCGCCGGCAAGACCACCGTCGTCCGGATCCTGAGCACCCTGCTGCAGCCCGACGAGGGCCGGGCGGAGGTGGCCGGTCTCGACGTGCGCACCCAGGCCGACCAGGTGCGCGCCATGATCGGGCTGACCGGCCAGTACGCCGCGGTCGACGAGTACCTGACGGGTGCGGAGAACCTGGAGATGGTCGGGCGGCTCTACCGCCTGGGCAAGCGGGAGGCCAGGTCGCGCGCCGGCCAGCTGCTGGAACGCTTCGACCTGTCCGACGCGGCCAACCGCCCGGCGAAGACGTACTCCGGCGGCATGCGCCGGCGGCTGGACATCGCCGCCTCCCTCATCGCCCGGCCGCGGGTGCTGTTCCTCGACGAGCCGACGACCGGGCTCGATCCCCGCAGCCGGCTCGGCATGTGGGAGTTCATCGCCGACCTGGTCAGCGACGGGACGACGATCCTGCTCACCACCCAGTACCTGGAGGAGGCCGACCGCCTGGCCGACCGGATGGTGGTCATCGACCGCGGCAAGGTGATCGCCCGCGGCACCGCTGACGAGCTGAAGGCCCAGGTCGGTGGCGAGCGGCTGGAGCTGACCGTGGGCACCGTCGAGCAGCTCGCGGTGGTGACCGACGCCCTGCGTCCGCTCTCCCACGGGGAGCTGCACGCCGACCGGCAGACCCGGCGGCTGTCGGTGCCGGTCACCGGCGGCACCGACACGCTGGCCGAGGCGCTGCGCCGGCTCGCCGGCACCAGCGCGCAGGTGCTCGACATCGGCCTGCGCCGACCCGACCTGGACGACGTCTTCCTGACCCTCACCGGGCGCTCCGCCGAGGACGCCGACACCACGACCGACGCCGAGGGCTCGGCCACCGTCAGTGCAGGAGCGCAGTCATGACCACCCTGGCCGAGACGGTCTCCGACAGCGTCGTCATCACCAAGCGCAACCTGATCAAGGTCAAGCGGGTGCCCGACCTGATCGTCTTCGCGACGCTGTCGCCGATCATGTTCGTGGTGCTGTTCCGCTACATCTTCGGTGGGGCCATCGGAGGGCTGCCCCCGGGCATCAGCTACGCCGAGTTCCTGCTGCCGGGGATCTTCGCCCAGACGGTGGTCTTCGGCTCCACCGTGACCGGGGCGAGCATCGCCGAGGACCTGCAGAAGGGGCTGATCGACCGGTTCCGGTCGCTGCCGATGTCCCGGTCGGCGGTGCTGATCGGCCGCACGGTCGCCGACCTGGGGCTCAACGTCATCTCGATCACGGTGATGGCGCTGACCGGGTTGGCCGTGGGCTGGCGGATCAACTCCTCGATCGGGGAGGCGATCGGCGGGTTCCTGGTGCTGCTGGTCTTCGCCTTCGCGATCTCCTGGCTGATGGCGCTGGTCGGTCTGCTCGTCCGGACCCCCGAGGTGGTCAACAACGCGAGCTTCATCGTGATCTTCCCGTTGACCTTCGCCTCCAACGCCTTCGTCCCGCTGGAGAGCTTCCCGGCACCGCTGCGGGCGTTCGCCGAGTGGAACCCCGTCTCCACCGTCGTCCAGGCGGCCCGGGAGCTGTTCGGCAACGTCCCTGCCGGGGCCCCGGTCCCCGACGTCTGGTCGCTGCAGAACCCGGCGCTTTACACCGTGCTGTGGACCGTCGTGATCCTGGCGATCTTCGTGCCGCTCGCGGTGCGGGCCTACCTGCGCACCGCCAGCCGCTGAGGAAGGACCCCGCTGCCCTGCCACCACTCGCAAGCTCGCGGCGGGACCGTGCAGCGGGGCGATCCAGATGACGGCCGGCCGGGTGCGGGGGTGAAGATGAGCGGGATGAGCACCGCTGCACCGGCTCCCTCGCCGGACTCAACGCCCCTGTCCGAGTCGCCCCTGTCCGAGTCGCCCCTGTCCGAGTCGCCCCTGTCCGTGTCCAACCCGCTGGCCGCCCCCTCGGCGTTGCCCTACGAGCTGCCGCCGTTCGCCGACATCTCGCTGGAGCACTGCCGGGAGGCGTTGCTGGCCGGGATGGCCGAGCAGCGGGCCGAGGTCGCCGCCCTGCTGGCCGACCCGGCCGAGCCGACGTTCGAGAACACCGTCGTGGCCCTCGAGCGCTCCGGTCAGCTGCTCGGCCGGGCGGAGGCGGTCTTCTGGAACCTGTCCTCGTCGATGTCCAGCGACCGGCTGCGGGAGATCGAGCGGGAGGTCGCCCCGCTGTCGGCGGCGCACTCCGATGCCCTGCGACTGGATCCGGCGCTGTTCGCCCGGATCGACGCCGTGCACTCCACCCGGCACGAGGCGGGTCTGGACGCCGAGTCGCTGCGCCTGGTGGAGCGCTACCACCTGGACTTCGTCCTCGCCGGCGCCGGGCTGGACGACGCCGGGCGCGAGCAGCTCCGCGAGCTCAACCAGCGGCTGTCGGAGCTGTCCACGACCTTCGGGCAGAACCTCGTCGTGGCCACCGAGGCGGCGGCGGTGCTGGTCACCGACGAGACCGAGCTCGACGGGCTGAGCCCCGCCGAGGTGCAGGCCGCCGCCGGCGCCGCCGCCGAGCGCGGCCACGAGGGCGGGTACCTGCTCACCCTGGTGCTGCCCAGCGGCCAGCCGGCGATGGCCAAGCTGCGCAACCGGGAGCTGCGCCGTCGGCTGCACGAGGCGTCGCTGACCCGGGCCTCGGCCGGCGAGCACGACAACGGCCCGATCGCGGTGGAGATGGCGCACCTGCGCGCGGTCCGGGCCCGCCTGCTGGGCTTCGACACCCACGCCGACCTGATCGCCGCCGACCAGACCGCCCGCACGTCGGCCGCCGTCGACGAGCTGCTCGGTGCACTGGTGCCGCCGGCGATGGCCAATGCGAAGGCCGAGGCAGAGGTGCTGGCCGAGGTGGCCGCCGCCGACGGGGTAGAGCTCGCCGCCTGGGACTGGTCGTTCTACTCCGAGCGGGTGCGGGCTGAGCGCTACGCCGTCGACAGCGCCGCGCTGCGGCCGTGGTTCGAGCTGGACCGGGTGCTGGTCGACGGGGTGTTCCGCGCCGCCGAGCTGCTCTACGGCCTCACCTTCGCCCCCCGTCCGGACCTGCAGGGCTACCACCCCGACGTCCGGGTCTGGGAGGTCTTCGCCGATGAGCAGCCGATCGGGCTCTACCTGGGTGACTTCTTCGCCCGCGAGGGCAAGCGCGGCGGCGCCTGGATGAGCTCGTTCGTCAGCCAGTCCGGCCTGCTGGACACCCGCCCCGTGGTGTTCAACTGCCTCAACGTCACCCGGGCGGCAGCCGGTCAGCCGACGCTGCTGACCCTGGACGAGGTGACGACGCTCTTCCACGAGTTCGGGCACGCGCTGCACGGGCTGTCCTCGGCGGTCACCTACCCGCGGTTCAGCGGCACCAGCGTGCCGCGCGACTTCGTGGAGTTCCCCAGCCAGGTCAACGAGATGTGGGCGCTGTGGCCGGAGGTGCTGGCGCACTACGCCAAGCACGTCGAGACCGGGGAGTCGCTGGCCCAGGAGACGGTCGACGCGCTGGAGGCCGCGGCCCTGTGGGGCGAGGGGTTCGCGACCGTCGAGTACCTGGGGGCCACGCTGCTCGACCAGGCCTGGCACCGGATCGGGCCGGAGACCCAGGTAAGCGATGCGCAGGCATTCGAGGCCCAGGCGCTCACCGACGCCGGGGTCGCCTTCGACCTGGTGCCGCCGCGGTACCGGACGACGTACTTCCAGCACGTCTTCGCCGGCGGCTACTCGGCCGGCTACTACTCCTACATCTGGTCGGAGGTGCTGGACGCCGACACCGTGGAGTGGTTCAAGGAGAACGGCGGCCTGCGCCGGGAGAACGGCGACGTCTTCCGCGGCGAGCTGCTCTCCCGCGGCGGCTCGGTCGACCCGCTGGGCGCCTTCGCCGCCGTCCGCGGCCGGGCCGCCGACACCGGGCCGCTGCTGCGCCGCCGGGGGCTGACCCCCGTCGCCTGACCCCGACACGCAGAAACGGCCCCGCGGACGACGTCCGCGGGGCCGTTCTGCGTGCTGCCCGGTCTGCGCCCGGCGGCCCGGGGCCCGCCCGGTCGGGTGGCGGACGGTCGCTCCGCACGCGTTCGTCCGCTCCGCACGCGCTGCACCACGTGCAGAGCGGAGGAAGAGCGTGCACTGCGGCGGAGGTGGCGAGGCGGCGGCCGGTTCAGAGCCAGGGGAGGGCGAGCACCAGGTCGAGGTCGTCCGGGGCGGCGCCGTCCCGGACCAGGCGGTTGGGCTGGCGGTGGCCGCAGGCGGTGCAGCGGTGCACCACCTGCCAGCCCTTGCCCGACTTCTCGACGAGGCCGATGGGCTCCATCAGCTGCCGGCACTCGCTGGCCCGGTCGCCGGGCAGCTCGTCGACGTGCAGCGACCAGAGGCACCAGGGGCAGTGGTTGCGGTAGTGCCCGTCGGTGTTCGCCGGCACCAGGGTCTGGCAGTGCCCGCAGACGAAGGTGGTGTTCTCCGTCCGCCGGGAACGCGCCCGCCCGCCGTCCACCGTGCTCGTCCCCTCCGTCACCGCCGTGCCCGTCACCGTCCTGCCCGTCACCGCCCTGGCCCGGGGGTCAGGGGATGAACGGCTCGACCGCCAGGACCTTCACGGAGATGTCCTTGCCGTTCGGTGCCTGGTAGGTGACCGTCGCGCCGGGCGCGGCGCCCACGATCGCGGCACCCAGCGCCGACTCGGGGGAGTAGACGGTCAGGTCGGTGGTGCCGGCGATCTCGCGCGAGCCCAGCAGGAACTTGTCGGTGTCGTCCTCGTCGCCGTCGAAGGCGATGGTGATGACCGTGCCGACGGCGGCGTTGGTCGCCGTCGTGGGCGGCTGGCCGACCCGGGCCTTGCGCAGCAGGTCGGTGAGCTGCCGGATCCGGCCCTCCGCCTTGCCCTGTTCCTCGCGGGCTGCGTGGTAGCCGCCGTTCTCCTTGAGGTCACCCTCCTCGCGGCGGTCGTTGATCTCCTTGGCCATCGCCGGTCGGTTCGCCACCAGCTGCTCGAGCTCGGCTCGCAGCCGGTCGTGGGCCTCCTGCGTCAGCCAGACGCCCTGGTCCTGCTCGTCAGTGGGGGTGGACACAGTTGCTCCCGGTGCTCGTCTTCGCGACCCGCTGTTCGCGGGGTCACCGCTGGTCAATCCGAGCAACGTAACACCGGATCGGAGCGGCGTGCAGCCGTCAACGGAACGGGTCCGACCGGGGAGGCTCCTGCGCCGGAGGTCCACGGGAGTGGTGCGGGGCACACCAGGAGTCGCCGGGGTGCCTGCCGCGATCGGCCGGCCGGGGGGACAATGGAGGTCGAGACCGGGCGTGCGCGTCACGAACGGCGTGAGGGCACCGTCGAGCGCGGGCTCGACGAGCGGAGCGAGGAGCAGCACAGGTGAGCGAACCGGACCAGTTGCGCCTGCTCGCGGTGCATGCCCATCCCGACGACGAGTCGAGCAAGGGCGCCGCGACCATGGCCAAGTACGTCGCCGAGGGCGCCCGGGTGATGGTGGCGACCTGCACCGGCGGGGAGCGCGGGTCGGTGCTGAACCCGGCGATGGACCGCCCCGAGGTGTGGGAGCGGATGGCGGAGATCCGCACCGAGGAGATGGCCCGGGCGCGGGAGATCCTCGGGGTCGAGCAGGAGTTCCTGGGCTTCGTCGACTCCGGGCTGCCCGAGGGCGACCCGCTGCCGCCGCTCCCGGAGGGCTGCTTCGCCCTGGTACCGGTCGAGGAGGCCGCCGCGCCCCTGGTCGAGCTGATCCGGCGCTTCCGGCCGCAGGTGGTGCTCACCTACGACGAGCGGGGCGGCTACCCGCACCCGGACCACATCAAGACCCACGACATCTCGGTGCACGCCTTCGAGGCGGCCGGCGACCCGGACCGCTACCCCGACCTCGGAGAGCCCTGGCAGCCGAGCAAGCTCTACTACCACATGGGCTTCACGCTGCCCCGCACGAAGGCGCTGCACGAGGCGATGCTGGCCGAGGGGGCCGAGTCGCCGTACACCGAGTGGCTGGCGAAGTGGGACCCGGCCAACGACATCTCCCACCGGGTGACCACCCGGGTGCCCTGCGCCGAGTACTTCCCGGTGCGGGACGCCGCCCTGATCGCCCACGCCACCCAGATCGACCCCACCGGCCGCTGGTTCTCCGTCCCGCTGGACCTGCAGACCCGCACCTGGCCGACCGAGGACTACGAGCTGGCCCGCTCGCTGGTCGACTCCGTCGTCCCGGAGGACGACCTGTTCGCCGGCGTCCACACCTCGGAGCGTGTCTCGTGACCACCGCACTCACCCTGCTCGCCGTCAACCAGCAGCAGGTCCCCGAGGACGTCGGCAAGGCCGGCCCGCTGGGGCTGCTGCTCATCGTCCTGCTGCTCATCGCGGTGCTGTGGCTGGGCCGGTCGATGACCCGGCACCTCAAGGGGCTGCCGCGCAGCTTCGACCCGGCCGACCAGGTGCCCGACAGCCCGGCCGAGCTGATGGTCGACGTCCCGGCCCGGGCGCCCGGCGCCGAGCTGCTGGACACCCTGCGGCGTGCCCCGCTCGCGATCGAGCCGCCGGCCCGTCCTCAGGACGACGACCCCCGGGACGGGCGGCCCACCGCGCCCTGACCGCGCCGGCACCGCTGGACCGGGTACAGCCTGGGTGGTCCGGTACTGATCGGCCCTGGCCGGCCGGGACCTGACCCCCGAGAGGGACGCGCACCGTCGTCCGGGCGCGTGCGGGGCGGCGGTCGGCGATGATCGCGCGATGGCGACCCAGCGGGCCCGGCGGGACCCCGACCAGCACGACCGATCGCTCCCCGGTCGGTGGGGCACCCGCGCCCTGGAGATCGGCGAGAACGTCGTCTACGCCGGCATCGCGCTGTTCCTCGTGCTCAGCGCTCTCGTGCTGCTCTTCATCGCCGGGAGGACGACCTGGGGGATGGTCGGTGACCCCTCCCAGGCCCCGGTGCTCGAGTTGCTGGACGTGCTGCTGCTCGTCTTCATCGTCGTCGAGCTGCTGTTCGCCGTGCGGATCACCGTGGAGCGCCGGGAGCTGGTGGCCGAACCGTTCCTGCTGGTCGGGATCATCGCCTCGATCAAGGAGATCGTCGTGCTGTCGGTCGAGGCGGCGGGGGTGCTGGGCAAGGGCGCGGAGTTCGACGACCGGATCACGGAGATCGCCGTCCTCGGCGTGCTGGTGGTCCTGCTCGGGGCCACGGCCTGGCTGCTCCGCCTGAAGGAGCGCGAACCCGACGAGGGCGACGCGCCGGCGCCGGGCTGACCGGCCGGTCGCCCCTGCCGGGGCTCACCACCGGTGCGCGACGTCGACCACGACGCGGGCGCCGTCGGGGTGTCCCGGTGCACCCGCGAGCACGAAGACCCGGAAGGGCAGCCGGGCCCGGGTGCCGACCGCCAGCGACGTCTGCCCCTCGAACGAACCCGCCCAGGCCACCTGGCGCAGGGTCCGGGCGGCACCGACGTCGACGACCTGGGTCCGGTCCGGCAGGTAGGTCGGGGTGCGCGACCCGTCGTAGGCAGGTGCGCGGACGACGAGCTGCAGGACGGCGCCGCCCGCGACGGGCACCGGCGTGCCCGACCCCTGGGCACCGACCTGGTCCACGTACCGGACGTCGTAGCCGGTGTCGCCGGCCGCGGCCAGGTCGACCACCAGCCGGTCGAAGCACGGGTGCTGCCCGGCGCGGACATCCGTGACGGTGCCCGGCGGGTAGACGCCCATCGGCTGGCCCTCGGGCAGCGATCCCCAGCGGATCCCGCAGTACGGGCCACTGGTCGCCTGGGCGGGCAGTGCGCCGCCCAGCAGTGCGACGGCGGCGAGCAGCACGATGACGAGCGTCCGCGGATGCGTTCGGTGCTGGTCCATGACGACCTCCTCGGTGTCGTCCCTGGTCGTGCCCCCGAGGGCCGCTGGCTGAACGTGACGATCTCGTGACTGCCCGTCCGTTCGGGCGTCGAGGCGCCACCGCCCCCCGCACGACCGGGCGGCAGTCGCGGGACCCGCCTACGGTCGGGACATGTCGCTGACCCTCGGTACCGGTCCTCTCGCCCGGCCTTCGTCCGGACAGCTGAACGCCGACCTGTGGTCGGTCGCTCCCGCGCACGCGCTGTACCTCCACCCGCTGCAGGAGCGCATCCGCGGGGTGTCCGGCGAGCGCACCGTCGTGGACACCACGGGGGCGCAGCTGCTGCACGAGACCGGGCTGCTGCCCCGCTGGTACCTGCCGGAGGCCGACGTGGCGGCCGGTGTGCTGCAGCCCAGTGGCACCCGCACCACCTGCCCGTTCAAGGGCGAGGCCCGGTACTGGCACCTGGAGGTCGACGGGCGCCGGGTGACGGACGCGGCGTGGTCCTACCCGGAGCCCATCGACGGCTGCCCCCCGCTGGCCGGGCTCGTCTCCTTCGACCTGGCGAGCCTGGACTCGTGGTGGATCGAGGACGAGCAGCTGCTCGGGCACCCGCGCGACCCGTTCCACCGGGTGGACGCCCGCCGCTCGTCCCGACACGTGGTGGTGCGGGTCGGTGACCAGGTGGTCGCCAACACCTCTGCGCCGATCGCGGTGTTCGAGACCGGCTTGCCGGTGCGCTGGTACGTGCCCGAGGCCGACGTCCGGGCCGAGTTCCTGGAGCCGAGCGACACCACGTCGGAGTGCCCGTACAAGGGCGTGGCGAGCTACGAGCACCTGACCGTCGCCGGCCGGCGGTACGAGGACGCGGTGTGGTGCTACCGGGAGCCGCTGCTGGAGGCGCTGCCGGTCGCAGGGCACCGGTCGTTCGACGGGGACGGCGTCGAGGTCGAGGTCGCCGGCTGAGCCGTGATCGGCTGGGACGGGGACCCGGGGCCCTGCCTGGGCGTCGCCGTCCTCAGGCGGTGCCCTCCGCGGCGATCAGCTCGGCGACCGCCGCGGGCCGCTCGCTGCAGTCGTCATCGGAGTCCGGCTCGTCGGCGGCCAGCCCGGTGACGCCGGCGTCCTCGACGGGCTGGAACCCCAGCCGGTCGAGATGACGTGGCAGCCGGTTCTGGGCGTTGACCACGTGCGAACGGGAGAACCAGCCGAGGCCGTCCTCGACCTCGAAGTCGAGCCCACCGCCAGGGGCGCGGCGGACGTGCCCGGGGGAGGGCAGCAGCCCGGCGAGCTGGACGGCCTGGTGGGGGTGGAGCGTGTCCGGTGGCGTGTCGAAGTAGTACCAGCTGGCCGCACAGACGCCGTAGAGCGTGGGGCCGAACTGGGCGTGGTTGACGTAGAGCTCGAGCATCCGCCGGTCGTCGACGACCAGCGCCAGCTCCGCGGCCAGGCCGGCCTCCACCGCCTTGCGCCAGGCGCTCAGCTCCTGGTTGAGGAACAGGTTCTTGGCCACCTGCTGCGGGATCGTCGACCCGAACGGGTCGTCCTCGCCGCGCAGGTGCGCCTCCGCGCGGGCCATCAAGTCGTCCCACTCGAACGCGCCGGAGCGGTAGGGGAGCGGGGCGTCCTCGTGGGCGATGACGGCGGCGAGGAAGTTCCGGGAGACGTGCTCGACCGGCACGGACTGCTGGATCGAGCCGGCCGGGTTGGCGGCCATGAACGCCGTCGTCGGCGGGTCCACCCAGCGCAGCGACACCAGTACCAGCGCCTGGAGGACGAAGACGACGGCGACCAGTCGACCGAGCGTCCGGAGGGCGCCGCGACGGCGTCCGCGCCAGGGCCGCCCGGGGCGCGGCTCCGGGGCCTGCGGCGGTGACCCGTCGGCCCGGCCGCCGCGCCGCCAGCGCCGCTGGGGACGGGAGTGCTCCTCGGCCGGCGGGGGTGGGTACCAGCCGGCGTCCGGCGGCAGGCCGTACCGGTCGTCGCCGTACGGCGGAAACGGGTCGGACGGGTACGCAGTGCCCGCAGGTGGCCCGTCGGCCGGGCGGCGGAACCGCGCGGTCGGCCGGCGGTCCGGCGGGACGTGGGCCATGCGGTGGAGCTCCCCGGGGTCGACGCGAGCCGCCATCGTACGGGCGCCGGCCCGGCAGGCGGCGCCACTCGAGGCCCGGGGCACCGTTCGGGCGAGGCCGAGGACGGGAAGGAGAGGGCCATGCCCAACCGCCTCGCCACCGCGACGAGCCCCTACCTGCTGCAGCACGCCGACAACCCGGTCGACTGGCGGGAGTGGGGGCCCGACGCGTTCGAGGAGGCCCACCGGCGCGGCGTGCCGGTGCTGGTGTCCGTCGGCTACGCGGCCTGCCACTGGTGCCACGTGATGGCGCACGAGTCGTTCGAGGACCCGGAGACGGCCGCGCAGCTGAACGCCGGCTTCGTCTGCGTGAAGGTCGACCGCGAGGAACGACCGGACGTCGACAGCGTCTACATGACCGCCACCCAGGCGCTGACCGGCCAGGGCGGCTGGCCGATGACGGTCTTCACCACCCCTGACGGCGCACCGTTCTACTGCGGCACCTACTTCCCGCCCCGCCCGCACCCGCAGCTGCCGTCGTTCCGGCAGGTGCTGAGCGCGGTGACCGAGGCGTGGGCCAGTCGGCGCGGTGAGCTGGAGGAGGCGGGGGAGACCATCGTCGCCGGCATCTCCCGCCGGCTTGACCTCGGTGACCCCGGTCCGCTGTCGGCCGAGCTCCTGGACCGGGCCGTCGACGCGCTCGCCGAGAGCCACGACCCCCGTGCCGGTGGCTTCGGCGGCGCACCGAAGTTCCCGCCGTCCATGGTGCTGGAGTTCCTGCTCCGTGCCCACGCCCGCCGGGGCGACCCGACGTCCCTGGGCCTGGCCGTGCACACCGCCGAGGCGATGGCGCGAGGCGGCGTCTACGACCAGCTGGCCGGTGGCTTCGCCCGGTACTCCGTGGACGAGCACTGGGTGGTGCCGCACTTCGAGAAGATGCTCTACGACAACGCCCTGCTGCTGCGGGTCTACTCGCACCTGTGGCGCGCCACCGGCGCCGCCTGGGCCCGGCGGGTCGCCGACGAGACGGCCGCCTTCCTCGTGCGGGACCTGGGCACCGCCGAGGGCGGGTTCGCCTCGGCGCTGGACGCCGACACCGAGGGCGTCGAAGGGCTCACCTACGTCTGGACCCCGGCCCAGCTGGTCGAGGTGCTCGGCGCCGACGACGGCGCCTGGGCCGCTGAGGTCCTCGGGGTGACGCCGGAGGGCACGTTCGAGCACGGCAGCTCCACGCTGCAGCTGCTGCGCGACCCGGACGACGCCCCCCGACTGGCCCGGGTGCGGGCCGCGCTCTCCGCGGCGCGGGCGCAGCGTCCCCAGCCGGCCCGCGACGACAAGGTGGTCGCTGCCTGGAACGGGCTGGCGATCGCGGCGCTGGCCGACCACGGGGCGCTCACCGGTGACGAGGACCTGGTCGGGGCCGCGGTCCGGGCAGCGGAGCTCCTGCACCGGGTCCACTGGGTGGACGGGCGGTTGCGCCGGGCCTCCCGGAACGGCGCGGTCGGTGCCCACGCCGGCGTGCTGGAGGACCACGGCGACCTCGCCGAGGGCCTGCTGGCGCTGCACGCGGCCACCGCCGACGGGCGGTGGCTGACCTGGGCCGGGGAGCTGCTCGACGTCGTCGGTGCGCAGTTCGTCGACGGCGAGGGCCGGTGGCACGACACCGCGGCGGACGGCGAGGCCCTCGTCCACCGCCCGTTCGACCCGGCCGACGGTCCGGCCCCGGCGGGCATCGCCGCCGCTGCGGGTGCGCTCGTCGGCTACGCGGCCCTGGCCGGCTCGCCGGACCACCGGGCCCGCGGGGAGGCGGCGGTCGCCTCGCTGGCCCGGCTGGTCGCACAGGCGCCCCGGGCGGCGGGCTGGGCGGCCGCGGTCGGTGAGGCGCTGCTGGCCGGGCCGCTGGAGGTGGCGGTGAGCGGGCCGGCGGGTCCGCAGCGGGACGCGCTGGCGGCCGCGGCGCGCGCCTCGGTCAGCCCCGGCGCGGTCGTGGTGGCCGGCGAGCCGGACGCGCCGGGCGTGCCGCTGCTGGCCGGGCGACCGGTGCGGGAGGGCCGCCCGGCCGTCTACGTCTGCCATGGGTTCGTCTGCTCGGCGCCGGTCATCGAGGTGTCCGCTCTCAGCGCAGCGATGAGCCCGGGCAGCGCCTGATTACACGATTACAGTGCATGGTGTCCGTACTGAACGAGGAGGAACCGTGCACGCACACCACCGCTTCCCGCCCGAGGGATTCCCCGGCCGCGGGCGTGCCCGTGGCCGCGCGGCGGACGCCCCGCCGCCGGTCGAGCGCGCCGAGGTCGCCGGCTGGTTCGCCGGCCGGCTGCCCGACGAGTGGTTCACCGGCCCGGTGGAGCTGGTCGTCGACCGCGACGAGATCACCGTCGTCGGGGCGGTCCCCGAGCCCGACGTGGGCGACGGCGACCCCGCGGCCGCCCGGGCCGGGCGGATCGCCCGCTTCCGGGAGCAGACCCGCGGCCAGCGGATGGCGATCGCCGACGCCGCCCAGCAGCGCTACGGCCGGTCGGTGGCCTGGGGGGCGTCCTGCGGCGACGTCCGGGAGCTGTTCACCACCCTGTCGGTGCCGGTGATGACCCGGCTGCGCCAGCCCGAGCGCCTGGTCCTGGACACCTTGGTCGACGCCGGTATCGCCCGGTCCCGGTCCGAGGCCCTGGTCTGGGCGGTTCGTCTGGTCGGCGAGCACGCCGAGGACTGGCTGGCGGAACTGAGGCAGGCCATGGCCGCCGTGGAGGAGGTGCGCGCCCGGGGTCCCCAGTAGGACGCCCGGGGGCCCGTGCGGGGATCGGGGACACTGGGCCTCGTGCCCCCCACTGCAGAGCCCACCGACACCGACGTGCTCGTGGTGGGGGCGGGCCCGGCCGGTGCGGCTGCCGCCGCGTGGGCCGCCCGCGGTGGCGCCGAGGTCGTGCTCGCCGACGCCGCCGTCTTCCCCCGGGACAAGACCTGCGGTGACGGGCTGACCCCCCGGGCCATCGCCGAGCTCGACCGGCTCGGACTCGGCGACTGGGTGCGCTCGCACGGCCTGAACCGGGGGCTGCGGGCGGCCGGCTTCGGGCAGGAGCTGCTGCTGCCCTGGCCCGGTGGCGCGCTGCCCGACCACGGCGGCGCGGTCCCGCGCACGGAGCTGGACGACCGGATCCGCTCGGTGGCCCTGGAGGCCGGGGCCGTCCCGCTGGAGGGCGCGCGGGCGGTGGACGTCGAGCGGGACGGCGACCGGGTGGGTGCGGTCGCGTTCCGCCGTCCCGACGGGTCGACGACGACGGTCCGCTGCCGCCGGCTGGTGGTGGCCGACGGGGTCCGCTCCCCGCTGGGCCGGGTGCTCGGCCGGGAGTGGCACCGCGACACGGTCTACGGCGTGGCCGCGCGCGGCTACGTGCGCTCGGGACGCAGCGACGACGAGTGGATCAGTTCGCACCTGGAGCTCCGCGGCGCCGAGGGGGAGCTGCTGTCCGGCTACGGCTGGGTGTTCCCGCTGGGTGCCGAGCGCGGTGAGGTCAACGTCGGCGTCGGCACCCTGGCCACCGAGCGACGCCCGGCCGAGGTGGGCCTGCGCAGCCTGCTGGAGCTCTACACCGACCAGCGGCGCGCGGAGTGGCAGATCGAGGGCGCCGTCCAGGCCCCCGCCAGTGCGCTGCTGCCGATGGGCGGAGCGGTCTCCGGTGTGGCCGGGCGCAACTGGGCGCTGGTCGGCGACGCCGCAGGGTGCGTGAACCCGCTCAACGGCGAGGGCATCGACTACGGGCTGGAGACCGGCCGCAGCGTGGTCGAACTGTTCGACGAGGACGACTGGTCGAAGGTTTGGCCCACGACCCTGCGGCGGCACTACGGCGAGGCGTTCTCCATCGCCCGCAGGCTGGCCGGCCTCCTCACCGTGCCGCGCTTCCTGCCGGCCGCCGGGCCGGTGGGGATGCGGTCCCGGGTGCTGATGACGGTGGCGCTGCGGGTGATGGGGAACCTGGTGACCGACGCCGACCGGGACCTCACCGCACGCCTGTGGCGCCGGGCCGGCCGGCTCTCGGTGCGCCTGGACGACCGCCCGCCCTTCAGCTGAGCAGTGCGGCGCGCCGGACGGGTGCGGAGCCGCTACCGCGTTCTGCACAGTACTGTGCGGTGCACCGACCAACCCGGAGGACGTCGATGGACACCACGCAACTGCTCAAAGGGGTGCTGGACCTCGCCGTCCTCGCGGTGCTGCACGGCGAGGACGGCTACGGCTACGACGTCGTCCGGCGGCTGCGCGCGGCCGGGCTGGAGGAGGTCGGCGACGCCTCGGTCTACGGCACCCTGCGGCGGCTGTACGCCGCCGGGCACCTGACCAGCTACGTCGTCCCCTCGGCCGAGGGGCCGCACCGCAAGTACTACGGGCTCAACGTCTCCGGGCGCGCGCAGTTGGAGATGGCGACCAAGACCTGGCACGGTTTCGCCGACACGATGGCGGCCCTGCTGCAGACCGATCCGGAGGTGGCGGCATGACCGGCGCGACGAGTGTGGGCCGGCAGGCCGAGGTGCGGGAGTACGCGGCGGCGGTGCGAGCGGCGCTGACCGACGTCCCGGCCGACCGGTGCGAGGAGCTGCTCGAGGACCTGGAGGACCACCTGGCGGAGGTGGCGGCGGACGGCGAGGCACCGCTGGAGTTCCGGCTGGGATCGCCGCGCCACTACGCCGACGAGCTGCGGGCCGCCGCCGGCCTGCCGACCGCGCCGGTGGCCGAGCAGGACCAGGTCGGGCTGACCGAGCTGCTCGGCCGGGTCCGGGCGTGGGAGCCGGTGCGGCAGGTCGAGGCGTTCCTCCCCGAGCTCCGTCCGGCGTGGTGGGTGGTGCGTGCCTGGGCCGCCGTGACCGCGGTCGACGTGGTCTTCGTGGGGGGCACGTCCTTCCCGGTGCCCACCCTCGGTCTCGGCCCGGTCGGCCTGCTGGTCACCGGTGCGGCGATCGCCTGGTCGGTGCGGCTGGGCCTGCGCGCCCGGGCGGAGCAGCGCGAGCCGGGGCACCGTGCCGCGCTGGTCAACGCCGGGCTCGGGCTGCTGACGCTGGTCGCGCTCGTCGGCCTGGCCGACGGTCCTGGTGTCGCCACCGCCGAGACGGTGTACGTCGACGATCCGCAGCCCGACCAGCTGGTGCACGAGGACGGCACGCCGATCACCAACATCCTGCCGTTCTCCTCGACCGGTGAACCGCTGAGCGGGGTGCTGCTCTACGACCAGGACGGGCGGCCGATCGACGACCTCGCCGACGTGACGAGCGACGGCGCCCAGGTCGAGACGGTGCCCGATGCTCCGCTGCAGCCGGGCAACGCCTATCCGCAGCAGCGTCAGGTGCGGGACTGGGACGAGTACGGCCAGGAGACCGTCGTCCCGATGCCCCTCCCGAGCAGCGCACCCACCAGCGGTGGCGCGCTGGAGGAGCCGGCGCCGTCCGTGCCGGGGGAGACCCCGGCGACCGACCCGGGCGCGCCGCCGACGCCGTGAGCGTCCGGGCGGCTCAGGCGAGCGGGGAGTTGTAGAGCGCGAACCAGACGGCGATGTAGTGGCAGATGGCGGCCACGATCGTCATCGCGTGGAAGACCTCGTGGTAGCCGAACGTCCCCGGCCAGGGGTTGGGCCGCTTGCTCGCGTAGGCGATCGCACCGATGCTGTAGAGCAGCCCGCCGACGGCCAGCAGCACCATCGCGGTGACGCCGACCAGCTGCAGGATGTCGACCATCACAAAGACCGCGGCCCAGCCCAGTGCGAGGTAGATCGGCACGCCCAGCCAGCGGGGCGCGTGCGGCCAGATCACCTTCAGGGCCACGCCCAGCCCGGCGCCGGTCCAGACCAGGGCCAGCAACCACCACCCGGTCGGCTCGGGGACGGCCAGCAGCGCGAACGGCGTGTAGGTGCCGGCGATGAACACGAAGATCATCGAGTGGTCGGCGCGCTTCATCAGCTTCCAGCCGCGCGGTGACCAGCGCCGGCGGTGGTACAGCGCGCTGACCCCGAAGAGCCCGAGGATGGTGACGCAGTACAACGCCACGGACCAGCCGGCCCGGGCCCCCTGCACGGCGGCGAGCGGGATGAGCACCGCCCCGGCGATGATCGACCCGAAGAACGCGAACAGGTGCAGCCAGCCCCGCATCCGCGGCCGGGTGTCGGGGTGGTCGGGGTCTCCGTGCTCCGCCAGGGTCCACGAGCCCGGGCGCTCGACGGACTCGACCCGTTCGCCCTCCTCGTGGACGGTGGAGACCGCCTCGTCGGCCGGTGCCTGGAGCTCGGCGCCGTCGGCGGTGACCCGGACGTGGTCCTCGCGGTCTGAGGAGACGCTCATGAGCCGAGGTTACGGAGCAGTGGGTACCGCGTCATCCTGGGCGGCCTGTGACGTTGCTGGGAGACGCGCAGGCCGGGCTCGGCGCGCGGTCCGGCCACAGCCGGGGACGGGACCTAGGGTGAGGGCGTGGGGGTGCGCGCGAAGGTCCGGGACGCACTCACCCTCGTCTACGAGAAGCGGCTGGCGCGCGAGCTGCTCGGCGCCGACACCCCGCGGCACGTCGGCGTGATCATCGACGGGAACCGACGCTGGGCCCGGGCCATCGGCCTCGAGGACGTCAGCGAGGGGCACCGCCGCGGCGCGGACAAGATCGCCGACCTGCTGTCCTGGTGCGACGAGGCCGCGGTGGAGGTCGTCACCCTCTTCCTGCTCTCCACCGACAACCTGACCCGCCCGGCGCCCGAGCTCACCCCGTTGCTGCGGATCATCGAGGGCGTCGCCTGCGACCTGGCCGGTCCCGACCGGCGGTGGCACCTGCGGGCGGTGGGCGCACTGGAGCTGCTGCCCCCCGAGACCGTCGGCGTCCTCACCCGGGCCGAGCGCGACACCCGGGACCGGCCGGGGGCGACGGTGAACCTCGCGGTCGGCTACGGCGGCCGCCGGGAGATCGCCGACGCCGTGCGCTCGCTGCTGGCCGAACACGTCCAGCGGGGGACGACGCTGCCGGAGCTGATCGAGGTGCTCGACGCCGACCAGATCGCCGAGCACCTGTACACCCGCGGGCAGCCCGACCCGGACCTGGTGATCCGCACCAGCGGCGAGCAACGGCTCTCCGGCTTCCTCACCTGGCAGACCGCCCACTCGGAGTTCTACTTCACCGACGTCTACTGGCCGGAGTTCCGCCGGGTCGACTTCCTGCGGGCGCTGCGTGCCTACGCCGCCCGGCACCGCCGCTTCGGCGGCTGACCCGGGCCTCCTCGGGACGGCGCCCGGGGGCTGACAGACTCGGGGGCATGGCAGCCGGCGCGGTCGACGTCCCCCTGGAGTACGTGCGGCTGGGGCTGCGCTTCGACCGGCTGGAGGCCGGCTTCGTCGACGCCTACACCGGTGACCAGCGGCTGCGGGCGCAGGTCGCCGACGAGCCGGCGCCGCAGCCGCACCAGCTGCGCGACCAGGCCCGGGCGCTGCTGGCCGAGCTCGACTCCGCCGCCCTGCCCGCCGCCCGGACCGCCTACCTGCGCGGTCAGCTGACCGGCCTGGAGTGCACCGCCCGCAAGCTCGGCGGTGAGCCGGTCGGCTTCATCGCCGAGGTCGAGGCCTACTTCCAGGTGTCGGTCGCCCTCGGGGACCCGGCCGAGTACGCCGCCGCGCACGCCGAGCTCGAGCAGCTGCTGCCCGGCAGCGGCACGCTGGCGGAGCGGTACGCGGTGCACCGGCGGCGGGAGGAGTGCCCGCCGCAGCGGTTGGAGGAGGCGGTGCACGCGCTCTCCTCCGCGCTCCGCGACCGGGTGCGCGGCCAGTACGGCCTGCCCGAGGCCGAGACGGTGCGCTACGAGGTGGTCACCGACAAGCCGTGGTCGGGGTTCAACTACTACGAGGGCGACTACCGCTCCCGGGTCGCGATCAACGCCGACCTGCCGCACCGGCTCGCGCAGCTGCCGCACCTGGTCGCGCACGAGTCCTACCCGGGGCACCACACCGAGCACTGCCGCAAGGAGCGGGGGCTCGTCGAGCGCGGCCAGCACCTGGAGCACACGGTCTTCCTGGTCAACACCCCCGAGTGCCTGATGGCCGAGGGGCTGGCCGACCTCGGCGTCGAGGCGGCGATCGGCGCCGGCTGGGGTCCCTGGTCGGCCGACGTCCTCGGTGACCTGGGGCTGCGCTTCGACGGGCACCTGGCCGAGCGGGTCGCCGCCGCGGCTGCGCCGCTGAACCGGGTGCGCCAGGACGCCGCGATCCTGCTGCACGACCGCGGCGCCGACCCGGACGTGGTGATCGCGCACCTGCAGCGCTGGGGGCTGGTCAGCCACGACCGCGCCGTCCAGCAGCTGCGCTTCCTGACCGACCCGCTGTGGCGGGCCTACATCTCCACCTACGTCGAGGGCTACGACCTGCTCTCGACGTGGCTGGCCGCCCGGCCGGCCGGGCAGCCCGTCGCCGACCGCTTCCTGCGGCTCCTGGACGAGCCGCTGACCCCGGCGGTCGTCGCCGCCGAGCTGGCCGGCGCCTGACCCTCGTGGCGGGCGGGACGACGGAGGAGCGGCAGGCCCTGGGGCTCTGGACAGCGGGCTGGATCGCCCTCTTCCTGCTGGCCGGGCTGCTCTGGCTGGGCGACGTGGCGCTGCAGTGGCCGGTGCTGCTGGTGCCGGCGGTCTGGGCGCTGGTGGTGCTGCGGCCGCGCCGCGAGGGCCGCGGCGCCCGCCGCTGATCGTCCGCCGGGAGCGGAACCCGGTCGACTCCTGTCGGTGGGCCGGTGGAGGATCCCCGGCGTGATCCACGCCCGCGGGCTCGCCCGCACCTTCCGGAAGAAGAAGCAGGAGGTGCACGCCGTCGCCGGGGTGGACCTCGACGTCGAGGCCGGCGAGATCGTCGGCTTCCTGGGGCCCAACGGGGCCGGCAAGACCACCACGCTGCGGATGCTCACCACCCTGCTGACCCCGACCGCGGGCACCGCCACGGTGGCCGGCTGCGACCTGGTCGCCGACCCGGTCGGGGTGCGCCGCCGGATCGGCTACGTCTCGCAGAGCGGCTCGACCGCGCCCGAGGCCCGCGCCGGGGAGGAGGTCGTCGACCACGCCCGGCTCTACGGGATCAGCACCGCGGAGGCGACCGCCCGCGGCAAGCAGCTGTTCCGTGAGCTCGACCTCGACGGGCTCTGGGAGCGCCAGCCCAAGGCGATGTCCGGGGGACAGCGCCGCCGGTTGGACATCGCGCTGGGCCTGGTGCACGTCCCGGGCCTGGTCTTCCTCGACGAGCCGACCACCGGGCTGGACCCGCAGGCCCGGGCCAACCTGTGGCAGCACATCCGCGGCCTGCGCGCCGAGCGCGGGACGACGGTGTTCCTGACCACGCACTACCTCGACGAGGCCGACGCGCTCTGCGACCGGATCCTGGTCATCGACTCCGGCCGGATCGTCGCCTCGGGCACGCCTGACCAGCTCAAGTCCGACGTCGGCGGCGACGTCCTGACCGTCACCGCCGAGCACGCGGACTCGGCCGGGCAGGTCGCCGGCCTGATGGCCGCCCTGCCCGGAGCCGAGGCGCCGCAGGTCGACGGCACCCGGGTGGTCGGTCGGGCCCCGAACGGCGGCGCTGCCCTGGTCGCCCTCGTCCGTGAGCTGGACGCCGCCGGCATCGCCGTGGCCGGCATCGAGAGCCGCCGGCCGAGCCTGGACGACGTGTTCCTCGGCCTCACCGGCCGGTCGCTGCGGGAGACCGGTGCACCGGCCGCCGCCCCCGCCGAGCCGCTGGAGGCAGCCCGATGAGCACCGTCGCGACCCCGCAGGAGACCAGGCCGACCAGCGCAACCGCGACCAGCGACCTGGTCCGGGACACCTACACCGTCTTCGCCCGGGCGATGCGGATGTCGCTGCGCAACCCGGCCTGGCTGGTGATCAGCCTGATGCAGCCGATCCTGTACATCACCCTCTTCGGCCCGCTGCTGACCTCCGACGCCGTCCAGCTCGGCGCGGGCAACGCCTACCAGGTGTTCGTGCCCGGGATCCTGGTCCAGCTCGGGATCTTCGGGGCGCTGTTCGTCGGGTTCGGGCTGATCGCGGAGTACCGGGCCGGGGTCATCGAGAGCCAGCGGGTCACCCCGGCCAGCCGCACCGCGTTGCTGCTGGGGCGGGTGCTGCGCGACGTCGTCGTCCTGCTGGTGCAGGGCACGTTGCTGGTGCTGGTCGCCATCCCGCTGGGGCTGCGCGCGCCGCTGGTCGGTGTGCTGCTGACCCTGGTGGTCATCGCGCTGCTGGGGGCGGCGTTCGCCTCGGTCTCCTACGCCCTCGCGCTGACGCTGAAGAGCGAGGACGCGTTCGCGCCGCTGCTCAACGCCGTCGTCCTGCCGGTGCTGCTGCTGTCGGGGATCCTGCTGCCGATGTCGTTGGCGCCGGGCTGGCTGCAGGCGATCAGCGACGTGAACCCGCTCAAGCACGTCGTCGAGGGCACCCGCGCGTTCTTCGACGGCGACTACGGCAGCAGCACCGCCTGGTGGGGTGCCGCGCTCACCGTCGCGATGGGGGTCGCGGGCTGGTGGTTCGGAGTCCGACGTTTCCGGCAGGAGTCCAGCTGACGAACGACAGGTCTCCTCTCACCCCTGCGCGTGTCAGGGGGGTGTTCCTGTCGGTCTGAGGGCATAGCGTCCGCAGTGGAGGACGAGCTCACCTCGCCCTCCACGGGAGGCCCGGTTGGTGCGACGGAGTTCGTTCACCAGAGGGGCCGTGTCCCGGCCCCAGCGCCGGGACCCGGTCACCTTCGAGCCGGGGCGCGCCTTGACACCAGGGTGGCGTCCCACGGGAGCCGATTCGTGAGCACTCGCCGCACCTACGTCCTCGACACCTCCGTGCTCCTCTCCGACCCGGGCGCGCTGCTGCGCTTCGACGAGCACGACGTCGTCGTCCCCCTCGTCGTGATCGGTGAGCTCGAGGACAAGCGCGACCACCCCGACCTCGGCTGGTTCGCCCGCCAGACCCTGCGGATGCTCGACGACCTGCGGGTGCAGCACGGCCGGCTGGACGCCCCGCTGCCGGTCGGTGACCAGGGCGGTTCCCTGCACGTGGAGCTGAACCACAGCGATCCGTCCGTGCTCCCGCCCGGCTTCCGGAACGACAGCAACGACAGCCGGATCATGGTCGTCGCGCTGAACCTGCGCAGCGAGGGCCGGGACGTCTGCCTCGTCACCAAGGACGTGCCGCTGCGGGTGAAGGCCGCCGCGGTGGGGCTGGACACCGAGGAGTACCGCGGACTGGGCGCGGTCGACACCGGCTGGACCGGGATGGCCGAGCTCGCGGTCGAGGAGTCCGACGTCCAGGCGCTGTACGACGCCGGAACGGTGTACCTGGAGGCGGCCGCGGAGCTGCCCACGCACACCGGGCTGGTCCTGCTCTCCGGCCGGGGCTCCGCGCTGGGCCGGGTGACCCCGGACAAGCAGGTGCGGCTGGTCCGCGGTGACCGGGACGCCTTCGGCCTGCACGGGCGCTCCGCCGAGCAGCGGGTCGCCCTCGACCTGCTGCTGGACCCGGAGATCGGGATCGTCTCGATGGGCGGCCGGGCGGGCACCGGCAAGTCGGCACTGGCGCTGTGCGCCGGGCTGGAGTCGGTGATGGAGCGGCGGGCGCACAAGAAGGTCGTGATCTTCCGGCCGCTGTACGCCGTCGGAGGTCAGGAGCTCGGCTACCTGCCGGGCAGCGAGGGCGAGAAGATGGCGCCCTGGGCCCAGGCGGTCTTCGACACGCTGGGGGCCCTGGTCTCCGGTGACGTCGTCGAGGAGATCGTGGCCCGCGGGCTGATCGAGGTGCTGCCGCTGACCCACATCCGCGGCCGCTCGCTGCACGACTCGTTCGTGATCGTCGACGAGGCGCAGTCGCTGGAGCGCGGGGTGCTGCTCACCGTGCTCTCCCGGCTGGGCACCAACTCCCGCGTCGTCCTCACCCACGACGTCGCGCAGCGGGACAACCTCCGGGTCGGCCGGCACGACGGCGTGACCGCGGTGATCGACCGCCTGAAGGGCCACCCGCTGTTCGCCCACGTGACCCTGACCCGCTCCGAGCGCTCCCCGATCGCCGCCCTCGTGACCGAGATGCTGGAAGACCTCCCCCTCTGAGCGCAGGCCCCGCCCCGCTCTTGCGCCGTTCCCGTCGCTCTCGCGCTGTTGCACCAGAGCGAGAGCGCGGACAACGGCGCAAGAGCGGGTCAGTGGCGGCTGCCCCGGGTGAATGCTCGCTGCAGGCGGGCGGCCACCACGCCGGGCTCGTCGATCTCGGCCCAGGTCCAGCGGACCACCTCCCTACCCAGATCGCGCATCTCGTCCTCCCGCAGCTTCTCCCGGTAGATCGCGTCGCCGGCCGACTCACCGGGTCGCAGCAGTCGCCCGTACTTGATCCGGCCGTCGAACTCCCCGAGCGTGCGTGACGAGGACCAGCCGAAGTCGCTGCGACCGACCAGGGACCCATTGCGCCGGCGCACCTCGACCTGCAGGTCCGGTGGGGGCAGCCCCGCCCGCGCCAACATCACCCGGCTGCGGCTCTCCCCGACGCTCTCGCTGCGCCGGTCGGCGAAGGCGATGACCCGAGCCGCCCGGCGGGTCCCGGGCGCGCCGCCCATCCGTTGCAGGGCGTCGTCGAGCTGAGCTGCCGTGGTGGACCCGACCGCGAGTGCGGCGTCGGCCGTGACGACCGCCGACTCGAAGGTCAGCGTCCGGGCGAGGTCGACGACGGTCCGGGTGACGTCAGTCGTGAGGACGCCGTCCACCAGGGTGGTCTCCTCGGCGGCCAGCCGGGCGACGTGCAGGTGGACACGCCCACTGTTGGCTCCGGACGACGGGGGCGTACGGGTCACATGGACGCGCGCCGAGTCGACTCTCCACGTGGGCAGCCCGTGCAGCGCCGCGCCGATGCATGGCTGACGGCCCCCGGCACCCGGAGGCCGGCCACCGTCGCGAGGATCACCGCTCGGGCACGGGCAGCTCGATCAGCGTGCGGGTCGATGTAGGCGCCACGCTGCAGGCGGTCGAGTTGTTTCGAGCGGACCAGGCGCGCCAGCTCGCCGTCGTCGAAGCCCTGGCGGACTGCCGATGCTCGGAGCAGCACTCCCGGGGGCAGCGGATCCGTCATCCAGCCAGCCTGGCTCCTCGCTCGGCAGCGATGTGGCGTGACGGCCGACCTGTGGACAGGGACGCGGCGGGCTCTTGCGGCTGAGTCCATGTTCTGGCGCCGTTGCAGCGACGGGCCATCGGGCACAACTGCGCGAGAGCTTCGGCCAGGCGTCAGGTCGGGGCGGCGGGCTGGTCTTCTGGTGCCGTGCGGCTGGGTCGGGTCGGGAACGGGGTGCTGGCCCAGCGGAGCAGGCCGACCGCGACCCAGGCTGCGCCCAGGCACCACAGCAGGCGGACGGTGACGTCGTCGAAGGAGAAGTCGCCGCGCAGTCCCAGCAGGAACACCGGGATGGCCAGCACGAAGCCGGTCACCACGACGTCCCTGCGGAACGGGCCGATCACGCCTCCATCTCCTCCAGCCGCTCACACAGCAGTGAGGCCCAGCGGTGCGCGGTGGCCCGGGTGCCGTCGACCATGGCCACGGGCACCGGGACGTGGTCCAGCACGGCGGCCGGGTCAGCGGTCGAGTCGGTGTCCTCGACGACGACGGCGTCCAGGCGGGGCAGGCCGTCCAGCCACGGCACGAGGTCCTCGGGCTTGCGGGTGGCGTCCATGACCGCCCACACCGCCGTCGGCGACCACACCGAGAGCATGTGCTCCATCCACGGCCCACCGGACGTGCGCAGCGGGGCGTCCACGGCGACGACCGTGACAGCGCCGGTCGTCGCGCTCGTCCGGCGGCGTGCCAGGGCTGTCTCCACCGAGGTGATCCGGCTGGCCTCCGGGGCCAGGCCCGCCAGCGCACCGGAGGCGGCCCACAGCACCGCCTCGGGCTCCAGCCGCAGCGAGGAGGCCAGTGACCGGGCGGCGGCGAACGTCTCGGCGCCGGGGCCGGCGAGCATCAGCACGTCGCCGGGCTCCGTCGGCGCCGGCGGGGCCGCGGGCAGGCGCTCGGACAGGGTGCGGGTCAGTGCGGCGTACACCCCGCGGGCGGCCGCGTCGCTGGTGAAGTCCGGCCCCAGCAGGGAGTCGGGCAGCCCGAGGGTCAGCAGCCGGATGACCAGCTCCTCGGGCCCGCTCATCGGATACGTGGCGAGCGCCGTGGACGACGGCGCGGGGACCAGCCGGGTCACGGTCGCCAGGCGGCCGCCGGGCTCGTCGGCGGCCGGCAGCGCTGGGGCAGCCGGCCGGGGGGCGACGGGGAGAGCCGTCGGGCGGGTCGGTGCCTGCGGACGGCCGGACAGCGCGGGCCGGGTGCTCGCCGGCACCGGCGGGCGCGACCGGCGGACCGGCGGGACACCGGGACGGGAGGCCAGCAGCGGCTGCGAGCCGCCGAAGTGCTGCGGCGGCATCAACGACAGCGGCGGCAGGATGGTGGTGGCGTCCAGCGGCAACGGAGCCGGGTCGCTCGCGGTCCGTGCCATCCCCGGGGCCATGATCGGGGAGACGGCCACCGGGACGGCGAACCGCTCGCGCTGTTCCATCGACGGTGACTCCATGAAGCGGACCTCCTCGGCCGGGGACTCGTCGACGACGACGGCGTCCACGACGAGGTTCTGGGCGGCCGCGAACTGCGCCGCCCGCTGGGCGATCCGGTCATCGCTGGCGTAGCCGGTGTGGGCGTCGGCCCGGTAGGCGCCGGTGTCGTAGGCGTTGGGCTCGGCCACGGTGGTCTCGTAGGCCCACGGCTGCGGGACGTCGCGCACCCGGTCCTCCGTGAGCGCCGGGGCCGGCCACGCGCGCGCGGCCGCGGACTCGATGATCGCCGAGGCAGCCGCGACGGCCGCCTCGCCGTCCCGATCGGCCGCCGCGGCGGACCGCTCGGCACCCGCCTCGGGGGAGCGGTGCCGGCCGCGGCCGGAGCCATTGGCGGCCAGGACCTCCTCGAGCAGGTCGGCCAGCTCCTCGTCCGCACTCCGGACGGACTCGACCATGGACAGGGCCGGGGCTGCCGTCTC
This sequence comes from Modestobacter sp. VKM Ac-2983, assembly GCF_026967885.1. Classification (NCBI taxonomy): domain Bacteria; kingdom Bacillati; phylum Actinomycetota; class Actinomycetes; order Geodermatophilales; family Geodermatophilaceae; genus Modestobacter; species Modestobacter sp. VKM Ac-2983. The sequence continues at coordinate 747,346 of NZ_JAPVBK010000001.1, forward strand.
GACCTCTGCGGCCTCGATCCGCGCAGCTTCGATCCGTGCAGCTTCGGCCAAGACCCGAGCGGCCTCGGCCTGGGCGCTGGCCGCCTCGATCCGGGCTGCCTCAGCCGCGGTGGCTGCCTCTGCCGCCGCCTCGGCCTGGAGACGAGCGACCTCGGCCTCGGCCTGGATGCGGGCTGCCTCGGCGGCTGCCTCGGCTTCGGCCTGGATGCGGGCTGCCTCGGCGGCTGCCTCGGCTTCGGCCTGGATGCGGGCTGCCTCGGCTTCGGCCTGGATGCGGGCTGCCTCGGCGGCTGCCTCGGCTTCGGCCTGGAGCCGCGCTGCCTCGGCCGCTGCCTCGGCTTCGGCCTGGAGCCGCGCTGCCTCGGCGGCTGCCTCGGCTTCGGCCTGGAGCCGCGCTGCCTCGGCCGCTGCCTCGGCCTGGAGCCGCGCTGCCTCGATCCGCGCTGCCTCGATCCGCGCTGCCTCGATCCGCGCTGCCTCGGCGGCAGCCGCCTCGATGCGCGCCGCGGTCAGCCGGGCGGCCTCTGCGGCCGCGGCCTCGACCGCAGCCGCCTGGGCAGCCGCGGCCTCGACCGCGGCCAGCTCCGCAGCGGCCTCGGCGGCCGCCACAGCGGCGTCCTCGGCTGCGGCCTGCACGGGGCCGGAGGCAACCATCCGGGTCAGCGCTGCGGCGAAGGGAGAGGGGCCCGACGGCTCGTCGACGGCCGGTGCCGGCGCCGGCGTCGGCACGAGGTCCTCCGCCGAGAGCATCAGGGTGTGCTTGGCAGGGGTGAACAGCTTGGCCGCCACCGGGGCGGCCGCAGCCGGGGCTGACCGCGCCGGCCGCGCAGCGGACCGGGCGCCGGCGGAGGAGCCGGTGGGGGAAGCGGTCGCTCGCTCGGGGGCGGTGCGCCCGGCCGGCGCGGCGGCCGCGGGTGTGCCGGCGGGGGTCCGCACCGAGCCGGAACGGCCGTAGAGGTCCACGTCCGGGCTGTCCGGGGCTGCCGAACCGAGCAGGTCGGCGAGCTCCTTCATCCGGTCGTCCATCGACGGCCCGGCAGCGGTGGTCGGCCGCGCGGGTCGGGCAGGGTCCTTGAGCACGGTCGACGAACCGGTGCTCGGCCCGGTGGTCGTCCCGGCCGCGGGCACCTCGACCTCGGCGATGAACCGCTCGTTGGTGAAGAAGCCGAACATGCCGCCGGAGCGGATGCGACGGACCCCGACCACCCGGGCCGAGGCCCCGAACTCTGCACGCGCGGCCGCGACGGCCTCCTCACGCGTGGCTGCCTCAACGGATCGCGACGGCACCGCTCACCACTCCCAGGGACTCGATCTGTGCCGTGCGGGACACCTCGTTGTACGAGATGACCGACAGGCGGGGCAGGACCTGACGGATCAGGCGGGACAGGGCGGCTCGCACCTGCGGCGAGCAGACGAGCACGGGGGAGAGGTTCATCCGCTCGGCCTCGTCGAGGAGCTCGGTGCAGCCGCGGACCAGGACGTCGACGGTGTGCCCGTCCAGGGCGAGCACCTGACCGCCCTCGGTGGGACGCACGGCCTCCAGGAGACGCTGCTCGAACGACGGCTCGAGGGTGATGACGTGCAGTCGTTCCTCCTCGGTGACGTACGGGTGGCTGATCGCCGCGCCGAGGGCGGTCCGGGCCGCCTCGACCAGGCCGTCGAGGTCGGTGGAGACCTTGGCCCGCAGGGACAGGGCCTCGAAGATCCGCACCAGGTCGCGGATCGACACGCCCTCGTCCAGCAGGGCCTGCAGCACGCGCTGCACCTCCCCGAGGCTGAGCAGCGCCGGGGTGAGCTCGTCGGCGACGGCCGGGTGCGAGCGGCGGATCATCTCGACCAGCACCTTGACGTCCTCCCGGCCCAGCAGCGCCGAGGCGTTCTGCCGGACGACCTCGGCCAGGTGGGTGGTGATGACCGAGGAGCGGTCGACGACCGTGGCGCCGGCCATCTCGGCCTGCCGCTGCAGCTCGGCGGGCACCCACTTGGCGGCCAGTCCGAAGACCGGCTCGCGGGTCGCCTTGCCGGGCAGCCCGTCGAGGTGGTCACCGATAGCGAGCACCGTGCCGGCCGGGGACGTGCCCTTGGCCGCCGGGACGCCGTTGAGCCAGATGACGTACTGCGAGGCGGGCAGGTCCAGGTTGTCGCGGGTGCGGACCAGCGGGATGACCAGGCCGGTCTCCATGGCGACCTTGCGGCGCAACGCCTTGACCCGGTCGAGGAGGTCGCCGCCGCGGGCGGTGTCCACCAGCTCGACCAGGTCGAAGGCGACCTCCAGCTCCAGGGGGTCCACCCGCATCCGGTCGGCGATCGCCTCGGGGGAGTCCGGCTGCGGCTCCGCGGCGACGGCGTCCCCGGGGGTGTCGTCCTCGTCGTCCTCCTCGACCTGGTCGGTGAGCCGGGTCGAGATGAACAGCACCAGGCCACCGATGAGCAGGAACGGCAGCTTGGGCAGGCCGGGGATGAGGCAGAGGGCCAGCGCGGCGAGGCCGGCGATGCGCATCGGCTGCCTGTTGCGGCTGAGCTGGCTGATCAGGTCCGAGCCCATGTCGCCCTGGGAGGCCGAGCGGGTGACGATCAGGCCGGTCGCGGTGGAGATCAGCAGGGCCGGGATCTGGGAGACGAGACCGTCGCCGACCGACAGCAGCGAATAGGTGGTGACGGCCTCGCCCGGGGGCATGCCGCGCTGCAGCACGCCGATGGCGAAGCCACCGATCAGGTTGATCAGCGTGACGATGATGGCGGCGATGGCGTCGCCCTTGACGAACTTGCTGGCGCCGTCCATCGAGCCGTAGAAGTCGGCCTCGGAGGTGACCTCGCTGCGCCGCTTGCGGGCCTGCTTCTCGTTGATCAGGCCGGCGTTCAGGTCGGCGTCGATGGCCATCTGCTTGCCGGGCATCGCGTCGAGGGTGAAGCGGGCGCCGACCTCGGCGACGCGGCCGGCACCGTTGGTGATGACGACGAACTGGATGATCGTGAGGATCACGAAGATCACCAGGCCGACGATCAGCGAACCGCCGATCACGAAGTGCCCGAAGGCCTCGATGACCTTGCCGGCGTAGCCGTCGGTGAGGACCAGCCGGGTCGAGGAGACGTTGAGCGCCAGGCGCATCAGCGTCGCGATCAGCACCAGTGACGGGAAGATGGCGAAGTCCAGCGGCCGCCGGATGTTCATCGACACCAGCAGGATCAGCAGCGACCCGACGATGTTCAGCGCCAGCAGCACGTCCAGCACGGGCGCCGGCAGCGGCACGACGAGCATCAGGACGATGGAGACGACCCCGATGGGGACGGCGGCCTTCGTCAGCTTTCCCACGAGACCTCGATCCTGTGCGGTGCCGCTCCGGCAGCGGGGGAGGGCGCCGGTGCACCCTCCACCGCCCTTCTCGGCAGTCCGGGGAGGGCTCCGTACCGCGCCGCCGGTCGCCCGCACCGTGCGTCACAACCGCGCGGCGGACCTCAGTGCGGCGGCGTCCCGATGTGGGCGGGAGCGATGCGTCAGCGGCGCCGGCCGGCGCGCGGCAGGCCCTCGGTGACCGGCGCCTCGAAGCCGGGCCGGTGCACCCCGCCACGCACGCCGCGCGCGGACAGGTGCATGACGAAGGCCAGCACCCGGGCGACGGCGGTGAACAGCTGGGCGGGCACCTCCTGGCCCAGGTCGCAGGAGGCGTGCAGCGCCCGGGCCAGCGGGATGTCCTGCACCATCGGCACCTTGCACTCCTCGGCCCGGGCGCGCAGCCGGGTGGCCATCTCGTCGGCGCCCTTGGCCACCACCCGGGGGGCGCCCTTCAGCGGGTCGTACTTGAGCGCGACGGCGACGTGGGTGGGGTTGACCAGGAGCACGTCGGCGTCGGCGACCTCGGCCATCATCCGGTTGCGGGACATCGACAGCTGGGTCGAGCGGCGCTGGGCCTTCATGTAGGGGTCGCCCTCGGACTGTTTGTGCTCCTGCTTGATCTCGTACACGCTCATCTTGAGCTGCTTCATCATCTTGTGTCGCACCACGATGTAGTCGGCGACCGCGATCACCAGGCCGGTGATGCCCACGACGCGGAACATCAGCACCGCGGAGTCGGTGAAGGTGTGCACGACCTCCGACAGCGGCAGCGCACCGGAGGCGGAGACCAGTTGCATGGCGTTGTCGGACGTCACGCCGATGACGACGGCCAGCGCGACGGTCTTGATGATCGCCTTGGTCGCCTCCCATAGGCCCTGGGTGCCGAACATCCTCTTGATCCCGGGGAACGGGTTCAGCTTCTTCAGGGTCGGCTTCATCGCCTTCGTGGCGAGGGTGACCCCGCCCTGGGCGGCGGAGGCGACGGTGCCGATCACCATCATCGCCAGGGCCATCGGCAGCAGCGCGGTCATGAAGACGGCCAGCGCGGTGCCGAACAGCGCCTGCGTGGTGGCCAGCTGCGGGTCGTTGGCGACCACGCCGACCTGCACGAACAGCTCCTGGATGGAGCTGAACGCACCGCCCACGAGCATGGGCAGCAGGACGCTCGCCGCGGCGGCGCCCAGCCAGGTGCCCAGTTCCTGGGTGCGCGGGATCTGCCCTTCCTTGCGGGCGTCCTTCAGCTTCTTCGGTGTCGGTTTCTCGGTCTTCTCACCACCGGGACCGTCCTTGGCCATCAGTCACCTCCCGCCACGTCAGCCGCTGCGCAGCGAGGTCATCGCGTCGAGCGCGGAGTCCAGGAGCCCGTCGAGCGCCGGCGGCAGCAGCGGGAAGGTCAGCCCCAGCAGGGTCAGGGTGATCATGATCTTGACCGGGAAGCCGAAGGCGAAGATGTTCAGCGCCGGTGCCGCCTTGGAGAGGAGCGCGAGGGCGACGTCGGCGAGCAGCAGCACCGCCACCAGCGGCCCGGCGATCTGAAGCGCGGCCAGGAACATCATCGAGAAGGCGGTGATGAGCACCGAGCCCAGCTGGTCGGTGGGCAGGGAGCCGCCGACGGGGAGCCCCTCGTAGGAGGTGACGAAACCCCGCACCAGCAACAGGTGTCCGTTGCTGGTGAACAGCAGGGTGATGGCGAGCAGGTAGTGGAGCCTGCCGATCACCCCCTGCGTGGTCAGCGACATCGGGTCGTAGGCCGGCTGCAGGGAGAACCCGCCGGTCACGTCGATCAGGTCACCGGCCAGCTGGACGGCGCTGAACAGCAGCTGGACGACGAAGCCCAGTGCGGCGCCGATGACCGCCTCGGTGACCGCAGTCGCGATGAGGAAGCCGGCGGTGACCTCCGGGATGGTGCCGGAGATGTGCGGGAAGGTGACCAGGGCGATGCAGAGGGCGAGTGCGCCCTTGACCACCCGCGGGATGCCGTTGGAGTTGAACGGCGGGGCCAGGGCGATGAACCCGGCCGCCCGCGTGCTGGCCAGCAGCAGTGCCGCGAGGGTCGCGGAGGGGACCTCGAGGTCCACTGCGGCCTCAGGTCCTGCCGAGCAGCCGCGGCAGCGACTCGAACAGCTGATCGGTGAAGGAGACCAGCTCCGCGAGCACCCAGTTGCCGGTCACGAGCAGTGCGATCGCCACCGCGATCATCTTCGGCACGAAGGACAGGGTGGGTTCCTGGATCTGGGTGGCCGCCTGGAACAGCGAGATCATGAAGCCCACCAGCAGGGCGGTCAGCAGGATCGGGGCGGACACCTTCGCCGCGACGATCATCGTCTGGGTGGCGATCTCGGTGACGTCGGCGTCGCTCATCCGTACGACCCCACCAACGCCGTGGTGACGAGCGCCCAGCCGTCGACGATCACGAAGAGCATCAGCTTGAAGGGCAGCGACACGATCGTCGGCGGCACCATCATCATGCCCATCGCCATCAGCGCGGCGCTGACCAGCATGTCCAGCACCAGGAACGGGATGAAGACGACGAGGCCGATGATGAAGGCGCTCTTGAGCTCCGAGAGCACGAACGCCGGGACCAGGGTCAGCATGCTCACCGCCGCGGCGTCCGCCGGTGCCTCCTCCCGGGACAGCCCGACCATCAGCTTGAGCTCGTCGTCCCGGGTGTTGGCCAGCAGGAAGGTCTTCAGCGGCTCGACGCCGGAGTCGTAGGCCGCCGAGGCGGTGATCGCGCCGTCGAGGTAGGGCTGGACGGCGACGTCGTTGACCTCGGTGAGCACCGGGCCCATGACGAAGATGGTCAGGAACAGCGCGATCCCGGTGAGCACCTGGTTCGGCGGTGAGGTGGGCAGGCCCAGTGCGTTCCGGGTCAGCGCCAGCACGACGAGGATCTTGGTGAACGAGGTGACCAGGAGCAGGGCCGAGGGGGCGATCGACAGCACGGTGATCGCCAGGATCAGCGTCACTGCGGTGCTCGGGCTGTCCCCGCCGATGGAGATGTCCAGGCCAGCGTCGTCCACCACCGGGGCGACCGGCTCGGACGGCGGGGTGGGTGCGGTCGGGGCGGCCGACGCGGGGCCGGCCAGCAGGACCAGCAGGACGACGGTGCCCAGCAGCAGCAACGGCAGCAGCCAGGCGGCGCGCCGACGGGAGGGCCCGGGGGCCGGCGCGAGCACCGGCAGCCGGACGGGGACGGCGGCCATCAGCGGCGCACCGTCCGCTCGCGCAGCTCGTGCACGGCCGTCGTCCACGTGCTGCGGTCGAGCACCGAGCCGGCCAGGGCGCCGCTGCTCGCGCGGGGCACCGGCACCCGGGCGGCGGGCAGCTCGGTGGTCGCGCCGTTCGCGCCGGTGGTCCCGGGGCGGGCCTGGGTGGCCAGCGCGGCCTGCAGCTCGTCGTCCTCCAGCTCGGCCAGCAGGGTGACCTGCTCCTCCGTCGAGCCGACCACCAGCACCCGGCCGGCGACCCGCAGCACCGAGACGCTGCTGGCCCGGCCCATCCGCTGGCGGGCGACGACCTCGATGACGCCGGTGGCACCGCCGAGCCCGCGCTTCTTCGCCACCTTGCTGGCGAAGAGCAGGACCGCGGCGACGAACACCAGCGACAGCACCAGGCGGAAGACCATCCAGCTCATGCGGGCGGAGCCCCGTACTCGCCGGCCTCGGTCACGATCTCGCTGATCCGCAGACCGAAGTCCTCGTCGACGACGACGATCTCGCCCCGGGCGATCAGGGTGCCGTTGACCAGCAGGTCGGCCGGGGCACCGGCGGCGCGGTCGAGCTCGATCACCTCACCGGGGTAGAGGGAGAGCAGCTCGGACACAGTCATCCGGGTCCGACCGATCTCCACGGTGACCTCCATGGCCACGTTGCGCAGCAGGTCCAGGCTGCCGCGCCGCTCGCGCGGGCGGGGCAGGGTGACCTGCAGGGCCAGGGTGGCGGCGATCTCGGTGCCGTTGATCAGCGGCACGGCGAGGAAGACGCCCTTGTCCCGCAGCCCGTCCAGCGCCGCGACGACGTCCTCGACCCGCTCGGCCGCGACCCGCACCCGGCCGAGGGCACCGGCGGCGGCCTCGAGTGCGGGGCGCAGCGCGGTGGCGACGTCCATCGGGCCGACCGGGCTGTTGGTCAGCGCACTGACGATCTCCTCGGAGAGCACCAGCACGATGTCGCCACTGACCTCCCCGCCCAGTGCGGCGGTGACGGCCGCGCCGGGGGTCGGGGGGAGGGGGACCGACTCGGGGTCGGCCACCGTCTCCCCGGCCCGGAGGACGAGCTCGGCGGGCATGGCGGCTGCTGCGGCCTGGGCCGCGGCAGCGACGGCTGCGGCGATGGTGTCGGAGTCCGACGAGCGGTCGGTGCCGAAGGCGGTGGTCATGCGGGGTCCTTTCCGCCGGTCGCGGTGTCGGGGACGATCTCGGCCGCCAGGCGGCGCCGGTGGTTGCTGGGGAGGGCGTGGGCGAACGTCACGTCGTTCGTGGTGACCTGCAGCGGGCTGTCCTGCGCGTGGCGCAGCAGCAGCACGTCGCCGACGGCGAGGCTCAGCAGGTCACCGGAGGGCACCTCCAGCGGGTTGAACCGCACGCTCACGTCGACGGGGACGTCGTTGAGCCGTTCGGTGATCGCCTCGAGCGCCCGCTGCCGCTTGTGCTTCGCGGTCTCCGAGAGCTGCGGGGACGCGGCGTTGTTCAGCGGGCCGGCGAAGGAGGAGAAGGGCAGCACGAGGGTGACCTCGGGCTCCCGGGCGCCGATCCGCATGCTGTAGGTGGCGACCATGACCGTCTCGGAACCGGAGGCGGCCTGGGCCAGCTGCGGGTTGTACTCCACGCTGTCCAGCGTCGGCGCCAAGGTGGTGACCGGGGCGAAGGCCTGGCCGAGCTCGTCGAGCAGCCGGGCCAGCAGGTGGCCGGTGATGCTGCTCTCCATGCCGGTCATCGGCCGGTTCGGCTGGTCACCGGCGCCGGAGCCGCCGAGCATGTGGTCGACCATCGCCATCGCGGTGTCCAGCGGCCAGGCGAGCACGCCCTTGCCGGCCAGCGGCTCGAGGGTGAAGGTCGCTACGAACCAGGACGCCGGCAGGGTGGCGATGTAGTCGTCGTAGGAGAACTGCTCGATGCCGGTCAGCTCGACCCGGACGCCGGTGCGGAGCAGGGACGTCAGGGTCGTCGTCGCCTGGCGGGCGAAGGACTCCTGGGTGATCTGCAGGATCCGGACGTGCTCGCGGGAGAGCTTCGTCGGACGACGGAAGTCGTAGGTGCGCGGTTCCCGGCGCCGGACGCGCCCCTGCCCCTCAGGGAGTCGGGGGGCGGCGGCGCTCGGGGCGTCGGCCACGGTGTCGGACAGGCTCACGCATGTCCTCATCGGCGGGGGGTGCGGTGACCCTGACCGCCGGACACCAGCCGGCGCCGATGTGCTCGGCGCCGGCTGGTGCAGGTGTGCCCCGATGGGGGCGATGGGGGAGGAGCGTCCCGCGTGGGACGCCCTCCGGCGTCACTGGGTGACGTACTCCGTGTACCAGAGCTCGTAGACGTCGCCGTGGTAGGCCTCGACGACCGCTGCCTCGAAGGCGGCCTTCATCGCCTCCCGGTTGCTCGTCACGTCGGACAGGGCAGCCCCGGAGAACTGGGAGATGGCGATGTCGAGGGCCTTGGAGCCGTCCGGGGTGGCGCCGGCGCCGTGCCCGCCGCCGCCGGCGTGCTCGTCGTAGGCGAGGGAGAACTGCAGCGTGAAGCCGAGCTTCAGGTAGCTCCCGCCGGCCAGGTTGATGGCCACCGGTTCCACCGCCAGCACGACGCTGCCGGCCTCCGGCGCGGGCTCGGCCTCGGCCTCGCCGCTGCCGCTGAAGACGAAGAAGTACGCGGCCGCGCCGAGCGCCAGCACGGCGACCAGCGCCATGACCAGCAGCTTCTTCTTGCCGCCGCCCGTGACGCCGTCGGAGTCCTCGGGCTCTTCCTTCTTTCTCTTGCTCATTCCTGACTCCCCTCGGAGGTCGTGCCGGTGGTCTGGGTGGCTGCCTCGATGCCGGGCAGCAGCGCGTTGGCCTCCGGGGAGGCGGTGGACAGGAGGACGACGTCCACCCGCCGGTTCACGGTCACGTAGCTGGGGTCGGTGTCCGGCACGAGCGGCCGGGTGTCGCTGTAGCCCACTGCCGACATCCGGTTCTGCCCGACGCCGTTGGCGTCCACCAGGTGCCGCAGCACGGTGGTGGCCCGGACGGCGGACAGCTCCCAGTTCGACGGCCACGGGCCGCCGCGGGTGACCGGGAGGGAGTTCGCGTGGCCCTCGACCCGGACCAGGTTGGGCAGGTCCTTGATCGCCGGCCCCATGGCGTTCAGCACGGTGACGCCCTGCGGCATGAGGGCCGCGGACTCCGGCGCGAAGAGCACCGGGTCGGAGACGACACGCACGACCAGGCCCCGCTCGTCGATGATGAACTGGGCGGCCCCGGTCTGGCCGGCGGCGGCCAGCGCCGCGGCGATCGCCGCCCGCGCGGCCGCGAGCTGGTCGTAGGCCGACTGCGCCTCGGCGGCGACGGCCCGCGCCTCCGCCTCGGCGGCCGCCACCGCCGCTGCCAGCTCCGCCTCGGTCTGGGCGGTGCCGTCGATGGCCGCCTCCTGGGCCACCTGGACCGGCTTCAGCGGGCTGTCGTTCTCGACCGGCGCGTCGATGGCGGCGCCGTCGTTGAGGATGGTCACCGGGGCGCCGGCGCCGTCCCGCGCGCCGTTGGCGAAGGCGGTGAACTTGGCCAGGTCGATCGAGCTCATCGCGTAGAGCACCACGAAGAGCACGAACAGCAGCGTCATCATGTCGAAGCCGGACACCAGCCACCGTTCGTGGTTCTCGTGCTCCTCGTGCTCCTCGTGCTTCTTGGCCCGGCGGCCACCGTGGCCGCCGTGCCCGCCGCCCTTGCTCATGCCGCCTCGCGCTGCTGCTCACTCGGCGGCACCAGCGAGCTCAGCTTGGCGCGCACGGTCCGCGGGCTGGTCCCTGCCTGGATCTCCGCGATGCCCTCGACGAGCAGCTCCATCTGCGCGGCCTGCAGCGCGCTGACCCGCAGGATCTTCGCGCCCATCGGCAGGAACCAGAAGTTGGCCGCCATGACGCCCCACAGCGTGGCGATGAACGCCGCGGAGACCATCGGGCCCAGCGCCTCGGGGTTGCTGAGGCTGCCCATCACGTTCATCAGGCCGACGATGCAGCCGAGGATGCCGATGGTCGGCGCGTAGCCGCCCATGTTGTTCATGAACTTGGCGGCGACCTTGTCCTCGGTCTTCTTGGCCGAGATCTCGCCCTCGAGGATGCTGCGCAGGTCCTCCGGGTCGGTGCCGTCGATGCTCATCTGCAACCCGCGCTTGAGGAACGGGTCGTCGATGTCCTTGACCTGCGCCTCGAGCGCGAGCAGCCCCTCCTTGCGGGCCTTCTCGGCCAGGCTGACCAGCGTCTGGATCTGCTCGGTGGCCGGCGGCACCTTGGCCGGCAGCACGGCCATCTTGAACCAGGTGGGCATCTTCTTCAGGTCGTCCATCGTCTGGCTGGCCATCGCCGCGCCGAAGGTGGCGACGACCACCAGGACGATCGCCGGGAGGAAGATCAGCGACGTCGGGTCGGCGCCCTCCAGGATCATGAAGACGACCAGGGCGATGATGGAGACGACGAACCCGATCAGGGTGGCGGGGTCCATGGCTCAGCGCTCTTCTCGGCTCGGGAACGGCACGACCGAGGAGTCCTCGGTGCCCTTCACGGTGTGTGCGGTCGGCATCCGGTACTCGCCGCGGTCCATCTGGAAGGCGACCGCCTGGATGCTGGCCCGGTAGTCACGCACCGCGCGGACCACCTCGTCGACGGTCTCGGTGACGACGTACTTGGTGTCGTCGCGGAGCGTGACGACGGTGTCGGGGTGGCCCTCCACGCGCTGGATGAGCTCGACGTTGAGCACGAAGTGCTCGCCGTTGAGGCGCGTCAGACGGATCACGGACTGCTCCAGGGGTCGGGTGTGGCGAGGTCGCCACGAACGGGCCTCATCGCGCCGCAGTCAGGTCATCGGCGTGTCGAGGGCGGTGCTTGAGCTGAACGGCCCGGTCCCCCCATCGGGGTGACCGGGCCATCCGTGCAGGTGAGCGCCTCACCCCCCACCGGAATGGCCATCTCGGTGGGGAGGGGGATCAGCGCTTGAGCTGGACGAGGTCCTGGAGGATCTCGTCGGAGGTGGTGATCACGCGGCTGTTGGCCTGGAATCCGCGCTGGGCCACGATCAGCCCGGTGAACTCCTCGGCCAGGTCGACGTTGGACATCTCCAGTGCGCCGGCCGACAGGCTGCCGCGGCCACCGGTGCCGGCCTGCCCGACGAGCGGGTTGCCGGAGTTGTCGCCGGCCCGGTAGGAGCTGTTGCCCGCCTTCTCCAGGCCGCCGGGGTTCACGAAGGTGGCCAGCGCCAGCTGGCCGATGTTCTGCCGCAGCCCGTTGGAGTAGATGCCGACGATCGTGCCGTCGTTGGCCAGCGAGTAGCCCTCCAGCACGCCCATCGCCGAGCCGCTCTGGGCGGTGGTCTTGGCCGCGGCGTCGCTCTTGCCGCCGAACTGGGTGAGCCCGGACAGGTCGACCGTCACGTCTCGGGTCCAGGCACCACCGCCCGCGGTGATGACGATCTGCTGCTGGGCAGCGGGGAGTGTGCCGTCTGCGGCGAAGGTGACGGTCGTCGGGGTGGCGGTGAGCGTCCCCGGCGGCGGGGCGGAGGTGTCCGCGAACGCCACCGACCAGGTGTTCTCCGGGGTCGCGACCTTGGTCATGGACACGCTCACCGGGTGGGGGTTGCCCAGGTCGTCGTACATCTGGATCTGCGACGTCACGGCCGTGTCGGCGGGCGTGGCACCGGCGGAGAGGTTGCCGCCGATGGCGGCTCCGGTGGTGGCGACCGGGGCGAGCACCTGACCGGTCGGGATGCGCAGATCCTGGATCGGGCCGTTGGGGTCGACCACACCGAGCGCGTTGGCCATCCAGCCCTGCAGCTTCGCCCCGTCGGGCGTGACCAGGTTGCCGACGCCGTCGGTGTCGAAGGAACCGGCCCGGGTGTAGAGGCTCTCGTTGCCCACCTTGGTGACGAAGAAGCCGTCGCCGCTGATCATGAAGTCGCTGGCCCGGCCGGTGTTCTGGGTCGAGCCCTGGCCGAAGTTCGTGGTGATGCCGGCGACCTTGACGCCGAGCCCGACCTGCGCCGGGTTGGTCCCGGCGACGTCGCCGTTCGGCGCGGCACCGTTGCGGAGCACCTGGCTGAGGGTGTCCTCGAAGACGGTCTGGCTGGCCTTGAAGCCGACCGTGTTGACGTTGGCGATGTTGTTGCCGGCGACGTCGAGCTTGGTCTGGTGGGCGCGCAGGCCGGAGATGGCCGAGAACATGGAACGAAGCACGGTGGAGCTCCTCGCGATCGGTGTGGGGAGGCGGGGACGCCAGGTCAGCGGGTGGTGGTGGCGGGGGTGTCGACCTCGGGGAGGGTGATCTCGGTGATCCGGCCCAGCGGCACGGCCTTGTCGCCGACCACCGCCCGCGGCTCGCTGCCGCCGGTCACGATCACCGAGGAGACGGCGCCGGTGACCGTGGTGCCGTCGTCGGCGGTGTAGGCCACGTGCTTGCCGACGAGTGCGCCGGCGCTCAGCGAGCGCTGCAGGGTGAGCAGCTCGGCGTTCTGCTTCGCGATCTCCTCGAGCTTCTCCACCTGGGTGAAGGTCGCGGTCTGGGCCATGAACTCGCTGCTGCTGGTCGGGTTGCTCGGGTCCTGGAAGCGCATCTGCGCGACCAGCAGCTTGAGGAAGGTGTCCTTGCCCATCTGGTCCGAGCGGTCGGTCGCGGTGGTCGCGGTGGTGGTCGGCGTACCGACGGTCCCGGTGATCGGGGTGGTCATCGCACGGTCTCCAGATCAGACGCGGACGTCCACGCCGGCTGGCGTGGACTGGTCGGCGGCCAGGGCGGCACTGCCGCGGCCGAGGGGGTCGGTGGTCTGCCCGTCACTGCGCCGGCTGCCCTGCTGGTCGGGCTGGCCGGAGCGGCCCTGCTGACCGGTCTGGGCGTCGAACAGCTGTTGCGCGGTCCGCGCACCCGTGCCGGCGTCGCCGCCGTCCGCGCCCACCTCGACCCGGCCGGCGGTCAGGCCGGCGCTGTCGAGCTCGCGGCGCAGGTCGGGCAGGGCGTCCAGCAGCGCCTGCCGGCCGGCCTCGTGCGCCCCGTGCAGGGTCACGTCGAGCACGCCGCGGGCGATGGTGACCTGGACCGACACCGGGCCCAGGTCGTCCGGGGTGAGGACCACGGTCATGGTCTGGCTGCCGTCCGGGGCGTTGTGCAGCACGGCGAGCTGGCGGCCGAGCTGGGCGGCGACGGGGGTCTCCGCCGCGGCCGGCACCGCAGCCCCGGCCGTCGCGGCGGACGGGGCGACAGCCGCTGTCGGGCCGGGGAGCCCGAACACGCCGTCGGCCTCGGCGGCCGATGCCGTCGGCCCGGCAGCCGCCGGGGTGGGTTCGTCCCCGGCGCTCCCCGACCCCGTGCCCGCCGTGTCCGGGGCGTCGCCAGTGGGCGGCAGCAGCAGCGGCGTCCCCGCGGTGTCGATGGTGGCCGCCGGGTCGGCACCGGGAGCGCCTGCGGGAGCTGGACCGGTCGCGGGGAGCGCCGCCGGGGCACCGGCCGGGTCGACGACGACGGTGAGCCCGGCGGCCTCGGCCAGCGCTGCGGTCGCATCGACGGCGGCGGGGACGGCCAGCGCGGGCACGGTCGGCGCGGGCAGGAGCGGGGCGGGCAGCGGCGTGGCCGGAACCGGGGTGGCGGCTGCGGTGGCCGGCGGCGGCATCGCCGCAGCGGGCAGGCCCACCAGGGTGGCCGAGCCGTCGGCGGACTGCCCGGCGCCGGTGACGGCGCCGATCAGACCCGCCGCGGCGGCCGTCGTCCCCAGGCCCGCGGTGCTCTCCGCGGTCAGGGGCGCGGCCGCGGCCAGCAGCGCCCACAGCCCGGGTTGCAGGGGGACCGGGGGAGCGGTGGCGGCGTCGGTGCTGCCGTCGGCGGCCTCCGCCGCGGGGTCGGCCGCCGACGGGTCGACCCGGTCGGCGGGGGCGTCGACGGTGCGGTCGACCCGGTCGGCGGAGGCGTCGGCGGTGCGGTCGGGCCGGCCGGCGGCGGCGCGGTCCGGGGACCGGACGGCGGACCGGTCCGCCGCCCGCTCGGTCGCGCGGTCGGCCGCCCGCTGGGACGCGCGGGAGGGGCCGCGCTCGCTGCCGAGCGCGTCGTCGAGGGCGCTGGCGAACGCGGGTGCGCGGTCGCCGGCGGCGGTCCGGCCGGTCGAGCCGTGGCCGGCAGCACCGGAACGGGCCGGGGCCGAGATCACCGGCAGGGTGGTCGGGCTGCTCATGCGTAGGCCTCCGCGGCTCTGGTGACCTTCTGGACGTAGGACTGGGTCTCGGGGTAGGGCGGGATGCCGCCGTGGCGCTGCACCGTGCCCGGGCCGGCGTTGTACGCGGCGAGCGCCAGCTCGGTGGAGCCGAACTGCTTGGTCAGCTGGCTCAGGTAGCGGGCGGCGCCGTCGATCGAGGACGCGGGGTCGAGGGCGTCCACGCCGAGCCCCTTGGCGGTGGCGGGCATGAACTGCATCAGCCCGGTGGCGCCCGCGGACGACCTGGCGGAGCTGTTGAAGCCGGACTCGGTCTTGGCGACCGCGGCCAGGAGTGCGGGGGAGACGCCGTGCCGGGCGCCGGCCTGGGCGAAGAGGTCGGCGTAGGGCACCCCGGCGAGGCCGCCGCCGGCCGCAGGGGCGACGGGGGTGGTGCTGGCGCCCTCGGGCAGCACCCGGCGGATCAAGGTCGGGTTGCCGACGTCCTGCACCTTGACCACCTCGCCGGCCTGCGGGGCGGCGATCATCTTGCCGCCGCCGATGTAGAGCCCGACGTGGTCGATGCCGGGCCGGGAGGACGTGTTGTCGAAGAACACCAGGTCGCCGGGGAGGGCCTCGGTCAGGGAGGCGACCGGCCGGCCGGCGGTGGCCTGCTGGGCGGACGTGCGGGGGATGCTGATCCCGAGGTCGGCGTAGACCCGCTGGGTGAAGCCGGAGCAGTCCAGGCCCGTCGCCGGGTCGGTGCCGCCCCACTTGTAGGGGACGCCGAGGTACTTGGTCGCTGCACCGACGACCTCGGCGCCGGTGTCGGTCGCTGCGGTGCTCGCTCCGGCTGCGCTCGCCGGGGTGCTGGCGGTGAGGCCGGCGGCGGAGGCCGCGCTGGTCCAGGCGGCCTGCTGGGTCACCGGCGGGGTGAAGCGTGCCTGGATCTGCCCGATCCGGCTGTGCACCGCGATCAGTCCGTCCACGTCGTCTCCTCCCTGCTCGTCCTGGTGGTGCTGTGCTGGCGGGTGACCAGGTCGTCGACCACGCGTTCCTCGGCGGCGTCGGCCGCCTCCTGCAACGCCGCCACGTGCCGCTCGCGCAGGCGTTCGAGGCCCTTGGTGCGCTGGGCGGCGGCGGTCCACCGGGCGCGGACCAGTTCGGCCTGCTCGGCGCGTGCGACGGCCAGTGCCCGTGCAGCAGACACATCGGCAGCCGCAGCGGCCGATGCGACCATCGCGGCGATGAAGGCGGAACCGCTGGGGTGCCCGGGCAGCGCTCGCCCGGTCAGCGCGGCGGCGTCCTGCTCGGCGCGCTCGGCGGCCTCGGTCGCCTCGCGGGCGGCCTGGGCCGACGCGAGGGCGGCGGCGCGCTCCTCGGTCCGGCGCAGCTTCAGCACCGGTTCCAGGCGGAAGGCCGGCTGTCTCACCGCAGGTCGTTCACGCCGTGGTGGCGATCGCGTGCAGCCGGGCGAACGCCTCGGGGGTCGAGGTCGGGTCGTCCACGGTCTGCCGCAGGAAGGCGTCGATCTGCGGCACCAGCCGGCGGGCCCGGTCGACGAGCGGGTCCGAGCCGGTCTGGTAGGCGCCGATCTCGATCAGCTCCCGCACGTCGCGCAGTGCGGCCATCATCCGGCGGACCTCCCGGGCGTCGGTCATCTGCGGCGACGGGACGATGGTGGTGGCGACCCGGGAGATCGACTCGAGCACGTCGATCGCCGGGAAGTGCCCGGCGGTGGCGAGCTTGCGGGTGAGCACGACGTGGCCGTCGAGGATCGACCGGGCGGTGTCGGCGATCGGCTCGTTGTGGTCGTCGCCCTCCACCAGCACGGTGTAGAGGCCGGTGATCGAGCCGGTGGTGGACGTGCCGGCCTTCTCCAGCAGCTTGGGCATCATGGCGAAGACGCTCGGCGGGTAGCCGCGGGTGGCCGGGGGCTCGCCGGCGGAGAGCCCCACCTCGCGCTGGGCCATCGCCGTGCGGGTGATCGAGTCCATCATCAGCAGCACGTCCCGGCCCTGGTCGCGGAAGCCCTCGGCGATCCGGGTGGCGACGAACGCCGCCTTCAACCGCACCAGCGGTGGCTCGTCGGAGGTGGCGACGACGACGACGGTGTTCGCCATGCCCTCCGGACCGAGGTCCTCCTCGAGGAACTCGCGGACCTCCCGGCCACGCTCACCGATCAGCCCGATGACGCGCACGTCGGCGTCGGTGCCCCGGGTGATCTGGCTCATCAGCGTGGACTTGCCGACGCCGGAGCCGGCGAAGATGCCCAGCCGCTGGCCGCGGCCGACCGGGACGAGGGTGTCCAGGGCCCGCACGCCGGTGGCCAGCTGCCGGTTCACCCGTGCCCGGGTCAGCGCGTTGGGCGTCTGGCTGGTGAGGTCGACGTACCGGATCGCGCTGCCCAGCGGGGGGCCGCCGTCCATCGGCCGGCCCAGCCCGTCGAGCACCCGGCCGAGCAGCGCCTCGCCGACCGGTACCTGCAGGGGCATGCCGGTGGCCCGCACCCGGGCGCCGGAGCGGACGCCGGAGAGGTCGCCCAGCGGCATGCAGGTGAGCCGGTCCCGCTGCACGGCGACCACCTCGGCCAGCAGCGGCTGCGGGCCGGTGCGGACCTCGACCAGGTCGCCGACGGCCGCCGAGACGCCCTCGACGGAGAGGGTGAGGCCCATCGCGCCGGTGACGATGCCGGTGAGCTGGGGGCGGGCGGCCGCACGCGCCCTGTCGATGAGGTCGCTGCTGTCCAGGGCGTCGACGGTCGCCCTCATGACCGGAGCACCTCGCGGACGCGGTCCAGCGCCGCGCTCAGCTGGGCGTCGACCCGCTGGGTGCCGGCCTCGGCCAGCGCGCCGGCCCGCTCGACGTCGGCGTCCCCGCGGACGGTGACCGACGCCGGCAGCTGGGCCAGCGCCTCGGCCGGCACCTCCGCGAGGTCGTCGGGGTGCAGCCGGACGACGACCGGCACGTCGTCGGGGCACAGGGTCAGGGCCCGGCGCAGGGCGTCCAGGCCGGGCTCCGCCGCCATGGCCAGCTCCCGGCCGAACAGGTCGCCGACCAGGATGACGACGGCGTCCAGGATGCTGTCCCGCAGCTCGTCGACCACCGGGGCGGCGGTGCCGTCCAGCCGCTCGACGGCGGCGCCCATGGCCGCGGTGGCCGAGGCGAGCCGGCGCTCCCAGCGGGCCTGCACGTCGGCGAGCCGCTCCTCGGCGGCCTGCTCGGCGGCGCGGACGACCTGCTCGGCGGCGACGAGGCCCTCGGCGTGGCCGGCGGCCCAGCCGTCCCGGCGGGCCTCCGCCCGCAGCCGGGCCAGCTGCTCGGCGTAGACCTCGCCCAGCCGGAGCCCGACCCGCGCGGTGGCGGCCTGGTCGCTGTGCGCCGCGGTGGGCTGGGCGGCGACCGGGGGGACGACGGAGGGCGCCCGCGGCGCCCGGGGCGGGGGGACCGGTGCGGCCGGGGCCGGCGCGGCGGCGTCCTGCGCGGCGGGGCGCACCGCCGACGGACGTCCCCACACCGGCGCACCCTGGGGCACGCGCTGGTAGGGGACGGCGCCGGCGGCCGGTGCCCCGCGCAGCAGCAGGGTCTCGCGGCCGCTGCCGTCAGGCGACGAAGTCATCCTCACCGCCCCGCGAGATGGTCAGCGCACCCTGCTCCTCGAGGGTGCGGATGACCGCCACGATCTTGGCCTGGGCCTCCTCGACGGTCCGGGTGCGGACCGGGCCGAGCAGCTCGATCTCCTCGAGCAGGTTCTCCCCGGCGCGCTCGGAGAGGTTGCGGACCACCTTGTCCCGGACGTCGGCCTTCACGCCCTTGAGCGCGGTGGCCAGGTCGTTGGCCTCGACGTCGCGCAGCACCAGCTGCAGCGACCGGTCGTCGATGGTGACGATGTCCTCGAACACGAACATCTGCGAGCGGATCCGCTCGGCCAGCTCCGGGTCGCTGTTCTCCAGCCACTCCAGGATCGAGCGCTCGGTGGGCCGGGAGGAACGGTTGATGATCTCCACCAGCGTCTCGACGCCACCGACGGTCGCCATGTCCTGGTAGGCCAGCAGGGAGCCCATCCGGCGGCCGAGCTCCTCCTCGACCATCCGGACCATCTCCGGGGCGGTGCGGTCCATCATCGCGATCCGGTAGGCGACGTCGGCCTGCTGGTCCGGCGGGAAGCCCGACAGCACCTCGGCCGACTGCGGCGCCGGCAGGTGTGCCAGCACGAGGGCCACGACCTGCGGGTGCTCGTCCTTCAGGAAGGTGACCAGCTGCCGGACGTCGCTGTTGCGCAGCGAGGCGAAGGGCAGCTCGGTGTAGACGACGTTGAGCCGGGAGAGGATGCCGTCGGCCTTCTCCTCGCCCAGCCCCGCGGCGAGCACCTCGCGGGCGAACTCGATGCCGCCGGTGCCGACGAAGCGGCGGGCCTGCATGAGCGAGTGGAACTCGCCGAGCACCTCGTCGACGTCCCTGCCGTCGACCCGCTGCAGCGCCATGAGCTCGCTGGTCAGCTGTTCGACCTCGGAGGGGCGCAGCTGGGCGAGGACGGCGCCGGCCTCCTCCTTGGTCAGCTGGGCCAGGAACACCGCGGCCTTGCGCAGGCCCGGCAGCTCCTTGCGGGGCTTGGCGAGCTGCACGGACGGCGTCGTCGCCGGCACCCCGACGAGCTGTTCGACGCTGGCGATGCTCACTGCTCAGCTCCCTTCGCGATGCTCACGGCAGTCCTCTTGTCGTTCCGGGACGCCACCGGCGCCCACCTCCTGCATCGGCAGTCCGGGGCCCCACCCGGCAGGGCGGCTGCCCCGCCGGGGGAGGCCCCGGACCGTGCGCTCACTTGGCGTCGGCGAACCAGCCGCGCAGCATCGTGGCGACCTCGTCGGGACGGTCGCTGACCATCTCCGAGATCTCGCCGCGCACCCGCTCGCGCTGCTGGGCCTCCAGCAGCGCCGTCCGGTCGTCGAGGGCCGGGTCCCGGACGCTCTCGACCTGGATGCGCTCCTCGGTCTCCTCGTCCTCGTACTCCTCGTACTCCTCGCGGTTGCGCCGCGAGCGCAGCCACACGATGAGCACCAGCAGGGCGATGCCGAGGGCGATGCCGCCGGTCTTGATCATCGACCACATCTGGGCGGTCTTCTCCGCCTCCTCGGCGGCTGCCAGGTCGGCCGCGGCCCGCTCGGCGGCGGTCTGGTCGAAGGCCATCGCGGCGACCGTGATGGCGTCCCCGCGGGCGACGTCCAGGCCGACCGCGTTGCCGATCAGGTCCTGGACCTGCGCCTGGTTCAGCGCGCCGGCCGCGGCCTGGTCCATCACCACCGAGACGGTCAGCCGCTCGACGGCACCGGGCGCTCCCTCGATGGTCTCCACGGTCTTGTCGACGGCGTTGTTCCGGGTGGCCGTCTCCTTGTCGTAG
Organism: Modestobacter sp. VKM Ac-2983; assembly: GCF_026967885.1. Classification (NCBI taxonomy): domain Bacteria; kingdom Bacillati; phylum Actinomycetota; class Actinomycetes; order Geodermatophilales; family Geodermatophilaceae; genus Modestobacter; species Modestobacter sp. VKM Ac-2983. Next base: position 767,424 of record NZ_JAPVBK010000001.1, read on the forward strand.
GCGGACTCGCCGTTGCCGTTGACCCCGAGGTCCTCGGCACCGAGCACCCCGCCGACGGCGGCCCCGTTGCCCTCGTAGTTCTCGATGGTGGTGCTCTCCGACAGGGCCGGGGTGCCCTCGTTGAAGTCGTAGCTCTCGATCGTCGTGCCGCGCTGGTCGAAGTCCAGGTCGGCTCGCACGGACACGACCGCGTTGCCGGGACCGGCGACCCGGTCGAGGATCTGCTGGGCGTTGGCCGCCAGCCGGCCCTCGAACTCCTGCTCCATCTGCGACTGGGCGTCGCCGGCAGCGGAGGACGCGCCCTCCCCGGCGGCGGAGAGGACCGCGCCGGTGGAGTCGGCGACCGTGACGTCGGCCGGGTCCATCTTCTCGATGCTGGAGGAGACCAGGTGGGTGACCGCCTGCACCTGCTCGCCGGCGAGGCTCGTTCCGGGGGCGAGGTCGAGCAGGACCGACGCGGTCGGCTTGCCCTCCTCGGTGGCGAAGACGTCGTCCTTGGGGAGCGCGACGTGCACCACGGCCGACCGGACGCCGTCCAGCGCCTTGAGGGTGGTGGCGAGCTCGCCCTCCAGCGCACGCTGGTAGGAGACCTGCTGCTGGAACTCGCTGGTGGTGATGCCCTGCTCGTCCAGCAGGGAGTAGCCGGTCTCGTCACCGGCCGGCAGGCCCTGGCCGCTCATCGCCAGGCGCAGGTCGTAGACCTTCTCCTTGGCCACCATGATCGTCTGGCCGCCGTCGGTGAGTTCGTAGGCGACCCCCTGGGCGTTGAGCTCCTCCACGATCGCCGAGGCGTCGGTGGAGGCGAGGTTGCTGAACAGCGGCGACAGCGTGGGCGCGGTGACCCACCGGGTGAAGAAGAAGCCGCCGAGGAGCAGCCCGGCCAGCAGCAGACCGATGACGATCTTCTGGCCGGCGCTGATCGTCGCCAGCAGCGTGCGGACCCGGTCCATCGGTCCGGCGAGCGCGGCGGGCATCAGATCTGCATCCGCATGATCTCGGTGAAGGCCGCGACCGCCGAGTTCTTCAGGGTCACCACGGTGTCGGTGGCCAGCCGGGCCTCAGTGCTGGCGATCATGTAGTCGTGGGCGTCCTGCAGGTCGCCGGTGGCGGCCTGCAGCGCGAGGGCGTCCGCGTTGCCCTGCACGGCGTTCAGCGAGTCGATCGAGCCGGTGAGGACGGCGGCGAAGCCGCCGTCTCCGGACACGGAGCGCGGAGCGGCGGCGTTGGCGGCGCCGGCGACCCCGGTGACGTCGGTGATGCCCGGCATCCCGATGGAGATCCCTGCGATGGGCGAGGTCATGATCAGCCCTTCCCGAGCTGGAGGGCCTGCTGGTAGGCCTCGGTGGCGCTCCTGATGGTGGCCAGGTTGGCCTGGTAGCCACGCTGGGCCATCAGCAGCTGGGTCATCTGGTCGCCGAGGTCGATGTCGGGGTAGCGGACGTAGCCCTCGTCGTCGGCCAGGGGGTTGCTCGGCTCGTAGACCATCCGGCCCTCGGCGCTGCCGAGCTCGGTGCCGGCGACGCGCACGCCGCCCTGGCCGGAGCCGTACTGGACGGCCTCGGCGACGATCATCCGCTCCTGGAAGGCGTCCTCGCCCGGGCCGTTGACCGTGTTGATGTTGGCCATGTTGTCCGCGACGGCGTCCATCCACTTGCGGTGGACGAACAGCGACGAGCCACCGATGCGCAGCGTGTCGAAGACCGCCATCACTGGGTCCGCAGGGCGGAGCGCAGCAGGGCGTACTTGCCGTCCAGGGCGCTGATCGACAGCTGGTAGCGCAAGCCGGTCTCGGTGGCGATGACCGTCTCGGTGTCCAGGTTGACGTTGTTGCCGTCGGTCCGGGTCGGGTCCATCGAGCGGGTGACGGAATTCCGGCCGCCCGCCGCGACCTGCCCGTTGGCGATCTCGTTCTGCAGGGTCGACTCGAAGTCGACCCGGCCGGCCAGGAAGCCCGGCGTCTGGACGTTGGCGATGTTGTCGGCGGTCACCCGCTGGCGCTGCTGCAGTCCGGTGAGGGACGCGTGCAGCGCCGTCATGGTCGAGTCGGTGATCACCGGACGCCCAGCAGGGAGCGACGGAGCACGAGGTACCTCCGGGTACGGCGGGACGCGCTCCCAGGGGAACCTGGGAGCGAGGGGGCCGCCGATCCGTGGCGAAGTTGGTGCGTTCCGTGCCCTTGAGTCATCGGCAGCGGCAGCAGCTGTCATGACCACTTGCACCCGATCGGGCACTTCCCGTCACACAACGCACACGTCCCCCGGGGCCGAAGTCGCGTCTTCGGCCCCGGGGGACGGGGGAGTGCCGGTGCTGCGGGTGAGGTCAGAGCACCCGGTCGATGAAGGAGGCGACCGGCCGGGTCGGTGCGTAGGACATCCGGGCGGCGACGTCCCGCTGCTTCTGCGACTGGGTGATCCGCTCGACCAGTTCCTCGGCGACCGCCAGCTGGTGTTGCAACAGCCGGGCGGCGCGCTCCCTCAGGTCGTCGGGCAGCGGGCCCAGGTTGCTCGGCGGGATCCAGTCGGTGGACCGGCGGCCCCAGGCTGCGATCTCCTCGGCCCGGCCGCGGGCGAGGGTCTCCTCGGCCTCGTACACGTCGCCCTCGAGCGCGTCCAGCACCGCCGGCCAGTTCCGCCCGCCGGCCAGGGCGGGGACGTCCCCGACCCGGTTGCGCCCGGCAGGCGGGCCGCCGGTCACGCGGGAGCCACGGCGAGGGAGGCCGCGGCCTCCCGCCACGCGTCGCGCAGCGGCTCGACGATCCTGCGGCAGTCGGCGACCCGGCGCAGGTCGCCCTTGACGATCGCGGAGCCGAGCTCGGTGATCAGCCAGTTGTAGAGGGCGGCCAGCCGGGGAGCGCCGTCCCAGGCGTCGACCTGCAGGCTCTCCAGCAGACCGAAGACGACGTCCTGGGCGTGCTGCAGCTGCTCGGTCGCCGCGTCACGGTCACCCGCGGTCAGGGCGGCATGCCCGCGCTCCAGGTCCAGGGCGAGGCGGTCGTACAGCATCACCAGCAGTCGCTGTGGGGAGGCGGTCGTGACCGTGTCACCCAGGTAGCGGGCGCGGAGGGAAGCGGTGCTCATCGGTTCGGGGCTCCAGGGGAAGACGCGGCAGCGGGTCAGGACTACTTGGAGGAGGACCAGGAGGGCAGCCCGGCGATCTGCGAGGTGAGCCAGGCCGCCTGGTTCTGCATCGAGCTCAGCGCGGTCTCCATCGCGGTGAACTGTCGGGTCAGCGTGGTCTTGCGCATCTCGAGCCGGATGTCCCAGGCGGCGATCCGGTCCTCGATGTCCTTGGCCAGGGAGTCCCCGCTCTTGGCGAGCAGCACCAGCGAGCCGGTCGTGCTGTCGCTGGCGCCCTTGGCCAGCAGCTCGAGCTGGGCGGCGAAGCCGACCGGGGAGGTCACGTCGTCGGCGTTGCCGCTGATCCCGTCGGTGCCCGCGCTGACGATCTTTCTCTCGGAGAGCAGCGCCTGCGTCGCGGCCGGGTCGCTGCTCAGAGCCGTGGTGAAGGCCGCCTTGTCGAAGGTGAGCTGGCCGTCGCGGGTGAGCTCGATGCCGACCGTGGAGGCCGACTTCCCGCCGACGGCGCTGGAGACGACGCTGAGGATCTGGGTCGACAGGCCGCGCAGCGTGCTGTCGCCCTTGAGGATCGCCGCGGAGCTGTCGGCGTCGGTGTAGGAGGAGACCGCCGAGAGCAGGGAGTTCGCCGCGTCGACGAGGCTCTGCACCTTCGTGGCCGTCGCGTCCGGGTCCTTGGCCACGGTCACGGTGGCCGCGGCGTCCTTCTTGCTGACCGTGAACGTGCTCCCGGGGAGCACGTCGGTGAAGGTGTTCGTCGACGAGGTCACGTCGTAGCCCTGGGTCGCGTCCCCGACCCGGAGCTTGGCGTCGGTGCCGGTGGTGAGGGCCGTGACGGCGACGTCCCCGCTCACGGTGAAGGTGCCGGCCGCACCGGAGGTCTTGGAGGTGAGCTGGAGCCGGACGCCGGCGCCGGTGTCGATCGCCACGGCGGTGACCCCGGCGGTGGAGGCGTTGATGGCCTTGACGGCGTCGTTCACCGTCTGGCCGGCGGTCAGCGTGACGCCGACCCCGGCGATGGTGAGGGTGGTCGGGCCGTTCGGGTTCAGCGCGGTGTCGGCCGTGGCCCAGCTGCCGGTGCTGTAGACGGAGTGGGTCGCCGCCAGGCTCGTGACGGTGAAGCTCAGCGACCCGGTGGCCGCGCCGATGGAGGCGGTCGCGGTCACGGAGGGGTCCGAGCTGCTCGCCTTGGTCGAGGTCCAGGCGGTGGCGTCGGTGAGCGCGGCCGCGGCAGTGCGCAGGGCGTCGAACCGGGTGTTGACCGCGCGGTAGGCGGCGGCGTCGGACTTGGTGGCGGACAGCTGCTGCTTGAGCAGCGTCTGCGGGTTGGCCTCCACCTGCATCAGCTGGGTGATCATGGTGCTGTAGTCGATGCCCGAGATGAGGCCCGTGCTCACGCTCATGCCCGCCATGCCGGTGCCTCCGTGGTTCGGGGATCAGGGGTGGAGCGCCAGTGAGGGGGGAGGCCCGAGGGCCTCCCCCCTCACCGGGTGTTCAGGTGGTGCGGGTGGATCAGCCCAGCAGCTTCAGGATGCCCTGGGGCGCCTGGTTGGCCTGGGCCAGCATCGCGGTGCCGGCCTGGGTCAGGATCTGGGTCCGGGTGAAGTTGGTCATCTCCTGGGCCATGTCGGTGTCGCGGATCCGGCTCTCGGACGCCGACAGGTTCTCGACGGCGACGTTGAGGTTGTTGATGGTGTGCTCGAACCGGTTCTGGATGGCACCCAGGTCGGCGCGAGTGGTCGACACCGACTTGATGGCGCTGTCGATGTCGCCGATCGCCGACGTCGCGCCGCTGGCGGCGGCGAAGGTCGGGGTGGCCTTGGCGATGTCGCCGGCCGAAGTGCTCAGGGCACCGGCGTCGGTGTAGCCGGCGACGTTGGCCGGGGTGGTGAAGGTCAGGACGGCACCGGCGTGGCCGAACGGGGCTGCGCCGTCGGCCAGACCGAACGCCGAGGCGGCGGCCTTGTTCAGCACGGCCAGGTGCTGGGCGTCGGTGCCCACCGTGGCGGCGTCGCCGTCACCATCGGCGTTGGAGTAGTCGACGCTGGCCAGGTCCAGGGTCTTGCCGCCGAAGCTGATCGTGCCCTCGAGGCTGCCGTAGGCGGCCTGGTGAGTGGTGCCACCGGCGAAGACGTTGGTGCCCGTGGCCGAGAGGCCCAGGGTCGCCGCCGTGGTGTCGGTGGCCGCGGTGGTGACGACGACACCGGCAGCCGCGGTGGCCCCGTTGGTGTAGGCGCCCTTGCCGGCCACGTCCACGCCGCTGACCCCGAGACCGGCGGAGCCCATCGCGGTGGCGATGTTGACCGAGATGGTCTCGCCGGCGTTCGCGCCCACCTGGAAGGTGGTGGCGTAGTTGCCGTCGAGCAGCTTCTTGCCGTTGAAGGTGGTGGTGCCGGCGATCCGGTCCAGCTCGGACTTGAGCTGCCCGATCTCGGACTGGATGTTCTTCTTGGCGTCGCCGTTCAGGGAGCCCTCGTTGGAGGCCTGCACGGACAGGTCACGCATGCGCTGGAGGATCTTGTGCGTCTCGGTGAGGGCACCTTCCGCGGTCTGCACGACCGAGACGCCGTCCTGGGTGTTGCGGACGGCGACCTTGAAGCCACCGATCTGCGAGCGCAGGCCCTCGGAGATGGCCAGGCCCGCGGCGTCGTCGGCGGCGCGGTTGATGCGGAAGCCGGAGGAGAGCTTCTCCAGCGACTTGCTCATCTGGCTGTCGGTGACCGACAGGTTGCGGTACGAGTTCATCGCCGCGATGTTGTTGTTGACGCTCATGCCCATGGTGTTCCTCCGTGGAATCGGGGCTTCCGGTTGGACCCGCTGCATCCGTGCTGCGGGGTGGTGCACTACCTGTTACGGCTGGGACGGTCCCGTTCTTGACTCGAATGGGACAGAGCTTTTGCGTCGCCTCGAGGTCGTGCACCTGTGACGGAAAGCCGGGCAGAGCAAGGTGCGGCACCCGATGAGGGAAAGGCCGAGGGGCCTCCCCCTCATCGGGTGTTCAGGTGGTGAGGGTGGATCAGCCCAGCAGGCGGAGGATGCCCTGGGGCGCCTGGTTGGCCTGGGCCAGCATCGCGGTGCCGGCCTGGGTCAGGATCTGCGTGCGGGTGAAGTTGGTCATCTCCTGGGCCATGTCGGTGTCGCGGATCCGGCTCTCGGACGCCGACAGGTTCTCGACGGCGACGTTGAGGTTGTTGATGGTGTGCTCGAACCGGTTCTGGATGGCACCCAGGTCGGCGCGAGTGGTCGACACCGACTTGATCGCGTCGTCGATCTTGCCAATGGCGGCCTCGGCGCCGCTGGCGGCGGCGAAGGTCGGGGTGGCCTTGGCGATGTCGCCGGCCGAAGTGCTCAGGGCACCGGCGTCGGTGTAGCCGGCGACGTTGGCCGGGGTGGTGAAGGTCAGGACGGCACCGGCGTGGCCGAACGGGGCTGCGCCGTCGGCCAGACCGAACGCCGAGGCGGCGGCCTTGTTCAGCACGGCCAGGTGCTGGGCGTCGGTGCCCACCGTGGCGGCGTTGCCGTCACCATCGGCGTTGGAGTAGTCGACGCTGGCCAGGTCCAGGGTCTTGCCGCCGAAGCTGATCGTGCCCTCGAGGCTGCCGTAGGCGGCCTGGTGAGTGGTGCCACCGGCGAAGACGTTGGTGCCCGTGGCCGAGAGGTCCAGAGTCGCCGCCGTGGTGTCGGTGGCCGCGGTGGTGACGACGACACCGGCAGCCGCGGTGGCCCCGTTGGTGTAGGCGCCCTTGCCGGCCACGTCCACGCCGCTGACCCCGAGACCGGCGGAGCCCATCGCGGTGGCGATGTTGACCGAGATGGTCTCGCCGGCGTTCGCGCCCACCTGGAAGGTGGTGGCGTAGTTGCCGTCGAGCAGCTTCTTGCCGTTGAAGGTGGTGGTGCCGGCGATCCGGTCCAGCTCGGACTTGAGCTGCCCGATCTCGGACTGGATGTTCTTCTTGGCGTCGTCGTTCAGGGAGCCGTTGTTGTTGGCCTGCACGGACAGGTCACGCATGCGCTGGAGGATCTTGTGTGTCTCGGTGAGGGCACCTTCCGCGGTCTGCACGACCGAGACGCCGTCCTGGGTGTTGCGGACGGCGACCTTGAAGCCACCGATCTGCGAGCGCAGGCCCTCGGAGATGGCCAGGCCCGCGGCGTCGTCGGCGGCGCGGTTGATGCGGAAGCCGGAGGAGAGCTTCTCCAGCGACTTGCTCATCTGGCTGTCGGTGACCGACAGGTTGCGGTACGAGTTCATCGCCGCGATGTTGTTGTTCACGCTGAAGCCCATGGTGATCCTCCTTGGCAGGGGTGACCGCGGCATCCGTGCCGCGGTCGTCGTACCCCTGTCAACGGAGCGGGTCGGCGGCTGCTTGAGGGCCTCCCGGCGATGTCCCCCGAACGGGTGGGTCACCCGTTCAGCGCAGCAGTTGCAGCACCCCACGCGGCGACTGGTTCGCCTGGGCGGCCATCGCCGTGCCGGCCTGGGTGAGGATCGACGTTCGACTCATCGTGGTCATCTCCGACGCGATGTCGGCGTCCCGGATCCGGCTCTCCGAGGCGGCGGTGTTGTCCAGCGCCACGCCCACCTTGGCGATGTTGTGCTCGAACCGGTTCTGCGCGGCACCGAGGTCGGCGCGCGCCGTGGACACCTGCCCGATTGCCGCGTCGATCGCCGCCAGCGCCGTGGCGGTCCCGGCAGGCGCGGTGACGTCCACGCCGGCGACCCCCAGGCCGGCCGCGCTCATCGCCGGTCCGAAACCGACGCTGATCGTGTGCCCGGCGTCCGCGCCCACCTGGAAGGTCCCGCGGTAGCTGCCGTCCAGGAGCTGCCGGCCGTTGAAGGACGTCGTCTTCGCGATCCGGTCCAGCTCGGCCCGCAACTGTCCGATCTCGGTCTGCACGTTCGCCCGGGCGGCGTCGTCCAGCCCGCCGGTGTTCGCGGCCTGGACGGCGAGGTCCCGCATCCGGTGCAGCAGGGAGTGGGTCTCGGTGAGCGCACCCTCGGCGGTCTGCAGCACCGAGATGCCGTCCTGGCTGTTGCGCAGCGCGACCCTGAACCCGCCGATCTGGGTGCGCAGGCCCTCGGCGATCCCCAGGCTGGCGGCGTCGTCGGCGGCGCGGTTGATCCGCAGGCCGGAGGAGAGCCGCTCGATCGACGTGCTCTGTTGCCGATCGACGATGCCGAGGACGCGGGTTGAGTTCAACCCGGCGATGTTGCTGTTGACGACCAGGCTCATGCGGGCCCTCCGTGGACCGGGAACGAGAAGGAACCGCCGCAGCCGTGCGGCGGGATCGATCTCTTCTACGGTCCGGAGGACCCGGTCTCAACCCGAACGGGTGAGGTCCGTGGTGTGGATGTGACTCGAGCCGGGCGGCGGCTCAGGCGGGCTGGGCGGCCGCGCCGCGCTCGGGGACCACCCAGCCGCGCCGCGCACGGCCCCGGGGCTGGGGCACCGGGAACGGGGGAGGGGTCGCCGCGGTCCAGCCGGCGGACTGGCGGGCGGCGACCCGCTCGACGTAGGCGCGCTGCTGGTTGCGGGCGCGCACGCCACCGTCGGCGGGGACGGCGGTGCCGTCCCAGATCTCGCTCATCGCGGCGTGCAGCAGGGTGAGCGCGCGGGCCCGCATCTGTGAGACACGGGACAGGGTCACGCCGAGGGAGTCGGCGATGTCGGTGAGGGACTCGTCGCCGAAGAAGTTGCGCTCCACGACCTCGTCGAGCTTGTCGGGCAGGGCGCGGATCGCCTCGTGCAGGTGCCGGGCCCGCTCCCCGCGCAGCAGTGCGCGCTCCGGGGAGTCACCGGTGTCGGGCAGGTCGAGCGAGCCGCCGTCGGTGCCGGTCTCGGCGTCCATGCTCACCATCACGGCCCGGTGCACGTCGATCTGCAGGGAGTCCAGCTCCGAGCGCTGGACGCCGAGGCTCGCGGCCAGCTCCTCCTTCGTCGGCGGGCGGCCCAGGCTGATGGTCAGCGCATCGGTCGCCGCGTCCGTGCGCCGCGCCGCGGCCCGGACCGAGCGGCTGGCCCAGTCGCCGGAGCGCAGCTCGTCCAGGACGGCGCCCTGCAGGCGCGGCAGGGCGTAGGTGGCGAAGGTCGCCCCGGCGGTCGAGTCGAAGCGGCGGGCCACCTCCACCAGCGCGACGCTGGCGCAGGAGAGGAGGTCGTCCCGGCTGACGTGGCTGGGCAGCGAGATGCGCGAGGCCACTGCGTTCACCGCGAACTGGGCGAGCGCGAGATGGGTGGTCACCAGCGCGTCGACGTTGGCGGGTCGGCGCTCACTCACTGCGGGGCGGGCTGCGGTCACGCCCTCCTTCTCGGCTGACCGCCGCTCACGTGGCACCGCCATCGACACATTTCCGGGCGACCTTGAGCCATCTCGGCTTGACCGGGCGCCGCCGGGTGCCGAAGTGGAGATCGACAGCGCCCGCCGGTCCCGGTGGGCTCAGGCCTGCACGACGGGCTGCACACGACGACGGAAAGGCCGGCATGGACCACCAGCACCTGTCGACGTTGCTCTGGCGAGAGCAGGAACTGCTGGACCTCCTGCTCTTCAAGGCCGAGGAGAAGCAGTACCTCATCGTCACCGGCAAGAGCCGGTGGCTGGCCCGGATCGCCCACGAGATAGAGGTGGTCCTGGAGCAGCTGCGGACCCTCGAGCTCGAGCGGGCCGCGGCCACCGAGCAGATCGCCGGCCGGCTGGGGCTGGAGGCCAACCCCTCGCTGCGCCAGCTCGCCGACTCGGCCCCCGCCCCGTGGGACGACCTCTACGCCAAGCACCACGAGGCCCTCCTGCTCCTCGTCTCGGAGCTCCGCGGGCTCTCCGACACCAACAAGGAGCTGATCGAGAGCGGCCTGGCCGTCATCAACGACGCCCTGAACACCACCCAGCCGAACACCGCGGCCGGCACGTACACCCAGTCCGGCCGCGCGGCCGGCAACGCCTATCGCTCGGTCACCCTGGACGGTGCGCTGTGAGCTCGTTCTCCGGTCTGAACACGGCGACGACGGCCCTGTGGGCGCAGCAGCGCGGGCTGGACGTCACCGGGCAGAACATCGCCAACGTCAACACCCCGGGCTACTCCCGCCAGCGGGCGGAGCTGCAGTCGATCGGGGGCAACGCCGTCCCGGCGATGTACGCGATCAGCAACCAGGTCGGCCAGGGCGTCGACGCCGACAAGGTGATCCGCATCCGGGACGGCTTCTTGGAGAGCCGGGCGCAGATCGAGTCCGCCTCGACCGCCCGGATGACCGCTCAGGACGCCACCCTCGCCCAGATCGAGCAGGCCTTCCGCGAGCCCGGCGAGACCGGCATCCAGGCCAAGCTCACCGCCGTCTTCACCGCGTGGGGCGACGTGGCCAACCACCCGACCGAGGACGGCGCCCGGACGGCCGTGCTGCAGAAGACCGCCACGCTCGTCGCGGAGCTGCACACCACGAGCAGCAACCTGGACAAGCAGTGGACCCAGACCCGGGACAGCCTGGACACGCTGGCGCAGGACGTGAACGCGAAGAGCCAGTCGATCGCCGACCTGAACCGGGCGATCAAGCGTGCGACCCAGGCCGGCCTGCCGGTCAACGAGCTGGCCGACAAGCGGGACGGGCTGGTGAAGGAGCTGGCCACCGCCATCGGTGCCACGTCCAGCCCCGGGGACGACGGGCAGGTCGACGTCTCCGTCGCCGGCGCGATGCTGGTCTCCGGCGTCTCGGCGATCGGCATCCGGGTCGTCGGCACCGAGGTGCCCGCGGAGGCCACCGCCCTGGACCCCTCGTTCGTCACCGACCCCGGTGGCACCCGGCTCGCCCTCGGCGGCACCGCGGGCGGTGCGCTGACGGCGCTGAGCCAGACGATCCCGCGGTACCAGCAGAAGCTGGACGCGGTCGCCCAGCAGCTGGCCGACCAGGTCAACGCCGTGCACACCGGTCCGGGCGCCTACGACAAGACCGGCGCCCCGGGCGGCCCGATGTTCGGTTCGGGCACCGTGCCGGCCGTCCCGGTCACCGCGGCGAACATCACCCTGCTGATCACCGACCCGACGAAGCTCGCTGCCGCGTCGATGGCGCCGATCCCGGCGGTCGCAGGACCGCCGGCCGTCGCCGCCAGGCCGTCGGCCGACGCCGGCAACGCCGCGAAGCTGGCCGCCATGGCGCGGGCGGACACCGGGGCGGCCGTCGCCTACCGGCAGCTGATCGTCGACCTCGGCGTGGAGGCATCGGTGGCCACGAGCAACCTGCAGACGCAGACGGTGGTCGCCGCGCAGGTGGACGCGTCCCGCGAGTCCGTCTCGGGGGTCAACCTCGACGAGGAGATGACGAACATGCTGCAGTTCCAGCACGCCTACTCCGCCGCCGCGCGGATGATCACCACCATCGACGAGACGCTCGACGTGCTGATCAACCGCACCGGCCGAGTGGGGCTGTGACCTGATGCGGATCACCCAGCGCTCGCTCGCCGTCACCGCACTGCAGGGCCTCAACCGCAACCAGGAGGCCATCGCCAAGCTGCAGGCCCAGCTGACGTCGGGCAAGACGATCAACAAGCCCTCCGACGACCCCACCGGCACGAACGCGGCGATGCAGACCCGCCAGGAGCTCGCCGGTGCCGCGCAGTACGCCCGGAACATCAACGACGGGATCGGCCTGCTCGACGCGACGGACTCCGCCCTGCAGAACATGATCAAGCAGGTGCAGAACGTCCGGGCGAAGACGGTGGCCGGCCTCAACGACGGCGCCCTGTCCGGCCCCTCCCGTGCCGCCTACCAGACCGAGGTCGCCGGGATCCGCGAGAGCCTGCTGGGTCTGGCCAACACCACGGTCCAGGGCGTGCCCGTCTTCGGCGGGGTGACCAGCGGGTCGACGGCGTACGACGTCACGAGCGGCGCCTACCAGGGCTTCGGTGGCACGACCGTGCCGCCGGTGCCGGTGATCCCGGTCAACCGCCAGGTGTCCGACGCCGACACGATCCGGGTCGACCTCACCGGGCCGGAGGCCTTCGGTGACCCGGCGACCGGTGACCTGTTCTCCGTCGTCCAGTCCATCGCCACCGACCTGGTCGACGACCCGGCCGCCCTCGCCGGGCACCTCGAGGACCTGGACGCCGTGCTGAACCGGATGCTGACGGCGGCGGCGGACATCGGTACGCGCACCAACCGGATCGAGACGGCCCAGCAGGTCAACAAGGACCTGCAGCTGTCGCTGACCAGCCGGTCCTCGGTCATCGAGAACGTGGACCTGCCCAAGACGATCATGAACCTGCAGATGCAGCAGGTCGGCTACGAGGCCGCGCTCGGGGCCACTGCGAAGGCCATCCAGCCCACTCTGCTGGACTTCCTGCGCTGATCGTCGGAGCAGGGTGGACCCTTCTCGGGGCCAACCTGCCGAGAGAACAAGAGCAGGGCGCGCCCACCCGGGTGGGCGCGCCCGGTCCCGCCGACCGGCGGGGCGATGCCACGGACGGCCCACACGAACCCAAGGAGGGGTACCCATGCTCACTCTCACCCGCAGCGTCGGCGAGAGCATCCGGATCGGCGAGGACATCGAGGTCTACGTCGTCGAGGTCCGCGGCGGGACCGTGCGGCTGGGCTTCAAGGCCCCCCGCGAGGTGACGATCCACCGCGAAGAGGTCTACAAGCAGATCGCCGAGGCGCAGAGCCTCGCCGCCGAGGTGGCCGCAGACGCCGTGGCTGCGTTGTCGGCATTTGCACCAGCGCCAGGCAAGCCAGCTGGCAACTAGTGCCATGAAGATGACCGATACGGCCCAATAACAGCTCACCTCAGCCGTCACAGTAGTCACAGGGCGGCGAGTCTCGCCGTCGGCGGCTGCGATCGTGCGCAAGTCTCTCCCCACAGCACCACGGTTACAGGGGGAGACGAACATGGAACTCAGCGCACTCGCATCGGGCCCGGCAGACGGCGTCGAGCTGTCGGTCGACCTGCGCGTCGGGCCGTCCGGCGCCGACGACCTGCGTCCCTGTGATGCCGTCGACGGCTCCTTCGGTGAGCCGGTCGCCGGCGCAGCCTGGTCGGAGACGGTCGTGGTGCACGTCCAGCTTCGCCCCCGCCGGCCGGCCACCCGTCGGTGCCTCGCCGCCCTCGCGGCGCTGGCCGCCCGGCACGAGTCGGTGGCCTTCGCGCTGACCGGCCTCAGCGGCGACGACCGCGCCGTCCGGATCACCGTCGGCGTCGAGCTCGGCCCGCGCGAGCTGATCGCGAAGTTCTCCGACCAGGCGCAGGCCGCCTACGCCTTCGTGGACGGGCTCTTCACCGACCTCTACGACTTCATGCCGGTGTACGTCGCCGAGCCGAACGAGGTCGAGCGCGCAGCGGCCGCCGGTGTGCTCGAGGCCGTCGAGACGCCCCGGCCCCGCATGCCGGCGCCCCGGGTCCCGGCCCCGCGCATCCCCTCGCCGCGCCGTCCCTCCGGGGACAGCGTCCACGCCCCCGCCCGCCGCGGGGTGCCCGCCCTGGTCTGACGCCGGACGCAGTCGGCCCACCGAGGGCCGGCTCCGCGCTCGCTGCCGCAACGCCCCAGACACGCCCCACCCCAGCCCACCTGCACTTCCCCTCAGGAGGACCGGTGTCCCAGGACATGCTCACCCCCCAGCTCGCCACCGACCCAGGCCGCATCCGTGAACCGCTGGTCTTCGGCGGGCTCACCGAGGCCGAGGGCTGGGTGCTGGCCCCGATCACCCCCCGCGACCGGGTGCACTTCCGCACCGACCGCGAGCTGCCGCTGGACACCTTCCGGGCGGCCCTGCCGGCCCAGGTCACGGTGACCTACGACGAGGGCGACGGCCTGTACCGGGTCGACGGCGAGACCGGGACGGCCGAGGAGCTCGCCGGCCTGATCCGCGCCTGGTGCGCCACCGAGGGCTACGCGACGGTCGGGCTGCGGCCGGAGACCGGCGTGCGCCGCCGGGCGCCCCGCGACCTGCCGGCCACCTTCCTCGACGGGCTGTGCCGACACTACTGCCGGGTCAGCCTCAAGCGCCTGCAGCGGAACATGAGCACCATCCGGCTGCACCTGCCCGACAACGACGACGTCGACCAGCAGGTGGCCGAGTGGGTGCTGAAGGCGGTGAGCCAGTACGACGAGACCAAGTCCGTCCCCTTCGGCGCCTTCCTGGCGACCCAGCTCTCCAAGTGGGTCCACGACCTGGGGCGCAACGCCTACGGCCGGACCGCGGCCGACACGGAGAACAAGCAGCAGAAGGCGGTGGCCGCGTTCACCGCGGAGCACCAGCGCCGGCCCAGCGAGAAGGAGCTGGCCTCCTACATGGGCCAGAGCGTGGCCACGCTGCGCCGCAACTCCCAGACCGTCGCCACCCTGAACGGTCTGCGCAACCTGCAGTCCCTGGACGGCGGGGCCGACACGGTGGAGTTCGTCGTCCCCGACAGCGCCGAGGTGCCCGACGAGATCATGGGCGAGGCCGAGCAGAGCCTGCTGTCGCACGCCCTGACCGCCGCGTGCGCCCCCGACCCGACCGCCCGCCGGGACCAGCGGGCGGCGCAGCCGAACGTGCTGGGCTGGGCGACCTGGTACCTGACGACCTGGGGCGGGCAGACCAAGACGCAGCTGTCGGCCGACCTGGGCACGTCCGTGCGCAACATGAACGTGCACGCCGACCGCGCCGAGAAGGCCCTCAAGGACCGGCTCTCCGAGCTGGGCGGCTGAGCTCTGCCGGGCCGCCGGAACGTGCGGCGACCCGGTGGCCGGGAGCGGGCGACGGGAGGCGGAAAAGGTTGCGATCCGGGTCCATTGGCCCTCTCACCTGCCGATATCCATGTCGTGAACGCGCCGGAGCCCACTCGCCGCACTGCGGGGGCCGGTCGTCCGGCCGGGGCCCAGCGCCCGGCGGTGGGGGAGTGAGCGGCCCTCCGGCCGAGGACCCGGCGCAGGCGGTCCTGGTGCCGCACTGGCTGAGCAGCCCGGACCGGCTCGAGGTCGAGCGGGCCGTGCGGGCCGCCCTCGACAGCGGACCGCTGCACCCGGTCGCCGCCGTCCACCTGAGTGAGGTGCTCACCGAACTGCACGTGGCCGCCGCCCGTGAGGTCGTCTGGCCCGCACCCACCGCACGCGTCCGCCGGGCCACCGGCTGGTCCGACGACGTCGTCCCGGTGCGGCTGTCCGCCGTCGAGCTGGCGAGCGTGTTGTCCCTGCCCGGTCTGGCGACCGTGGCCCGAGAAGCCCTGACCGGAGGACGCAGCGCATGACCGGAGCGCTCTTCGGCACCCCGGCCGGGCTCCTCCAGCGACTGAACCGGGCCGAGGTCCGGGTGCCCGACGTGTGGGCTGCCGTGGAGCTGCTGGCCGACCGGGGGGTCCACCCGGACCTGGAGCTCGGCGTCCTGGACGGGGCGGGCCGCGGGCCGATGCTGGTGCTGGACGACACCGGTCGCCGCACCCGGGTCCTGCTCGCCGAGCTCGCCGCGGAGATGACCCGGGCCCGGGTGCCCGTGACGGCCGAGTCGGTCGCCACTGCGCTGGGTGCCTGGCTCGCCCGCCGCCCCGTGCCCGATCCGGTCGCCCTCGCCACCGGTGTCGCCGTCCTGGACTGGTCCGACGCCCGGCACACCGCGCTGGGCTGGCGGGTGGTGGTTGCGCGCGAGCAGCTGGTCGTGCCCTGGCGGCCGTCCCGCACCGCGACGCTGCCCCTGGTGCACCAGGTTCGCTCGGCGGCGCTCGGCCGGGCCGCGATCGTCCGGACCGCGCTCCGGGTCGAGGGCCCGGTGGGCCTGTGGACCTCGACCAGCGTGCCCGGCATGGACACCGCGGTGTTGGTGCGCCCCGAGGAGCTGCTCGTGGAGATGGCCGCCGCCGGGCTGCCGCTGCGCGACATGCACGTCGTCGTCACCCCGCACCGGCCGGTCGCCTGCGCGGAGGCCGCCGTGGCGCGCCGGCTGGTCGCGGAGGCGACCGATGCCTGCGCGACCCTGCCGTGGCAGGAGCTGGCCGACCTCGGCTGGGCCTGACCCGTCCGCCCCGGCCGACCGCCGGTCAACTCAGCTCGCCGTACTCCCAGTGCCACGGCTCCGGGTTCTGGCCGCCCGCCTGCGCCCAGTCGGGGTGCAGCCAGCCGAAGTGGCCGGCGTTGCGCTGCATCCACGCCGTCTGCGCGGTGCCGAAGACGTTGATCCCGCCGCAGAGGTCGACCGCCAGGGCCCAGCCGTGGTTGGAGGTCCCCGGCACCGCGGTGATCTTCGGCTTCCGGCGGTGCGCGTCGACCTGGGCGCCCAGCGACCGGTAGGAGTCGGTGATGCACAGGGGGGTGCCGAAGGCCTGCGCGTAGGCCGCGGACATCGCCCGGTAGGCCGCCGCTGCGTCACAGCGCAACCGGTGCCCGCCCCCGATCGGGCAGAGCTGGTCGGCCGGGATCTGCCCGTTGGCCCAGCCGCCCCACGCGCCGGACGTGGGCCCGGCCGCGTTCCCCGGGGTGGGCAGCGGAGCGCCACACGTCGCCGTGACGGGGCCGCTGGCCGGCACCGGTGTGGGCGTGGTCGGCGGCACCGACACCCGGACGGCGGTGCTCAGGTCGGCCAGTTCACGCACCGCCACCTGATGCCGGTCGGCGGAGGCGGACAGCACGCTGGTGCCGCCCACGTACAGGCCGACGTCGTCCAGGCCGCTGCGCGGATCGGTGCTGAACACCAGGTCGCCCACCTGGAGCTGCCCGGCCGGGACCGGCGTGCCCTGGGCCCACTGGCCGGGCAGGTCGGTGGGCAGTCCGACGCCGCCCTGCGCCCAGGTCGTGGCGGTGAGCCCACCGCAGTCGTACCCGTCCGGCCCGTGCTGCCCGAGCAGGTACGGCTTGCCGAGCTGGGCGAAGGCGGCGCTGACCGCGGCGACGGTCTCGGCCGGGAGCACGGTGAGCGTGCCGCCGGCGGTGTAGGTGGTGGCCACGCCCGGCACCGGTGCGCCCGTGGGGTCGCGCAGCGCGGCGAGCCCGGCCGGCAGCGTTCCCGGGTCGGTCAGCGCCGCGGCCGGCGGCGGGGTGACGCCGGCCGCAGCCAGCCGGCCGAGGTGGTCCTGCCAGCCGGTCAGCGCGGCGGTGTTGCGTGCCTGCTGGTCGGGCGCGGCGGCGCTCGTCGACAGCGCAGCCCACTGGGCGCTCACGGTCGGGTCGAGCTCGGCGACGATCGCGCGGACCTCGGTGAGCACGTCGGCTGCGCGGCTGCGCGCCTGCGCCGCGGCCGCCTCCGCCGCGGCGGCGGCGTCGGTGTGCTCCGCCGCCTGGACGGCGGCCAGGGCGGCGCGGGCGACCGAGCTCTCCTGCTGCTCGGCCAGCTGCTCGGCCAGGCCCTGCGCGTGCAGGACGTCGGAGGTCGACCCGGGCTGGTGCAGGGAGAGCTGTGCCAGCGGCCAGCGCTCTTCCGGGCTGCGCCGGTACGCGGTGGCCGCATGGGCACCGACGGCAGCCCGGTCGGCGGTGACCACGGTGAGGGCGGCCGTGCCGGCGTCGCGAGCCTGCTGCGCCTGGGCGTCGAGGGCCTCCGCCTCGGCCAGCGCGGCCCCGTGCCGTGCGGCGGCGTCCGCGAGGGTCGCGGCGGTGGCCGCCACCTCACCGGCGGCGGCCGCTGTGGGCACCTGTCCGGCCTCGGTGGGTGGCTGGACGCTGACGGCCAGGACGCCGATCAGGGCCAGCGTCGCACCGCCGACGACGGCCAGTCGGTGCCACCAGCGTCGGGGGTCACCGGCGGTCCGGGCACGCCGGGGAGCGGGTCGGCGGGTGGCCGGAACCGGACGACGACCGGCGGGGACCGGTCTCCGCCCCGTGGGCTGACGGACCGGGGCGCTGCCGACCGCGGGTGCCTTCCGGGCGGGTGCCCTCTGCCCGGGTGCCTGCCGTGCAGGTGCCTGCCGTGCAGGTGCCTTCCGTGCGGGCTGGCCGGCAGCGCCGGGCCGGGCGCGAGGCCGCGGCACAGGAGCGTGCGCGCGTGGTGCGGACACCGTCGTTCCCCCAGCTGCGTCGGATCGGCCCGGCCGCCAGGTGGCGCCCGTTGTCCTGATCCCATCGACGTGCCAGCCGGGCCGGTGGAGGTCCCTCACCGGTTCGGGGGGTGCAGCTCACCCCTTCGGGGGGAGACGACGAGACCCCGCCGTCCATCAGGACGGCGGGGTCTCGGGTGGTGCGGTCCGGCGGCTACCGGTTGTCGAGCTCCACGAAGGAGCGCTCGGCCGGGCCGGTGTAGACCTGCCGCGGGCGGCCGATCTTCGTGGCCGGGTCCTCGATCATCTCCCGCCACTGGGCGATCCAGCCGGGCAGCCGGCCGATCGCGAACAGCACGGTGAACATCCGGGTCGGGAAGCCCATCGCCCGGTAGATGAGGCCGGTGTAGAAGTCGACGTTCGGGTAGAGCTTGCGCTCGACGAAGTAGTCGTCGGAGAGCGCGATCTCCTCCAGCTGCCGGGCCAGGTCGAGCAGCTCGTTGTTGCCGCCCAGCTTGTCCAGCACCGTGTCGGCGGTCGCCTTCACCAGGGCCGCGCGCGGGTCGTAGTTCTTGTAGACCCGGTGCCCGAAGCCCATCAGCTTGACGCCGGGCTCCTTGTCCTTCACCCGCGCGACGAAGCGGTTGATGTCGCCGCCATCGGCCTTGATCGCCTCGAGCATCTCCAGCACCGACTGGTTCGCCCCGCCGTGCAGCGGGCCGAACAGCGCGTTGATGCCGGCCGAGACGGAGGCGAACATGTTGGCCTGCGAGCTGCCGACCAGCCGGACCGTGGAGGTGGAGCAGTTCTGCTCGTGGTCGGCGTGCAGCACGAAGAGCATGTCCAGCGCCTTGACCAGCTCCGGGTCGGCCTCGTACGGCTCGGCCGGGAAGCCGAAGGTCATCCGCAGGAAGTTCTCCACCAGGCCGAGGGAGTTGTCCGGGTAGAGGAACGGCTGCCCGATCGACTTCTTGTAGGCGTAGGCGGCGATGGTCGGCAGCTTGGCCAGGAGTCGCACGGTCGACAGCTCGACCTGCTGCTGGTTGAAGGGGTCGAGCGAGTCCTGGTAGAAGGTCGACAGCGCGCTGACCGCCGAGGAGAGCACCGGCATCGGGTGCGCGTCGCGCGGGAAGCCGTTGAAGAACCCCTTGAGGTCCTCGTGCAGCAGGGTGTGCCGGCGGATCCGCTGGTCGAACTCCCCCAGCTGGTCGGCCGTCGGCAGCTCGCCGTAGATCAGCAGGTAGGAGACCTCGAGGAAGCTCGCCTTGCCGGCCAGCTGGTCGATCGGGTAACCGCGGTACCGCAGGATGCCCTGGTCGCCGTCGATGTAGGTGATCGCCGAGGTGCAGGACGCGGTGTTCACGAACCCGATGTCCAGGGCGACCTGGCCGGTGGTGGCCAGCAACTTGCTCGTGTCGATTCCCTCGGACCCCTCGGTCGCGGGGACGACCCGGAGCGGCAGTTCGCCGCCGGGCCAGCGCAGGGCTACGTCTGGGGTGTTCGCTGTCTCGCTCATCAGGTCTGGACGCTACTCAGTTCTCGTCGGGATGCGACACGGCCCCGCCGCAGGAAGGTGTGACGGGGCCGTGGAGGACGGTGGTCGTCGTCAGGGGTGGGTCATCGACAGCACGTCGAGGGCGGCGTCCAGCTGCTCCTCGGTGAGCTTCCCCTGCTCCACGTAGCCGCGCTCGACCACGACCTGGCGGATGGTCTTCTGCTCCGCCAGCGACTGCTTGGCGACCTTGGCCGCCTCCTCGTAGCCGATGTACTTGTTCAGCGGCGTGACGATCGAGGGGGAGGACTCGGCGTAGGTGCGGCACTGCTCGACGTTGGCGGTGACGCCGTCGACGCAGCGGTCGGCCAGCAGCCGGCTGACGTTGGCCAGCAGCCGGATCGACTCCAGCACGTTGCGGGCCATCAGCGGCAGCGTCACGTTGAGCTCGAACACGCCGGTGGTGCCGGCGTAGGTGACGGCGGCGTCGTTGCCGATCACCTGTGCGCCGACCTGGATCACCGCCTCGGGGATGACCGGGTTCACCTTGCCCGGCATGATGGAGCTGCCCGGCTGCAGGTCGGGCAGGGCGATCTCACCCAGGCCGGTGCGCGGTCCCGAGCCCATCCACCGCAGGTCGTTGGCGATCTTGATCAGCCCGACGGCGATCGTCTTGAGCTGGCCGGAGCCCTCGACCAGGGCGTCCCGGGAGCTCTGCGCCTCGAAGTGGTCGCGCGCCTCCGACAGCGGCAGGTCCAGCTCGCCGGCCAGCCGCTGGATGATGGCCGCGGCGAAGCCGGGCGGGGTGTTGATGCCGGTGCCGACCGCAGTGCCGCCCAGCGGGAGCTCGCCGATCCGGGGGAGCGAGGCGTGCAGCCGCTCGATGCCGTAGCGGACGGCGGCCGCGTAGCCGCCGAACTCCTGCCCCAGGGTCACCGGGGTGGCGTCCATCAGGTGCGTGCGGCCGCTCTTGACGACCTCGGCGAACTCGATGGCCTTGCGCTCCAGTGAGCCGGCCAGGTGCTCCAACGCGGGCACCAGGTCGCGCACGATGGCACCGGTGGCCGCGACGTGGATGGCCGAGGGGAAGACGTCGTTGGACGACTGCGAGGCGTTGACGTGGTCGTTCGGGTGCACCGGCGAGCCGAGGGACTCGGTGGCCAGGGTGGCGATGACCTCGTTGGTGTTCATGTTGCTCGACGTGCCCGACCCGGTCTGGAAGACGTCGATCGGGAAGTGCGCGTCCCAGTCACCCCGGGCGACGGTCGCCGCGGCCTCGGTGACGGCGTCGGCGATGTCCTGCGGCAGCACGCCGAGGGAGGCGTTCACCCCGGCGGCCGCACCCTTGATCGCCGCCAGCGCACCGATCAGCTCGCGCTCGATGGGCGTGCCGGAGATCGGGAAGTTCTCCACGGCCCGCTGGGTCTGCGCGCGCCACTTCGCCCACGAGGGGACGCGGACCTCCCCCATGGAGTCGTGCTCGATGCGGTACTCCGCGCCGTCGGTGTCGGTGGCCACGCTGCGCTCCCGGTGTGGTGTGGTGGTTGTCCTGCGGGAGCGACCCTAGACACCGCGGGACAGCCCCGCGGCTAGGGTCCGCAGCATGAGCGAGCAGCAGGCCGGGGAGCCCGGTCCCGTCCCCGTCGTCCGTGCCTCCGACGCCGAACGCGACGCGGTCGTCACCCGGTTGCAGACCGCCCTCGGCGAGGGGCGGATCAACGTGGACGAGTTCACCCAGCGGGCCGACGTCGCCTACGCCGCGGTGACGACGGCCGACCTCGACGGGCTGCTCGCCGACCTGCCCGCGCCGGCCTCCGCCGTCCCGGCGTTCGGGGAGGTCGTCGGCGAGCGGACGACGGGCACCATCGCGACCGTCTTCGGCGACGTGAAGCTGACCGCGACCACCAGCGTGCCGGAGCGGGCCAGCACCGTCTTCGGCGACGTCCGCATCGACCTGCGGGGGCTGCGCACCTCCGAGGAGGTGGTGGCGCTGCAGCTGGGCACGGTCTTCGGGGACGTCGAGGTGATCGTCAGCGAGGGCGTGGCCGCCGAGATCGAGGGCTGGACGGTCTTCGGTGATCGCAAGACCCAGCTGGCGCCGGTGCCCCGGCTCCCGGGGACCCCGCGGGTCGTCGTCCGGGGTTGGACGGTCTTCGGCGACCTGAAGCTCCGCAGCCTGGCGCCGGGGGAGTCGCCCAGCCGCTGGCGGGCCGTCCTGGACCGGCTGGCCGAACGCCGGTCGGCCCCGCCGCCCGCCGGCTGAGCCGGGCGGCGGGGGCGGGCGGTTCAGGACTCGTCGTCGCCGAAGGGGACGGCCGAGTACTGGTTGAGCTTCTCCAGCGAGTGCAGGCTCTCGATCGAGCGGATCGTGCCCGAGCGCGAGCGCATCACCAGCGACTGGGTGGTCGCCCCGCCGGCGCGGTACCGCACCCCGCGCAGCAGCTCGCCGTCGGTGATGCCGGTGGCGACGAAGAAGACGTCGCCGCCCACCAGGTCGTCGATCAGGAGCACCCGGTCCAGGTCGTGGCCGGCGTCCAGGGCGCGCTGCCGCTCCGCGTCGTCCTTGGGCCACAGCCGGCCTTGCAGCGCGCCGCCCATGCACTTCAGGGCGCAGGCGGTGATGATCCCCTCCGGCGTGCCGCCGATGCCCATCAACAGGTCGACACCGGTGCCCTCCTGGGCGGCCGCGATCGCCCCCGCGACGTCGCCGTCGGTGATGAACTTGATCCGGGCGCCGGCCTCGCGCACCTCCCGGACCAGGGTCTCGTGCCGCGGCCGGTCCAGGATGCAGACCGTCACGTCGCCCACCGAGCTGCTCTTGGCCTTCGCCACCTTGCGGATGTTGTCCGCCACCGGTGCGGTGATGTCGACGACGTCGGCGGCGGCCGGCCCCGTGGCGATCTTGTCCATGTAGAAGACGGCGGACGGGTCGTACATCGCCCCCCGGTCGGCCACCGCCATCACCGCGATCGCGTTGGGCATGCCCTTGGCCATCAGCGTGGTGCCGTCGATCGGGTCGACCGCGACGTCGTAGTCGTTGCCCCAGCCGTCGCCGACGTGCTCGCCGTTGTAGAGCATCGGGGCCTCGTCCTTCTCGCCCTCCCCGATGACGACGACGCCGCGCATGTGCACCGTGCCGATGAGGGCGCGCATCGCGTCGACCGCGGCGCCGTCCCCACCGTTCTTGTCACCGCGGCCGACCCACCGGCCGGCGGCCAGGGCAGCGGCCTCGGTGACCCGGACGAGCTCCAGGGCCAGGTTGCGGTCCGGCGCCGGGCGGTCGGTGCGCAGCGTCGAGGCCGGCCGTGGGTTCAGCGGGCCATCGGGCAGGGGAAGGGACACGGGACCTCCTGTGGGCCGCCGAGCGGCGCTGCTCGACGGGGTGGTGGAGCGGTCCTGCGATCCTAGGGGCATGCCCGACACCGGCCAGGACGGCGAGCAGCCCCGGCCCGCCCAGCCCTCCGCCACCGTGACCGACGCCGCGACCGGCGCCTCTCCCGACGCCGGCGCCCCCGCTGCCTCCCCGGCCAGCGACCGGATGCTGCGCTTCACCCCGGCCAACATGATCCGGTCGTTGCTGCCCCTGCTGGTCGTCTGCCTGGTGATCGTGGGCGTCACCGCCCTGCGGCAGAACCCCGAGGACCCGGTCCGCGACGTCGACCCGACCAGCGCGCAGCGGGCGGTCGCCGCACTGGCCGGCTACGAGCTGCTGGTGCCGACCGACCTGCCCGAGGGGTGGCGGTCGACGAGCGTGCGGACCGACGCCGGGTCGGTGCAGGCCGGCGACCCGGTCACCCTGAAGATCGGCTGGTTCACCCCCGGCGAGGAGTACGCCGGCTACGTGATCAGCGACGACCCGGGCGCCCCCGCGGTCGCCGACGTCCTCGGCGGGGCGGCTGCCGACGGCACCGAGCAGGTCGACGGGGAGACCTGGGACCGGCTGGAGACGCAGCGCGGGGAGACGGCGCTGACCCGGGTCGCCGACGGCGCCACCCTGGTGGTCACCGGTTCGGCGACGGAGGAGGAGCTGACCACGCTGGCCGGCTCGCTGGAGCCCTACGCCCCCTAGTCGTCCTGCCCGGGGGGAGCCGCTGCGGCCAGTCGTTCCCGGGCCCGGTCGAGCCAGTGCTGGCACAGCTCGGCCAGCTGCTCGCCGCGCTCCCAGAGCGCCAGCGACTCCTCGAGGGTGAGGCCGCCGGATTCGAGGCGGCGCACCACGTCGGCGAGCTCCTCGCGGGCCTGCTCGTAGGTCTGGGTCGGCTCGACGGCCTGCTCGGGCTGTTCGGTCACGGTTGCCCATCCTCCCCGGCGGGCGTGCGGTCGACCCGCACCGGGAGCCGGCCACCGGCCACCCGGACCTGCAGCCGCTCGCCGTCGGCCACCCCGGCCGGGTCGCGGACCAGCTCGCCGTCGGCCCGCTGGACCAACGCGTAGCCGCGCTCCAGCGTCGCCGCCGGGGAGAGCGCCGCGACCCGGGCACGGGCGTGGACGAGGTCGCGCTCGGCGCCCTCCACCCGGTGGCTCAGCGTGCGGGTGGCCCGGGCGCGCAGCGCGGTGACGTCGTCGGCGCGGCCGGCCAGCAGCCGCTGCGGGTCGGCGAGCACGGGACGGCTGCGCACCGACTCCAGCCAGCGTTCCTGCTGTTCCAGCCTGCTGCCCAGCAGGTGCCGGGCGCGAGCGCGCAGCCCCTCGACCAGCCGCGTCTGCTCACCGATCTCCGGGACGACCCGGTGGGCGGCGTCGGTGGGGGTGGCTGCCCGGACGTCGGCCACGTGGTCGACCAGCGTGGTGTCGGTCTCGTGCCCGACCGCCGTGACGACGGGGGTGCGGCTGGCGGCGATCGCCCGGACCAGGCCCTCGTCGGAGAAGGGCAGCAGGTCCTCGACCGACCCGCCGCCGCGGGCGATGACGATCACCTCCACCGTCGGGTCGGCGTCCAGCCGCTGCAGCCCGGCGATCACCGACTCGGCCGCCGTCGGGCCTTGCACGGCGCAGTTGTGCATCGCGAAGCGCACCGCGGGCCAGCGCCTCCGGGCGGTCACCAGCACGTCGCGCTCGGCGGCGCTGTCCCGCCCGGTGATGACGCCGACGACGGCGGGGGCGAAGGGCAGCGGGCGCTTGCGGACGACGTCGAACAGGCCCTCGGCGGCCAGCAGCCGGCGGATCCGCTCGATCCGGGCCAGCAGCTCACCCAGGCCCACTGCCCGGATCTCGGTGGCACGCAGCGAGAAGGACCCGCGGGCGACGTAGTAGTCGGGGCGGGCGCGGACGATCACCCGGGAGCCCTCGGTGAGCTCCAGGCCCGGCCGGTCGGCGACGTCCCGGTGGCAGGTGACCGGAACCGAGAGGTCCGCGGCCGGGTCGCGGAGGGTGAGGAAGACCGTGGCGGCGTTGCCGCGCCGGGACAGCTGGGCCACCTGGCCCTCGACCCACACCTCGCCCAGCCGGCCGATCCACTCGGCCACCTTCCGGGCCACGGTGCGCACCGGCCAGGGCGACTCGGGGGACGACGGACTGGTCACCCGCCCGAGCCTGCCAGACGGCGGACCCCCTCCTCCCCGGACCTCGTGAGCCCGGGGCGGGCCTCCGGCGGGGACCGGCTCAGCCGGGGTAGCCCGGGGCAGCGGGGAGGCCGAAGAACTCCTCCATGGTCGGCACCCCGGTGCGCTGCATCTCGGTGGCCAGCGGGACGCCGACGTACCGGACGTGCCAGGGCTCGTACTTGAACCCGGTCACGTCCTGCCTGCCCTCGGGGTACCGCACGAGCCAGCCGAACTCGGCGGCGTGGGCGGCCACCCACTGGCCCTCGGCCGTGGTGGCGAAGCAGCTCTCGATGTCGCAGCCGCCCCCGCCGACGTCGGCCGCCAGCCCGGTCTGGTGCTCGCTGTACCCGGGCCGGGCCACCTGCACCTCGGCCCGCTCCTCGCCGAACCGGCTGACCTGGGCGCTGAAGAGCCCCACCTGGTACTCGTACGGCCGGTAGGCGCTCTGCACCCCCAGGTCGAGTCCCTGGGCCGCGGCGGCGCTGATCATCGCGTCCATCGCCTGCGCCGCCTCCGCCCGCAGCTGGTACCCGTTCCCGATCGGGACCAGGTCGGCCGGGGCCCAGTCGATCGGGCTGAGCGGGCGGGCCTTGTTGACGACCACCCAGCTGCTGGCCGGGTCGGTGATCGACAGCTGGGTGCGGTCGAAGGCCGGCGGGGTCGTGGGCTCGGGTGACGGGGGCAGCGGCGTCGGAGGCGTCGCGGTGGCCGTGGTGGGGGCGATCGTGGCGGGGCCGCCCTCGGCGATCGGGACTCCCTCGTCCCCGTCGCCCTGCAGCCAGACCGCACCGCCGACGGCGAGCACGGTCACCAGGGCGAGCAGCAGCAGGAGCCAGCGGCGTCCGCGGTGCCGTGCCGGTGCCGCCGGTCCTGCCGTGCCCTGGTCGTCCACCGTCTCCTGCTCGCCTGCCTGCGTCGTCCTGGTCACCGGCTCAGCCGCGGTCGGCGCTGAGCTTCTCCAGCCGGTTCTGCAGCAGGGTCACGTAGGGCGCCCGGGCGCGGGTGGCCCGCTCGTAGTCCAGCAGGTCGGCCACGGTCTCGGTCGGGTAGGCCCGCAGGTGCCCGCGCAACGCCGGGATGCTGAAGGAGTCGTAGCCCTCGACCGGGCTGACCGGCGCCCCGTCGCCGGCCGGCTCGGTCCCGTCCGAGGGGATCAGCGGGTCGCTGGCGGCGCTGTCGGTGACATCGCTGCCGGGAGTCACGCTCTCCGCGGCCTCCGGGCCGCCGAGGTCGACCAGCTCGTCGGCCGCGTCGTCGAGCGCGGGGACGTCGGGCACCGCGTCGTCGACGATCTGGGTCTGCCCGGGCACCTGTTCCGGAGCGACGTCCTCCAGCGTCGACACGCCGCCGGCGAGGACCTCCGCGGGCGGGGTGCCGGGCACCGCGGGCTCGGCGACGAGCTCGTCGGCGACCGCCTCCCCGATCTCGGTCTCCTCCTCGACGACGTCGGAGACGGTGTCGGCGGTGAGGTCCTCGAGCACCTCGTCCGGGACGGCGTCGGGCACCTCCGCCGCGACCTCGTCGGCGACCTCGGCGGCCAGCTCGTCGACGACCGCGGTCACCGCGTCGGCGGCCGGGTCGTCGGGCAGCGCAGCGACCTCGGCCGGGGTCAGGTCGGCGACGGTGTCGTCGGAACTGGCCGCCAGCACCGCCGCCACCTCCTCGGAGAGGTCGTCGGGGTCGGCCACCGGCAGGTCGGCGGCGGCGAGGTCGTCGGCCAGCGTGTCGGCGAGCTCCTCGGCCGGTGGCTCGTCACCGAGGTCGTCGTCGAGGTCGACGACCCGGTCGAAGGCCGAGCTGCGCCCGGCCGAGGTCGGCCGGGCCGGGGGTGGCGTCGGGGCCTCGTCCACGTCGTCGTCGAAGGTCGCCATCCCCGGCTCGGCGTCGCCGCGCAGGCTGGTGAGCACCTCGTCGCCGCGGGCCACGAGCCCGGAGTACTGCTGCTGCAGGTGCAGCGAGGTCTGCAGGGCCTGACCGATCAGCCGGACCGGGAGCCCCGGCAACGTCGTGGGGAGCTTGCGTGCCTCATCGAGCACGGTGGCGGCCAGTCCGGCTGCCGCGCGGACCACCTCGGGGATCTCTCGAGCCATGGGGCACAGGGTGCCGCACGTGGCGATCACCGGCAGCCCGACCCCGCGCGCCGTCCCCCGTCCGGGCGGACCGCCCGCCGTCCCGGCGTGTCCAGCGCCACCCGTTCCGGCCTGCGGGGGCCGGTCCGGCGCGGCGGACCCACCTACCATGGGGTCATGGCTGAACCTCGTGGACGCGTCCTGCTGGCCGATCCCCGGGGGTACTGCGCCGGCGTGGACCGGGCGGTCATCGCCGTCGAACGGGCGCTGGAGATCCACGGCGCCCCCGTCTACGTCCGGAAGCAGATCGTCCACAACAAGCACGTCGTGGCGACCCTGGAGCGCCGGGGCGCGGTGTTCGTGGAGGAGACCGACGAGGTTCCCGAGGGCGCGGTCGTCGTCTTCAGTGCCCACGGGGTCTCCCCGGCGGTGAAGGCAGAGGCGCAGGAGCGGTCGCTGCGGACCATCGACGCCACGTGCCCGCTGGTGAGCAAGGTGCACATGGAGGCCAAGCGCTTCGCCAAGGACGACTACGACATCCTGCTGATCGGTCACCGCGGGCACGAAGAGGTCGAGGGCACGATGGGCGAGGCCCCGTCGAACACCCAGCTCGTCGACGGCGCCGAGGACATCGCCAACGTCCAGGTGCGCGACCCGGAGAAGGTCGTCTGGCTCTCCCAGACCACGCTCTCGGTCGACGAGACGCTGGCCACGGTCGACTCGCTGAAGACCCGGTTCCCCGGTCTGCAGAGCCCGCCGAGCGACGACATCTGCTACGCCACGCAGAACCGGCAGCAGGCCGTCAAGCAGATGGCCGCCGAGTGCGACCTGGTGCTGGTCGTCGGATCCACCAACTCCTCGAACTCGGTGCGGCTGGTCGAGGTGGCCCTGGAGGCCGGTGCCCGCGACTCGCACCTGGTCGACTTCGCCTCCGAGATCGACGAGTCCTGGCTGTCCGGCGTCGGCACGGTCGGGGTGACCAGCGGCGCCTCGGTGCCGGAGATCCTGGTCAGCGAGGTGCTCGACTGGCTGGCGACCCGCGGGTACGCCGACGTCGAGACGGTCAAGGCCGCGGAGGAGCGGTTGGTGTTCGCGCTGCCGCACGAGCTGAAGCCGCGCCGCGAGGCGCTGGCGGTCGAGGCCGAGTAGCGGCTCCCGCGCGGCGAGAGCGGCCGGGACGCAGGACGGGCCGGCATCCCCGCGGGGGTGCCGGCCCGTCCTGCGTCCGAGGTCGGTCAGCGGCGGGCGGCCAGCCGGCCCAGGGTGATCACCAGC
The DNA here is from genome assembly GCF_026967885.1 of Modestobacter sp. VKM Ac-2983. Taxonomy (NCBI): domain Bacteria; kingdom Bacillati; phylum Actinomycetota; class Actinomycetes; order Geodermatophilales; family Geodermatophilaceae; genus Modestobacter; species Modestobacter sp. VKM Ac-2983. Next base: position 795,792 of record NZ_JAPVBK010000001.1, read on the forward strand.
GCGGCGCCGGTGGCCAGGCCCATCGCCGGGAAGCCGCGCACGAGCAGCGTCGCCAGCGTGGGGAGGTTCAGGCTGGCCGACGGTGCCAGGCCGATGTTCAGCAGGGCCACCGCGACGAAGACCAGGGGCGGGGCGACCAGGACGCTCAGCAGGTCGCCTCGCCGGGTGACCAGGGCGGCGCCGATGGTCCCGACGGTGAGCGCCACCAGGGTGATCGTGCCGAGGCCGAGACCGATGTAGGAGTCCGCCGCTGCGGCGACCAGGGTGACCAGGAAGACGCCGGCGATCGCGAGAGCTCCCCGGATCCCGGTGCTCGCGGCACGCGCGCCGCTGGCGGAGGACCCGCGCCGACGCCCGTCGCCGGGCGCATCGGCCGGCGGGCGGCCGGCGCCACGGGGGTCGGCCGCCCGACGCTCGGGCGGGCGGGGGGCACGCTCGGGGGGACGGCCGGGGACGGCACCCCCGGCGGCCCGTGGCGACGGGTAGCCGCGTCCTGCGGCCCGGCCGGCGTCGCTGCGTTCTGCACGCACGGCGTCCTCCCGCCTGTCTCGAACTCGGGCATCGACAGTGACCGGAGCGATGGTGCACCTCCTCGTCGGCGATGGAGGGCCCAGGCCACCCCACCGGTCGGGCCACGGTATCGGCCCGACCTGAGTGAACGCCGGACCCGGCCGGGAGTGGCGGGCCAGAACTCGCCGGTGTCGCACCGCCGGGGTGGCGCATTCTGGGCACGGGCACCCCAGTCACCCCACGCGTCTCGGTGGTCACCTCCTGGCTGTCGCACCGGCCGGCGGGTGGCCGGCGGTGGCTGCCCGGGCAACACGAGCCGGGCACCGGACACGGGCGGCCCACCGTGCGGGACAATGGCAGGTCGTGCGGGCACCGCGTCCGCCAGGATCCCTCCAGGAGGACCGGCCCGCATGAGCTCGGTGAGCGAGGTCCCCGAGGTCGCCGCGCGGGACGACGAGCGGCTGACCGCCCGCGACGCATGGGCGGTCCTGCGCAGCTGCCGGGTGACCGAGCTGTGGCGCACCTCGTGGTCCCGCTTCCGCTACGGCGACGGCTTCTCCCACGCCCGGGCGCTGGGGCTGCAGTTGTCGCTGGCCGCGGTGCCGCTGCTGATCGCCGCGATCGGGTTGAGCAACCTGCTCGAGACGCCGTCCGTGCGGTTGCTGGTCGACCGGACGGTCCTGCAGCTCTCGCCCAGCTCCTCCGACGCGATGGTCCGGCGGGTGCTGTCGCCGTGGAGCGGCGAGCCGGACGGGATCCTGCTCGCCACGGTGCTGGGGCTGGCCGCCGCGACGTTCGCGATGGCCACCGCGATGGGCCAGCTGGAGCGCGGGGCCAACCGGATCTACGGCATCCAGCGGGACCGGCCCACCGTCGCGAAGTACCGCCGAGCGCTGCTGCTGGCCGGCCTGGCCGGGGTGCCCCTGCTGGTGGGTTCGCTGCTGGTGACCACGCTCGTCGCCGCGGCCGAGGCGATGGACGACGTGTACGGCGTCGAGGAGGAGGGCGTCGTGCTGGTGGTCGGCCCGATCGCCGTCGGGCTCCTGCTCGCCGCGATCACCCTGATGCTGCGCCGGGCCCCGCATCGCCGGCAGCCCGGCTGGTCGATGCTGGTGCTGGGCAGCGTCCTCGCCCTGGTGCTCTGGACCGGGTTCACCCTGCTGCTGGCGGGTGCGCTCGACCTGATCGGCGAGCTGGGCTCGGCCTACGGGCCGCTGACCGGTGTCATCGCCCTGCTCTTCTGGGCGCAGCTGACCTCCGCGGCGATCTTCCTGGCCTTCGCCGTCTCCGCCGAACTCGAGCTGGCCGCCATCCGGACGGTCGAGGGGCGGCTGGCCCGGAACGGCACGCCGCCCGCAGCGGATTCCCGCTCGAGTGGGTCGACCACTGCGGGCGCGACCACCTGACCGACCGCGGTCCGGGTCCGGCGAGGAGCGGTCGCATCAGCCCGTGGTGCCATCGCGTTCGCCGATCTCGGGCAGCTCCTGCGTCGGCGGCCGCAGGGCGCGCACCGTGCCCTCGACCGGTGCCGGCGTCGGTACCGGCGCCGCGGCGACGCCGAGGTCGTCGAACCGGCGGGTGGCCACCAGCACCGAGCGCTCGTAGGACCCGACCGTCTCGTTGTACCGGGTCAGCGCCGAGCCCAGAGCCGAGCCGAGGCGGGTCAGGTGCCCGGACAGGGTGCTCAACCGGGCGTGCACCGTGCGCCCGGCCTCGAGCACGGCCGCGGCGTCGTGGGCCAGCCGCTCCTGCCGCCAGGAGTAGGCGACCGTGCGGAGCAGGGCCAGCAGCGTGCTCGGGGTGGCGATGATGACGTCGCGGCCGAAGCCGTGCTCCAACAGTGCCGGCTCCGCCTCCAGGGCCGTGGTGAGGAAGCCGTCGGCGGGGACGAAGAGCACGGTGAAGGGCGCCGCGGTGCCGAACGCACTCGGGTAACGGCGCGCGGCGAGGACGTCGACGTGGGCCCGGAGCTGCCGGGCGTGGTCGGCGACCCGCTGGGCGCGCACCGCCGGGTCGGTGGCCTGGACCGCCTCGATGTACCCGGTGAACGGCACCTTCGCGTCGACGACCACCTGCCGTCCGTCGGCCAGGGTGACGACCAGGTCGGGGCGCACGCCCGTGCCCTGGTCGGTGGTGCCGGAGGGCTGCTCGACGAAGTCGCAGTGCTCCAGCAGGCCGGCCACCTCCACGACCCGGCGCAGCTGCAGCTCGCCCCACCGGCCGCGCACGTGCGGGGTGCGCAGCGCGGTGACCAGGGCGGCGGTCTCCTGGCGGAGCAGGGCCGAGGTCTGGCCGATGGTGCCCACCTGTTCCCGCAGCTCACCGTGGGCGGTGGCCCGGTCGCGCTCGATGCCGGCCAGCAGCCGGTGCAGGTGGTCCAGCGACTCGTGCACCGGCTCGAGGGCCTCCGGCGCGGCACCGGCCCGCCCGCGGACGGCCACCAGCCCGAGGGTGACGGCGGCGGCCAGGAGCGCACCGATGAGGAGCCCGACGAGCAGGGAGGCGGCGTCCATGCCGGCCAGGTTGCCGGACGGGTGCGACAGTTCCGGTGAGGCGCCCCAGGTGTCAGGCATAGGAAGCTCTTCACCTGGTCTGTGGCTCAGAACCGGGTGAAGAGCTTCCTATGCCTCGGCGGGGACCGGGGCGTGTTCGGCCTCGTGGTCCAGCAGCCAGCGCTTCACCGGCGTGCCCCAGCGGAAGCCGCCCAGGCCGCCGCCGGTGGACAGCACCCGGTGGCAGGGGACGAACAGCGCGGCGGCGTTGCGCGCGCAGGCCCCCGCCGCCGCCCGGACCGCCGACGGGCGGCCGCAGCGCTCGGCGAAGGAGGCATAGGTGTCCGGCTGACCCGCGGGCACGGTGCGCAGCACCTCCCAGGCGTCGGTGAGGAACGGTCCGGAGCGCTGGCGCACCGGCACCGCGTCGATCGCGGTCACGTCGCCGGCGGTGAAGGCGGCGACGACGTCGAGCACCGGCAGTGCGTCGGCCCGCTCCACCCAGGTCGGCCGCAGCGCGCGGTGCACGACCGGCAGCAGCTCGCCGACGTCGTCGGTCCAGCCGCTGGCGAGCACGACGTCCGCGCCGTCCTGGCCGGTGGTGACCAGCACGGTGAACGGGCCGGGCGGGGTGGCCGTGGTCGCGTAGCGGGCAGCTGCGGTGGTCATGACGGGCTCCGATCGGGAGTGGTGCCGCGGGTGAACAGGGAGGGGACGGCCAGCGCCCACAGGTGCATGACGGCGTAGGAGCGCCACGGCCGCCAGCGGGCCGCGGCGTCGGCGTCGGAGCTGTCCAGGGCGGCCAGGCTGCGCCGCAGCGCCAGGTCGCCGGGCAGCCACACGTCGGGGTCGGCCAGCCCGCGCAGCCCGACGAGCGCCGCGGTCCACGGGCCGATGCCGGGCAGGGCCAGCAGCCGACCGCGGGCCTCGTCGCGGTCGGCGCCGGGGTCGAGGGGGACGCTGCCCTCGGCCAGCGCTGCGGCCAGGGTGTGCACGGTGCGCCGGCGGGCGCCGGTCAGCCCCACCGCCGAGATGTCGGCGTCGACGAGGGCGTCGGCGCGCGGGAAGGCGTGGGTGAGGGTGCCGACCGGCTCGGCCAGCGGCCGGCCCGCCGCGGTGACCACTCGGGCGGTGAGCGTCCGGGCGCCGGCCACCGACACCTGCTGGCCGAGCACCGCGCGCACCGCCAGCTCCTCCGCGTCGGGGGCGGCCGGCACCCGCCGTCCGGGGGCGCCGGCCACCAGCGGAGCGAGCGCCGGGTCGGCGCCGAGCACCGCGTCCACGGCGGCCGGGTCGGCGTCCAGGTCCAGCAGCCGCCGGCACCGGGAGACGGCCACGCCGAGGTCTCGCAGCTCGGTCAGCCGCAGCCGGGCGAGCACCGCCGGGCCGCCGTCGGGGGCCGGGGAGAGCCGGACGACGGCCGGGCCGTGTGGGAGGTCGAGGACCCGGGAGAACGTCGTCCCGTCCCACTCCTCCAGCCCCGGGGTGGCGTGCGCGCCGAGGAAGAGCAGCACCTCGTCGGCGGCGAACGGCGCGCGGGCGGCCAGCCGCAGGGTCAGCCAGCCGGGGGCACCGCCGTCGCTGCGCGGGGTGGCCGGGCGGAGGGCGGAGGGGGTCGTCCCGAACACCGACCGCACCGTGTCGTTGAACTGCCGGATGCTGGCGAAGCCGGCCGCGAACGCGACGTCGGCCATCGGCAGCAGCGTGGTCTCGATCAGCAGCCGCGCGGTCTGCGCGCGCTGCGCGCGGGCCAGCGCCAGCGGGCCGACGCCGAGCTCGGTGGTGAGCAGCCGGTGCAGCTGGCGCTCGGAGTAGCCCAGCCGCGCGGCCAGCCCGCCGACGCCGCCGCGCTCGACCTCGCCGTCGGCGATCAGCCGCATCGCCCGGGCGACGACGTCGGCGCGCACGTCCCACTCCGGCGACCCGGGGACGGCGTCCGGGCGGCAGCGGCGGCAGGCGCGGAAGCCGGCCGCCTGGGCCGAGGCGGCAGTGGTGTGGAAGGAGACGTTGCGCTCCAGGGGCGTGCGCGCCGGGCAGGACGGGCGGCAGTAGATGCCGGTGGTGTGCACCGCGGTGACGAACCACCCGTCGAAGCGCGGGTCGCGGCTGGTGACGGCGCGGTAGCAGTGCTCCACGTCGAGCCGTCCGCGTTCCAGCACCTCGGTCATGGCACGAGCATGGCACCGTCCGGCGGGGTCGACTGGCGGCTTTCGGACACGGCGGTGACGGCCCCGCCGTCCACCGATCGGTGGACGGGCGACCCACGCTCCGGTGGTCCCGGCGGGCCGGGCGCGGCGACAGGCTCGGGTCATGACGACGACGGAGGCAGCACCCCTGCCGACCACGACCGGCGGGGACACCGCCGCCATCGTGGTCCGCGGGCTGCGGAAGAGCTATGGCGGGAAGGCCGTCCTCGACGGGCTGGACCTGGAGGTCCACCGCGGCGAGTGCTTCGCGCTGCTCGGGCCCAACGGCGCGGGCAAGACCACGACGATCGAAGTGCTCGAGGGGGTCCGGCGTCGCGACGCCGGTGACGTCGAGGTGCTGGGGGAGGACCCGGCCACCGCCGGCCGCTCCTGGCGGGCCCGGATCGGGGTGGTCAGCCAGGGCGAGGGCGCCGGCCAGGCGCTCAGCGTGCGGGAGACCCTCGACCACTTCGCGCACTACACGTCCACGCCGCGGCCCACCGACGAGCTGCTCGCGGCGGTCGGCCTGGCGGAGAAGGCCGACACCCGGGTGGCTCGCCTCTCCGGCGGCCAGCGACGCCGGCTCGCCGTCGCCCTCGGGGTGCAGGGCCGGCCGGAGCTGGTCTTCCTCGACGAGCCGACCACCGGGATGGACCCGGTGGCCCGGCGGCAGTTCTGGCAGCTCGTCCGCGACCTGCGGTCCGGCGGGACGACGGTGCTGCTGACCACCCACTACCTGGACGAGGCCGCCGAGCTGGCCGACCGGGTCGGCGTCATCGCCGGCGGCCGGCTGGTGGAGGTCGCCCCGCCGGCCGAGCTCGGTGTGCCGCTGCGCCGGCAGGCCACGGTGCGCTGGCGTGAGGACGGCGGCTGGCGCGCGGTGCCCACCGAGACCCCCGCCGCCGTCCTGCGCGACCTGCTCGCCGCGAACCCGCACGGCGAGGTCCCCGGCCTGACCGTCACCCGCCCCGACCTGGAGGACGTCTACCTCGCCCTCGTCGCCACAGCCGGAGGAGAGCCCCGATGACCGCCCTGACCACCACCCGCCCGGCCCCGCCCTCGACCGCCCGCATCGCGCTGGCCCGGGTCGGCGTGGAGCTGCGGCTGTTCGCCCGGGAACGCCAGCAGGTGGTGTTCTCCTTCGCCTACCCGGTCGTGATGATGGTCGTCTTCGGCTCGGTGCTCGGCGGTGACGTGCTGCCCGGCGGAGTGCCGTTCCCGCAGTACTTCCTGGCCGGGATCGCGGCCACCGGGATCATGCTGACCAGCTTCCAGGCGGTCGGGACGGCGATCGCCGCCGAACGCGAGGCAGGCCAGCTGGAGCGGCTGCAGCTGCTGGGCACCCCGCCCGCGGCGTACTTCGCCGGCAAGGCCGGGCAGGTGCTGGTGACGACGGCGGCGCAGCTGGCGTTGCTGCTCCCGGTGGCCCGCTATGGCTACGACGTGCCGTTGCCGGTGGACCTGGGGCACTGGCTGACGTTCGGCTGGGTCGCCGCCCTGGGGGCCCTCGCCGGCACGGTGCTCGGCATCGCGGTCTCGGCGCTGCCGGGCAGCGCCAGCTCGCTGACCACCTCGATCTCGGCGTTCGCGATCGTGCTGCAGTTCTTCTCCGGGGTCTTCTTCGCCTTTCCCGAGCTCCCCGGCTGGATGCAGCAGGTCGCCGCGGTGTTCCCGCTGAAGTGGCTGACCCAGGGGATGCGCTCGGCGTTCCTGCCCGAGCAGGCGGCCGCGTTCGAGGTCGCCGGCGGGTGGGAGCACGGCAGGACTGCCCTGGTGCTGGTGGCATGGGTGATCATCGGCGTCATGGTGTGCGTGCGCACGTTCCGCTGGCGCCGGGCCGACGGGTGACCGTCGGTTCCCGGATCCGGTCCGCCGTCGTCCCCACGCCCGGTGGGGACGACGGCGGACCGCCGCTGTCCGAGCGGGGGTGGCGGGTCACCGTGCTGGTGCTGCACGTCGCCTTCGGGCTGTTCCTCACGCTGGCGGTCCTGAACACGCTGCTGAGCGACGTCGGCTCCCGGGCGGTGCTGCTCAGCGCCCTCGGCGTGCTGCTGGTGGCCTACGCGACGCTCGGCGCGCCCGCCGTCACCAGCCGCGACCAGCGCCGGGCCACCGCCTACCTGACGGTGCTCGTCGGGGTGGTCGGGGTGCTGGCCTGGGAGTTCCCCGAGCTGCTCTTCCTGATGTTCCTGGCGTTCCCGCAGGTCTGGTTCCTGGCGGAGTCCGCCATCGCGGGGCTGTGCTGGACCGGCGCACTGACGGTCGCGGCCACCCTGGGCCCGCTGGTGCACTGGTCGGAGGGCACCGAGCCGATGTCCGGGCCGGGACAGACCCTGGTCGGGGCGGCCTTCAGCGTGGCGATGGGCCTGTGGATCACCCGGGTGCTGGAGCAGAGCCGCGAGCGGGCGCTGCTGATCCGGGAGCTGGAGGCGACCCGCGCCGAGCTCGCCGCGGCGCACCGCGAGCAGGGCGTCGCCGCGGAGCGGGAGCGGTGGGCCCGCGAGGTGCACGACACCCTGGCGCAGGGCTACACGAGCATCGTCGTCCTGGCCCAGACCGCCGCCGGGCAGCTGCCCGGCGACCCGGGCGCGGCGGGGGAGCGGGTGGCCCTGATCGAGGAGGTGGCCCGGGAGAACCTGGCCGAGGCCCGGGCGATGGTCGCCGCCTTCGCGCCGGTGGCGCTGGACTCGGCGACGCTGGTCGAGGCGTTGGCGCGGCTCGCCCAGCGGTTCGGTCGGGAGACCGGCCTGGCGACGCGGCTGGACACCGCGGCGCTCGCCGACGACGCCGGCCTGACCCGGGCGGAGGAGATCGTGCTGCTGCGCGGTGCCCAGGAGGCGCTGGCCAACGTGCGCCGGCACGCCGCGGCGAGTGCGGTGGTGCTGCGGGTCAGCCGGGTGGGGACCGGGGAGGAGGCGCAGGTGTCGGTGCACGTCGAGGACGACGGGGTGGGCTTCGAGCCGGGGACGGCGGCCGGGGTGGGGCTGGCCGGGCTGCGGGACCGGGCCGAGCAGGTGGGCGGCGGGGTCGAGGTCGTCTCGGCACCGGGTGCGGGCACCCGGGTGACGGTGCGGGTGCCGGCGCGATGACCCGCATCGTGGTGGTGGACGACCACCCCGTCGTCCGTGGCGGGCTGGTCGGCTGGCTGGCCGCCCAGCCGGACCTGGAGGTGGTGGCCGAGGCCGGCGACGGGCTGGCGGCGCTCGCGGCGGTCGCCGAGCACGAGCCGGACGTCGTCCTGATGGACCTGCGGATGCCACGGATGGACGGCGTGACGGCCACGGGCCGGATCGCGGCCGCGCACCCGGGCGTGCGGGTGCTGGTGCTGACCACGTACGACACCGACGCCGACATCGTGCGCGCGGTCGAGGCCGGGGCGACCGGCTACCTGCTCAAGGACACGCCGTTGCCGCAGCTGGCCGACGCGGTGCGGGCGGCGGCCCGCGGGGAGACGGTGCTGGCGCCACCGGTCGCGGCCCGGCTGGTGTCCCGGATGCGGGCGCCGGCGTTCGAGACGCCGACGGCCCGGGAGCTGCAGGTGCTGTCCGGGGTGGCGCGCGGGCTGACCAACGCCGACATCGGACGGGAGCTGTTCATCGGTGAGGCGACGGTGAAGACGCACCTGCTCCGGGTGTTCGCCAAGCTCGGGGTCGACGACCGCACCCGGGCGGTCCTGGTCGCGGTCGAGCGCGGCCTGCTGGCGGGCCCCGGCTCGGCCGGCTGATCGAGGCTCCCGGTCGCTCTGTCAAGGGGCTGCGCACATCTGTGGACAGGCGCCTGAGCTGGGGATTCGCGTTGTGAGGGTGCGTCCTCGGCGGTATCATTCGTACACACGTTCGAATGCGTCGGGAGGTGTCTGTGAGCGAGTTCCAGTCGGCTCTCGATGCCCTGGCGGCCGAGGACCTGCATGGGTTGACGGACGGCGCCGTGCTGGACCGGACGGCGTTGCTGGTGCAGGTGGTCAACCGTGCATCGGCGGAGTTGACCCGCACGGTGCGGCACGCGGAGACCACGCAGGCTGCGGAGTACGACGGGTTGAAGTCGATGCGGTCGTGGTTGATCGGGCACGCGCGGCTGTCGCAGACGGAGGCGTCCCGGGTCGTGCGGTCGGGGCGGGCGCTGGAGCACTTCCCGGCTTTGGCGGCCGGGTTCGCCGAGGGCAGGGTCACCGCGGCGCAGGTGAACGTGGTGGCGGAGAAGATCGGCCCCCGCGAGGTCGCGCAGGCCGAGGAGCAGGGCATCGACCTGGGTGCCTTCGACCAGGTGTGGGCGCGGGTGGCCACGGAGTCCCCGCACGAGTCGCTGGCCGCCGCGGTGCAGGCCTTTAAGACCGCCCTGGACCCCGACGGACCGGAGCCAGATCCGACCGAGGGCCGGCGGTTGACGATGGTCAAGCACGCCGATGGCACCGTCACCGGCCACTTCGAGCTGGATGCCGCCGGTGGGGAGAAGGCGCAGGCGGCGATCGAGTCCATCGTGCAGGCCGACCGGCCGAAGGGTGACGAGCGGACCCGCGCGCAGCAGAACGGCGATGCCTTCGTGCAGCTGTGTGACAACCAGCTGGCGGCGGGGAACCTGCCGGTGCTGCGGACGGTGAAGCCGCACGTGGTCGTGGGCATCGACCTCGATGACCTGGTCGACCCTGCGACCGGTGCCGGTGCGGGGAAGATGGGCTTCGGGGCCACGATCTCCGCGGCGCGGGCCCGCTACCTGGCGTGTGACGGCAGCATCTCCCGGATCGTGATGGGCCCCGATGGAGCTCCGCTGGACCTGGGCCGGGATCACCGGGTGGTCACCCCGGGTCTGCGCAAGGCGGTGGAACGGCGGGACAAGTCCTGCGTGTTCGCCGGCTGCGGCGCCCCGAGTTGGTGGTGCGACGTGCACCACGTCATCCACTGGCTGCACGGCGGCGAGACCAACCTCGAGAACTCAGCGTTGTTGTGCGAACGGCACCACACCAAGGTCCACCACGGCTTCCGGGTGGAGCGAGGTCCGGGTGGGCGATGGCGCACCTACCGCCCCGACGACACCCAGATCCTCATCGGACCACCGCTGTAGCGCGTGCTCAGACGACCCTGCGCTCAGACAACTCTGCGTTCGGCGGTCAGCTCGCTGGGGGTGTCGCCGGTGTTGACCGTCGCGCTCGGCTCGACGAGCAGCACCTGGGCGCCGTTCGGGCTGTACGGCTGGTGCGGGGTGCCCTTCGGGACGACGTACAGCTGCCCCGGGCCGAGGGTGACGTCGCCGTCGTCCAGCCGGATCGTGAGCGAGCCGGAGAGGACGAGGAACACCTCGTCGGTCTCCGGATGGCTGTGCCGGGTGAACTCGCCGCGGGTGTGCACGACGCGCAGGTCGTAGTCGTTCAACACGGCCACGGTGCGGGGCGACCACGGCTGGTCGACGGTGCTGAGGACGGCGGCGAGATCGACGGGTTCGGGCATCTGACCATCCTCGCCCACCGGGGGAGTGCGTCAACGGCCCGTAAGCTGGTCTCCCGTGAGTCTCACCATCGGGATCGTCGGCCTGCCCAACGTCGGCAAGTCGACCCTCTTCAACGCCCTGACCAAGAACGACGTGCTCGCCGCGAACTACCCGTTCGCGACGATCGAGCCGAACGTCGGCGTGGTGGGCGTGCCCGACCCGCGGCTGGCGAAGCTGGCCGAGGTCTTCGGCTCGCAGAAGATCATCCCGGCCACGGTGTCCTTCGTGGACATCGCCGGCATCGTGCGCGGCGCCAGTGAGGGTCAGGGCCTGGGCAACAAGTTCCTGGCCAACATCCGCGAGAGCGACGCGATCTGCCAGGTGATCCGGGTGTTCACCGACCCTGATGTGGTGCACGTCGAGGGCAAGGTCTCCCCGTCCGACGACATCGAGACGATCAACACCGAGCTGATCCTCGCCGACATGCAGACGTTGGAGAAGGCCGTCCCGCGGCTGGAGAAGGAGTCGCGCAAGGACAAGGACCGCAAGGTCCTGCACGACGCCGCCGTCGCCGCGCAGGAGGTGCTCGACAGCGGCAAGACGCTGTTCGCCGCCGGTGTCGACCCGGAGCCGCTGCGTGAGCTGACCCTGCTGACGACCAAGCCGTTCCTCTACGTCTTCAACGTCGACGCCGACGAACTCGCGAACACCGAGGTGCTCGACGAGCTGCGGGCGCTGGTCGCCCCGGCCGAGGCGATCTTCCTCGACGCGCAGACCGAGTCCGAACTGATCGAGCTGCCCGACGAGGAGGCCGCCGAGCTGCTGGCCTCCATCGGCCAGGACGAGCCCGGCCTGGACCAGCTGGCCTCCGTCGGGTTCCGCACGCTGGGCCTGCAGACCTACCTGACCGCCGGGCCCAAGGAGTCGCGGGCCTGGACGATCCCGGTCGGCGCCACCGCCCCTGAGGCGGCCGGCGTCATCCACACCGACTTCCAGCGCGGCTTCATCAAGGCCGAGGTCGTCGGTTTCGACCAGCTGATGGAGGCCGGCTCGATGGCCGAGGCCAAGTCCAAGGGCTGGGTGCGGATCGAGGGCAAGGACTACGTCATGGCCGACGGCGACGTCGTGGAGTTCCGCTTCAACGTCTGACCTCACGCGACCGCGCAGGTCGGGGAGGCGCCAGAGCAGTCGACTGGCCGACCTCTACGCACCATGCTGTGCCGGTGGACGTGGGCGAGCCGGTGTGGCAGGAGCTCCCGAGTCCGCGCGACCTGTCGGCAGCGGAGCGCCGGCTGCTCGACAGGCTGGTCGGCGCCGTCGGCGATCCGGTGCTGCAGCGCCAGGTGGACACTGCCGCCGTCACGGCGAGCTGCCGGTGCGGGTGTTCGTCGGTCCGGTTGCTCAGCGAAGGGCCGCCCGTGGCGGAGGCTCGCATGCTCCAGCTCTCAGAGGTCGACCGGTCCGACCACGTCCAGGTGGACGCCTGGAGCAGCACTCCAGTGCACCCGGACGTGCACGTCGTCCTGCACGTCGTGGCCGGTCTGATCGCCGAGCTGGAGCTGTTCGCCGGGGAGGGGATCGCCGTGTCGGTCGCAGAGCTCGCCGACCCGACCGGCATCACCGTGGCCTGAACCTCTCCGCGCCGGACGGGGGCCGGCTTGAGGCCGGCCCCCGAACGCCTCCGACGGGGGTGCCGCTGCGGGACGGGCGCGATCAGCCCAGGGTCGCGGTCATCACGACGTTCTCGGGCGTGACGGTCGTGCACTCGAGGCTGAGCGGCCCGGCCGACACGGTCTCGCCCTCGCTGCAGGAGACCTCCTGGCCGGCGATGCCGACGGTGGCCTCACCGTTCTCCACCTGCCCGAGGGTGACCGTCTGGCCGAGGACCTCCACCTCGGTCCCGTCGCCGGAGAGCGTGACCACGCAGGAGCTCCCGGAGCACTCCACTCCGGACTCCATGGCCATGGCGCCGTCGGTCTCGGTCGCCATCGCATCGGTCTCGGTGGCATCCGTCTCGGTGGCGGAGTCGTCCGTCATCGTCGGCTCGCTGGTCTCCCCCTCACCGGGGGTCTCGATCGCGGTGTCCAGCGCAGTCGTGGCGTCGTCCACGGGCTCGTCGGAGCACGCGGAGAGTGGGACGAGCAGCAGGCCGGCGGCGGCGAGGCCGGACGCCAGGCGGCGGGTGCGTGTCGGAGTAGTGGCCATACCAGGAGCGTAATGTGATCTGCGTCACACCGCGCCCGGTGTCGGGAAAGTGTCACGTCAGCGTGACCTGCCGGCCACCTGCGGTCCGGCCCGAGGGCCTCCGGCGGCGCGCCTGACTGGTCCCCGGCCTCCTGGAGCATCATCCCGGCATGCCGGTCGCTCTGCATCTCACCGACGTCCTGGCCGCGGTCGAGGACGTCGACGTCGTCGTCGAGGACGACATCGCGGTCAGCGAGGTCGTCCAGGCGCTGGCGGTCTTCCTCGCCTCCATCCTGCTCGCGGTGCTGCTGCGACGGCTGCTGGTCCGGGCCCTCGACCGCGACGCGAACCGGCACGTCGGGCTCGTCGCCGGCCGGTTCCTCGGGTTGCTGGCGGTCGCCGTCGGTGTCGTCTACGCACTGGGCCTGCTCGGTGTGCAGATCGGCCCGCTGCTCGGTGCGCTCGGCGTGGGCGGCATCGCCATCGCCTTCGCGGCCCAGGACATGCTGCAGAACCTGATCGCCGGGGTGATGCTGCAGATCCGTCGTCCCCTGCGGCTGGGCGACCAGGTCGCCAGTGGCGACTTCGAGGGCGTCGTCACCGACGTCAACCTCCGGACGACGGTGCTGCAGACCTACGACGGCCTGATCGTCTACCTGCCCAATGCCGAGGTGCTGAAGAACCCGATCATCAACTACACCCGCACTCCGCTCAGCCGGACGACGCTCACGGTCGGGCTGGCCTACGACACCGACCTGGAGAGGGCCCGGGAGGTGCTGCTGCAGGCGTGCGCGGCGGCGGACGGCGTCGCGGACACCCCTGCCCCAGAGGTGTGGGTGGAGGAGTTCGGCGACTCCTCGATCAACCTCGCGGTGCGCTGGTGGCACCCCGCCGACATCGCCAGCCGCTGGCGGGTGCGCAGCGGTGTCGCCATCTCCGTGAAGTCCGCGCTGGACCAGGCCGGCATGACCATCCCGTTCCCCCAGCGGGTGCTCTGGTCGGGGGAGCAGGACTGACCGGCGCCGCACGTCAGGGGCGGATGACGACGTCCGTGCCGCGGGTCCGCAGCACCAGCCCCTCCTCGGCGCCCTCGATCGCGGTCAGCTCCTGGCCGAAGGGCAACGGGTCCAGCGGCACCCGCAGCGAGAAGCGCTGGCCGAGCAGGAGCCGGCTGGCCTCCTCGAGGTCGGTCTCGGTGTCCAGTGCGGTGGGCGCGACGGACAGCGCACCCAGCTCGGGGGACAGCTGCGCCAGGGCGGAGGCCGAGACGGACTGGCCCAGGAGGTCGACCGTCCCGGTCAGCCGGACCTCCTCCCCGGGCGCCGGGCCGATCGTCACCGGGCGCCCGGTGACCTCCAGGTAGCGGTTGAGGTCGTCGTAGCCCAGGAACGCCTCCCCGACCGACCGCTCGATCCACACCGCCGCCGGGTCCTGGACCAGGAGGTCGTGGAAGGAGACGTGCACGCCGCTGAGCCGGGCCTCCGCCCGGTCGACCGACATCGGCCCCGACGTCACCTCGCGGACGGCGACCTCCACGTCGTCGTAGCGGCCCTGCACCGCCTGGAGCAGGAAGAAGACACCGTTGACCTGCACCGACGGGCGCACGGAGACGCCGGTCGCCTGCTGGATGTCGCGCGCCAGCAGGGACTCGGCCGCCCACCGGGCCAGCCGGTCGGACCCCCACAGCAACAGCAGCGTGCCCAGCACCACGGACGCGCCCAGGGCCACGGTCCGCCGCGCCGGCCGAGGTCGTGGCCGGGCGGCCTGGCGGGTGGCCTGGTGGGCGGTCGCCCCGCCGCCGTCCGAGCCCACCGAGCCGTCGTGGGCGGGTTCGCCACCACCGGTCACCGTCCGCCCACCTCCGACCCGGCCGACTGGGTCTCGCGTGCCCCGTCCTCGCGCGTCGCGTCCTCCCGCGCCGCCTCCTCCCGCACCTCGTCCTCCAGCGACTCGTCCTGCAGGACCTCCGGGCCTCCGCTCCGGGCTCCCACGACGCCGGTGCGGCGCAGCTCGTCGACCGGCACCGACTCGGTGCGCACCCGCCGGCTGGGCCAGCTGGCCGCCCGGCCCAGCAGGGTGAGCACGGCCGGGGTGAGCACCGGACGGATCAGGAACGTGTCGATGAGCAGACCGGCGGCCATGGTGAACGCCACCTGTCGGAACGTCTGCAGCGGGATGATCGCCACCATCCCGAACGTGGCGGCGAGGATGAGCCCGGCTGCGCTGATCGCCCGGGAGGTGCTCGGCATCGCCAGCATGATCGCCTTGCTCAGCGGATGTCGTGCGGCCGCCTCCCAGATGGAGCCGACGGCGAACACGTTGTAGTCCGACCCCAGCGCCAGCAGCAGCACGGCGGTCGCGAACGGGACGTAGAAGGCCAGCCCGGGGTCGCCGAGCACCACCTGGAAGAGCAGGACGCTCAGCCCGAGCGCCGCCGCGACGCCCAGCGCGCTGCAGGCCATCAGCACGAGCGGGGCGCAGAGCGCGCGCAGGTAGACGATCAGGATCAGCAGCTCCACCAGCAGCACCGCGGTCAGTGTGATCCGGAGGTTCTCCCGGGTGATCGCGGCGAGCTCACCGGCGATCGCGGTCTGCCCCGTCACCGCCACCTCGGCGCCCTCCAGCCCGGCCTGCGTGGCCAGGGTGTCCAGCTCGTCGCTGAGCTGGCGCAGGTCGCTGATCGCCGGTGCGGCCAGCGGGTCGCTGTCCAGGATCACCACGAAACGCGCGGCGTCGCCCTCGGGGGAGAAGACGACGCCGTAGCCCTCGGGCAGCGGGTTCTGGGCCGGGCCGAGCACCTCGGCCACCCCCGGCTGGGCCTCGATGGCCGCCTGCAGCCGTTCCAGCGCCGGCCGCTGCTCGATGACCGCGTCACCCTCGATGATCACCTCGGTGGGGGCGATGACGCCCCGGATCCCGGAGTCCTCGAGCACCGCCGCGCCCCGGCTCACCGGGTCGTCGGCCGGCAGCCCTGAGGTGAAGGACAGGTCCAGGCGCATCTGCAGCAGCGGCGCCGCGGCGAGGACGAGCACACCGGTGGCCAGCACTGCCGCCACCGCCGCGCCGCGCCGGTCGACGACGATCCGGAGCAACCAGCCGTTCCCTCGGCGACTCGGGGGGCGGCGTGAGGTGTGCAGGGTCCCCAGCCCGAAGAGCCGCTCGCCCAGGATCGCCATCAGCGCCGGCACCAGGGTCAGCGACACCAGCACCCCGATGACGACGGTCAGCGACAGCGCCGGCCCGAACGCCTGGAACAGCTGGAAGTCCGCGGCCAGCAGGGCCGCGGTGCCGGCTGCGACCGTGATCCCGGCGACGGCGATGATCGGCGCGTTGGTGCGCACCGCCCGCCGGGTCGCCTCCAGCCGCGGGAGCCCCCGGTCCAGCTGCTGTCGCAGGCCGGCGAAGAACAGCACGCAGTAGTCGGTGACCACCCCGATCAGCAGCGCGGCGATCAGCGGCTGCAACTGGTCGGGGAGCGCGAAGCCGAGGGAGGCAGCGAGCACCCCGAGGCTGCGGATCGCGACCAGGTAGCCCAGCCCGGCGGCCAGCAGCACGACGAAGGGCGCCACGACCGAGCGGAAGGTGAGCCCGACGACGGTGGCGATCAGCACCAGGGTCGCGACCTCGAACAGGTGCAACCGCGCTTCGAGGTAGTCGGCCTGCGCGACCTGGGCCGGGACCACCCCGGTGACGTACGTCTGCACGGAGCTCTGGTTGTGGAAGTGGGCGGCGTACTCGCGGGCGAGGTCCCTGGTCCGCTCCAGCGACGTGTAGTTGGAGACGTACAGGTAGGTGACCGCGGTCTCCGGCGTCGACGTGGGCAGCGGGACGGCGGCGACGATCTGCCCGCGCCCGGGTGGCACGGTGCCGTCCAGGTACGCCTGGGTGTGGGTGGCTGCCCAGAGCGCCACGTCGGCCTGGGTGAGGACGCTGAGGCCGTCGGGGTCGTGCACCACCACGGAGACCTGCGAGAGCACCGGCACGTCGAACAGCTCCAGGGAGCGGTCCTGGACGGCCGCGGCCGGGCTGTCCTCGGGCAGCAGGTTGCCGATGTCGGCCCCGCCGCCCCCTCCGGCCGTGGGGAGGAACAACGACACCACCACGGTCAGCAGGAGCCAGCCTGCCACCACGAACCAGCGGGCCTTGACGACGGCGTCCCGGTAGGCGCGGGCGGCCCGTCGGGTCGCGTACCGGGCCGGTCGGGTCGCCCACCGGGCGGCACGGGTCAGCCCGGAGAGGCGACGCGTCGCGGCCGTGGCTGGCACCGGGGCCTCCAGCCTCGCGGTCCTACCGATTGAGCTGAGCAGCCGTAGGCTACCGGCGGTTGTGCGCCTGCGCTCGACGGTGAGAGGACGACCATGGCCGATCCCGAGACCGACCCTGACGCCGATCCCGAAAGCAGGCCCCCGGCCTCCGGGACGGGCGCCGGCAGTGCGGTGCGCTGGTGGCTGGCCGCGGCCACGTTCGTGGTCGGGCTCTTCCTCGGGGGGCTCGTCGTCGGCCTGCTGAGCGAGGGGTCGGCGCCGGTCCCGGTCGCCGCCCAGGACGCACCCACGACCGACGACGCCGTCCCGCTGCCGGAGGCCCCGGCGACGGGGGAGACCGCCGAGGTGGTCGTCAACGCCGCCTGCCTGCGGGCGGTCAACGGGGCGCAGGACGTCGTCGCCGTCATCGACGACCTGGGTGAGGCGGTCAGCGAGTTCAACGCCGCCCGGCTGGACGAGGTGGTCCGGCGGCTGCAGCCCCTGCAGGGACGGCTGGCCGTCGACATCGCCGGCTGTCAGGTCGTCAGCGAGGTGCAGGAGGCCACACCTCCCGGGACGCCCACCGGGACACCCACCGGGACACCCACCGGGACGCCGCCGGGTGAGCCGGCGCCGCCGCCTCCCACCACGGTCGCACCGCCGAGCTGATCCGGGACACTGGCGGAACAGCGTCCGGCTGGCGGACCGCACTGGCTCGGCACCCACAGGCAGGGCACACCTGCAGCACAGCGGCGTGCCGACGAGCCCGGTGAGGCTGGCGGCATGCAACCCCGGACCTCACCCGACACCGATGCGAGCGCACCAGTCGGGAGGGCGGCGGACATGGACGACGGTGCCTCTCCGCCGCGGCGGGAGTTCCCGTTCCCCGAGCCCAGCGGTCACCACATGCGGGAATGGCCGCTGGTCTGGGACCCGGAGCGCGGGCGCTACGGCCGCACCTGCCCGCACGGCGTCGGTCACCCGGACCCCGACGACGTCGTGTTCCTCCAGTCGGTCGGCGGCGTCTCCGGCGTCCATCCCTGTGATGGCTGCTGCATCGCCCCGCTCCGGGACTGACCACGTCATCCGGGTGTCGGAGCCCGGCAGGTTCCTCCTGGGTACCGTCTCACCCTCGTCGTGAGAGGCCCCAGCGGTCAGCGCGGCTTCGTGCCGAGGTAGACCGTGTTCGTGGCCGGCCGGTCCTGCAGCGGGTTGGGGAAGCTGACGACCTCGGCGGCGACGTCGGTGAAGACCTCGGCCAGGACGGACAGGTAGCCGTCCTCGGGCGGGTCGTTCGACCACAGGGAGAACACCCCTCCCGGCCGCAGGTGCCCGGCCAGCCGCCGGGTGCCGGCGACCCCGTAGAAGCCGGCACTGCCGTCGGCGAGCAGGTGCTGCGGTGAGTGGTCGATGTCGACGACGACGGCGTCGAAGACCCGGCCGGGCGTCGCCGGGTCGAATCCGGTGCCCTCGGTCATCGCGAAGAAGTCCCCGTGCACGAGCCGGCAGCGTGGGTCGGCGGTGAGCGTGGGGCCGACCGGCACCAGCCCACGCTGGTGCCAGCTGATCACCGGCTCGAGCAGGTCGACGACCACCAGCTCCCGCACCCGCGGGTCGGCCAGGACCGCCTCGGCGGTGTAGCCGAGCCCGAGCCCGCCCACGGCGACGTCCAGCCCGGGCGCACCGGGGGTGGGCCCCTCGAGCCGCGCCAGGGCGAGCCGGGCCACCGCCACCTCGGCCACGGTGAACTGGGTGGACATCAGGAACTCGTCGCCGAGCTTGACCTCGAAGACGTCGAGTCCGGTCACCGGGTCCCGCCGCCGACGGAGGCTCACCTCGCCGATCGGCGTGGGGCTCCAGTCCAGCTCCTCGATCCGGGCGCTCATCCCGGGACCACGATCATCGGCCGAGCCTACGAGGGCGGAGGAGCCGACCAGTCGATCCGCTCGGCCAGGCCGTGCAGCCGGGCGCCGAACCCCGGGTCGACCGAGGCGGCCCAGGCCACCCGGCCCAGCACGTGGTCGCGGAACGTCGCCGGGTCGCGGCCGCGGGTCTGGGTCGTCCAGCCGTGGACGGCGCAGTTGTGCAGCAGCGCCCGCAGCGCGTCCCGCTCCGGCCGGGGCAGGGTGGGGTGGTCGTTGACCACCGTGCCCAGCACCGACTGTCGGCGGGCCGCGCTGGTGGCCGAGGTCTTCGCCGCGTTCACCTGGAAGCCCTCCTCCTCGACCACCGCGGTGACCAGGGCGGCGAACCGGTCGCGCGCGATCCGCCGGTCCCCGCTGAAGGTCAGGTCGTCGACGTAGCGGGTGTAGGTCGCGCCGGCGGCCATGGCGAGTCCGGTCAGCCGGCGGTCGAGGCGGTGGCAGACCAGGTTGGCCAGCGCCGGGGACGTCGGCGCCCCCTGCGGCAGGTGCGGCACCGCCAGCCGCTGACCCAGCCGCCGGTGCCGTTCCCGCGCCTCGATCCCGTCCGGGGCAGGGACGTGCCGCCACACCTCGGTCGGCAGCACCGTCGTCACCAGGCCGGTGAGCACGTGCGCCACCGGCTCGGGCAGACCGGCGACGCCCAGCAGCAGGCCGTGCACCCGCCCGGCGGCGACGCTGGCGAAGAACGCCTCCAGGTCCATCCGCAACACGAACGTGGACCCCGCGTGCGGGGCGACCGCGGTGCGCACCGAGCGTCCGGGCACGCAGCCGTGCGCGGCGTCGTGCACCGGGATGCAGTCGAGCACGCGCCGCAGCACCCGCCGCTGCGCCTCCTTCAGCCGGGGCTTGGGCGCGGCGAGCAGCCGCACGCCGGACGGGCGCTGGACCACCCGCCAGCGGTAGTGCCGCAGCGCCTCGCCGGCGGTGCGCTCCAGCCGGCGGGCGTCGGCGAACCACGCCAGCTCGCCGGCGTCGACGTCGAGCAGCCGGGCGACCGCGGCCTGGTCCGGGAGGTCGGCGACCGGCCACCGCCGCCAGGCCAGCGCGGTCGGCACCGGTTCCCACCGGACGGCCCGGGGGAGTGGTCGGTGGGACTGCCCGCGTTCCCACCCCTGGGTCGTCCGGACGATGCGGGCCAGCTCCCGCGGCCGGTCGACCGGGGCGGTGGGGTAGACCGTCTGCACCTCCCCGACCAGGGTGCCCACCCAGGTGCGGGCGCGGGCCTGGCCCAGCGCCACCGCCACCCGGCGGACCATGTCCCGCCGCCGCCACGGGCCGGCCAGCAGCGCGGTCGCGATCGCTGCGGCGGTGGTCGCGGCCTGCCGCTCGGCGGTCACCGCGACCTCACGGGTGCACGGCGGGGCGGCCAGCCGCTCCTCGCTGGAGGCGCCGCCTGGTGCGCGGAGCGCACAGCGCGGCTCATGACGCCATGCCCGACCTGCTCACGATGCCCCGGGGTTGCCCCGGGGTGATCGGCTGCTGCCGATCGTCCTGCCCGTCCCGCCGTGCACCCGGTCACCGTAGTGGCTGGGACGTCGACCGTCGCCGGACCGACGGGACGGCAGGGGAGCAGGCCGCGGTGCTCCCGGCGCCGGCCGGGAGGCGGATGCGGGACACGGGCACCCGTCGTGCCCCAGGATGGGCTGCCCGCAGTACCCGACCCCCAGGAGCACCGCTGTGACCTCGTCCCCCTCTGGCCAGCCGCCGGCCCCGATGGTCGTGCCTGCCTTCTTCGTCGCCCAGCGGATCACCATGATGGTCAACCGCTACGAGATCCGGGCCGTGCAGCCGGACGGCTCCGAGGGCCACCTGCTCGCGCTGGCCGAGCAGAAGCGGATGAAGCTGAAGGAGGAGGTGGTCTTCTACGCTGACGAGGCCAAGAGCCGTGCGGTCTTCTCCTTCAAGGCCCGCCAGCGGCTGGACGTCTCGGCCCAGCACGACGTCTTCGACGAGTACGGCGCACCGCTGGGCATGTTCAGCAAGCAGTTCGGGGCCAGCCTGCTCCGCTCGACCTGGACCCTCTCGGCCCCGGGCATCGAGGCGGTCGGCCGCGAGCGCCGGCCGGCCCTCGCGGTCGTGCGCCGGGTCTGGACCGCGCTCCCCGTCGTCGGCGACGTCCCGGTGCCCTTCGTCTTCCACTTCGACTTCGTCGACACCGCGACCGGGGCCCCGGTGCTGGTCAGCGAGCGGAAGAAGGCCATCCGGGACCGCTACACCGTCACGGTGCCCGACCCGCGGCTGGACTTCCGGGTCGCCGCCGCGATGGCCGTGGCCCTGGACGCGCTGCAGAGCCGCTGAGCCGGGCCGGCGCTAGAGGTACCGGCTCTCCAGCTCCGCGAAGAAGGCCTTCGCCAACGCGGTGAAGTCGGCCTCGCGGACGGCGATCTCGTCGCCCACCCGGTACTTCAGCACGGTGCGCGCCGGATCCAGCCGGATGTGCTTGTCGGCGATCATCGTGCCGCCGTGCACCAGCGACTCGGCGATCAGCCGAACCTCGTTGAGCGCGTTGCCGTCCGAGCCCTCGATGCCCCGGCCGCGGTGCACGAACCAGTTCTCCAGCACCACGACCAGGTCGTTGAAGAAGACCGGCTCGAACTCGTGCAGGGCGGCCGGCTCGGTGGCGACGGCCAGCTCCCGGTAGGCGGCGACGCGGGCCTCGACCGCCGTACGCCGTCCGTCGATGTAGTCCAGTGCGTAGGTGCTCTGACACAACACGGCTGCTCCTCCCCGGCTCGCGACGTTGCGCGCCGGCTGGTGCCCCCAGGGTGACACCGCGCGCGGCCGTCCGGAACCGGTCCGCGTGGCGGACCGGTCGGTCAGGCCCGGCTGGTGTCGGGCTGCAGGCTGCGGGGGACCGGCAGCGGGGGGAGCGGCGTCGGGGTCCGCCGGGCGCGCTCCGCGCCGGGGAGCAGCAGGTCCGGCCGGGTGCGCGGCTCGAGCGGGGTGGGGACCCGTGAGGCGGTCTGGGGCAGGCGGAGGTCGGCCAGCTGCATCCAACTGGTCCGGCGGAGCCCGGAGACGACGGCCTGGACGTGCACCCGGCAGGTGCCGTCGGGATCGTGCTGCCAACCGAGCAGGACCGCGGGCTGCCAGTCCCCGTCCAGCAGGAACTCCACCGGCAGGGGTACACCCAGCAACGTCGCCATCTCCTGCACGGCGGCGACTGTAGGTGCGCTCTCGATCACGGAACGGCAGGCGCGCGTGCGGCGGCCCGGTCGGGAAGTGCACCGGCCCGTGCTGCGTTGACCCGGACAACCAACGCGAAAGGCACCTCCCTCATGCGCATCCCGCTGTCCGTCCTCGACCTCGCCCCGATCGCCCGCGGGGAGACCGTCAGCAGCAGCATCGCGGCCAGCGTCGCCCTGGCGCAGCGCGCGGAGGAGCACGGCTACCAGCGGGTCTGGTACGCCGAGCACCACAACATGCCGAGCATCGCCTCCTCGGCCACCAGCGTGCTCATCGCCCACGTCGGCGCGCAGACCAGCCGGATCCGGCTCGGCGCCGGTGGGGTGATGCTGCCCAACCACGCGCCGCTCACCATCGCCGAGCAGTTCGGCACCCTCGACGCGATGTACCCCGGCCGGATCGACCTCGGGCTGGGCCGCGCGCCGGGCTCGGACCAGAACACGATGTACGCGCTGCGGCGCGACCCGAACTCCGCCGACACCTTCCCGCAGGACGTGCTGGAGCTGCAGGGCTACCTCACCGGCCGCACCCGGGTGCCCGGCGTCGACGCGATCCCCGGCAAGGGCTCGGACGTCCCGCTGTACGTGCTCGGCTCCTCGCTGTTCGGCGCCCACCTGGCCGCCGCGCTGGGCCTGCCCTACGCCTTCGCCAGCCACTTCGCCCCGCAGGCCCTGGAGGCCGCCGTCGCGACCTACCGACGGGAGTTCCAGCCCTCCGACCAGCTGGCGGAGCCGCACGTCATCGCCGGGGTCAACGTCATCGCCGCCGACACCGTGCGCCAGGCGGAGGAGAACCTCCAGGCGGTCCGCCGGAACATGGCGGTGGGCCTGTTCGGGCGGGGGCGCAGCTTCACCGACGAGGAGGCCGACCTGCTGCTCGAGCAGGGGGCCGGGCAGCACGTCAGCTCGATGTTCACCTACGCCGCGATCGGCACCCCGCGGGAGATCGGCGACTACCTCGAGGGGTTCCGCAAGCAGGCCGACGCCGACGAGCTGATCGTCGCCCACCAGGCCCCCACCACCGAGGGCAGGCTGCGCTCGGTGACCCTGACCGCCGAGGCCATGGAGTCCGTCAGCGTCTAGCTCCGTCAGGCGGTGGGGCGGGTGCCGCCGATGAAGCCGCTCCACCGCATCGACGTGACGCGGAGGACCGAGCCGCTCTGCGGCGCCTCCAGGATCTGGCCGCCCCCGAGGTAGATGGCCACGTGGTGGATGGTCGCGGGGCTGTTCGTGTTGGTGGCCCAGAAGACCAGGTCGCCGCGCTGCAGCTCCGACCGGGAGACCGTGGGCAGGGCCGCGTACTGGGCGCGGCTGTTGCGCGGGATCGAGATGCCGGCCTGGGCGTAGGCGTAGCGGGTGAGCCCGGAGCAGTCGAAGCCGACGATGCCCGCGTCCACCCCCCAGCCCATGCTGGGCCCAGTGAGCGACCCGCCTCCCCAGGAGTAGACGGTGCCCAGGTGCCGGCGCGCGGCGGAGATCGCGGTCTCGACCGCGGAGGAGTCGCCGGTCCCGGCGGAGGTGTCGCTCTGCGGTGCGGAGACGAGGGAGCGGGTGGGAGCCGGCGTCCGCTCGGTGGCGGCCCGTTCGGCGGCAGCCCGTTCCGCGGCAGCCCGTCCCGCAGCAGCGCGCTCCGCGGCGGCCTGCTGGACGGCGTGCTGCTCGGCGGCGGCGCGGGCGCCCTGCAGGCCGAGGAGGGCCTGCTGGGCCTGGGCGAGCTCCTGCTCGAGGGTGGCCTGTCGGTCGGCGAGCCCGGCCGCCTGCGCCCGCGCGCCGGCCTCCAGCTCCTCGGCGGTGGCCAGCGCGTCCTCGGCCTCCTGCTTCAGCGTCGCGGCCACGGTCAGGCTGGCCTGCGCCGCGGACTCGGCTGCGCGGGCCTGCTCCTCGGCGACCGTCACCGCGACGACGACGTCGCCCTGGTGGGCACCGGCGGCCTCGAGGAGGGCGGCGCGCTCCAGCATCTGCGCCGGGCCGTCGGCGGTGGTCAGCGCCTCCAGCGTCGGGGAGGTGCTGCCCTGCTGGTAGCTCTGCCGGGCGAACGTGGCGATGTCCGTGCGGGCGGTGGCCAGCTCGGCCGCGGCCCGGTCGGCGGAGGCGGCAGCGGCGTCGGACGCGGCGTGGGCCGCCTCGTACTCGGCCTGCTGGGCCTGGAAGGAGTCCAGGGCGATCGCCGACTGCGCCCGGGCGGCGTCCACCTCGGCCTGCGCGGTGGCCAGCTCGGCGGAGAGGGACCCGACCTGCTGCGCGGCGGCGTCCTGCTGCTGCCGAGCCGCGCTGATCTGCTCGTCGGAGGGGTTGGTCGGGGTCGCCGCGGCGATGCCGGGGGCCGCCACCAGGCAGAGCGCCGCCGCGACGACCACGCCGGCCATGCGGCGCACCGGACGGGTGCCGGTCCGTCGCTGGGTCGATGCCTTGGTGCCCATGTCCTCGCGTCCCTCCGCTGCTGTCGTTCACCCGATCAGGTGACTGACAGAGAGGTCGGACGTTCCCGGACGCTCCTTGAGCGCCTCGACACCCTGAGTTGGCGAAACCAACATCGCCCCGATCCGGGGCCTGCGTGGCGCGCGGGAGACCATGGGGGCATGAACGTCTTCACCGACTACGCCGAGACGCACTGGGTCCCGATCAACGGGGACATGGTGACCGTGCAGACCGTCGACGCCGCGGGGAAGCGGGAGACGCACGTGCTCTCGGTGCCGGACGCGCTCGCCCAGTTCAAGGTCAAGTACCCGTTCGTGGACGACGCCCAGGCTGTTGCGCTCTTCGCCCAGGGCGGCTGAGGCGCCGCTCCGAGGCCCGGATCACGGCACATCCCACTGCGCCGGACCGTTGACCAGGGTGTGACGCTCCACTTCCTCGTCCTCGGTGACTCCCTCGCCTTCGGCACCGGTGCCGCGACGGCGGAGGACACCGTCGGCGCGCGGCTGACCCGTGCGCTCGTGCAGGCCGGGCACGAGGTCGAGCTGCAGGTGGTCGCCGTGCCCGGTGCCACCTCCCTCGACCTCGACGCACAGGTCCGCCGGGTGACCGGGCCGGTCGACGTCGCGCTGCTGGTCGTCGGCGCGAACGACCTGACCCGCCAGGTGTCACCCGTCCGGGCGGCCGCGGCGCTGGGGGCGGCCGTCCAGGACCTGCGCGGGGCCGGCGCCTCGGTGCTGGTGGTCCCGACGCCCGACCTGTCGTCGGTGGCCTGGGTGCCCCCGGCCTTCCGCGCGGTCGTCGCCGGCCTCTGCGACCAGCTGCGCACCCGGCAGACCGTCGCCGCCGCCCGGGCCGGGGCCGTCGTCGCACCGGTCGCCCCGGAGCTGTCCCGGCGGTTCACCGCCGACCCCGCACTGTTCTCCGCCGACCGGTTCCACCCGTCCTCGGCCGGCTACGCGCTGGTGGCCGAGGCCCTGGCCCCGGCGCTGCTCCGGCTGGCCGCCGAGCGCACCGACGCTGCGGCCTGACTCAGCCGGGATCGCGCGGGGGCAGCCGGCAGGCCGCCGTGCCGCCGGGGAGCCGGTGCCGGTTGGCGGCGACCAGGCGGTAGCCGAACGGGGCCACCCACCGGATCGGTGGCGCGGCGAGGACGGCGCCGAGCAGCCACCACGGCCGGCCCGCCGCCCGCAGCGCCCGCGCCACCGCTGGCGCGCCACCGGTCACCGCACCGTCCCGGCCGACCCACAGCACCTCCGTCTGCGCCCGCTCGGCGCTGACCCCGATCTCCGCGAGGTCGACGAACTGCCAGGGGACCACCTGCACGTCGGCCGGCAGCAGCCGCCGGGCGACGTCGGCGCAACGGGTGCAGAAGGCGCAGTCGCCGTCGAAGACGAGCGCGGGTCCGGTCACGGGTGTCATCGTCGGCCCTGCCTCACCCGACGTCGACGGTCAGCGCGCGGTGGTCCGACAGCGGCAGCACGGGTGCAGAGGTCGCCGTCACCGGCGGCAGCGACCCGCGGAGCAGCACATGGTCCAGTTGCCGGTCGGGCTCCTCGAGCGGGAAGGTGAGCCCCTCGGCCAGTGGCGTCCACCCGGTCACGGCGGCGGGCGTGGGCGGGGTCAAGTTCAGGTCGCCCATCAGCACCAGCGGCCCGGGGAACGCGGTCAGGTCCCGTTGCAGCCGCCGCAGCTGGCGGCGGTTCCAGCCCGGCACGAACGACAGGTGGGTGGTGACCACGGTCAGCTCGCCGTGCGGCGTCTCCACCACCGCGACCACGGCGGCCCGGGGCTCCTCGTCGACGACGATCACCTTGCGCGGTCCGGGCAGCCACATCGGGAAGCGGAACGGGATCGCCGGCAGCCGGACCACCTGCCAGGAGCGCACCGGGTACCGCGAGAGCAGCGCGATCCCGTACTCCGCCGTCCCGGGCTGCTCGTCCCCGGTGGCGGCCATCCACGTCGCCCCCGGGGTGCCGGCGATCGCTGCGACGAAGCGGTGCGCGACCGCGCCCATCGCCTCGGCGGCGACCGCCGTCAGGTCGGCGTGGTGGGAGCGGGGCTGGGCCCGGTCCACCTCCTGGAGCGCCAGGACGTCGGCGTCCAGCGTCCGGACGGCCGCGGCGAAGCGCTCGGCGTCGACCCGGCCGTCGGCCGGAGAACGCCCGTGCAGGATGTTGAAGGTCGCGAGTCGCACGCGTGTGCGCCTACCCGATCGGGTAGGCGCACACCCGATCCGCACCGCCGGAGACGCAGCCGCACAGCGAAGGAGCGCCCGTGACCGCCGATCGCGAAGCGCGGCGGCTCGCGCTCAAGCGCACGGCGTCCGCCCTGAAGCGCGACGGGGTGCCGTTCGCGCTGGCGGGCGGCTGTGCGCTGTGGGCGCACGGTGCGCCGGAGTCGGAGAACGACGTCGACTTCGTGGTGGCCGAGGCGGACACCGAACGGGCGGCCGCGGTGCTCGCGGCAGCCGGCTTCGAGGTGGTCCGGCCGACGGAGGACTGGCTGTTCAAGGCCCGGACCGACGGCGTCCTGGTCGACCTGCTGCACCGGCTCGTCGGCGAGCCGGTGACCGCCGAACTGCTCGACCGGTCGGAGGAGATGGACGTGCTCGGCATCCGGATGCCGGTGCTGCCGGCCACCGAGCTGCTGTCGGCAAAGCTGCGCGCGATGACGGAGTTGTACTGCGACATGGCGGGGCTGCTGCCGCAGGTGCGGGCGGTGCGCGAGCAGCTGGACTGGCCCCGGCTGCGCAAGGAGGTCGGCGACAACCCCTTCGCCGCCGCGTTCCTCTTCCTCGCCGACCGGCTGGGGATCAGCCCGGGCTGAGCGGCCCGCGACCCCGGGACGCCGAACGGGCCGGCACCCCAGGTGGGGTGCCGGCCCGTTCGTCCCCTTGGAAGGGGGTCCTTCGTCAGCTCATCGGGACGGCGCCGGCGCGCAGCGCACCGAGCAGGTCGTGGTTGAGCCGGGAGATGGTCTCCATCGAGATGCCCTTGGGGCACACGGCGGAGCACTCGCCGATGTTGCTGCAACCACCGAAGTCCTCGGCGTCCTGCTGGGCCACCATCTTCAGGACCCGGGTGTCGCGCTCGGGCTGGCCCTGCGGCATGAGCCCGAGGTGGGCGACCTTGGCCGCGGTGAACAGCATCGCCGAGCCGTTGGGGCAGGCGGCCACGCAGGCGCCGCAGCCGATGCAGGTCGCGGCGTCGAAGGCTGCGTCGGAGTTCTTCTTCGGCACCGGGGTGGAGTGCGCCTCGGGAGCCGTGCCGGTGGGGGCGCTGATGAACCCACCGGCGGAGATGATCCGGTCGAACGCCGACCGGTCCACCGCGAGGTCCTTGACCACCGGGAAACCCCCCGCGCGCCACGGCTCGATGTCCAGCACGTCGCCGTCGGAGAACGACCGCATGTGCAGCTGGCAGACGGTGGCCTGCTCGGGGCCGTGCGCGATGCCGTTGATCATCAGACCGCAGGAACCGCAGATGCCCTCGCGGCAGTCGTGGTCGAAGGCCACCGGGTCGTCGCCGTCGAGGATCAGCTTCTCGTTCAGCACGTCGAGCATCTCGAGGAAGGACATGTCGGGAGAGACGTCGGTGACGTGGTAGGTCACCATCTTGCCCTTCTTGGTCCGGTCGCGCTGACGCCAGATGCGCAACGTCAGGCTCATCATCGGTGTCTCTGTGCTGGTCACTTGTAGCTCCGCTGTGCGAGGTGGACGTACTCGTACTCGAGGGCCTCGCGGTGGAGCACCGGCGGCTCGCCCTCCGGGGTGTACTCCCACGCGGCCACGTAGGCGTAGTTCTCGTCGTCGCGCAGCGCCTCGCCCTCCGGCGTCTGGCTCTCGACCCGGAAGTGCCCACCGCAGCTCTCGTTGCGGTGCAGCGCGTCGACGCACATCAGCTCGGCGAGCTCGATGAAGTCGGCGACCCGGCCGGCGTGCTCCAGGTTCTGGTTGAAGATGCCCTGCTCGCCGGAGACCTTGACGTTGGTCCAGAACTCGTGCCGGATCTCCGGGATCCGGTCCAGCGCCTTGCGCAGGCCCTCCTCCGAGCGCTCCATGCCGCAGAGGTCCCACATCAGCCGGCCGAGCTCGCGGTGGAAGGAGGCCACCGTCCGGGTGCCGTTGATCGACAGCAGCCGCTCGGTCTGGGCGCGGACCGACTGCTCGGCCTCGACCGCCGCCGGGTGGGTGGCGTCGACCGCCGGGAACGGGCCGTCGGCGAGGTAGTTGCTGATCGTGCTGGGGAGCACGAAGTAGCCGTCGGCCAGGCCCTGCATCAGCGCGCTGGCGCCGAGCCGGTTGGCGCCCTGGTCGGAGAAGTTGGCCTCACCGATGACGAACAGGCCCGGGATGTTGGACGACAGGTCGTAGTCGACCCACAGCCCGCCCATCGTGTAGTGCACGGCCGGGTAGATCCGCATCCCGGTCTCGTAGGCGTTCTCACCGGTGATCCGGTTGTACATGTCGAAGAGGTTGCCGTACTTGGCCTCGATCGCCGCCTGGCCCACCCGGGCGATGGCGTCGCTGAAGTCCAGGTAGACGCCCAGGCCGTTCGGCCCGACGCCCCGGCCCTCGTCGCAGACGTTCTTCGCCTGGCGCGAGGCGATGTCACGGGGCACCAGGTTCCCGAACGCGGGGTACTTGCGCTCGAGGTAGTAGTCGCGCTCGCCCTCGGGGATGTCCTTGGGGTTGCGGTCGTCGCCGCGCTCCTTGGGCACCCAGACCCGGCCGTCGTTGCGCAGCGACTCGCTCATCAGCGTCAGCTTCGACTGGTAGTCGCCGCTGACCGGGATGCAGGTCGGGTGGATCTGCGTGTAGCAGGGGTTGGCGAACAGCGCGCCCCGCTTGTGCGCCCGCCAGGCCGCCGTGACGTTGGAGCCCTTGGCGTTCGTGGAGAGGTAGAAGACGTTGCTGTAGCCGCCCGAGGCCAGCACCACGGCGTCGGCGAAGTGGCTGGTGATCTCGCCGGTGATCAGGTTCCGGACGACGATGCCCCGGGCCTTCCCGTCGACGACGATCAGGTCGAGCATCTCGGTGCGCGGGTGCTGCTCGACGTTGCCGAGGCCGATCTGCCGCTCCAGGGCCTGGTAGGCGCCGTAGAGCAACTGCTGGCCGGTCTGGCCGCGGGCGTAGAAGGTGCGGGAGACCTGGGCGCCACCGAAGGAGCGGTTGTCCAGCAGGCCGCCGTACTCGCGGGCGAAGGGCACGCCCTGGGCCACGGCCTGGTCGATGATCGCGGCGCTGACCTCGGCCAGCCGGTAGGAGTTGTCCTCGCGGGAGCGGAAGTCGCCGCCCTTGACCGTGTCGTAGAACAGCCGGTGCACGCTGTCGCCGTCGTTGCGGTAGTTCTTGGCCGCGTTGATGCCGCCCTGGGCAGCGACGCTGTGCGCGCGCCGGGGGCTGTCCTGGAACCAGAAGTTCTTGACCCGGTAGCCCATCTCGGCCAGCGTCGCCGCAGCCGAGCCACCGGCCAGGCCGGTGCCGACCACGATGACCGACAGTCGGCGGCGGTTGGCCGGGTTGACCAGCCGGGCGCGGAACTTGCGCTCGTTCCAGCGGTCGGGGAGCGGGACGTCGCGCGGGGCGGTGGTGTCGGCGATCGGCTCGCCCAGGGTGAAGAGCTCGAGAGGCATGGCGGTGTGTCCTTCTCTCTCAGTCGATCAAGCCGAAGGCGACGGACAACGGCACGAGCAGGAAGCCGACGGTGATGACCCCGGCGACGACGTAGGCGAGGCCGTTCACGGCGCGCTCGCGCTTCTTGTTGGTCTGCCCCAGCGTCTGCGTGGCGGCGAAGATGCCGTGTCGCAGGTGCAGGCCGAGCAGCACCATCGAGACCACGTAGAAGAGCGTGATCGGGATGTTCGAGAAGCTGGCGACCAGGCGGTCGTAGGGCGTGGAGTCGTGGCCGACCGGGTTCACCGCACCGAGGGTGAGGTCCAGGATGTGCCAGATGATGAACAGGGCCAGGATCAGCCCGCCCCAGCGGACGGTGCGGGAGGCGAAGCTCTGCTGCACCCGCTTCTTGGTCACGTAGGGCACCGGGCGGGCCCGGCGGGCCTGGCGCCACAGCGAGATGGCCGCCCAGAAGTGCAGCACCACGGCGGCGAGCAGCACCAGCCGGATGATCCAGAGGACCGTCTGGGTCGGCAGCGCCGGCTCGCCGATGGTGCGGATCCACCCGGAGTAGCTGTTGAACGACTCAGCGCCGGAGAAGGCCTTCAGGTTGCCCACCATGTGGGCGAGCAAGTACAGGATCATGATGATCCCGCTGACCGCCATCACGGTCTTCTTCACGACCGAGCTGTCGAACCGGCCGGTCTTGGGGGCCCTGCGCTGGGCCGGCTGCGTCGTCACTGTCGCCACAGGGCCAAAGGTAAGCCCAGTGCCCACATGACACCCAGGTGAACGCACCGTGACACAGCTCATGTAAGGCCACCCTCACCGGTCGGCCGGCCCTGCGGGACGTCCGCCACCCAGGGGGACAGCCGCCTCGAGGGTGGAGGAAGATCGGCTCCGCCCCAGTCCGGTGCCCCGAGAGGACGACGACGTGCCAGGACCCACCCGCGGCTTCCTCGGCCGCCGCCGCGCGGCCGGAGACCCCCGGCTCCCACCCGGTCAGTACGACGCCGGCAGCGACTGGCCGGTGCTCACCGCCGAGCCCACCCCCCGGATCACCCCGGAGACGTGGAGCATCACCGTCGACGGCGAGGTGGAGATCCCGACCACCTGGACCTGGGACGAGGCGCACGCGCTGCCCGCGGCCGAGTACCGCGGCGACATCCACTGCGTCACGACCTGGTCGAAGTTCGACACCCGGTTCGGTGGCATCAGCGTGGACTCGCTCCTGGACGTCGCCCGGCCCACGGCCGAGGGGCGGTTCGTGATGGCCACGTCCAAGACCGGCTACACCACCAACCTGCCGATCGAGGACGTCACCGGCGGCAAGGCCTGGCTGGTGTGGGAGTTCGACGGCAAGCCGCTGACCGCCGAGCACGGCGGCCCGGTCCGGATGCTGGTGCCGCACCTGTACTTCTGGAAGAGCGCCAAGTGGATCAGCCGGATCACCGTGCTGAAGCGGGACCAGCCCGGCTTCTGGGAGCAGAACGGCTACCACGACCGCGGCGACCCGTGGAAGCAGCAGCGGTACCAGGGCGACTGAGCCGGTGAGCGACCTGATGAAGGACCCCGTCCTCCTCACCGCTCGCAAGCTCGCGGCGAGCCTCTGGACGGGGCCGTGACCGCCGCCGGCGCACCCGGTGGGAGCCCGGCACCGGCCGGCGGCTGGCGGGCGGCGACCGTCGCCGGGCTCCGCCGCCCGATCGTGCGCTCGGTGGAGCTGCGGCTGGACGTCCACGACCGGGTCGACCACCTGCCCGGCCAGCACTACGTCGTCCGGCTGACCGCCGAGGACGGCTACACCGCGCAGCGCTCGTACTCGGTGGCCTCGGCGCCGGGCGACCCGCTGGTGGAGCTGTTCGTCGAGCGGCTGGACGACGGGGAGGTCTCCACCTACCTCGCCGACGTCGTGGAACCCGGCGACGAGCTGGAGGTCCGCGGTCCGATCGGCGGCTGGTTCGTCTGGGACGGCGCCACCCCGGCCCTGCTGGTCGGCGGCGGCAGCGGCGTCGTCCCGCTGGTCGCGATGGTCCGGCACGCGCGGGCGCTCGGGCGGCTCGACCTGCTCCGCGTCGCGGTGTCGGCCCGCACGCTGGCCGAGCTGCCCTACGCCGACGAGCTGGTGGAGGCGGGGGCGTTGATCGCCCTCACCCGGGAGGCGCACGGCATCCGCCCGGCGGCCCGGCTGACCGCGATGGACCTGCTCCCGCTGTGGGAGCCCGGGCAGACCGCCTACGTCTGCGGTTCCGCCGGCTTCGCCGAGTCGGCCAGCCAGCTGCTGGTCGGGCTGGGCCTGCCGCCGGCGTCGGTGCGGGTGGAGCGGTTCGGGCCGTCGGCTCTGGAGCTGCCGAAGCGCTGAGCCGGACGCCCCGGACGTCGCCGGGTGGGCCCGGGCCCAGACCTCGTGTCGGCCCGGCGACGTGTGACGTCGTCGGCGCCGGGTGTGGGCCCCTCGGCTCCGGGTAAGTCGCGCCCGGACCGCGGCGCCCGACTGCCCGGCCGTCATGGCAGGAGAGACCGTGGGCACCACCCGTGAGGACGTCAGCGGAAGCGATCCCGCGCACGATGAGTTCGGTGACACCGACCCGGCCCGCGAAGAGCTCGGGGAGACCGACGGCCCCACCGAGGACGAGCTCCAGCAGGCCTTCGACGCCATCGTCAGCGACGGGGCGCAGCGGCTGCACCGCAACTGGCGTGAGGTGCTCACCACCGGGTTCGCCGGGGGGCTCGAGGTCGGCACCGGCGTGCTGCTGTTGTTCGCCGTCTACGCCGAGACCGGCAGCCACCTGCTGGCCGGGCTGGCCTTCTCGGTTGGGTTCATCGCCCTCCTGCTGGCCCGCAGCGAGCTCTTCACGGAGGGCTTCCTCGTCCCGGTGACCGCGGTGGCGGCCGGCCGGGCCGGGTTCGCGCAGCTGGGCAAGCTGTGGGGCGGCACCCTGGTGGCCAACCTGCTCGGCGGCTGGGTGTTCATGTGGCTGGCGGTCCGGGCCTTCCCCGACCTGCGGGCCACGGCGATCGAGAGCGCCGTCCATTTCGTGGACTCTCCGCTGGACCTCCAGTCGGCCTCGCTGGCCTTCCTGGCCGGGATCGCCATCACCCTGATGACCCGCATGCAGCACGGCACCGAGTCCGACCCGGCGAAGGTCGTCGCCGCGATCGCCGGCGCCTTCGTGCTCGCCGGGCTGCAGCTGTTCCACTCGATCCTGGACTCGCTGATCATCTTCGCGGCGCTGCACGCCGGGGCGCCGTTCGGCTACGGCCACTGGCTCGCCTGGCTCTGGTACACCGTTCTGCTGAACATGGCCGGTGGGCTGTTCGTGGTCACCCTGCTGCGGCTGGTCCGCAGCAAGGACATGATCAAGGAGGAGCGGGCGAAGGCCGGGGCCTGAGCTCAGCCGGCCCGTGCGGCGCGGCGGATCGCGACCACGTAGCGGTCGAGGGCCAGCCGCTGCACCTGTCGGCTCACCGGGCCGCCCAGTCGGGACAGCGGCGTCGCCAGCCGGGAGAACGCCCGCAGCGTGTAGACGACGTCGCCGTCGGGCTGCAGCGTGACGACGAAGGACTCCTCGCCGCTCTCCGGGTGTCCGGGCAGCGTGCCGTACCCGAACCCGCGGCACCGGGGCTCGTCGACCACCCAGACCACCCGGCAGGGGATGTCCACCCCCAACCGCCGCAGCCCCGCCGTCATGAGCACGACCGTGCCCGGGGTGCTGGCCGGCCCGTCGGCCCGGATGCGCAGACCCGCGCCCCGCTGAGCGGCCCAGCGGAACACCGCGGCGGCGGCCCGGTCGAAGTCACCGCCGCCGGAACCGACGACGGCGGACCGCTCGACGTGGTGGTAGCCGGCCGGCAGCGTCGCGTGCCGCGTCGCCCCCACCTCGGGGTAGGTGAAGGGCGCGCCCGCCAGCTGCGGCAGCGTCGTGCGGCAGAGGAGTCCCACGCCGTCAGTCTCCCCGGCCGCGCGCCGACCCGCCGGTAGGGTGCGCAGCACTGTGCTCCCCGCCGTCTCCGCCACCCGGTACGTCACCCCGCTGCGCGAGGGTGGCTCGCTCCCGGGGCTCATGGAGGCCGACGACCTCGGCACCTACGTGGTCAAGTGGCGGGCCGCCGGGCAGGGCGTGAAGGTGCTCGCCGCAGAGGTGGTCTGCGGGGAGCTGGCCCGCCGGCTGGCCCTGCCGGTGCCCGCGCTCGTGACGGTGGACGTCGTCCCGGAGCTGGCAGTGGGAGAGCCGGACCAGGAGGTCCAGGAGCTGCTGCGCAGGTCCGCCGGGACCAATCTCGGGATGGACTACCTGCCCGGCGCGCTGGACTTCGAGGCCGGCGCCGCCCAGGTCGACCCGGAGCTGGCCGGGCGGGTGCTGTGGTTCGACGCGCTGATCGGCAACGTGGACCGGTCGTGGCGCAACCCGAACATGCTGTTCTGGCACGGGCGAGTGCACCTCATCGACCACGGTGCTGCGCTGACGTTCCACCACAACTGGCCCGGCGCCCCCGCCGCCGTCACCCGCGCCTACGACGCGACCCAGCACGCGCTGGTGGAGTGCGACCCCGACGTCGTGGCCGCCGACGCCGCGATGGGGCCGCAGGTCACCGGCCCGCTGCTCACCGACGTGCTGGCCCAGGTGCCCGACGCGTGGCTGGAGGGGGCGACGCCCGAGGAGACCGCCGAGGAGGTCCGCGCCCGCTACGTCGGCCAGTTGCTGCAGCGGCTCGCCGCTCGCGACGCCTGGTTGCCCGGCCTCGTCGCGGCAGCCGCCGCGGGCGGAGCCGGCCGGCGCACCGCCCCCCGCGGGCAGAACCGTCCCTCGTGGCTCGGTCCGCCGCCGCCGGAGGGCGTGAGCCAGCGATGACCGGTCTGGACACCTTCGAGTACGCCGTCCTGCGGGTGGTGCCGCGCATCGAGCGCGGGGAGTCGCTCAACGCCGGGGTGCTCGTCTACTGCCGGCAGCGGGACTACCTGGGCTCGCGCGTGCACCTGGACGTCGACCGGCTCCGGGCACTCGACCCCACGGCGGACCCCGCCGCGATCACCGCCGCACTCCAGGCGGCCGCCGACGTCTGCTCGGCCGCGGTCGCGGCCGGCGCGGCCGGGCGCGAGGCGCTGGGGTCACGTTTCCGCTGGCTGACCGCCCCACGCAGCACCGTCGTGCAGCCCAGCGCCGTGCACACCGGGCTCACCGCCGACCCGGACGCCGAGGCCGACCGCCTGCTGCAGCTGCTCGTCCTCCCCGTCCAGGCCTGACCTCCCAGTCCGAGGACCGCGGTCCTGCCCCCTCCGGTGGCGTGTCCACGACCCCGACGCCGCACCCGTCCCGGTCGGTGGCTACTCACTGTCTACGGCTGGGCACGATGCGCTCAGACGCCCCGTCGGGATCCCCCAGGTCACCCAGCACTCGCGCCTCGCCCGTCGAGAGAGTGATGTACGTCACTTAGCGTCCCGGTCCTCAGCGCCGACCTGACCAGAGGACCCCCCATGACGGACATCGCGCCCACCCGCCGTCGCCTGCTCCTCCCTCTCCTGGACTCCTTCCGACATGGCAGTCGCACGCACACGACGTGCCACTACAAGTGCGGCAACGCCTGCGATGTCCCCGTGCCGAACAAGTCGGACAACCCGACCATCGGCGAGGTCGTCGAGAGCGCCTTCAGCCGGCGGACCCTGCTCAAGGCCGCCGGCGCCGGTGCGCTGGTCGTGGCAGTGGGCCCCTTGCGCTCCACGCCCGCGCTGGCCACCGGGCCGGGCGGAGGCTGGCAGCCGCACCCGGATGCGCCACTCACCTTCGAGCCGGTCGAGCAGAACCTCCTGGACGAACTCGTCACCGCCACCGGCTACCAGTACGCCGTCGTCCTGCGCTGGGGCGACCCGGTGCTGCCGGACGCCCCGGAGTTCGACGTCGACGCCCAGACGCCGGAGGCCCAGGCGAAGCAGTTCGGCTACAACTGCGACTACATCGGCGTGCTGCCCCTGGACCGCCGCGGGCACCGGGCACTGATCGTGGTCAACCACGAGTACACCAACGAGCAGCTCATGTTCGCCGGCGTGGCGGACGAGGACGCGCCCACCACCGACCAGCAGAAGCGCATCGCGATGATGGCCCACGGCCTCTCGGTCGTGGAGCTGCACCGGGAGGGGGACTCGGGCAACTGGCGAGCGGACCGGATGGGGAAGCGCAACCGTCGGCTGACGCCGATGACGCCCTTCGAGCTCACCGGACCGGTGGCCGGCTCGGAGTACGTGCAGACCAGCGCCGACCCCGCGGGCCGCCTCGTCCTGGGGACGCTGAACAACTGTGCCGGGGGCACGACGCCGTGGGGCACCACCCTGCACGGTGAGGAGAACTTCAACCAGTACTTCGGGGCGACGACGCCGTTCGTGGAGGACCCGAGGGAGCCGCGGTGGTCCCGCTACGGCATCTCCACCGAGGAGCCCGGCGGCCGCCGGTGGGACCAGGTCGATCCCCGGTTCGACGTCACCCAGGAGCCCAACGAGCCCAACCGCTTCGGGTACATCGTCGAACTCGACCCGTACGACCCCACCTCCACGCCCAAGAAGCGGACGGCGCTCGGCCGCTTCAAGCACGAGGGGGCGAACGTCCAGATCGCCGAGGACGGACGCGTCGTCGCCTACTCGGGTGACGACGAACGGTTCGACTACATCTACAAGTTCGTGTCGAAGAAGCACTACCGGCCAGGCTTCGACCGCGCGTCGCGTGCGCACAACATGACGCTGCTGGAGGAGGGGGACCTCTACGTCGGGCAGTTCACCGGCGACTCGCCCCCCGAGCAGATCGACGGCCTCGCGACGCTGCCCGCCGACGGTGAGTTCGACGGCACCGGCCACTGGCTGCCCCTGGTCAAGGACGGGCAGTCGATGATCCCGGGCAAGTCGGTGCCCTGGGTGCTGACCTTCACCCGGCTGGCCGCCGACCGGCTGGGCAGGCAGCTGGACGCCAACGGCGACTTCCCCGACCCGGCGGCCCCGGTGGTCCTCGACCCGTCCCAGCTGCCCACCCGGATGGACCGCCCCGAGGACATCCAGGTCAACCCGGTCAACGGCCGGGTCTACGCCGCGCTGACCAACAACTCGCAGCGGGAGGTGGCCGACGAGCCCAACCCGGTGTCCCGGTCCTTCGCCTTCGACCTCGAGGACGGCACCTACGAGTTGCGGGACGGGAACCGGAACGGCCACGTCCTGGAGTGGCTGGAGACCGACGGGATCGCCGGGGACGACTTCTACTGGCGGGTGTTCATCGTGGCCGGTGACCCGGAGACGCCGGGGACCTACTTCGCCGGCTACGAGAAGACGCAGGTCAGTGCCCTCTCGTGCCCGGACAACCTCGAGTTCGACCCCGCCGGCAACCTGTGGATCTCGACCGACGGGACCGTGCTGTCGACGAGGAACCGGGAGGTCGGCACGTACGCCGGGACCAACGACGGGCTCTTCGCCGTGCCGACGGCGGGGCCGGAGCGTGGCCACCTCAAGGCGTTCCTGACGGTGCCCGTCGGTGCGGAGTGCAGCGGGCCGCTGATCACCCCGGACGTCCGCTCGGTCTTCGTCGCGGTGCAGCACCCCGGCGAGACGCCCGGGTCGACCCGGGAGGCGCCGTCGAGCACCTGGCCGGACCGGCTGGCCGAGCGGCCCTACCCGCGGCCCAGCGTGGCGGTCGTCTTCCGGACCGACGGCGGTCGGATCGGCAGCTGACCCGGTGACGCAGGGGCCCGGCCGCACAGGGCGGCCGGGCTCCTGCTGCGCTCCGGCCGCTGGACTCCCAGGCCGCTGCGGCCCACGTCGACCCGGAGCCGGCCGGACGGTCGCTGTGGTCCGACGCGCTGATCGGCGGCCACCTCGGGTCGCCGGCGGGAGTGCATCGGCGCGACACGCCCGGTCGTCCCCAGGGACCCCACCGGTCACCTTCGTTTCTGCTGCCGTTCACCGGCTGGGTGGGCAGCCCTTCCTAGCGTCCGGGTCGGACCGTCCACCCGACCAGAGGACCCCTGCCATGACGGACATCGTCCCTGCCCGCCGTCGTCTCCTGCTGCCGCTCCTGAACTCGGTTCGGCATGGCAGCCGCAGCCACACGACGTGCTACTACAAGTGCGGCAACGCGTGC
Source organism: Modestobacter sp. VKM Ac-2983 (assembly GCF_026967885.1). NCBI lineage: Bacteria > Bacillati > Actinomycetota > Actinomycetes > Geodermatophilales > Geodermatophilaceae > Modestobacter > Modestobacter sp. VKM Ac-2983. The sequence goes on from NZ_JAPVBK010000001.1 coordinate 834,085, forward strand.
GACGCCCCCGTGCCGAACAAGACGGACAACCCGACCATCGGCGCGGTCGTCGAGGGTGCGTTCAGCCGGCGGACCATGCTGAAGGCCGCTGGGGCAGGGGCCCTGGTCGTGGCGGCCGGCCCGCTGCAGGCGGCCCCCGCGCGGGCGGATGAGGCAGACCTGCTGAACTGGCGGCCGGCGCCCAACGCGCCGCTCACCTTCGAGCCGGTCGAGCAGAACCTCCTCGACGAACTGGTCACCGCCACCGGCTACACCTACGGCGTGGTGATGCGCTGGGGCGACCCGGTGCTCCCGGACGCCCCGGAGTTCGACGTCGACGCCCAGACGCCGGAGGCCCAGGCCATGCAGTTCGGCTACAACTGCGACTACATCGGCCTGCTGCCGCTGGACCGCAAGGGGCGGCGGGCGCTGCTGGTCGTCAACCACGAGTACACCGACGAGCAGCTGATGTTCGCCGGCGTGGCCGACGAGGAGGCGCCCACCACCGAGATGCAGAAGCGCATCGCGATGATGGCGCACGGCATCTCGGTGGTCGAGCTGGCCCGGGACGGGAGCTCGGGCAACTGGCTGCCCGACCGGCGGGGGAAGCGCAACCGCCGGGTCACCGCGATGACCACCCTGGAGCTCACCGGGCCGGTGGCCGGCTCGGAGTACGTGCAGACCAGCGCCGACCCGGCGGGCCGGCACGTGCTCGGCACGCTGAACAACTGTGCCGGCGGCGTGACCCCGTGGGGCACCACCCTGCACGGTGAGGAGAACTTCAACCAGTACTTCGGGACGTCGACGGTCATCACGGAGGACCCACGGGAGCCCCGGTTGTCCCGCTACGGCATCTCCGCCGAGGAGCTCCCCGGCCGCCGGTGGGACGAGATCGACCCTCGCTTCGACCTCACCCGGGAGCCCAACGAGCCGAACCGCTTCGGCTACGTCGTGGAGCTCGACCCGTACGACCCCACGTCCACCCCGAAGAAGCGCACCGCCCTCGGTCGGTTCAAGCACGAGGGCGCCAACGTCCAGATCGCCGAGGACGGCCGGGTCGTGGCGTACTCCGGTGACGACGAGCGGTTCGACTACATCTACAAGTTCGTGTCCAAGGCGCGTTACCAGCCCGGCATCGACCGCGCGTCGCGGGCGCACAACATGACCCTGCTGGAGGAGGGCGACCTCTACGTCGCGCGCTTCACCGGCGACTCGCCGCCGGAGCAGATCGACGGCCTGGCGACCGTGCCGGCCGACGGCGAGTTCGACGGCACCGGCCAGTGGATCCCGCTGGTGAAGGACGGGCAGTCGATGGTCCCGGGCAAGTCGGTGCCCTGGGTGCTCACGTTCACCCGGCTGGCCGCTGACCGGCTGGGCAAGGAGCTGGACGCCAACGGCGACTTCCCCGACCCGGCGGCCCCGGTGGTCCTCGACCCGTCCCAGCTGCCCACCCGGATGGACCGGCCCGAGGACATCCAGGTGAACCCGGTCAACGGCCGGGTCTACGCGGCCCTGACCAACAACTCGCGGCGCGAGGTCGCCGACGAGCCCAACCCGGTGTCCCGGTCCTTCGCCTTCGACGTCGAGGACGGGACCTACGAGGAGCGGGCCGGCAACCGCAACGGGCACGTGCTGGAGTGGTTGGAGACCGACGGGATCGCCGGGGACGACTTCTACTGGCGGGTGTTCATCGTGGCCGGTGACCCGGAGACCCCCGGGACGTACTTCGCCGGCTACGACAAGAGCCAGGTCAGCGCGCTGTCCTGCCCGGACAACCTGGAGTTCGACCTGTCCGGCAACCTGTGGATCTCCACCGACGGGAACGTGCTCTCCACCCGGAACCGGGAGGTCGGCACCTACGCCGGGACCAACGACGGGCTCTTCGCCGTGCCGACGGCCGGACCGGAGCGCGGTCACCTCAAGGCGTTCCTCACGGTGCCGATCGGTGCCGAGTGCAGCGGGCCGCTGATCACCCCCGACTCCCGCTCGGTGTTCGTCTCGGTGCAGCACCCTGGGGAGACCGCCGGGTCGACGCGTGAGTCGCCGTCGAGCACCTGGCCGGACCAGCTGGCCGAGCGGCCCTACCCGCGCCCCAGCGTGGCGGTCGTCTTCCGACCCGACGGCGGCCGGATCGGCAGCTGAGCGGGGGAGGGCCGGGTCCCGGCCGCGCTCCGCGGCCGGGGCCCGGGCTCAGCCGGGGAAGAGGACGTCCACCCGGCGGGCGAGCTCGAGATCGAGTTCGGTCAGCCCACCGGCCGAGTGGGTGACGACGGCCAGCCGCACCGTCGTCCAGCGCAGGTCCACGTCCGGGTGGTGGTCCAGCTGCTCGGCGACGTCGGCGACCACGCTGATCGCCTCGACCGCCGCGCGGAAGGTGGGCAGCTGCAGGGTGCGTTCCATGCCGTCCGGGCCGCCGCTCCACAGCGGCAGGCCGCTCAGCGCGGCGTCGACATCGGCGGGGGAGAGGCGCGGCGGGCGGGGCATCCGCTCATCCTGGTGCCGATCAGCTCAGGTGTGCAGGCCGCACTCGACCTTGTTCTTGCCGGCCCAGCGGCCGGCGCGCGGGTCCTCGCCCGGGGCGACCGGGCGGGTGCAGGGCGCGCAGCCGATCGAGGCGTAGCCGATCTCCGACAGCGGGTTCACCGGCACCTGGTGCTCGGCGATGTAGGCGTCCACGTCGTCCTGCGACCAGGCGGCGAGCGGGTTGACCTTCACCATGCCGCGCTTGGCGTCCCAGTCGACGACCCTCGTGCCGGTCCGGGTGGCCGACTCGTCGCGGCGGACGCCCGAGCCCCAGGCGGTGAACCCGGCCAGCGCCTGCGCCAGCGGCTGCACCTTGCGCATCGAGCAGCAGAGGTCGGGGTCGCGCTCGAAGAGCTTCGGCCCGTGCTCGGCGTCCTGCTCGGCGACGGTGCGCAGCGGCTGGACGTTGTGCAGCGTGATCGGCAGGACGCTGGTGATCCAGTCGCGGGTGCCGATCGTCTCGGCGAAGTGGTACCCGGTGTCCAGGAAGACGACGTTCACCCCGGGGACGGCGCGGCTGGCAAGGTGCGCCAGCAACCCGTCGGCCATCGAGGAGGTGATGGCGAAGGACTCGCCGAACGTCTCCCCGGCCCAGGTGAGCACGGCCAGCGCCTGCTCGACGGGGTCGGTGATGCCCTCGAAGCGCGCATCGGCCTCGGCCGCGAGCTCCGGCGTCGGCGTCGTGATGGCGATCGTCATGGGTTCCGCACCCCCGTTCCGGTAAGCCGCAGGGTGAAGGTCCGCAGGCAGGCACCGCAGTGCCAGCCGGTCGCATCGTCACCGTGCGGGGTCAGGTCCTCTTCGCCGCAGTACGGACAGTGGAACGGTGGCAGCTGCCGCGTCCTTCCGGACGTGCTGTCTGTCACACCAGCCACTCGTCGTCGGCCCGCGCCACGTAGGCGGCGAACCGCTCGCCGGGCTCGCGGCGGTCCAGGTAGCCGCGGAGCACCCGCTCGCAGTAGTCCGCGGTCTCCTCCTTGGTGATCTTGTGACCGCGGAACTTGCGGCCGAACGAGGCGTCGACGCCGAGGTGGCCGCCCAGGTGCACCTGGAAGCCCTCCACGCTCTCGCCCGCGGCGTTGCGGACGATCATGCCCTTGAAGCCGATGTCGGCGGTCTGGAACCGGGCGCAGCTGTTCGGGCAGCCGTTGACGTTGATCCCGATCGGCTCGTCGAACTCGGGCAGCCGGCGCTCCAGCTCGGCGTAGAGCTCCTGGGCGTGCTGCTTGGTCTCGACGATCGCGAGCTTGCAGAACTCCAGCCCGGTGCAGGCCATGGTGCCGCGGCGGAACGCGCTCGGGCGCACCAGCAGGTCGTGCTCGGCCAGCGCGTCCACCAGGTCCTCGACCCGCTCGTCGGGGACGTCGAGGATGACCAGCTTCTGCTGCGTCGTGGTCCGGATCCGCCCGCCCTGGGTGCCGTACTCCTCGGCCAGGTCGGCGATCCGGGTGAGCAGCGTGCCGCTGATCCGGCCGGTGCGCAGCGCGAAGCCCAGCGCGTTGGTGCCGTCCTTCTGCTTGCTGACGCCGACGTGGTCGCGCTGGTCGTGCTTCGCGGGGGCCGGGGCCGGGCCGTCGGGCAGCTCGGCCTGCAGGTACTCGTCCTGCAGCACCTGACGGAACTTCTCCGGGCCCCAGTCGGCCATCAGGAACTTGATCCGGGCGTGGTTGCGGGACCGGCGGTAGCCGTAGTCCCGGAAGATCGAGGTGCACGCCGCCCAGACGTCGGTGACCTGGTCGGGGCGGACGAAGACGCCGATCCGCTTGGCGAACATCGGGTTGGTCGACAGACCGCCGCCGACCCACAGGTCGTAGCCGGCCTCGCCCGCCTCGTTGACCACGCCGACGAAGGAGACGTCGTCGATCTCGGGCTCGGTGCAGTGGTCGACGCAGCCGGACATCGACGTCTTCCACTTGCGCGGCAGGTTGCTGAACTGCGGGTCGCCGAGGTACTTCGCGACCGTCTCGGCCAGCACCTCGGAGGCGTCGATCACCTCGTCCTCGAGGATGCCCGCCATCGGGCAGTTCAGCATCACGCGCGGCACGTCGCCGCAGGCCTCCATCGTGCTCAGGCCGACCGACTCGAGCCGCCGCCAGATCTCCGGCACGTCCTCGATCCGGATCCAGTGGTACTGGACGTTCTGGCGGTCGGTGACGTCGGCGACGTCCCGGCCGAACTCGGTGCTGATCCCGCCGAGGACCCGGAGCGACTGACTGGTCAGCGCCCCGCCGTCGATGCGGGCCCGCATCATGAAGTACGAGTCCTCGAGCTCCTCGGCCTCCAGCACGGCGGTCTTGCCGCCGGGGATGCCCTGCGCCCGCTGGGTGTACAGGCCCATCCAGCGCATCCGCCCGCGCAGGTCGCCGGGGTCGATGCCGTCGAAGCCGGTGTGCGCGTAGATGTCCAGGATCCGCTGGCGCACGTCCAGGCCGTCGGAGTCCTTCTTCATCCGCTCGTTCGGGTTCAGCGGCTCGCGGTAGCCCAGCGCCCACTGCCCCTGTCCGCGGACGGGGCGGTTGCTGCTGCGGGTGGGGGTCGACACGTCAGTCGTTCTCCTCTGCGCCGGCACGGGAGCGTGCGCGACGCGGCCGGGTGTGGGTGCAGCAGGGAGGCTGCGGGGGAGCGGGGCCGTGGTCAGCGCGCGGCGCGACACGCGGCGCTGGAGACCCGCGCCAGGTCGACGTGCAGGCGCTCCACGAGGAGGGCGCCGCAGTCCGTCACGGTTCGATCGTGCCACACCCGGCCGACTCGTGGAGCGGAGCGGCGGCAACGGGTCACTCCGCGGCCGGGACGCCGAAGGAGCGCCAGGCGCTCTCCAGCTCGATCATCTCGGCGACCGACGGCGGCATCGTGCCGTCGACGACGTCGGCCAGGGTCACGTTCTCCAGCACCCGGCGGTAGGCCTCCCGGGCCGCCACCCACACCGAGGCGAGCGGCTCGGCCGCGCCCGGGTACTCGACGTCCTCGGGGCGCTGCCCGTGCACCTCGGCGAGGAACCCCTGCTCGACCCGCATGACCCGGGCGATGGAGATCTCCGACGGTGGCATCGCCAGCCGGTAGCCACCCTCCCGGCCGCGCTGGCTGGTCACCAGCCGGGCGTGCTGCAGGTCGCCGAGGATGGCCTGCAGGAACCGGGCCGGGATCCCCTGCGCCTGGGCGATCCGCTCGGAGGTGAGCGAGCCGGGCGCCACGGCGGCCAGTTCCACGGCAGCGCGGACGGCGTAGTCGACCCGGGCGGAGATGCGCACGTCGAGCATCCTGCCGTGTCTGGGACGCTGCTCCCCGTGTTCCAGCTGCGGTTCACCACCTTGGTGGAGGCCCCTCTGACCGTCGCCTTCGACGTCGCCCGGTCCCTGGGCCGGCCGTGGCCGGCCCCGCTGCAGGAGGTCGTCTCCGAGCGGCCCTGGCGCGACGTCCAGGTGGCGGCCTCCGGCAGCGGCTGGCGGACCCTGGTCCACACCCGTTCCTTCACCGCCACCGAGGCCGGCACGCTGGTGACCGATCAGGTCGACGCGGAGGCGGCTCTGCCGGGCTGGCTGGGCGCCCTGGCCGACCGGGCGGTGCTGCGGCGCCGCGCCGTCCGGTCGATGCAGGCCCACCTGGACGCGTACGCGGCCGCGGCCGCGCAGCGGGCGCAGGGAGTGACCCAGGTGGTCGGGGCCGCGTTGGTCGACGACCGGCAGCGGGTGCTGGTCGCCCAGCGGGGTTCGGGGTCGCTGGCCGGGTTGTGGGAGTTCCCCGGCGGGAAGGTCGAACCGGGGGAGCCCGAGTTGTCCGCGCTCATCCGGGAGTGCCGGGAGGAGCTCGGCGTCGGGATCTCGCCCCGGTCGTTCCTCGGGGAGGTGCCGCTGGACGGCGTGGTCGCCGGCGGCGTGCCCGGCGCCTCGACCCTGCGCGTCTGGTGGGGGCGGATCACCGCGGGTGAGCTGGTCGCCCACGAGCACAGTGAGCTGCGCTGGCTGGGCTCGGACGAGCTGGAGGAGCTGGCCTGGATCCCCGCCGACCGCCCGCTGCTCCCCGCCGTGCGCGCGCTCCTGTCCCGCCGCTGATCCCCGGCCGGGGAGCGGAGGCCGTCGGTGCCCGCCGACCGGGACCGCGCCCGGAGGGCGCACACGCTGCGTGAGCACAGCAGGACGGCGCCATGATCACGTCGTCCGGGGCCTGCGCCACACCGCCGGAAAGTCTTCGGTCGAGGACCCCGTATTGCCAGGAAGTTCCAGGCTGCTCACGGTGGTCGTTTGCACAGGTCACAAAATGATGACGGCCGTGGACGGCCTTCTCCGGCTCTGCCTAGGGTCTGGCCGTTGCGCCCGTCTGAAAGCGATCCGACAGCTGGATGACAGCGCGTGTTCATGTAGGAGCCCAGTCCGCCCGGCGATCCCGGTCGGTCAGACCTGATCGTCCCCCCGCACTCGCGGGTCGAGGAGGCAAGCGAACGTGAAGTTGAGCAAGCGCACTTCCATGCTCATCGCTACCGGGCTCACCGGCGCGATGGCGCTCTCCGCGTGCGGCGGTGGCAGCGAGGACAGCGAAGGCGGCGAGGCCAGCGGTGGCTCGGGTCGCGTCGTCTTCGGTGAGTCGACCGACTTCCCGGAGAACCTGTACCCGAACATCGCCGCCGGCAACGCCACCTCGGTGGCCAACGTCCTGATCAAGGTGCTGCCCTCGGCCTACCAGGTCCAGCCCGACTTCACCGTCGAGTTCAACGAGGACCTCTTCACCGGCGAGCCGACCCTCGAGGAGGTCGACGGCCAGCAGGTGAACACCTACGAGATCAACCCGGACGCGGTGTGGAGCGACGGCACCCCGATCACCGCGGACGACTTCGAGTTCACCTGGCGGGCCAACCGCAGCGGTGACCCGGCCGACGGCGGCTGCGCTGCGGTGCTGTCGACCACCGGCTACGAGCAGATCGCCTCGGTCGAGCCCGGCGAGGACGAGAAGACCGTCGTCGTGACCTACGAGACGCCCTTCGCCGACTGGCAGGGCAACTTCGAGAACCTGCTGCCGGCCCACCTGATGGACGCCGACGACCCGGCCGCGGTCTGCGAGACGATCACCGAGGGCTGGCCGATCTCGGAGGGTCTGCCGGAGGGCATCTCCGGTGGCCCGTGGCAGGTGTCGAACATCGACGTCGGCGCGCAGGTCATCGTGCTCGAGCCCAACCCCGAGTGGTGGGGCGACGGGCCGCAGCTCGAGCAGCTGATCATCCAGAACATCGGCAACGACCCGACGGTCGCCGTCCAGGGTCTGCAGAGCGGCGAGCTCGGCGTCATCTACCCGCAGCCGCAGCTCGACCTCGTCGAGCAGGTCCAGGCCCTGGAGCCGAACGTCGAGAGCGAGATCAACTTCGGTCTCACCTTCGAGCACCTCGACCTCAACACCCAGGACCCGCACCTCGCGGACCCGCTGGTGCGCCAGGCCCTCGCGTACGCCCTGGACCGCCAGGAGATCGTGGACCAGACCGTCGGGCAGTTCTCCTCCGACGCGCAGGTGCTGAACAACCGGATCTGGCTGAACACCCAGCCGGAGTACGAGGACACCGCGCCGGAGCAGGTCAAGACCCAGAACGTCGAGGAGGCCCGCGCGCTGCTGGAGCAGGCCGGCTACACCGCCGGTCCGGACGGGTTCTACACCCACCCCGAGCGTGGCCCGCTGAACATCCAGATCGACACCACGGAGAACAACCCGCTGCGGGCGACCACGATCGAGGTGATGATCCCGCAGCTGGCCGAGGCCGGGATCAACGCGTCGCTGAACACCAACCCGGACATCTTCGCCGGTGCCGAGTCGCCGACCTCGCTGGAGGGTGGCGGCTTCCAGGCAGCGCTCTTCGCCTGGGTGGGCAACCCGTTCATCACCTCCTCGCAGTCGATCTACCAGTCGCCGCAGGGTGACAACATCCAGCAGAACTACAGCCGGATCGGCAACCCTGAGATCGACGCGCTCTTCGCCGAGCTGGCCACCGAGCCGGACCGTGAGCGGCAGGCCGAGCTGGGCAACCAGATCGACGGCCTGCTCTGGGAGCAGATGGCCACCATCCCGCTCTACCAGAAGCCGACCTTCGTGGCGCACCAGGCGAACATCGAGGGTGTGCAGGACAACCCGACCGAGGCCGGTCCGCTCTGGAACTCGGAGAACTGGACCGTCGAGTGACGCAGAGCTCCACCCAGCACGGCTAGCACGACCGCACCACCGGTGACCGGCGCCGCTCTCGGCGGCGCCGGTCACCGGCAGCCGCGGCCCCCGGGGAGACCGTTCCCGGGGGTCGCGGTGCGTCCGGACCCAGCACGACCTGCCGGGGTCCGGCGAAGGCACGCTGATCTGGTCGTTCGACCGGACGGCTTCCGCTCTCGGCGTAAGGTCACCACATGTTCTTCTTCACGATCCGGCGTCTGCTCGCGTCGGTCCTCGTGTTGCTGGTCAGCTCGTTCCTGGTGTTCGCGCTCTGTGCGGCGAGCTTCGACCCGCTGGAGAGGTACTACACGCAGAACCCCCGGCCGCCGGAGTCGTTCTTCAACAACCTCCGAGAGACGCTGGGCCTGAACGACAACTTCTTCGTCCGGTACTGGCGCTGGCTCTCCGGGGTGGTCACCGGCGACTTCGGGGAGACCGTGAACGGCACGCCGGTCGTCGACCAGCTCCTCCCCCGGATGCTGGTGACCGGGCGGATGATCATCGGCGCGGTGGTGATCGCCATCCTGCTGGCGATCATCGTGGGCGTCATCGGTGCCGTCCGGCAGTACAAGGCGTCGGACTACACCTTCACGTTCATCGCCTACATCCTCATCGCCCTGCCGACCTTCTGGTTCGCCGCGCTGCTCAAGGAGTACGTCGCCCCGGCTGGGAACTCTGGTCCGACCGGCTCGGGCACCTGGTGCTGCCCACGATCAGCCTGGCTGCGCTGTCCTTCGCCGCGTGGAGCCGTTTCCAGCGCGCCGCCATGCTGGACGTGCTGGGGTCGGACTACATGCGCCTGGCCCGGGCCAAGGGGCTCACCTACCGCCGCACCGTGCTCAAGCACGGCCTGCGCAACGCGCTGATCCCGCTCACCACGGTGGTCGCGCTGGGCGTGGGCACGCTGTTCGGCGGGGCGGTCATCACCGAGACGGTCTTCGTCTGGCACGGCATGGGCGAGTACCTGCTGAGCAACGGCATCGACCAGGAGGACATCAACGTGGTCCTGGGCTGGCTGCTGGTCAGCGCCGTGTTCATCGTCGTCTTCAACCTGGTCGCCGACATCCTGTACGCGGTGCTCGACCCGCGCATCCGGCTGTCCTGACCCGGCATCGCGAGAAGGAACGAGCCCATGGCCACCACCCAGAGCACCACCGGACCCGTCATCCCCGCGACCCCCGGCACGCCCGAGGGCGGCAGGGTCGAGCGTGAGTTCACCGTCAAGGCGCGCAGCCAGCGCCAGCAGATCCTCGGCCGGTTCCTGCGCAACAAGGTGGGGATGGCCGGGGCGGTCATCTTCCTGCTGCTGCTGGCGTTCGGGTTCCTGGGCCCGCTGGTCACCGGCGTCGACTACGCCGACCAGGACAGCGCCTTCCAGTCGGTCCCCCCGGGCACCGCGGGCTACCTGATGGGCAGCGACGCGATCGGCCGCGACCTGATGGCCGGGATCATGACCGGGGTCCAGCGCTCGCTGTTCATCGTGCTGCTCTTCGTCGCGATCGCGTTCCCGCTCGGCCTGCTGGTCGGGGCGCTGGCCGGCTACTTCGGCAGCTGGGTCGACAGCGTCCTGATGCGGCTGGTCGACCTGATCCTCACCGTGCCGCTGCTCGTCGTGCTGATCGTCGTGGCCAGCAACTTCCCGGGTTCCCGCACCCCGCTGGGCGTGGGCATCATCCTGGGGCTGTTCGGCTGGCTGGACCTCGCCCGGATCATGCGCAGCCAGTTCCTCTCCCTGCGGGAGAAGGAGTACGTCGAGGCCGCGCACGCGATGGGCGCCTCCAACGGGCGGATCATCTTCAAGCACCTGATCCCCAACGCGCTGGGGTCGCTGATCGTCTGGACGACGCTGGCCGCCGCCACCGCTATCACCCTCGAGGCCGCGCTCACCTACCTGGGCTTCGGCGTCAACGGCGCCAACCAGACCTCGCTGGGGCGCCTGGTGTCCGACGGGGTGCAGGCCGCGAGCACCCGGCCCTGGCTCTTCTACTACCCCGGCATCACCCTGCTGGTCATCGTGCTGTCGATCAACCTGATCGGCGACGGAGTCCGGGATGCCTTCGACCCGAGCAACCGCCGCGTGCGGGCCTGAGGAGCTCCATGTCCACCATCGGGACCACGGGCCCCGCCACGTCCGGTGCCACCTCCACGGGGGCCATGACCCAGGGCCGGACCACCAGCCTCCCCGGCTTCGACCCGAGCGCGCCGCTGCTGGAGGTCACCGACCTCAACGTCCGGTTCCCCACCGAGGACGGCCTGGTCCACGCCGTCCGCGGGGTCGACTACAGCCTGCGCTCCGGTGAGGTGCTGGGCATCGTCGGCGAGTCCGGCTCCGGGAAGTCGGTGACGTCGCTGGCGGTGATGGGCCTGCTGCCCGGCTCGGCGCGGGTCACCGGATCGATCAAGTACCGCGGCCAGGAGCTGCTGGGGCAGAGCGACCGGAGCATGTCGCGGGTCCGCGGCAAGGGCGTCTCGATGATCTTCCAGGACCCGATGACGTCGCTGGACCCGGTCTACAAGGTCGGGGCGCAGATCGAGGAGACCCTGCGCATCCACGACAGGCAGCTGTCGTCGAAGGCCGCCGGGGCGCGCGCCGTCGAGCTCCTGGAGCTGGTCGGGATCCCGAACGCCACCGACCGCGTGGACGCCTACCCGCACGAGTTCTCCGGCGGCATGCGCCAGCGGGTGGTCATCGCGATCGCGATGGCGAACCAGCCGGAGGTGATCATCGCCGACGAGCCGACGACGGCCCTGGACGTCACCGTGCAGGCGCAGATCCTGGAGGTGCTGCAGACCGCGCTCCAGGAGACCGGCGCCGCGATGGTCATGATCACCCACGACCTGGGCGTCGTCGCCGGGATCGCCGACCGCGTCCTGGTCATGTACGCCGGCCGGCCGGTGGAGATCGGCAGCGTCGAGGACATCTACTACGAGCCCCGGATGCCGTACACGCTCGGGCTGCTGGGCTCGCTGCCCCGGCTGGACTCCACCAGCCGCGAACGGCTCACCCCGATCAAGGGCTCGCCGCCCTCGGTGGTCAACATGCCGCCCGGCTGCCCCTTCGCCCCGCGCTGCCCGCTGCACATCGCCGCGTGCGACGAGGCGGAGCCCGAGCGGTTCCAGGTCGGGCCCGGTCACACGGCCGCGTGCATCCGCACCGAGCAGGTCGCCGCCGCGCACGGACGGGCCGCCGACATCTTCAGCGAGTCCGCCGACGACACGGCCCTGGCGGCGGACCGCACCCCGGCCGGGATCGCCCTGGCCCAGGACGACCTGGACGGCGACGGTCCCGCCGTCCCGCCCGGCGACCAGACCTCGCCCCGGGCCGGGCTCGGTGACGCCGGCACCCAGAGCGTCGTGAGCTCCCCGCCACGCCCCACGAACGGAGACCGGGCATGACCGCCCCCACCACCCAGCGGCCTGCCGGCGGCACACCCGACCGGGGTGAACCGATCCTCTCGGTGCGCGGCCTGGAGAAGCACTTCCCGATCAAGGGCGGCGGCCTGGTCAAGCGGACCGTCGGAGCCGTGCGTGCCGTCGACGGCATCGACCTGGACCTCTACCCCGGTGAGGTGCTCGGGCTCGTGGGTGAGTCCGGGTGCGGCAAGTCCACGACCGGGCGCGCCATCCTCAACCTCCAGCCGGCCACCGCCGGTTCGGTGGTCTTCGAGGGGCGGGAGCTCGTCGGGCTCAACCGCAAGCAGATGCGCCCGCTGCGCCGGGACATCCAGCTGATCTTCCAGGACCCCTACGCCTCGCTGAACCCGCGGCTGCCCGTGTTCGACATCGTCGCCGAGCCGATGGTCATCCACGGGCTCACCGAGGACGAGACCGAACTGCGCTCGCGGGTGCGGGAGCTGGTGGAGACCGTCGGGCTGAACCCCGAGCACACCAACCGCTACCCGGCCGAGTTCTCCGGCGGGCAGCGGCAGCGCATCGGCATCGCCCGGGCGCTCGCCCTGCAGCCCAAGGTGCTGGTCCTCGACGAGCCGGTGTCGGCGCTGGACGTCTCGATCCAGGCCGGCGTCATCAACCTGCTCGAGGACCTGAAGAACGACCTCGGGCTGAGCTACCTGTTCATCGCCCACGACCTCTCGGTGGTCCGGCACATCTCCGACCGGGTGGCGGTCATGTACCTGGGGCGGATCATCGAGATCGCCGACCAGGAAGAGCTGTTCAGCCGGCCGGCGCACCCCTACACGCAGGCCCTGCTGTCGGCGATCCCGCTGCCCGACCCGCGCCGCGAGCGCGCCCGCCAGCGGATCATCATCAGCGGCGACGTGCCGAGCCCGGCCAACCCGCCCTCGGGCTGCCGGTTCCGGACCCGCTGCCAGAAGTTCGCCAACGAGCTGACCGACGGCCAGCGCGAGCTGTGCCTGACCGTCGACCCGAAGCTCGAGGACCGCGGCGCCGGCCACCTCAACGCCTGCCACTACGCGGAGGCCAGGTCGGTGCTGTGATGTCGGCGATCCTGGCGGATCGCACCGCGGCCAGGTGCCGTCCCCACTGGCGCTGAGCCGTTTCGTCCTCCGGGCGTGGTGGGTGCGCGATGGCCGCTTTCCTCACTCCAGGAAGATGGGTCCTGTGACTGCCGCGCGCCGCGTCCTCTTCGTGCACGCCCATCCCGACGACGAGACGATCAACAACGGGGCCACGATGGCCCGGTACGTCGCGGAGGGGGTGCAGGTCACCCTGCTCACCTGCACCCTGGGGGAGGAGGGCGAGGTGCTGGTGCCCGAGCTCGCCCAGCTCGCCGCCGACCAGGCCGACCAGCTCGGTGGGTACCGGATCGGTGAGCTGGCTGCGGCCATGTCGGCGCTCGGCGTCACCGACTGGCGGTTCCTCGGCGGGGCGGGCCGCTACCGGGACTCCGGGATGATGGGGACGGCGGCGAACGACCACCGGCGCGCCTTCTGGCAGGCCGACCTGGACGAGGCGGTCGCGCACGCGGTCGCCGTCGTCCGCGAGGTGCGCCCGCAGGTCCTGGTCACCTACGACGAGGACGGCGGCTACGGCCACCCGGACCACATCCAGGCGCACCGGGTCGCGATGGGCGCCGTCGAGGCGGCCGCCGACCCCGGCTACCGGGCCGACCTCGGACCGGCCTGGCAGGTCGGGAAGGTCTACTGGAACGCCGTGCCCCGCTCGGTGGTGCAGCGGGGGATCGATGCGATGGCCGCCCTGGGGCAGGAGTCCCCCTTCGCCTCGCTGGGCGACCTGGACGAGGTGCCGTTCGCGGTCGCCGACGACGTCGTCACGACCGAGGTCGACGCCCGCGCCCACGCCGGGGCGAAGGAGGCGGCGATGCGTGCCCACCCGACCCAGATGACCGTGGACGGCCCGTTCTTCGCGCTGTCGAACAACCTGGGCCAGGAGGTCCTGGCGACCGAGCACTACCGGCTGGTTCGCGGGGAGCGGGGCCCGGCCGGGGTGGGCCCGCAGGGCTGGGAGGACGACTTGTTCGCCGGGCTGCCGGGGTGAGGCTGCTCCGGCTGCTGGGCTGGTCGGTCGTGGCGGTGGTCGTGTCGGCCTGGCTCGCACTGGTCGAGGTGTTCTGGTTGCCCTGGCGGGTCGGCGGGGTGCCGGTGCCGATCTCCCTGCTCGTGGCCGTGGTCGGCAACCTGCTGCTGGTCGATGCGGCCCGCCGGCTGTCCGGCTCCCGGCTGGTGGCCGTCCTCCCGGCCGTGGTGTGGCTGGTCATCGCGCTGGCCGGCGCGATGCGCCGTCCGGAGGGCGACCTGCTGCTGCCCGGCGGCAACGCCGTCACCGAGGCGATCACCCTCGGGTTCCTGCTGGTCGGGGTGGTCGCCGCGGCGTTCGCCGTCGGCCGTGCGCTGGGCGCCCCGCCGGTCAGGCCGGCCGGTGCCGGTAGTGGTAGCGGTGGTGCTCGATGAACCCCGCCTGCCGGTAGAGCGCCCGGGCTGCGGCGTTCCCCGCGGTGACCTGCAGGTAGGTGGAGTGCGCGCCCCCCTCGGCCGCCCAGCGGCCCAGCGCCGCCATCACGGCGGTCGCCAGCCCGCGGCGCCGGTGCTCCTCGGCGACGGTCACCGCGGTGACGCCCAGCCAGCCGTCGGTCAGCGCACCCCGGCCGACCGCGGCCAGGGGTGCCGGCTCCGGGTCCAGCCGCACGGACGCGAAGACGACGTCGGTGGCGGAGGTCAGCACCTGGCGGGCGACCGGCGGCAGCGGTGCGCCGCGGTGCCGGTACCCGGCCAGCCAGGCGTCGTCCGGCGTGGGGGAGAGGTCGACCCGAACCGCCGGCTCGGCCGGCCGGGCGACCGGTGCGGTCAGCACCAGCACGTCCTCGTCCCGGGTCCAGCCGGCCGCGTCGAAGGCGGCGTCGGCGCGCCGGGACTGGACGCCGGGCAGCTGGGCGGCCGGGCGGAGCCCCCGGTCGTCGTACCACCGGGAGACGGCGGCGACCGCCTCGGGCAGTGGCACCCCGGGGTCGCCGGCGACCAGGGCGGAGTTGGCCCGTCCGGTGAAACCGCCGCCGGCGCGCAGCAGCCAGTCGCCCAGCCGTTCCTCCTCCAGGGCCTGCCAGCCACGTGCAGCGAGCAGTTCCAGCTCCGGTACCCCCAGGGGTGAGCGCCTCTGTCCCATGGGTCGATCCTGCGGTCTCAGCCGGACAGCGGCGTCGCCGGGGTCGGCAGCTGCTGGGCGAGCCAGTCGAGGAAGTGCTCGGCCGGCATCGGCCGGGCCACGTGGTAGCCCTGGGCGACGTCGCAGCGCCACTCCCGCAGGGTCGCCAGCGCGGCGGCGTCCTCGACGCCCTCCACCACGATCGTCATCCCGAGGTCCCGGCCCAGCTGCAGCGTGCTGCGCACGATGGCCGCGGCCCGGACGTCGGAGGTGAGCTGGCCGACGAAGCTGCGGTCCAGCTTGAGCTCGTGCACCGGCAGCGCGCGCAGGTACGTCAGCGACGAGTAGCCGGTGCCGTAGTCGTCGATGGAGAGCCGGACGCCGAGAGCCCGTAGCCCGGCGAGCACCTGGGAGCTGCGCGCCGCATCGGCCATCAACACGTCCTCGGTGATCTCCAGGGTGAGCGCCGAGGCGGGCACACCGGTCGCCTCCAGGAGCATCGCGACCTGGTCGGGCAGGGCGACGTCGGCGAGGTTGGACACCGACAGGTTCACCGCGACCGACAGGTCGTGGCCGGCGGCGCGCCAGCCCTGCAGGTCGCGGAGCGAGCGCTCCAGCACCCGCAGCGCCAGCCGGCGCATCAGGCCGGCCTGCTCGGCGAGGCCGAGGAAGGCGTCCGGGGCGAGCAGGCCGCGCTCGGGGTGCGCCCACCGCACCAGCGCCTCCACGCCGGACACCCGGCCGGTGTGCAGGTCCAGCTGCGGCTGGTAGTGGGGGACGAGCTGGTCGGAGTCCAGGGCGCCGCGCAGCTCCTCCAGGGTCTGCAGCCGGTCACGGGGGTCCGCCTCGCCGTCCGGGGTCCAGACCTGGGCGCCGTCCCGGGCCCGCTTGGCCGAGTACATCGCGGTGTCGGCCCGGGCGAGCAGCAGCGAGCGGTCCCGGCCGTGGTCGGGGCACACGGCGATCCCCACGCTGGCGTCGACGTGCAGCGACATGCCGTCGAGCACGAACGCCTCGCGCAGGGCCGCGCCGATCCGGTCGGCCACCTCCTGCGCCCGGGCCGTGTCGGCGTCGGGCAGCAGGACGGCGAACTCGTCACCACCCATCCGGGCCAGCAGGTCCGTCGGCGCCAGCGGCTGCTGGAGCCGGGGGCCGACCAGGCGCAGCAGCTCGTCGCCCACGCTGTGCCCGAAACTGTCGTTGACCTCCTTGAAGCGGTCCAGGTCGATCATCAGCACCGCGCAGGACCGGGCCGGCGTCGCGTAGACGGTCCGCTCCAGTTCCTCGGTGAACCGCCGCCGGTTGGCCAGCCCGGTGAGCGGGTCGTTGTGCGCCTCGCGGGCCAGCTGCTGGACGCGCAGCTGCTCCACCGCTCGCAGCTCGGCGTTCTGCACGACCAGGGCGCCCTCGAGCACCACCTGCTGGACCGCCTGGCGCAGCGCCGGTGACCACTCGGCGGCCCCGCTGGAGGAGCCGGTGACGACCATGCCGAGCAGCCGGTCACCGGACAGCAGCGGCACGGTGAGGTAGGCGGTGAGGTTCAGTGCGCGCACCAGGTCGGCGTCCAGCAGGTCGCTGGCGACGGCGTCGGGGACGAAGACCGGGCGTCGGTCGCGGGCGGTCAGCTGCCACAGCCGGACGTCGCTGACGTCCCGGCCGACCAGCCGTTCGCGGATCACGCCGATGTTCTCCGCGGACCAGCCGACGTGGCGGACCTCGGCGAGCCGACCGGCGTCGTCGACCAGGAAGGCGGCGCTGCGCTCGGCGCCGGTCAGCCCCCGGACGACGCTGGCCAGCACCTCGCCGGCCGCGGCCACCCCGGTCACCGACGCCCCGTCCACGAGCAGCTGGCGGACGGCGCGCGCCGTGCTGAGCGATGCGGCACGGGCCTCGGTGGCGCGGGCCTGTTCGATGACCCCGCCCAGGTGGGCCCCGGCGGCGGAGGCGAGCCGGCGGACGTCCTCCGGGAAGGGCTGGATCGACGAGCTGTCCAGGGTCAGGACGCCGGACAGCTGCGGGCTGCGACCCAGGGGCACGGCCAGGCCGGAGGCGATGCCGAACGCATCGACCCACCAGCCGGTCAGCAGGTCGGAGTCCCGGTCGGCGGTCAACGGCCGGCCGGTGCGGAGCACCTCGTCGGCCAGCCGGAGCGGCTCCGGTGCCTGGCGGAACTGGGTCCACGAGTCGGGGTCGCGCCGGCCGTCGGCGTAGCTGGCCATCCGCGGCACCAGGACGCCGTCCTCCAGCAGGAACACGCAGGCGCGGTGCACCTCGCCCAGCGCGGCCAGCTGCTCGCACGCCGATCCGAGCAGCTGGTCCATCGACCGGGCGAGGGCGGCGCTCTCGATCAGCCCCAGCAGCACGTCGGACTGGGCCAGCCGGCGCTGCGCCGACCGTCGCGTCCAGGCCTCCTGCAGGGCCAGGGCCAGCCGTGGGGTGGCGTGCCGGAGCTGTGACGCCGAGGCGGCGGCGGCCGGCTCGATGATGAGGGCACCGACGACGTCGTCGCCCACCAGGAGCGGTTCGCCGTGGGCCGAGCGGACGCCGTACCGGCCCGCCTCGTCGGCGAGGGACTGCGGGGCGTCGTCCTGGTGCATGTTCAGGGTGCGGCGCTCACCGATCACGGCGGACATCACCGGGGAGCGGTCCAGGGACAGCGGCACGCGGTCGGAGGCCGGCACCTGACCGACCGGCTCGCCGGACCGGACCTGCCGGAAGGGGAACGCGACACCGGTGCTCGCCTCGTGCACCCAGACCGCCACCCGGCTGGCCCCGGAGCTGCGCTGCAGCCGGAGCATCAGCTGCTCCAGGGCGGCGACCGCGTCGTACGGCGAGGGTGAGCGCTCGGCTGGCTGCGCACCTGCACCGGACGTCGGGACCTCTGACACACCGCTCCATCGGCGGCACCGGCCGGCTCTTGAGCGTGTGCAGCAGGTCACCCCCCGATCGGGGGGCGTGGTCCGGTGGTGTGTCGGCGGCCCACCCGTCGCGCTGAGCGAGGGGGCTTCGGGTGATACTGGGGAAGATCGATCCGCAGTCCCTGGCCCGCCAGGGAGCTCACCGCCCCGCACGTCCCGGAGGAACCCCGTGACCTACGTCATCACCCAGGCCTGTGTCGACGTCCTCGACAAGGCGTGCATCGACGAGTGTCCGGTGGACTGCATCTACGAGGGCGACCGGATGCTCTACATCCACCCCGACGAGTGCGTGGACTGCGGTGCCTGCGAGCCGGTCTGCCCGGTGGAGGCCATCTACTACGAGGACGACGTCCCGGACAAGTGGAAGGACTTCTACAACGCCAACGTGGAGTTCTTCTCCGACCTGGGCAGCCCCGGTGGTGCAGCCAAGACCGGCAAGATCCACAAGGACCACCCGCTGGTGGCCGCGCTCCCGCCCCAGGGCGAGTGAGCACGGTCCGGCTGCCGGACTTCCCCTGGGACTCGCTGGGCCCTGCGCGCGCTCGCGCCGCTGAGCACCCCGGTGGTGCGGTCGACCTGTCGATCGGCACGCCGGTCGACCCGACCCCGCCCGTGCTGGGAGAGGCGCTGGCCGCGGCCGGCAACGCGCCCGGGTACCCGACGGCGCTGGGCACCGCGGACGTGCGGCTGGCCGCGGCCGGCTGGCTCAGCCGCCGGCTCGGCGTCGAGGTCGCCGACCCCCTGGGCGCCGACCCGTCGGTGATCCCGACGGTCGGCTCCAAGGAGCTCGTCGCGCTGCTGCCGACGCTGTTGGGGCTGGCGGGCACCGGGACGGTGTTGATCCCCGAGGTCGCCTACCCGACCTACGAGGTGGGGGCGGTCGTCGCGGGCCTGCAGGTGCTGCGCACCGACACCCCGCCGGCCGACCCGGGCGATGTTGTCCTGGTCTGGCTGAACTCGCCGGGGAACCCGCACGGCCGGGTGCTCACCGACGACGAGCTGCGCGCGTGGGTGAGCTGGGGCCGGGCGCACGGCGTGCCCGTCGTCGCCGACGAGTGCTACATCGAGCTGGGGTGGGGGGCCGTCCAGCCGCGGTCCCTGCTGCACCCCGACGTCGCCGGACCGGACCACGCCGGGCTGCTGGCCGTCCACTCGCTGTCCAAGCAGTCGACGGCGGCGGGCTACCGCGCCGGGCTGCTGTCCGGCGACCCGGTGCTCGTCCGCCGGGTGTGGGAGGTGCGGCGGCACCTCGGTCTGCTGGTGCCGACACCGGTGCAGGCGGCGATGGCCGCGGCGCTCGCCGACGACGAGCACGTGGACGCCCAGCGGGAGCGCTACCGGTTCCGCCGCGACCGGCTCGCTCCGGCCGTGCGGGCCGCCGGTGCCCGGATCGACCACTCCGCGGCCGGCCTGTACCTCTGGGTGACCCGGGACGAGGACTGCTGGGCGACGATCGACTGGCTCGCCGGACTCGGCATCGTGGCCGCCCCCGGCAGCTTCTACGGACCGGCCGGGAACCGGCACGTGCGGATGGCGCTCACCGCCACCGACGAGCGGATCGACGCCGCCGTGGAGCGCCTCGCCGGCTAGCCCGCGAGGGTGGCGCGGTGGGCCGCCGGGCTCACCCCGGTGGCCCGCTTGAAGGCGGTGCTCAGCGCGAAGGGGCTGGCGTAGCCCACCCGGCGGGCGATGCGGGCGAGGGTCAGCGTGCGGTCGCGCAGCAGGTCGGTGGCGAGCGCGATCCGCCAGCTGGTCAGGTAGCCCATCGGTGGCTCGCCGACCAGCTCGGTGAACCGGCGCGCCAGCGTGGCCCGGGCGACCCCGACCGCGTCGGCGAGCGAGGCGACGGTCCACGGCTCCGCCGGGCGGTCGTGGATCAGGGTCAGCGCCGGCCCGACGACCGGGTCGCCGGCGGCGACGTACCAGCCGGGGGCACCAGCCGCCGGCCGGGCGGCCCAGACCCGCAGCGCGGAGACGAGGGCGACGTCCAGCAGTCGGTCGAGCACGGCCTCCTGGCCCGGCGCCTCCCGGGCCACCTCTGCGGCGAGCAGCCGGGTCACCGCGGCGGTGCCCTCGTCGGCGGGGACGGCCACCAGGGGCGGGAGCGCCTGCACCAGCCGCTCACCCACCGCGCCCGGCCGGGCGTAGGTGCCGGTGAGCAGGACGGTGCCTCCTGCGGCGTCGTTGCCCCACGCCCGGGTGCCCAGCTCGGTCATCCCGGTGCCCGGCCCGACGGGGGTGCACCGCTGCCCGGGACCGACGGTCACCTGCGGGCGCGTCGACGGCTGGTCGGCCACCGTGTAGTGCTGCGGGCCGCGGACCAGGGCGACGTCGCCGGCGCCGATGCGCTCGGTGCGGCCGTCGGCGAGCACCACCCACGCCGAGCCGCGCAGGACGGCGAGCAGGGTCAACGGCGCCTCGTCGGCGATCCGCATCGACCAGGGCGGGCTGAGCAGCGAGCGCAGCAGGAAGGCCCCGCGGGCGTGCGGACCGTCGAGCAGGCCGGAGACGGCGTCCATGCGGCGCAGCGTAGACGCTCGCACATGTTCCTGCGGCCCTTGGCCATGGATCGTCTCGGTCCCCGGCACTGTACTGATGTCATGACCGAACAGCTGATCCTCGTGACCGGCGGCACCGGCATGACCGGCAGCCGCATCGCCCACCGACTGGTGCGCGGGACGTGCTCGTCCGCGTCGCCTCCCGGAGCGCCGCCTGCCGGCTCGACTGGGCCGACCCCACCACCTGGGACGCCGCCCTGGCCGGGACATCGGCGGTGTACCTGGCGTATGCGCCGGACCTCGCCGTCCCCGGGTCGGACGACGTCCTGACCGCGTTCACCGAGCGGGCCGCCCGCGCCGGGGTCGGCCGGGTGGTGCTGCTGTCCGGGCGGGGGGAGCCCGCCGCGCAGCGGGCCGAGCAGGCGGTGCAGCGGACGGCCACCGCCGCCGGGCTGGCGTGGACGGTGGTGCGGTGCAGCTGGTTCGTGCAGAACTTCACCGAGGGCCAGTTCGCCGGTGCGGTGCGCGCCGGTGAACTCGCGCTGCCCGTGGACGACGTGGTCGAGCCGTTCGTGGACGCCGACGACATCGCCGAGGTGGCCGTCACCGCACTGCTGGAGGACGGGCACGCCGGACGGACCTACGAGCTGACCGGCCCGCGGGCGCTCGGCTTCGGTTCGGCCGTGGCCGAGATCGCCGCGGCGACGGGCCGACCGGTGGCCTTCCGCCCGGTGCCGCTGGGGGAGTTCACCGCCGGCCTGACGGAGGAGGGCGCGCCGCCGGAGGTGGTGGGGCTGATGGCCCACCTGTTCACCGAGGTCCTGGACGGCCGCAACGCCGCGCCCGCCGACGGGGTGCAGCAGGCACTGGGCCGCCCGGCCACCGACCTCATCGACGCGGTGCGGCGCAGCGCGCTCGCCGGGAGCCGGGCGTGATGGGGGAGCGCCCACCCGTGCTGGTGGTCGCGACGATCGGGTCGGGGCTGGTCGCCGGCGCCTTCGCCGTCTTCAGCCTGATGGTGCTGCCGGCGCTGACCGCCCTGCCCGGCGCTGCCGGGGCGACGGCGATGCAATCGGTGAACCGTGCCGCGATCCGCCCGGGCTTCATGACGCTGCTGTTCGGCACCGCGCTGGTCTGCCTGGTGCTGGGCGGCGCCGAGCTGGCCGGGACGCGCCGGCCCGCGGTGCTCACCGGTGCCGCGCTCTACCTGTTCGGCGTCGTGGGGGTGACCGTGCTGGCCAACGTGCCGCTCAACGACGCGCTGGCCCAGCTGGACGCCGCCGCGCCGGGAGCAGCGGAGACGTGGCGGGAGAACGCGGCCCGCTGGAGCAGGTGGAACACCGTCCGCGCGCTCGCCGCGACGGGTGCGGCGACCGCGTTCGTCCTCGTGCCGGCCGACTGAGCCTGGTCCGATCGCCGCCAGAGCGGCGGGTTGGACGTGCTGGGGGTGTGGAGAGCAGGGACCGGTCACGGTGTCGTCTCGGGACGGGGCGCGCGCCGCTTCTCCGCTCCCCGCCGATGGCCGCAGGGGCGACACCCACGCGCAGGCCGACGGTGCACGTCATGTGGTGTCGCCACCCAGAGTCCACCGCAGTAGCGACACGTCCACGTGCACCTGTCGGTGCTGTTGGGCTTGAGGTCGGTCAGGCTCTGCCCCGGGTTCGTCTGGTCGCTGACGAAGTACGCGATCAGTTCCGGGTGCGCGTCCGCGAAGCTGCGTCCCGCTCGCGGCATGGCGGCACGGATCGCTCCCCGCCGACTGGAACAGGGCGGGCACCCGGTTCCGAGCGCCGTACGGTTGGCGACTCTGGCCTCCCAGAGGTGCCCGCAGTCAGGGCACTGCCAGAGGACTCGATCATCTCCGGCGGGTGCCAGGTCGGTCGGCGTCGCGCCCGGCCGCGAGATGGTGCGGACGAACTGCGACGAGATGTCTGGGTGCTCGCTGGCCAGGCTCCGGCGGGGATGGCCAGCCCGCAACACCCGCCAGCGCGCATCTGCTCGGATCAACGCAGCAACGCGTGCGCTTTCGGGCAGCTCGTCCGCCAACGTGAGGGATCTGGACCCCGTGAGAGTCCGGACCACGGCCGTTGCCCACGTGTCCGGTTGGTCCACGGGACCGTCGAACAACACCTGCTGCGCTTCAGTGGCGCGTGTCGTGGGGAGCCGGCCGAGAGCTGCCGGTCGGATGCGCACGTACGGCCTGCCAGCCAGTCGTTCGAGCTTCTTCGCGTCGCGGGTGATCGCCACCGGTCCGGAGTGCCATCGGGGCGGGTCGAGGTCCACGAGGAGATCGACGTCGTCGATGAGCAGGTCGACGAGCTCGTCCGACGCGCGATCGGCACGCGGGAGTCGCGCACCCACGGTGACAGCGGACCCGGTCGCGACGCTGACGAGTTCGGCGACCTCGAACTCGAGTCGACTGGTCCAGAGACCTGCCAGGCAGGTGGGGCACTGGGTCGCGTACTTGACACGCTGGCGAGTGCTCGCCTCCCAGTGATGACCTCGACTGCAGCGCCACCGCACGCGGTCATGGGACCCGCTCGGGGTGGTGCTGGCGTCGCGGTCCGGCCGGCTGATGTTGGTCACGAACTCGGCGGCCGCATCTGGGCGTGCAGCCGACAGCGCCGGCGTCCTGGCGGTCCGCGCTCGGGCCAGCAGCCTGCCCCTCTGCCGTGCGCACGCCGGGCATCCAGACCTGCGCGTGGTCCTGTTGGCGACCGATGTCACCCACTCACCTGAGCAGTCCGGACACCGCCACCGGCAGCGGGCGCCGCTTCCGGCCGTCAGGTCCACCGGGCGGCTTCCCGAGGGCGCACCATCGACGACGTCGACGAACTGAGCAGCCACCTCTGGGTGCGTCACCGCGAGTCCCAGCGAGCGCGCGCGGAGCCGGCGGCAGTCCAGACCCCACCGCCGCGCGACGAGCCGGACCATCGAACCGCTGCGGTCGTAGAGCCTGCCCACCTCATCTGGCGTGAGCCCGGAAGCCAGCAGACGCGCGAGCTCGTCAGGGGTCATCTGGCGCCATTCCTGCGGCCGGCCGCGGGACTCACTCACATCGCGACAGTGGCAGTCCCTTCTGACAGTTCCGTCTACACGAGGCGCAGCTGGAGCGGCAGCTCGAAGGTGCTCGGGGTGCTCTCCCAGCCCACCTCCGGGGTCCAGCGCCAGCCGTCCATCGTCACCTCGGTCAGCCCGAACCGCTCGGCGTGCGTCACCGCCCAGGTGGCCTCCGGCCAGCCGGCGTCGGCGATCGTCACGGTGCCGTCGGTCTCGACCGTGGGAGCACCGGCCTCCCGCCGGGCGGCCTCGGTGACCAGCGCCGTCCGCTCGGCAACGGGGGCCGGTTCTGCAGCTGACGTGTAGCTGCACGACAGCTGGCCCGGCTGATCGGAGAGCAGAGCCGGAGCCAGGGACTCCGCCATCGCGGTCCACTGTCGGTAGGCGAGCGGGAAGGCGCTGCGCTGAACAGCGTCTGCCACGGTCGTCAGGTCTCCGGTCTCCCAGCCGGGCACCTTCACCAGGCCGTCGAAGAACTTGCCGGCCGAGTAGACCGGGTCCTGCACCTGGGCCTCGCTGCCCCAGCCCTGGGAGGGCCGCTGCTGGAAGAGGCCGAGGGAGTCGCGGTCGCCGTAGTCGAGGTTGCGCAGCCGGGACTCCTGCTGGGCGGTCGCCAGCGCGATCACGGTGGCCCGCGGAGGCAGCCCGCGGGAGCGGGCCACCGCGGCGATCGTCGCGGCGTTGGCGGCCTGCTCGGTGGTGACGGTGACGTCCGAACCGGGCACGGTGCACCCGGCGGCCACCGACGGCGCGCCCTCCTCCTCGCGCCAGAGCAGGGCGACGGCGGCGATCAGGACGGCGACGACCACCAGCGGCCACAGGCCGCCCGCACGGGACGTGCGTGCGGTCCTGCGGGCCGGGGGGCGAGCCGCCGGCCGGCCCGCGCGGGCCGGTGGCCGGCTCGACGGGCGACCCGCCGGGCGAGGTGCCCGGGCCGGGGGCCGTCGGCTCGCGACCGGGCTGCTGACCATCGCGCCGATGGTAGGTCGCCGCGCTGGGAGTCAGCTGGACGTCGGTGGCCTGCGCGGCGGTCGTGTCCGGTGGGGAGGACGAGCCCGATGAGCCGGTCGCGCCCGCGTCAGTTGGCGTGCAGTGCGGCGTTGAGCGCGCCCCAGTCGCCGTCGCGGGGCAGGGCCTCGAGCGCGCCGCTGAGGGAGTTGCGGCGGAACAGCAGGCCGCTGCGCCCGGAGAGCTCGCCGCCCTTGATCGACGTCCCGTCGGGGAGGAGCACCTTCGACCCGGCGGTCACGTAGCAGCCGGCCTCGACCACGCAGCCGTCGCCGAGGGAGATGCCGATGCCGGCGTTGGCGCCGAGCAGGCAGCCCTTGCCGATCGAGATGACCTGCTTGCCGCCGCCGGAGAGCGTGCCCATGATCGAGGCGCCGCCACCGATGTCGGAGTCGGCGTCCACGACGACCCCGGCGCTGATCCGGCCCTCCACCATCGACGGGCCCAGCGTGCCGGCGTTGAAGTTGACGAAGCCCTCGTGCATGACCGTGGTGCCCTCGGCGAGGTGGGCCCCGAGCCGGACCCGGTCGGCGTCGGCGATCCGCACACCCGAGGGGACGACGTAGTCGACCATCCGCGGGAACTTGTCGACCCCGAAGACGGTCAGGTGCCCGCCGTCGGACCGCAGCCGGGCGCGCGCCGCGTTCAGCTCGGTGGCGAGCACCGGGCCGGCGCTGGTCCAGGCCACGTTGGCCAGCAGCCCGAAGACGCCGTCCATGTTGACCCCGTGCGGCCGCACCAGCCGGGCGGACAGCAGGTGCAGGCGCAGGTAGACGTCATGGGCGTCGACCGGCGGGGCGGAGAGGTCGGCGATGGTCGTGGAGACGGCGACCGACTGCACGCCGCGGGCATCGTCGGTGCGCACCAGCCCGGAGAAGTCCGGTCCGAGCAGGCCCTCCAGCTCCAGCACCCCGATCTGCTGGGTGCCGCTCTCGCCCTGGTCGGCACCGCTGAGCGCCGGCGAGGGGAACCAGGTGTCCAGCACCGTCCCGTCGGTGGTGAGGGTGGCGATGCCGACGCCGTTCGCGCCGGTGGTCTCTGCTGCGGTCGTCACGGGCAGTCAGGCTACCCAGGGCGCCGCGGCCTGGCCTGGCTGCAGGGCTGCGCCGCCTGGCCTGGCTGCCGGGGCGGGTGCGGGCGTCGGCGAGGGGCGGGGGGAGCCGGGGCCTCCCTCACTAGGCTCGGCGGTCGTGAGCCCCGCCGAGCAGCCGCTGCCCCCGCTCGACCTGAGCGCCGACGTCCTCACCCTGACCCGGGCACTGGTCGACGCGCCCTCGGTGTCCGGCAGCGAGGGGGCGCTGGCCGACGCCGTCGAGGCGGCGCTGCGCGGGCTCGGTGGGCTGGAGGTGGAGCGGATCGGCGACTCGGTGCTGGCCCGGACGAACCTGGACCGGGACACCCGGATCGTGCTCGCCGGGCACCTGGACACGGTGCCGATCGCCGACAACGTGCCCAGCCGGCTCGAGGTCGTCGACGGTGAGGACCGGCTCTACGGCTGCGGCACCAGCGACATGAAGGCCGGTGACGCGGTCATGCTGCGGCTCGCCGGGATGTTCGGCGTCCCCGGGGCGCAGCCGGCCCGCGACCTCACGTTCGTCTTCTACGACAACGAGGAGGTCGAGGCGGTCCGCAACGGGCTGGGCCGGGTGGCCCGCGAGCGCCGCGGCTGGCTGTACGGCGACCTGGCGGTGCTGCTCGAGCCCACGGACGGGGTGGTCGAGGGCGGCTGCCAGGGCACGCTGCGCGTCGTCCTCACCGTGTCGGGCACCCGCGCGCACAGTGCCCGGTCCTGGCTGGGCGTCAACGCCGTGCACGGTGCCGCCGGCATCCTCGCCACCCTGGCCGCCCACCGGTCCCGCGAGGTGGAGATCGACGGGCTGCTGTACCGCGAGGGGCTCAACGCCGTGCGGATCGAGGGCGGGGTGGCCGGGAACGTCGTCCCCGACGAGTGCCGGGTGACCGTGAACTTCCGGTTCGCCCCTGACCGGGACGAGGACCAGGCCCTGGCGTACGTGCGGGAGGTCTTCGCCGATGCGCTGGCCGCCGGGGTCACCCTGGAGCTCACCGACAGCTCCGGCGGCGCGCTGCCGGGTCTGTCGGAGCCGGCCGCGGCAGCGTTCGTCGCCGCGGTCGGGCAGCCGGCCCGGGCGAAGCTGGGCTGGACCGACGTGGCCCGCTTCGCCGCCTTCGGCATCCCGGCGGTGAACTACGGCCCCGGTGACCCGAACCTGGCCCACACGGTCGACGAGCACGTCCGGGTCGACCGGTTGCAGCCGGCCGAGGACGCCCTGATCGCCTACCTGAGCGGGAGTGACGCATGAGCCAGACCGACGACGGCGGACGACGGCGGCCGATCCGGCACCGCGGGCCGATCACGTTGCGCGGCGGCGAGCCCGACCCGCAGATGGCCGGGACGACGACCGACCAGCGCCTGCTGGACCGGCGCGGCAGCAGCGACTGGGTGCACACCGACCCGTGGCGCGTGCTGCGGATCCAGGCCGAGTTCGTGGAGGGCTTCGGGCTGCTGGCCGATCTGCCGCGGGCGGTCAGCGTCTTCGGCAGCGCCCGCACGCCGCGGGACTCCGAGTACTACGCCACCGGGGAGCAGTTGGGTGCGGCGCTGGCCGAGGCCGGCTACGCGGTGATCACCGGCGGCGGGCCGGGCGCGATGGAGGCGGCGAACAAGGGCGCCTGCGACGCGGGTGGCACGTCGGTCGGGCTGGGCATCGAGCTGCCGTTCGAGCAGGAGCTCAACGAGTGGGTCGACGTCGGCGTGCTGTTCCGCTACTTCTTCGTGCGCAAGACGATGTTCGTCAAGTACGCCCAGGCCTTCGTGATCCTGCCCGGCGGCTTCGGCACCCTCGACGAGCTGTTCGAGGCGCTCACCCTGGTGCAGACCGGCAAGGTGACCCGCTTCCCGGTGATCCTGTTCGGCAGCGAGTACTGGGCCGGGCTGGTCGACTGGATCCGGCAGACGATGGTGGCCCAGGGGACGGTGAGCCCGGGGGACCTCGACCTGCTGCACGTCACCGACGACGTCGCCGAGGCGGTCGCCATCATCCAGGCCGCGGACGCCACCCGCGCCGAGCACGAGTCGGAGCCGCCCGCCGGGGAGGCGGTCCCCGACCCCGCCCCGGTCGACGACTGAGCATGGCCGGTCTCGTCTTCGTCATCGGCCTGCTGCTGGTCGGCGGGCTGCTGTTCCTCGGCGCCTCGCTGCTGCTCGGCCGGGGCGAGACCCAGCCGCCCGCCGAGCCGGAGCGCTCTCCGGTGCAGTTGCCCGAGGGCCGGGCGGTGGTCGCCGACGACGTCCGGGCACTGCGGATCTCGGTGACCGTGCGCGGCTACCGGATGACCGAGGTCGACTGGCTGCTGGACCAGCTGGCCTCGGTGCTGGACGACCGGGACGCCGAGATCGCGGCCCTGCGCGCGCAGCTGCCGGCGGCGCACCCGCAGGACGACCAGCGCGACACTGACCCCGGGGGCGTGCCCGTCCCCGGGGACGGCCTCCGTGCCGGACCTGACGACGACGAGAGGCGGACCGGTGCCTGAACTGGTGGAGCAGATCGAGGTGGACGCGCCACCCGAGCAGGTCTGGGCGGCGCTGGTCGACTGGGACCGGCAGGGCGAGTGGATGCTGCTCACCGACGTGCGGGCCGGCGCCCGGGACGGGCAGGGGGTGGGTGGCGAGCTCGCGGCCACCACCGGCGTCCGGCTGCCGGGGGTCGGACGCAGGGTGGGCGTGCTGGACACCATGCTGATCACCGGCTGGGAGCCGCCCCGCCGGGTCGACGTGCGGCACACCGGCCGGGTGGTGCGCGGCACCGGCACCTTCGAGGTGCGGCCCCGGGACGGCGGCGGGTCGACGTTCGTGTGGACCGAGGGGCTGGATCTCCCGCTGGGGGCGCTCGGCCGGGCCGGGTGGCCGCTGGTGCGTCCGGTGATGGCCGCCGGGGTGCGGCTGTCGCTGCGCCGGTTCGCCGGCTACGCCCGCGCCCACGGGCGCTGACCGGCCATCTGCTCAGCGTCCCGGACCGCCGCCCGGCTGCGGTACCACTGACGCCACAGCAGCGCGGCGACGACCACGTGCACCACGGTGCCCCCGTCGTAGAGGAGGCGCGCGCCGGCCTCGGCGTGCGTCACGCCCGCCGGCGGGTGGGCGTAGAGCCACTTGGCGAGCACGTCGTGCCCGGCCATGCCGGCCCCAAGGGCCACGGCACGGGGGACGACGCCGCGCCGGTGCGGCGCCGGGTCCACCGCGAGGACGGCGGCCGTGGCCAGCCAGCCGGTCACCAGCACGTGCAGCGAGACGAGCAGGTGCCAGCCCGGGGAGTGCGCGACGGTGCCGAGCAGCCCGCCGACGTGCAGCACCCACAGTCCCCCGACGTTGAGCGCGACGGCGACGAACGGGTCACCGAGCACCCGGGCCGGGGCCGTGCGGAGCAGCCGGCTCACGGTCCGGGCCCGGTGCACCGGCAGCGCGCGCAGCAGCAGGGTGACGGGGGCGGCCAGCACCAGCAGCAGCGGCGCCACCATCCCCGCCAGCAGGTGGGCGGCCAGGTGCGCCCGCAGGTCGCCGTGCGCCGCGGCCAGCGGGCCGGTCAACCCGGCCGCCGCGACGGCGAGCCCGGCCAGCCAGCTCACCGTGCGCAGCGGCGACCAGCGCAGGTCGACCGCGGCCAGCACGTAGAGCACCGCCGCGAGTGCCAGGACGGCGAGGACGACGCTGCTCACCGGTCGGCCGCCGGGGTCCGTCCGCGGGCCAGCAGCGCGAGACCGGCGGCGAGCAGGAGCACGCCGGCGCCGATCCAGGCGATGTCGTAGCCGAGCAGGTCGACGCCGTAGCGCACCTGGTGAACCCGCAGCACCTTGTGGTCGACGACCCCGTCGAAGACCTGGAACGCACCGGCCCCGGTGAGCACCGCGCCCCACCAGGTGCGGGGTGCGAAGGTGCCCCTCCGGCGGAGGTCGGCCAGCAGCGCCAGCCCGGCGACCGTCACCGACCAGGTGGTGGCGTGCAGCAGCCCGTCGGAGACCAGCGCCGCGTCGCCGCCGGCGCGGTCGTAGAAGTGGTGCCAGTGCAGCAGCTGGTGGAAGACGATCTCGTCGAGCGCGCCCATCGCGCCGACGCCGAGGAGCAGGCCGGAAAGCAGCAGCCGGCGGCGGTCGGGGGAGGCAGCGGCGGGGTCGGTCACGGTGCTCCCTCGGCGGACGGGGCGGTTGCCTCCCGCTTCCCGGTCGCCCCGGCCGGGAAACGCCCGCCTCTCCCGCGCCCGCCGAGTGCGCACCGGCCTACCCGAGGGGGGCTGCGGTGACCACGACGTTGTCGGCGTAGTTGCCGGTCCGCTCGTCGAAGGCGCCGCCGCAGGTGATCAGCGCCAGTTGCGGCGGCCCGTCGAGGCGGAACAGCTCCGCCGGCAGCGCCGACTTGGGGAACGACGTCCGGGAGGTCACCGCGAAGCGGTGCACGCCGCCGGCCGCGTCGGTCACCTCCACCGGGTCCCCCTCGTGCAGGGACAGCAGCGTCTCCAGCGGCCCGGCGCCGTGGACGGCGGAGTCGACGTGCCCGGCGATGACCGCCGTGCCGGCCGGGTCGCCGGGGACGGCGCCGGCGGCGTACCAGCCGAGCACGGTGGGCCGCTCCGGGAGCTGCAGCGCACCGGAGTCCAGCGTCCCGACCGGCACCAGCGGGACCGGGTCCGGTGTCGCGGGCAGGGAGACGGTGACCGGCGCGGGAACGGACGGCGGCACCACCGCGGGCGCCGGCAGTACCGGCGGCGGCAGCACCGACGGCGTCGCTGCGGGCGGCGTCGGTGCGGAGGGGGGGCTCGCCGGGGACGGCGGTGCCGCCGCCACCGGCGAGCCGATGTCCGGGGCGTCGGCCCGGGGCGTCGCGAACGTCGTCGCGAGCCCCGAGCCGACCAGCACCGCCCCCGCGGCGACCAGCACGACCAGGTGCTGGCGGCGCAGGGTCCTCACGTGGGGCTCAGGCGGCCGTCTGGCGGCGGCGGACCAGTCCGACCGTCCCGCCGAGCACCGCGAGCGCCCCGACCCCGACGAGCCCGACGCCGAGCGCACCGGCCCCGCCATCTGCCGCCTGCCCGCCGGTGCCGCCGGGCACGGACGTCGGGACACCGAACTCGCCGGCGAGTGCGCGCAGCCGCTCCAGGTGTCCCTGGATGACGGGGAGCGCGGTCCGGGCCAGCTCGACCACCTGCGGGTCCGTACCCGTGGCGATCTCCTGCTGCGTCGCAGCGGCGGAGTTCACGTGACCGGTGATCTGTGCGGCGATCCAGGCGGAGTCGAACGCGCGGCCCGACTGCTCCTGGACGCGGGCCAGCGCTGCCTGCTGTGCCGCGGTCGGCTCGGCGGGCAGTTCGACGCCGAACTCCTCCGCGGCCTGGGTGAGGGACTGGTCGAGCGTGCTGTGGTCGGCGACGAGGACGGCGCCGAGGTCGCGGACCTCCTGGGTGGTGGCCGACTGCTGGGCGGCCTCACCGGCAGCGATCTCGGCGAGGTTGCTCTGGTGGGCCGACTGCATCCACGTGACGTCCTGGTCCGACGGTGCGGCCAGAGCCGGCGTGGCGGCCAGGGCGACGAGGCCGGCCACGGCGACGGGGACCAGGGCGAGGCGGGAGGGCATGCGCATGCGGAAACTCCGATGTCAGAGGATCGTGCCTCAGCGCCTGTGCTCAGCTCCGCGGCTGTGGCCGCCGGTACCCGGATCGACCGGTCTCACGCCATCGAGTTGTGACGGGTCTTCTCCCCTCGACGTGTCCGCAGGTCAGCGTGTCGTCCGTGGCCGCGGTCCCGCGCCGGGTGGTGACCGGCGCGAGACCGTCGGACCGGGCGGCCATGATGACCCGGTGCGGACGGCAGCAGGGGGACGAGGGTGAGTCGGCGGGGCTGGGTGCTCTTCGTGGCGATGTCGCTGATCTGGGGCCTGCCGTACCTGCTGATCAAGGTGGCGGTCGAGGACTTCTCCCCGGTCGTCGTGGTCTTCCTGCGCTGCGCGATCGGCGCGGCCCTGCTCCTGCCGTGGACCCTGGCCCGGGGGCACCTGGGCACCGCGCTGCGCCGGCACTGGCGGGCCCTCCTGCTCTTCACCGTCCTGGAGATGACCGGCCCCTGGCTGCTGCTGCCGTGGGCCGAGCAGTCGCTGTCCAGCTCGCTGACCGGGCTGCTCGTGGCGGCGGTGCCCTTCGTGGCCGCGGTGGCGGCCCTGCTCGCCGGCGACGAGGACCGGCTGTCCAGGGTGCGGGTCCTCGGGATGGTGGTCGGGGTGGTGGGCATCGCCGCGCTGCTGGGTCTGGACGTCGGCGGGGCCCAGCTCAGCGCGATCGGGGCGGTCGCCCTCGTGGTGGTCGGCTACGCCGTCGCCCCGATCGTGATCAGCCACCGGCTGCCCGACGTGCCGGGCGTGACGGCGGCGTCCTTCGCGCTGCTGTTCACCGCGCTGGTCTACGCGCCGTTCGCGGTGCCCCAGCTCGGTGACGCCGTCGACGCCCCGCCCCGGGCCTGGGTCGCGCTCCTGGCCCTCGGCACGGTCTGCACCGCGCTGGCCCTGGCGCTGTTCTTCGCGCTGATCCGGGAGGCCGGGCCGCAGCGGGCGCTGGTGATCACCTTCGTCAACCCGGCGGTCGCCGTGCTGCTGGGCGTCCTCGTGCTCGACGAGCCGTTCACCCTCGGCCTGGCGCTCGGGCTCCCGCTGGTGCTGGCCGGCTGCGTGCTGGCCACCCGGCGCAGCCCCGTCCGCACCGCGCGGTCGGAGTTCGACGACCTCGACACGGCCGTCCCGTGACCGCCCAGACGCCGGCCCCGGTGGAGCGCTCCGTGGTCGGCAGATGTGGCTGGGCGACGAGCGCCCCCGAGTACGTCCGGTACCACGACGAGGAGTGGGGGGTGCCGCTGCACGGCGACGACGCGCTGTTCGAGCGGCTCACCCTGGAGGCCTTCCAGTCGGGCCTGTCCTGGATCACGATCCTGCGCAAGCGCCCCGCCTTCCGGGCCGCGTTCGCCGGCTTCTCGATCCCGGCGGTGGCCGCCTTCACCGACGACGACGTCGAGCGGCTGATGGCCGATGCGGCGATCGTCCGCAACCGCGCCAAGGTGACCGCCGCGCTGCGAAACGCCCGGGCTGCACTCGACCTGCCGGAGGGTCTGTCGGCCCTGCTGTGGTCGTTCGCGCCGCCGCCGGGACGTCCCCGGCCGGAGACCCTCGCCGACGTCCCGGCCACCAGCCCGGAGTCGGTTGCACTGGCCAAGGAGCTGAAGCGGCGGGGGTTCTCCTTCGTCGGACCGACCACCTCCTACGCCCTGATGCAGGCCACCGGGATGGTCGACGACCATGTCGCGACGTGCTTCCGGGCGGGGGTCACGTACCCGGACTGAGGGGTCCGGGTTGGTCGATGGCCGGTGATACGGGATCATGGACCGCACAGCTCTGCAGGAACAGTTGCCACACCACGGTCCAGCCGGGCCGTGGGTGGCCGGTGAAGGAGGCACGCATGGCGGCCATGAAGCCGCGTACGGGTGAAGGTCCCCTCGAGGTCACCAAGGAGGGCCGCGGCCTGGTCATGCGCGTCCCGCTGGAGGGTGGTGGCCGGCTGGTCGTCGAGCTGTCCCCCGACGAGGCGAGCGCCCTCTCCGAGGCCCTGAAGGGCGCGATCAGCTGAACACCGACGCGAGTCTGCCCCCGGGCAGCCCCGCGACCGACGACGCGGCCCCGGCCGCCGGCACCACGCCGGCGACCGGGGCCGCGCCGTTCCCGCGGGTCGAGGTCGTCCCGGCGCTGCCGGACCTGGGTTCCGACGACGTCCTGGCCGTGCCGGTGGGTGCCCAGGGCTCCCTCCCGGACTGGCTCACCGCGGCTGACCATCCGCCGGTCGACACGGAGTTCCTCACCGCGGCGCTGGCCGACACCGGCAACGGCGGCAAGCCCGGCGGGATCACCAACGTGCCGCTGGCCGGCCGGCGCCCGCGCAGCGTGGTCGCCGTCGGGGTGGGCGACGCGACCCTGCCGCACCTGCGCTCCTACGTGTCGGTCGCCGTCCGGCGGGCGCAGACGCTCGCCGAGTCCGGCGCCCGCCGGCTCGTGCTGCCGCTGGACACCGGCGTCGCCCCGGCCGGTGCCGACGAGGTGCGCACCGCCGTCGAGACGGCGCTGCTGGCCGGCTACCGCTTCCGGAACACCTCGACCCCGCACCCGCCCCGGCTCGCCGAGGTGCTCGTGGTGGCCGCCGGTGCGGACCACCCAGCGGTGGCCGCCGGTGAGCTCGCCGGCCGGGTCGCCGCCGAGTCGGTGGCCTGGGCCCGCGACCTGGTCAACACCCCCAGCAGCACCAAGAACCCGCCCTGGTTGGCCGAGCAGGCCCAGCGGCGGCTGGGTGCCCTTCCCGGCGTGACCGTGACCGTGCTCGGGCCCGACGAGCTGCGGGCGGGGCGCTTCGGTGGCGTGCTCGCCGTCGGCGGGGGATCGGCCTCCCCGCCGCAGGTGGTCGTCGCCACCTACCGGCCACACGGGGCGGGCCCGGCCCACCCGGTGCTGGTCGGCAAGGGCATCACCTTCGACACCGGCGGCATCTCGATCAAGACCAACCCGGGCATGCGGGAGATGAAGACCGACATGGCCGGCGCCGCCGCGGTCCTCGGAGCCGTCGACGCCGCGGCCCGGCTGGAGCTGCCCGGGGCCGTCACCGCCGTCGTCGCGCTCTGCGAGAACGCCGTCTCCGGGGCCGCCTACCGGCCGGCCGACGTCGTGCGGCACGTGGACGGGCGCACCACCGAGGTGCGCAACACCGACGCCGAGGGCCGGCTGGTGCTCGCCGACGCGCTGGCGCACGCCCGGCTGGTGCTGGGGGCCACCGTGCTGGTCGACGTCGCCACCCTCACCGGGGCGATGAAGACGGCGCTGGGTGCCCGCACCGCCGGGCTGTACGCGACGGTCGACGGGCTGGCCGACGCGCTGCTCACCGCGGGCGGCCATGCCGGCGAGGCGTTCTGGCGGATGCCGCTGACCGAGGAGCACGTCGGGCACCTGCGCGCGCAGCTGGACTCGGAGGTGGCCGATGCGAACAACGCCCCGGGCAACCCGGGCTCGACCACGGCGGCGCTGTTCCTGCAGCCCTTCGCCGGGGGCCTGCCGTGGGCGCACCTGGACATCGCCGGCCCGGCGCGCGCCGGCAGCGACGACGCCGAGGTGGTCAAGGGCGGCTCGGGGTTCGCCGTCCGCACGCTGCTGCGCTGGCTGGAGGCGGGCGCGCCGGCCGACCTGCCGGAACCGGTGGTGCGCGACTGAGCGGTTGCCGGCACCGGTCGGCGGGCATCCCGGGGGCGAGCCGCGCCGTCGGTGCGGCCGGATCGCAGGGGGAACACCCGTGAGCATGATGGACAAGGCCAAGGGCGCACTGAACAGCGACAAGGGCGAGAAGGCCAGCGACTCGGCGCTGGACAAGGGCGAGCAGTTCGCCGACAAGAAGACCGGTGGCACCCACGACGCGCAGATCGACAAGGGCCGGGACGCCGCCGACGGCAAGATCGGCAACCAGTAGTCGAGGTGGTCGGCGGCTGGGGCACGGGAGCCTCGGCCGCCGTCGTCGGGCCGGGTCGGGCAGGATCGGCCCGTGACCGAGGATCAGCGCGGAGTCGTCTTCCCGGCCGGGCCCGACGGCCGGCGCAGCACCGCCACGCTCGGCCGGGCGGTCGTCGCCGACGCGCTGCGGCCGGTCGACCCGACGGGGGCGCGGGCCGCTGAGCAGGAGACCAACTGGCGGGCCGGCTACCTGACGCACCTGCGCCGCACGGTGGAGGCGGGGCTGAGCTCCCGGGCCGCAGCCCTGCAGATCGCCGGTGCCGGACTGGACTCGCTGCACGCCCGGATGCGGGTGGCCGGCCCGGATGGCGAGACCGACGTCGGCGCGCTGCAGACCGCGCCGCCGGCCCGCCCGCTGCGCACCGTGGAGCTGGCCGGGGAGGCCGAGCCCGAGCGTGAGCTGTCGCTGCCGTACCGCGGCACCCGGCTGCGCGGGGACGACCTGCACCGCCGGCTGGTCGCCTGGGTCGACGCCGGGGTGATCGAGCCGAGCTGCGCCGACGCGGTGCGCACCGTCGCCGACCACCCCGAGTGGCTGGCCCTGCCCGACCACACGGTCGCGGTGCTGGGGGCCGGCGCGGAGATGGGGCCGCTGACGGCGCTGCTGCGCTGGGGCGCCCGGGTCGCCGCCGTCGACCTGCCGCGGCCGCAGTTGTGGGAGCGGGTCCACGAGACCGCCCGGCGCGGCGCGGGCACGCTGCTCACGCCGGTCGGGGTGGACGACGCAGCCGGCGCCGACCTGATCACCGAGGTGCCCGCGGTCGCCGACTGGCTCGCCGCCCTCCCGCGGTCCCCGGTGCTGGGCAACTACGTCTACGCCGACGGCGCGACCAACGTCCGCGTCTCGACGGCCGTCGACGCGCTCACCCGGCGGCTGACCGGCGCGCGCCCTGACCTGGCGCTCGCCTTCCTCGCCACCCCGACCGACGTCTTCGCGGTGCCCGGCGAGGCCGTCGACTTCTCCGTCGCCGCGTACGCCTCCCGGCCACGGACGGCGAAGCTGGTGGGCCGGCCGCTGCGCACGCTGTCGGCCGGACGGTTGCTGCGCCGGGCGTACGTGCCGGGCAGCGACCCGGGCATCGCCGACAGCCTCGTGCCGCAGCAGGGGCCGAACTACGCCCTGGCCAAGCGGCTGCAGCGCTGGCGTGCCGCGGTGGCCCGGGAGGCGGGCAGCACCGTGTCGATGAACGTCGCCCCGCCCACCCGCACCCGCTCGGTGGTCAAGAACCGGGCCCTGGCCGCCGCCTACGCCGGTGCGCACCGCTTCGGGGTGGAGGTGTTCGAGCCGGCGACGTCGAACGTGCTGATGGCGGCGCTGCTGGTGCACGACCTGCACACCGGCGGGGGCCCCGCGCAGCAGCACCCCTGGCAGGACGAGGCGCACGCCGCCGCACACGGCGGCCTGTGGCGCACCCCGTACGCCCCGCGCAGCGCGCTGGGGCTGGCGGCGGTGCTGGGCCTGGGCGCCGCACGCAGCTGACACTCCTGCCGGGGTGAACTCGGCCCGTGGGGCGGGCGTCCGCAGCGGTTCCGCTCAGGGGCTGCTCAGGGACGCAGGTCAGGGGCGCTTCAGGGTCGGTTCAGGGCGCTCCCCGATGTTCCTGGGACGGCTCCGCCGACAGGCTCGTCGGCATGGACACCACCTCTTGCGCCCACCTCGGGGGGACGCTGTGATCGTCGCCCGGGGACTCATCAAGACCTACGGCCCCAAGACCGCTGTCGACCACCTGAGCTTCACCGTCGAGCCCGGCCGGGTGACCGGCTTCCTCGGCCCCAACGGGGCCGGCAAGTCCACCACGATGCGGATGATCCTGGGCCTGGACCGGCCCACGTCCGGCCGCGTCACCGTGAACGGCCGGTCCTACGCCGCCTCGCCGGCGCCGCTGCGCGAGGTCGGTGCGCTGCTGGAGGCCCGGGCCCTGCACCCGGGCCGCAGCGCGCGTGACCACCTGCGCTGGCTGGCCGCCAGCAACGGGATCCCGCGCACCCGGATCGACGAGGTGCTCGACCTGGTCGGCCTGGACGCCGTCGCCGACCAGCGGGTGGGCCGCTTCTCCCTCGGCATGGGACAGCGGCTGGGCATCGCGGTGGCGCTGCTCGGCGACCCGCCGGTCGTCGTCCTGGACGAGCCGGTCAACGGGCTGGACCCGGAGGGCATCCGCTGGGTCCGCACCCTCGCCCGGGAGCTCGCCGGGCAGGGGCGCACCGTGCTGGTCTCCAGCCACCTGATGTCGGAGATGGCGCTCACCGCCGACCACCTGATCGTCGTCGGCCGCGGGCGGATGCTCGCCGACTGCTCGATGGCCGACTTCATCACCGACCACGCGTCCTCCTACGTCCGGGTCCGCAGCCCGCGGATGGGCGACGCCGAGGCGATGCTCCGCAACAACGGCCTGGACGTCGACCGGGTCGACGACGAGCTGCGGGTGCGGGGCCGGAACGCCGCCGAGATCGGTGAGCTGGTCGGCGGGGCCGGCCTGCACATCCACGAGCTGTCCCTCGTCCAGTCCTCGCTGGAGGACGCGTTCATGACCCTGACCGCCGACAGCGTCGAGTACGCCACTCACTCGACCGAGACCGCAGGAGCCGTCCGATGAGCACCACGACCGCGAACGCCGCCCCGGCCCGGCCCGGTACCGGCGCCTCGCCCGCCCCCGACGTCGTCTCCCTCGACCCGAACCGGCACGTGCCCGGTGTCCGGCGCCCCGGCTTCGCCCAGGTGCTGCACGCGGAGTGGGTCAAGTTCTGGACCGTCCGCTCCACCCGCTGGTCGCTGGGGCTGCTGTTCGCACTCGGCGCCGGCCTGACGACGCTGGTCTGCTGGGCGGCAGCCGCCGACCTGGCCGCGGGCGACACCGGGGAGGTGCCTGCGGCCTTCCTCACCTGGGGCCTGCTCTTCTCCCAGCTCACCGCGCTCGCGCTGGGCACGCTGGTGGTCACCAGCGAGTACGGCACCGGCATGATCCGGGCCACCGTCACCGCGGTGCCGCGCCGCGGCCGGGTGGTGGCGGCCAAGGCCGTGGTGCTCGCCGGCGTGCTCTTCGTCGCCGGCGTGGTCACCGCGGTGGCCGGCTACTTCGGCGGCAACTGGTTCCTGGAGCGGGAGGGCGTCGGCATGGCGCTCTCGGACGACGGCGTGATGCGCGCCCTGCTCGGCAACGGGCTCTACCTCGCCGGGCTCGGGCTGTTCGCCCTGGCCACCGGGCTGCTGATCCGGCACACCGCCGCGGCCGTGACCGTCGGCATGGCGCTGGTGCTGGTGGTCGGCAACGTCGCCTACGCCCTGCCCGGCACCTGGGGGGAGTGGGTGGCCAAGCTGCTGCCGGGCAACGCCGGCGGGTCGGTCGCCCAGGTCGCTCCCTTCAACGGCGGGGCGGTGCTGGCGCCGTGGACCGGCTTCGGGGTCTTCGTCGCCGAGGTGGCCGCCCTGATGCTGGTGGCGGTCCTGGTCTTCCGCCGTCGCGACGCCTGACCAGAGCCGGTCC
Source organism: Modestobacter sp. VKM Ac-2983 (assembly GCF_026967885.1). NCBI lineage: Bacteria > Bacillati > Actinomycetota > Actinomycetes > Geodermatophilales > Geodermatophilaceae > Modestobacter > Modestobacter sp. VKM Ac-2983. Next base: position 872,903 of record NZ_JAPVBK010000001.1, read on the forward strand.
GTCCCTCGACTCCTCCCTCACCCCGACCGGTGAGGGAGGAGTCGCTGCGTGTCCGGACGGCAGGGCCTGGACGGCGACGCGAGGGGCGCGGGAGGCTGCCGGCCGTGCGGCTGCGTGTGCTCGACCTCGCCCGCCGACGGCCGCTGCCCCTCGCCGCCGCGGTCACGGTGCTCTGGCACCTGGTGCTGTTCGCCGTCGAGGACCTGCTGCCGCCGTTGCAGCCGGGGTGGTTCCCCGACCTCGGCGCGGCGGTGGTGAACGTCGTGCTCGCCGCGCACACGCTCGCGCTGATCGGCTGGCTGGGCTGGTGGCGCGAGACGGGGCTGGCCTGGCGGTGGCCGGACCGCTCGTGGTGGCTGCTCCTGCCGTTGCTGGCCGAGGGGCTGCTGCACCTCGTCGACGGGCTCACCGGTTCGGCGACGGTGCTGGCCAGCGCCGCGGTGACCATGCTGGCGGTCGGGCTGGCCGAGGAGTCGCTCAGCCGGGGGCTGGTGCAGCGGCTGCTGAGGCCGTTGGGCCTGGCCCGGACGGCGGTGCTGGTGGGCGTGCTGTTCGGCCTCGGGCACGCGATGAGCGGGCTGTGGTTCGGGCGGCCGGTCGACGAGATCGCCTTCCAGGTGCTGAACACCGCCGCCTTCGGGTTCTGCCTGGCTGCGCTGCGCTGGCACGTGGGCACCATCTGGCCATTGGTCGGGCTGCACGCGCTGGTGGACTTCACCAGCATCAACAGCCCCGGTGCGCTGCCCGACGTCGTCCAGGTCTCGATCATCGTGCTGCTGATCGCCTACGGCTGGTGGTTGCTGCGGCTGCTCGACCGGCGACCGGAACGGGCCCGGGCCCCGGCCTCCACCGGCTGACCGGTGCTCAGGCCGGGCCGATGAGCCCGGCGACGATCTCGGCGGAGAGGGTGACCAGCGGCAGCCCGCCGCCGGGGTGCGCCGAGCCGCCGACCAGGAACAGTCCGGGCACCCCTGCCGCGTTGGCCGGCCGCAGGAAGGCCGCCCGGGCCCCGTTGCTGGACGTGCCGTAGATCGAGCCGCCCGGGCTGGCGGTCTCCCGCTCCAGGTCGGCCGGGGTGCGCACGACCCGCCAGCGGACCCGGTCGCGCACGTCCAGGCCGCGGGCGGCCATCGTCGCCAGCACCTGGTCGGCGTAGCGGTCGGCCAGCCCGGGGGCGGCCCAGTCGACGCCGGTGCCCGGCTCGTGCCCTGGTTCGTGGCGGGGCGCGTTGACCAGCACGAACCACGACTCGCTGTCGGCGTCGGGTCGGGTGGCCGGGTCATCCGGGGCGCTCACGTAGACCGTCGGGTCGACCACCGGCCGGCTCGGGCCGCCTCGTCCGAACAGCGCGTCGAACTCGGCGTCGTAGTCGGAGGGGAACAGCACGGTGTGGTGGGCCAGCCCGGGCGTGCGGCCCCGCAGCGCCAGGAGCAGCACGAACCCCGACGAAGACGGGGTGACCCGCTGGAGCGCGGCCCGGGCCCGCTGGACCGGTGCCTCGCGTGGGAGCAGCCGACCGTAGAGGCTGGCCGCGTCGGCGTTGCAGACGACGACGTCGGCCGGCAGCACCTCGCCGTCGGCCAGCCGCACCCCGGCCGCCCGGCCACCGGCCACCAGCACCTCGGTCACCGCGGTGCCGGTGCGCAGGACCGCTCCTCGTTCCACGGCGCGTGCGGCCACCGCCTCGGGCAGCCGGCGCAGCCCACCGGGCACGTACCAGGACCCGAACTCCTGCTCGGCGTAGGGAACGGTGAGCAGCGCGGCGGGTGCCCGCCGGGGGTCCGAGCCGGAGTAGGTCGCGTACCGGTCCAGCAGCATCCGCAGCCGCGGGTCGGTCAGGTAGCGGCGGCCCAGGCCGCGCAGCGTCCGACCGGGGGCGACCGTGCGCAGGTCGGCGGTGTTCCGGGCCAGCCTGGCCAGGGTGGCCGCGCCGGCCAGCGGGGTGCGCAGGAACGGCTGCTCGGTGGCCCGCCACATCGCCTCCGCCCGGGTCAGCAGCGCTGCCCACTGCGCGCCGCTGCCGGGGCCGAGGTCGGCGTCGAGCCGGGCCGGGACGTCGTCGCGGTGGCCGGGCATCGCCGTCGTCGTCCCGTCGGCGAACCGGTAGGCGACCGCCGGGTCCAGGCGCTGCAACGGCAGCACCTGCGACAGCGGGGCACCGGTGGCGGCGAAGAGGTCCTCGAGCACCTGCGGCAGGGTGACCAGGCTCGGGCCGGTGTCGAAGCCGTGGCCGTCGCGGGCGTACCAGCCGAGCTTGCCCCCGACCTGCGGCGCCTGCTCCAGCACGGTCACCGCGTGTCCGGCCGCGGCCAGCCGGGCGGCGGCGGCGAGACCCCCGAGCCCGGCGCCGACGACGACGACCCGGGCCACGTCGCCACGGTAGCCGTTGGTCACGCAGCGCTGTGTCGGTCGCCGCGAGGCCGCGCTCAGCGACCAACGGTCAGAAGTCGGACTCCAGGCGGGCCAGCAGGGCGGCGGAGTCCCAGGTGGGCGGCGGCATGATCCGGCGGATGGTGAGCAACGGCTGCGCCGGGTCGGTGGCGTCGGCGAGCTGGAACGCGGCCCGGTAGCCCGCGGCGGCGACGTGCGGCAGCGTCTCCTGGTCCCACATCCCGTGCGGATAGGCGAGCAGGTCGACCGGGTGACCGAGGACGTCGGCCAGGGTCTGGCGGGGCTGGTCCACCTGTTCGGCCCACTGGTCGCCGGAGATGCGGTCCATCCGCTGGTGGTCCCAGCTGTGCGCGCCGATCGTCATGCCCGCCGCGTCCAGCTCCCGCAGCTGGTCGCTGCTGAGCCAGTCCGGCTTGTCCAGCACCACGGTCATCGGGAAGAACGCCGCCGGGAAGCCGAACTGCTGGAGCACCGGCAGGGCCGCGGTGGCGTGCGTGGCCGATCCGTCGTCGAAGGTCAGCAGGACCGGCCGGTCGGGGAGTGCGGCGCCGAACTGCAGGTGGTCGACGAGCGCCGGGGCGGTGACCGGGGTGTACCCGCCGTCGCGCAGCGCCTGGAACTGGGCGGTGAGCGCGGCCGGAGGCGTGGTGATCGTGCGGGCGTAGGCGCTGTCGTCGGCGCGGAACTCGCGGATCTGGTGGAAGCAGAGCACCGGGACCGTCGACCGGGCGAGGATCTCGGCCAGGGTCCCCGGGGTGGGTGCCGGTTCCTCGGTCGGGCTCGGGGCCGCGCTCGACGTCTCGGCTGCGGAGGTCGTGGCTGCGGACGTCGAGGGTGCGGACGTCGTGGGTGCCGCCACCCGGTCGCTGCCGGACCGGCTGCACCCGGCGAGGAGGAGGGCGCCGCCGGCGGCGAGGAAGTCACGTCTGCGCACGGACCTCACCGTGGTGCACCAGGGGGCGCGGGTGCAAACCACCGGCGTGGCGCCGCCGGGCGCGCCGCCGCCGGGTCGAGCCGCCCCACCGACCGTGGAGCCGGGCCGCAGCCCGGCCCCACGGTCGGCCCCGCGGCTCAGGGTCGGCTGGGTCGAGGGCCGACGCCCGGCCCCGTCAGCGGTAGACGACGTCCACGCTGCGGAAGGCGCCCAGGGCGTGGTCGGCGACGAAGTACTCGTGGTCCCGGCGGACCCGCTCGGTGGCCTCCTCGGCGAAGCGCAGGACGTCGTCGACGAACAGGTCCCGCCCGCCGATCGCCTCCAGGATCGCCGGCTCGACGTCGTAGTCGACGTTGCCGGTCTCGTCCGACATCGCGTGCGTGTGCGCCAGCACCCGGCCGCAGATGTCCGCGTACTCCTTCCACTCGTCGGTCGACAGGGAGCCGAGGCTGATGTCGTCGCGGAACGGTGCCCGCTCGCGCACCATGAAGCTCTGGCCGTCGATGTCGACGCTGCCGTAGAAGACGTCACCGCTGACCAGGTGGACCCGCTGCGCGTGCCGGATCCGGTCACCCTGCTTGTCGACCTCGTAGCCCGAGGGCGGCACCAGCCCGGCCAGCGCCGAGCGGCGGGCGCGCTTGAACTCCAGCAGCAGGTCGTCGGTGCCGTCGTCGCGCACCCCGGCGATGAGCACGTAGTACCGGGCCAGCCCGAGGGAGGCGGTGCCGGCGCCGCGCCGCTCGGCGACGTCCTTCACCCGCATCCGGCCGGCGCGCTCGGGTACCGGGACCTCGTTCTCGGCGACGTAGCGGTCGACCATCTGCTGGAACTCCTCCCGACGGCTGCTGACCGGCACCAGCTCCTCGTCGGTGCGGAAGCCGCTGCGGGTCTCGTCCAGCAACTCGGCCAGCCAGTCGGCGCGGCTGGTCTCCAGCGTGCTGGCGATCAGCTCGGCGATCAGCGGCGGTGCATTGTCCATCCGGAGCTGCTCGTTCTGCTCCTGGCCGTCGGCGGCATAGGAGGCGATCCCGGCCACGTAGCCGCGCACGAAGCGGCGCGCGATGGCCCGCTGCTTCTTCGGGCCGTGCCCGGACTTCTCGGCCGCACCCAGCATGAACCCGACCGCACCGCGCTTGAGGTCCCAGGTGAAGGGCGCGTAGTAGGCGTCGTCGAAGTCGTTGACGCCGAAGATCGGCACGTTGTCCGAACTGGGCATCACGCCGAAGTTACCGGGGTGGACGTCGCCGAGCGCGAGCACCGTGGGCAGCCGGGCGTCCTCACCCACCAGGTCGCGGTAGAAGAGCAGGTTGGTGCCGCGGAAGAAGTGGAAGACCGAGCCGGCGAGCTTGTCGAACTTCGCCCGCGCCTCCAGGTCGCCGGTCGCGATCCGGGTCTCGTGGTCCTCGCGCACGGTCTCCCGGACGTGCACGCGGCGGTCGTTGCCGGTGAGCATCCGGGGGATGAGCACCATCTCGCCGCGGGCCCGGGCCTCGGCCAGCAGGCGGAAGGCATCGACCCGGGAGTGCACCGGGCGGGAGCCGTCGCCGCGCATGCCGTCAGGGGAGGTGGCGTCGCCGTGGTCGTCCGACGTCAGTGCGTCCAGCAGTTCTTCCTTGCTCATCGAGGAGCGTCCGGGCACCTCCTGCTCACGCGCGCGGCGCAGCAGTTCGGTGCGGGTGGCGGACTCGAGGTCTGTGTCCATGCCCTCCGCCTACCCCGGTCGCCCCCGGTCCTGAAACCCCGGCCGGCTGCACGATCAGTGCAGGTCGCGCCGGGTGAACAGCACGGTGCCCACGGTGAGCACGACGGCGGTGACGACGGAGAGGAAGACGGCGGCCTGGAGGTTGCCCAGCAGGTACTCGGTGGAGACCCCGGTGGCCGGGTCGAAGCCGGTGTAGACGGTGAGTCCGTCCGGCATCACCAGGGCTGCGGCGTTGTCGGTGAGCAGCCAGGGCTGCCAGGCCGGACGCACGGCCCGCACCGCCGTCTCCAGCACCGCGAAGTAGACGAACCCCACCCCGAGCGCCGCGCCGGTGTTGCGCACCAGGTTGGTCAGCCCGAACCCGAGCAGCCCGACCAGGGTGGTGAGCAGCACGCCGCGGCCCCCGGTGGCCAGCAGCTCCGACCAGAACCCGTCGGGCAGTGCAGCGCCGTCGCCGGCGACCGCCTGCCACAGGCCGGCCGTCGCCAGCCACGCAGCTTGCGCCACCACCCCGAGGACGGCGGAGGCGACGGCGACGACGGCGATCTTCGCCCCGAGCACCCGGGGCCGCCGGGTCTCCCAGAACAGCAACGCCACGATCGACCGGGACGACCACTCGGCGCCGACGAACGTGGCGCCGATCAGGAAGGCCAGCACGGCACCGGCGGCGCCGAACGCCACGGCGCCCGCCGTGCCGCCGTCCGCGAGGGAGAAGGGCGCCGGGTCGAGGTACCAGTCGAGGTCCAGGTCGGCGGCGGTGACCGGCGTGCCGCACCACTCCTCGGGGGAGACGTCCGCCGGGACGTCGTCGGAGGCCAGGCACTGCTCCCGGTACGCGTTCGACCGTTCCACCTCCGCCTGCAGCTCCTGCTGGGCCGCGGCGAGCCGCTCGGGGGTCGCGGACGCGAACTGGGTCAGGCCGATGACAGTGGCGGTGACCCAGCCCAGCGCCGCGAGCAGCAGGACCACCTGGATGAACCGGCGGGCCACGAAGCGGTGCGCCTCGGCCCTCAGCAGCCCGCCGAACCGGCCGGCGGGCGCCGTCGGGGGCGCCTCGGTGCGGACGGCGCTCACGCCGGCTCCGCCGTCAGCGCCAGGAACGCGCTCTCCAGGTCGGCCGCCACCGGGGTGAGCTCCTCCAGGTAGTGACCGTGCTGGGCGAGCACCCGGGTGATCTCACCGGGTGCCGGGACGCCGGAGACGACGAGCACGTCGGCGGTCGGGGTGACGGTGAAGCCGGCTGCGGTGAGGACGGCGGCCGCGGCGGCCTGGTCGGGCACCCGGACCCGCACGTCCCCGGAGGAGCGGCCGGACAGCACCTCGTGCACCGGGCCGGAGGCGATGCAGCGGCCCCGGGCCATGATCGAGACCTGGTCGGCGACCTGCTCGATCTCGGCCAGCAGGTGGGAGCTGAGCAGCACGGTGGTCGAGCCGTCGTTGCCCAGCCGGCGGATGAGCTCACGCACGTCCCGGATGCCGGCCGGGTCCAGGCCGTTGCTGGGCTCGTCCAGGATCAGCAGCCGGGGCGACTTGAGCAGCGCAGCGGCGATGCCCAGCCGCTGCTTCATCCCCAGCGAGTAGCCCTTGAACCGGTCATCGGCCCGGTCGCGCAGCTCGACGGTCTCCAGCGCCTCCTCGACCCGGGTCCGCGGCACCCCGGCGGTCTCGGCGAGCAGCCGGAGGTTGCGGCGGCCGGAGAAGCCGGGGAAGAACAGCGGGGTCTCGACCAGCGCACCGACGCTGCCGATCACCTGCGGGAGCCCGTCGGGCACCGGCCGGTCCAGCAGCCGGACGTCGCCGGCGTCGGGGCGGATCAGGCCCAGGAGGACCCGGATCGTCGTCGTCTTGCCCGAGCCGTTCGGGCCGAGGAACCCGTGCACCCCGCCGGACTCGACGACCAGATCCAGGGAGTCCAGGGCCTGCTGCGGCCGCCGACCCCGCCGGGCGTAGCTCTTGGACACCGCGTGCATCTCCACGGCCGGCACGGACGCCTCCTGACACGACGTGGCTGGGCGGGAGCACCGTGGCACACCCGAGCGCCTGCGCGACAGCACCCGGCGCGTGTGTCCGGCGCGGCAGGGGCGCCCGGGGTCAGCGGTCCGCGCTCGGCCGGCCGAGCAGGCCGGCCAGCGCGGCGTCGGAGGCGGCCAGCGCCGCGCGGTCGTGGGTGCTGCTGGAGGCGACCAGCTCGGCGGCGCCGGTCCGGTCGACCAGCTCGGCCAACCTGCTCGCCACCTGGGCGGGAGTGCCGGCGATCGCGGCGGCGGCGGTCTGCTCGACGTACTGCTGCTGGCGTGGGCTGAGCGTGCGGGCCCGGATCCCCGCCACCGGCTCCAGGGGTCGGAAGACGCCGGTGGTGCGGGCCGAGGCCATCGCCCAGGCCTCGGGCAGCAGCAGGTCGGTGGCCTCGGCGGCGGTGTCGGCGACCAGCACGTCCAGGCTGACCGGGAGCCCCAGCTCAGCGGCGACCTGCAGGCCCTGGCCGGTGGCCAGCACGTACATCGGGACGGCGGTGGTCGGCCGGGGGTACGCGGTGATCTCCGCCGACCCGGTGAGGAACGCCCGCAGCTCGGCCAGGTCGCCGGCGAAGTCCTGCTCGTCGGTGGAGCGCAGCGCCCGGCGCACCGGCGCGGTGAAGCCGGGGGAGCGGCCCAGCCCCAGGTCGACCCGGCCGGGGGCGAGGGCGCTCAGGATCGCGAACTGCTCGGCGACCACGAGCGGCTGGTGGTGCGGCAGCATCACGCCCGCCGAGCCCAGCCGGAGGGTCGTCGTCCGGCCGGTGATCGCGGCCAGCAGCACCGCGGGCGCCGACCCGGCGACGCCGGGCACCCCGTGGTGCTCGGCCACCCAGAACCGGTCGTAGCCCAGCTGCTCGGCGCGGGCGGCCCGCGCCACGGTGCCGGCCAGCGCGGCGGCGTCCGGCTCGCCCGCCCGGGTGCGGGCACGGTCCAGCAGGGAGAGCTGCATCAGAACGCGTACCTGACCCGCAGCCACGGGGCGTGCTGCCGGATCAGCTCCTGCAGCCGCAGCACCCCGGCCCGCTTCACGTCGTTGCGGTAGCGGACGTTCACCTGGCCGTTCTGGCTGACCTTGGGCTGCTGCAGCTCCGGGCGCCAGAGCAGCTCCTCGGCCTGCGGGTGCCACCCGAGGTTGACCTCGTGCAGGCCCTCGTTGTGGGTCAGCATGATCACCTCGGCGGCGGCCTGGGCCTTCGTCGCGTCGGCGAGCTGGTCGTCCAGCTGCCGCAGCAGCGTCGTCCAGTCGGCCTCCCACCCGTCCCGCAGCACGACGGGGGAGAGGTTGAGGTGCACCTCGTAGCCGGCGGCGACGAAGTCGTCGATCGCACCGATCCGCTCGTCGACCCGGCTGGTGCGCAGGTCGAGCACCCGGGCGTCGGCGTCGGGCATGAGGGAGAAGCGGACGCGGGTGCGGCCCTGCGGGTCCAGGTCGAGCAACTGCCGGTTCACGTACTTGGTGGCGAAGGATGCCTTCGCGGTGGGCAGCGTGCGGAAGGTGGCGATCAGGTCGGCGACGTTGTCGCTGACCAACGCGTCGACCGAGCAGTCGCTGTTCTCGCCGATGTCGTAGACCCAGCTCTCCGGGTCGCACTGGTCGGGCTCGGTCTTCGGCCCCTGCCGGGCGACGTGCCGGCGCAGGTGGCCGGCGATCTGGTCGATGTTGGTGAAGACCGTGATCGGGTTGGCGTAGCCCTTCTGTCGCGGCACGTAGCAGTAGGCGCAGGCCATCGCGCAGCCGTTCGCCGTCGACGGCGCGATCCAGTTGGCCGACCGGCCGTTGGGCCGGCACGACAGCGACTTCTTGACCCCGAGCACCAGCGTCTCGGTCTTCACCCGCACCCAGCGGTCGATGTTGCCCTCGTTGCCGTGCAGCTCGGGGATCTGCCAGTGCGAGGGCACCTCCACCACCTCGGCACCGGGGAACCGGGCGAGCACCTGCAGTCCGCGGGGGGAGGCGGCGGCCGCGGGCTCGGCGTAGACGGTGCGCACCTGCAGGAGTCGACTCCGCACCGGCTCCTCGGGCGGGAGGACGTCGTCGAACAGGGTCAGCGCGTCCGTCACGACCGGTGCAGCGTCGCCGGATCGACGCCTGTTCCACGGGGCGATGTGGTGATGGCCCTAGGCTCAGCGCTCCGCTGTCCCCCATCCCGGAGGTCCTCTGTGCTGGCCAGCATCGGCTACGCCGTCGCCTACACCGGCGTCGGCATCATGCTGCTCGTGGTGGGCGCCCTCGCTCTCGACCTGCTCACCCCCGGCCACCTGGCCAGGCACATCTACGAGGAGCGCTCGGTCAACGCCGGCATCGCGCTGGCGGCCGGGTTCCTCGGCCAGGGCGCGATCGCGTTCACCACCATCTGGACCAACGCGACCAGCGGGTTCGGGCGGGCGCTGCTCTACACCGTGGTGTTCGGGCTGCTCGGCGTGCTGCTCCAGGCGCTGGCGTTCCTGCTGCTGGACCTGCTCACCCCCGGGCGGCTGGGCCAGCACCTCACCGAGGTGGCCTTCCACCCCGCCAGCCTGGTCTCGGCCGGCGCGACGCTGGCCGTCTCGGCGATCATCGTCGCCTCCATCTGGCCCTGACGGACCCCCGGACGGGTCCGTCGGGTCGTCGTCGCCAGCAGCACCCCGGCGACGACGAGGGCGCCGCAGCCGAGCTCCACCGGTGACGTGGTGTCGCCCAGCACCAGCCACGAGGTGCCGATGCCGACCACCGGCACCAGCATCGAGAAGGGGGCCACGGTGCTCGACGGGTGCCGGGCCATCAGCGCCGTCCAGAGCCCGGACCCGAGCAGGGTGGCCACCACGACGGTGTAGAGGAGCCCCGCCAGCGCCAGCAGCCCCTGCTGGCTGCCCAGCGTGGTGAACGAGCGGGCGATCGCCTCCGGGCCCTCGGCGACCAGGGCCACCGCGGCCATCGGCAGCGGGGGCACCACGCTCATCCAGAGGGTGAGCTTGAGCGGCTCGGACGCCCGTGCCTGCCGGGCGCAGAGGTTGCCCAGCGCCCAGCCCAGCCCGCCGCAGAGGGTGAGCAGCACGGGCAGCGCCAGCGCGGTGCCCCCGAGGTCGGCCCGGTACAGGGCGATGCCGCCCAGCCCGGCGACGGCTGTGCCGATGCCGGTGAGCTGGCGGGCGGTCAGCCGCTCGTGCAGCAGCAGCCCGGCCAGCAGCACGGTGAACGGCGCCGAGGACTGCAGCACCAGCGAGGCGAGCCCGGTCGGCATGCCGGTGTCCATCGCCAGGTAGAGGAAGAAGAACTGCAGGACGCCGAACCCGGTGCCGTAGCCGATCAGCCAGCGCAGCGGGACGTCGGGGCGCGGCACGAACAACAGCGTCGGGACGGCGAGGAGGGCGAACCGCAGCGCCACCAGGGCGAAGGGCGGGAACTGCTGCAGCGACAGGTGGATGGCGGTGAAGTTCAGCCCCCAGAGCACGGCGACGAGGCAGGCGAGCAGGCGGTCACGACGGGGCACGGGGTGAGCTTGCCGCCCGGCGCCGTGCAACTCCAGTGAAGAGGACTTGACCGTCCTTGCAGACTGGCTACATGGACTTGCGCACCCTGGAGACGTTGCGCGCCGTCCGCAGCCAGGGCGGGGTGACCGCGGCCGCCGCCGTGCTGCACCTGACGCCGTCGGCGGTCTCCCAGCAACTGGCCGGGCTGACCGCGGAGATGGGCGTTCCGCTCACCGAGCGGGTGGGGCGCGGGTTGCGGCTCACCCCGGCGGGGACGGCGCTGGCCGATGCCGCCGTCGACGTCGCCGTCGCGGTGGAGCGGGCCCGCGCGGCCTGCCAGGGCCACCGGGACTCACCCGTCGGCACGGTGCGCGTCTCGGCGTTCCAGAGCGCGGCGCAGCTGGTCTTCCCCCGGCTGCTCGATGCGGTCGCCGGGTGGGACGGCGTGACGCTGCAGTGCGCCGACGAGGACGTCGCGCTCGCCGACTTCCCCGACCTCACCGATCGCTTCGACGTGGTGGTCGCCCACCGTCCGGACGGCGCCGCGGACTGGCCTCCCGGCGTGCGCGTGGTGCCGCTGTTCCGGGAACCGCTGGACGTCGCGGTGAGCCCGGGGCACCGGCTCGCCGATCGGGTGGCGATCAGCCCCGAGGAGCTCGCCGACGAGGCGTGGATCACCGTGCGGGAGGGCTTCCCCGTCGCGCCGGTGCTGGCCGCGGTGGCGGCGCGATCCGGAGCCGCACCGCGCATCGCGCACCGGATCAACGACTTCACGGTCGCCACGGCGATGGTCGCGGCCGGGCACGGGATCTCGCTGCTGCCCCGGCACACCGCGCCCGCCTTCCCCGGGGTGCGGTTGCTGCGGCTGACCGGGGTGCCGGCCGGGCGTCGGGTGGAGGCGCTGCTGCGCCCGGACCGGGCGGAGCGGCGGGTGGTGGCGCGGGTGGTCGGCGCGCTGACGGCGCTGGCTGCCGAGATCGACCACCGGGCCGGCCGAGGCGTCTGACCGATCCGGGTGAGGTGGCGCCGCGAACCGGGCCGGCCGTCGGCGGCAGGCGACTACGTTGCCCGCAACGGAACTCGCCGGTCTCGTACCGTTCTCTCCCACCCGGCCGGCTCCTGAGACCCCCCGCACCTCGATCCGGAAGGCGGCACGAACGGATGCGCAGCGGACCCGAGGTGGCGAGCGCTCGCGTCACCGGCCCGGTCATCGGGGCGCTGTACGTGGCCGGAGGGCTCGCGGTCCTCGCCATCGTCCTGCTGGGCGGTAGTGGCGACGACGGCATCTCACCCGTGCTGGCGGTGATCGGTCCGCTCGCGCTGCTGGCCGGCGGCGCAGTGATCCGCTGGGGTCACCACCTGCCGCGGTCGGTGTTCCACCTGATGGTGCTGCTGGGCACCGCACTGATCAGCGCGGTCGTCTACGCGGCGCCCGACGAGACCTCGGCCGTGGCGTTGGCCGGCATGTACCTGTTCATCGCCGTGGCGGCGTTCTTCCTCTTCGCGCTCCCGGTGGCGTCCGCGTACCTGGGCACCGCGATCGGGGCGTGCACCGTCGTGCTCGCCCTGGGCGGGGTGGCGGCCGGCCCGGTGGTCGCACTGGCCGTCGTGATGGCCGCGATGGGGCTGGTGGTCGCGACCCTCGCCCGGCGCGCCTCGGCGGCCAGCCTGGACGGGCTCACCGGCCTGGCCAACCGGCGCGGCTTCGACGACGCGCTCGAGGAGACCGTGCGGGTCGCCCTGCGCACCGGCACCGACCTGTCCGTGGCGCTGGTGGACATCGACCACTTCAAGTCCATCAACGACCGGCACGGGCACGCCGCAGGCGACGAGCTGCTCCGGGCCGTGGCCGACGAGTGGCTGCCGCGGGTGCCCCGCGGATCGGTGCTGGCCCGGCACGGCGGGGACGAGTTCGCGCTGCTGCTGCCCGCCCACGCCGGCCCGGCTGCCCTGGCGGTGGTCGAGCAGCTGCGGGTCGCCTGCGCGGGCGTGCCGCTGTCGATCGGCGTCGCCCAGCACGAGCCGGGGGAGCCGACCCCGCAGTTCATGCGCCGCGCCGACAGTGCGCTGTACCGGGCGAAGGCAGCCGGGCGTGCGCGCACCGTCCTGCACGAGGACGGCTGAGCGGTTCCGCTCAGCGGCGGGCGGCGAGCACCGACTCGTAGACCTCGGCGGTCTGCTGGGCGATCGCCGGCCAGCCGAACTCGGCCAGGACCCGCTCCCGGCCGGCCGCGCCCATCGCGGCGGCGCGGTCGGGGTCGGCGAGCAGCTCGGCCATCCGCGCCGCCAGCCCCGCGGCGAAGGCGGCCGGGTCCTCGGCGTCGTAGGGCACCAGCAGCCCGGTGCGGCCGTCGTCCACGACCTCCGGGATGCCGCCCACGGCGCTGGCCACGACCGCGGTGCCGCAGGCAGCGGCCTCCAGGTTCACGATGCCCAGCGGCTCGTACACCGACGGGACGACGAAGACCGTCGCCCCGGTGATCAGCGGCACCAGCTGCTCACGGGGCAGCATCTGCTCGATCCAGACCACGCCGCTGCGGCGGGTCTGCAGCTCGGCCACGGCGTCGGCGACCTGCGCCCGCTCGGCCGGGGTGTCGGGTGCGCCCGCGCAGAGGACCAGGCCGGCCTCGGGCGGCAGCTGCTCGGCCGCGGCCAGCAGGTGCACCAGCCCCTTCTGCCGGGTGATCCGGCCGACGAACAGCGCGTACGGCCGGTCGGGGTCGACCCCGACCGAGCGGACGACGTCGGGCGCCTGGACCGGCCGGTAGGCCTGGGCGTCGACCCCGTTGCCGACCACGACGACCTTCGCGGGGTCCAGGTCCGGGTAGACGTCGAGGACGTCGGCCCGCATGCCCCGGCTGACCGCGATCACCGCGTCGGCGGAGGCGTAGGCGGTCCGTTCCACCCAGGAGGACAGCCGGTAGCCCCCGCCCAGCTGGTCGGCCTTCCACGGCCGGCGGGGCTCCAGGGAGTGGGCGGTCACCACGTGCGCCGAGCCGTGCACCAGCGAGGCCAGGTGCCCGGCGTGGTTGGCGTACCAGGTGTGCGAGTGCACCAGCTCGGCGTCGGCCAGCGCGGCGGCGATCTCCACGTCGATGCCGACGGCCTGCAGCGCGCCGTTGGCGGCCTGCAGCCCCGCGGGCACCCCGTGGCCGGTCGCGTCCGCACGCGGACCACCGAAACAGTGGACGTCCAGCTCCGGCCCCTGCTCCAGGCCACGCAGGGCCGCGACGAGGTGCTCGACGTGCACCCCGGCCCCTCCGTAGACGTCCGGCGGCCATTCCCTGGTGATCACTCCGACGCGCACGAGGTCACCCTAGGTGGTGGAGGTGCCCAGCAGATGGGGCGAAGGCCCGGCCGAACCGTTACGGTCCGTCCATGCGTGCTGGTCCTCGGGTGCTCGGAATCGTCCTTGCTGGTGGTGAGGGGAAGCGGCTCGCCCCGCTGACCCAGGACCGGGCGAAGCCCGCCGTCCCGTTCGGGGGCAACTACCGGCTCATCGACTTCGTGCTCTCCAGCCTGGTCAACGCCGACATCCGGCGGATCGCGGTGCTCACCCAGTACAAGAGCCACTCGCTGGACCGGCACATCACCACGGTCTGGCGGATGTCCACGCTGCTGGGCAGCTACATCACCCCGGTCCCGGCGCAGCAGCGCCTGGGCCCGCGCTGGTACACCGGCAGCGCCGACGCGATCTACCAGAGCCTCAACCTGATCTACGACGACCGTCCCGAGATCGTCGTCGTCTTCGGTGCCGACCACGTGTACCGGATGGACCCGTCGCAGATGATCGACCAGCACCTGGCCACCGGCGCCGGCGTGACCGTCGCGGGCCTGCGGGTGCCGCGCCATGAGGCGACCGCCTTCGGGGTCATCGACGCCGACGAGAACGGCAAGGTGCGCCAGTTCCTGGAGAAGCCGGCCGACCCGCCGGGGATGCCGGGCAGCCCGGACGAGACCTTCGCCTCGATGGGCAACTACGTCTTCACCACCGACGCGCTGCTGGAGGCCCTGCGGGTCGACGCCGCCGACGAGAACTCGGTGCACGACATGGGCGGGTCGATCATGCCGATGATGGCCGAGGCCGGCGACGCCTACGTCTACGACTTCAGCAGCAACGCCGTGCCGGGGGAGACCGAGCGCGACCACGGCTACTGGCGCGACGTCGGGACCCTGGACGCCTACTACGACTCGCACATGGACCTCGTGTCGGTCAGCCCGATCTTCAACCTCTACAACGACCGCTGGCCGATCTACACGCTGCCGCCGATGCTGCCGCCGGCCAAGTTCGTGCTGGGCGGCCGGGCCGAGGAGTCGATGGTCAGCGCTGGGGTGATCATCGACGGCGGGTCGGTGCACGGCTCGGTGGTCGCACCGAACGTGCGCGTGGAGCGCGGTTCGCGGGTCGAGGCCAGCGTGCTGATGGACGGCGTCCACATCGGTGAGGGCGCCGTCGTGCGGCGCGCCATCCTGGACAAGAACGTCGTCGTCCCACCCGGTGCGCAGATCGGTGTCGACCCCGAACGGGACCGGGAGCGGTACCACGTGACCGCGAGCGGGATCACCGTCCTGGGCAAGGGCTCCCGCGCCATCCACTAGACCCGCCGCCCACCGGACCACCGTGCAGCCGCCGCTGATCGTGACGCTGCTGCTGGACGAGGCTGCGCAGCAGCGGTTCGACCGGCTCCGGGCAGCGCACTTCCCGCCCGAGCGCAACTGGCTGGCGGCGCACGTGACGCTGTTCCATGCGCTGCCCGGCGAGCACCGGGCGGCCGTCGGCCGGGAGCTGGCGGCGGTGGCTGCGCGGTCGAGGTTCGCGGTGGCTGTCACCGGCGTCCGCTTCCTCGGGCGCGGCGTCGCACTGGACCTGTCGGCACCCGAACTGACGACGCTGCGCGCCGGCCTGGCCGACGCCTTCGACCCGTGGCTGACCCCGCAGGACCGCCAGTGGTCCCGCCCGCACGTGACCGTGCAGAACAAGGTCGCCCCGGACACCGCGCGGGCGCTGCACGCCGAGCTGGCCGCGTCCTTCGTGCCGCAGACGGTGACCGCCCGCGGCCTGGGGCTGTGGCGGTACCTGGGCGGGCCGTGGGCTGCGGAGGCGGAGTTCCCGTTCCGGCCCGGTCAGGACACCTAGGTGCGCTTGGTGGCGACCAGCAGGCCGGTGCCGATCGGCAGCACCGCGCAGGTCAGCGTCTCGTCCTCGCTCAGGGTCCGGGCGATCTCCCGCCACGCGACGGTCTGCGCGTCCCGGGCCGAGGGGTCGGCGATCCGGTCCTCGGCGAGCAGGCCGTGGCAGATCAGCGACCCGCTGTGCCGGATCAGTCCCAGCAGGCCGGTCAGGTTGCCGGCGTACTCCAGGGGCGGGCCGGCGCAGCTGACCAGGTCGTAGGCGCCGGGGGACAGTCGCGGCAGGACCTCGCCGGGCGTGCCGAAGATCAGCCGGGTGCGCCCGCTGGGGATGCCGGCCTCGGTGAAGGCCTGCCGGGCCGCACGCAGCTCGGCCGGGTCGGCGTCCAGGGCGGTGAGGACGCCGTCGGGGCGCATCCCCTGGAGCAGCCAGAGCCCGGCCACCCCGCCGCCGCTGCCGATGGACACCACCGAGCGGGCGTCACAGGCCGCGGCGAGCACGGAGAGCGTCGCGCCCACGGCCGGCTCGACCGGAACCTGGGTCCCGAACGCATCGGCCGAGGTCACGGCGCGCTGGCGAGCGGCCACCTGGGCGGGGGTCTCGGCGGCGAAGCCGTCGGCATAGGCCGCCGCGTCGGTCGGGGTGCCGCCGGTGGGGGGCGGTCCGGCAACGCTGGTCACCGGGCGAGGGTAGTGGCGGGGGTGGGGCCCGCGCCCGGCCGGGTGCGGGAGGCCGGGCCGACCTGGCCGGCTGCCTGGCAACCGGCTGTGTGTCTGCTCCGTGCGGGAACACCGGCCGCGCCCGACCGTTGCACTGGACGTGCGTCTCTCGCGTACCACCAGCCAGCGCTCCGCCGAGCGGTCCACCCCTGCAGGGGAGGTGCCGAGCGCGGCCGTCTGCGATCCTGGGTCCGTGACCGAGCCCTCCGCGACCGGGTCGGCGGCCCCCGCCGACCTCGAGCCCGCGGCCGCCGCGGCCGAGGGCTGGGTGGCGCCCACCTGGGAGCAGGTCGTCCGCGACCACTCCGCACGGGTGTACCGGCTGGCCTACCGGCTCTCGGGCAACCAGCAGGACGCCGAGGACCTCACCCAGGAGACCTTCGTCCGGGTGTTCCGCTCCCTCGCCGACTTCTCCCCGGGCACCTTCGAGGGCTGGTTGCACCGGATCACGACCAACCTGTTCCTGGACATGGTGCGTCGGCGGCAGCGCATCCGCTTCGACGCCCTGCCCGAGGACACCGAGCGGCTGCCCGGCTCCGCGCCGTCCCCGGAGCAGGTGTACGCGGACACCCACCTCGACCCGCAGATCCAGGCCGCCCTCGACGCGCTGTCCCCGGAGTTCCGGGTCGCGGTCGTGCTCTGCGACATCGAGGGCCTCACCTACGAGGAGATCTCGGCGACCCTCGGCATCAAGCTGGGCACCGTCCGCAGCCGCATCCACCGTGGTCGCGTGCAGCTGCGCGAGGCGCTGGCCCACCTCGCCCCGGGTCGGCCCGTCCCCGCCGTGGAGGTGTCGTGAGCATCCCGGAGAGCCACCTCGCCCAGGAGGCGATCGCCGCGCTCGTCGACGGAGAGCTCTCCGGCGGCGCAGCGAACCGGGCGACCCGGCACCTGACCGGCTGCGCGCAGTGCCGGATGGCGGTCGCCGCGCAGCGCGAGGCCAAGGACGCGCTCCGACACGGCGTCGACGTCGCGGTCCCCGGTGACCTCCTCTCCCGGTTGCAGGCCATCCCGTTCACGACCGCCGGCCCCGGCGGCGGCCTGGGTCAGCTGAGCGCCGGCGCCGACGGGCTCACCGCCACGGGTGCGGGTGGTTCCTGGGCGATCCCGCTGGCCCCCACCGAGACGGCACCGCGTTCCGACGGCGGCGCCCGCTGGCTGCGTCGAGGGATGACCGGGGCGCTGGCCGGGCTCGGTCTGGGCGTCGCGGTGCTCGCCGTCAACCTGCCCACCGCGGAACTGCCGAGCCGGGAGCCGGTCGCCGGCCCTGTCCGGTACACGGCGCCGACCGAACGCACCGACATCGTCCCGCCGGTGGTGCGGGCGTTCACCGTCGGTTCCCGCACCGGCGTGGCGGATGGCGGGACGCCCTGAGCGCGACGCCCGGCACCGAGCCGTCCGACGTGGGCTCACCGCTCCCGGACGCCGACCACGCCCCCGGCCGGCCCGAGGAGCAGGCGGCGGCCTACGCCCGCCCCGCGGGGACGACGGGCGCCTTCGCACCGACCGACTCCCGGCTGCAGCCGCACACCCCGCCCGCCCCGGCCCCCCAGCCCGAGCAGCGGGCCGCCTTCGGCCGGCCGGACGCGGTCGAGGGGTCCTTCGGCGCCGACCGTCCCGTGCCCGCACCCCGGCCGCTGCCCCCGCCGCCGCCGGAGGCCGTGCTGCGGGCGTTCGCGCCGCGGGACGGGGCCACCGGGCTGGGCGAGCCCCCGGGTGGCCGTCCCGCGCGGCGGCGCACCGCGGCCGCCCCGTTCTGGAAGCCCGACGCCGCGGCGGACCCGTGGCGCGAC
Organism: Modestobacter sp. VKM Ac-2983; assembly: GCF_026967885.1. NCBI lineage: Bacteria > Bacillati > Actinomycetota > Actinomycetes > Geodermatophilales > Geodermatophilaceae > Modestobacter > Modestobacter sp. VKM Ac-2983. The sequence continues at coordinate 891,041 of NZ_JAPVBK010000001.1, forward strand.
CCGCACGCCCCCGCCGCGCTCGGTGCGCCCGCGCAGTACCCCGAGGAGCCCCAGCAGCCCGGCCCGGTGGTGCTGGACCCGCAGGGCCGCCGCAAGGTCCGGGTCCGTGACCTCTCCGTCCGGCTGACCGTGCTGGCGCTGCTCAGCCTGCTGCTGGTCGGCATGGTCGGTGGCACGACCGCCTGGTACCTGGGCCGGACGGCCGACGAGGCGCCGCTGCTGGCCGAGGGCACCCAGCTCTCCGAGGTGTCCCCGGGCACCAGTCGGGAGCCCGGTTCGATCTCCGACATCGCCGGCCGGATCATGCCCGCCGTCGTCTCCGTCGAGGTCCGGCTGGCCAGCGCAGGCGCCACCGGGTCGGGGGTCGTGGTGGACGCGGACGGCGGCTACATCGTCACGAACAACCACGTGATCTCCGGTGCGGCCGACGTCGAGGGCGCGGAGATCCGCGCGGTCTTCAGCGACGGCAGCGGTTCGACCGCCCGCATCGTCGGTCGCGACCCGGCGAGCGACCTCGCCGTCCTCAAGGTGGACAAGCCGGGCCTGGTTGCGGCGTCGCTCGGCAGCGTCAGCGACCTGGTCGTCGGCGACCCCGTGGTGGCCATCGGGTCACCACTGGGCCTGGCCGGCACGGTCACCAGCGGCATCGTCAGCGCGCTGGACCGCCCGGTGCGACTGTCCGGGGAGGGCAGCGACACCAACGCCGTGATCAGCGCGATCCAGACCGACGCACCGATCAACCCGGGCAACTCCGGAGGTGCCCTCGTCGACGCCACCGGCGCGGTCGTCGGGATCAACACCGCGATCGCCTCGGTGGCGGGCGCGGGCACCACCGGCGGTTCGATCGGCCTCGGCTTCGCCATCCCGATCGACACGGTGCGGGACATCAGCGAGGAGCTGATCAGCACCGGGACGGCCGTGCACGCCTCGCTCGGGGTGAACGCCCGCACGGTCACCGACGGCACCCGCGACGGGGCGCTGGTGCTCAACGTCGAACCGGACAGCGGTGCCGCCGAGGCCGGCGTGCAGGAGCAGGACGTGGTGATCGCGGTCGACGGGGAGCCGGTGCGCAGCTCAGAGGAGCTGGCCGTCGAGGTCGATGCGCACGAGCCGGGCGACACGGTCACCCTGGAGCTGGTGCGGGGCGGCAGCTCCCGCGAGGTCGACGTCACCCTCGGCGTGGCCTGAGCCCCGACACGTTCTGTTGGGCCGCGGGTCGCCTGGCGGCAAGCCGGTCCACCTACGCTGGACACGACCGCGGTGCGCGGTGGGCGCGAGGAGGAGCGGTGTTCGACTCGATCGGCTGGGGCGAGATCGTCGTCCTGGCGTTGGCGGCGCTGTTCATCTTCGGCCCCGACCGGCTGCCCACGCTGGCCAAGGACGCGGCCAGCGGGTTGAAGAAGGCACGTGAGGCGGTCACCGGGGTGCGTGGGCAGCTGCACGAGACCCTGGGCGACGACTTCGACCACCTGCGGGACATCGACCTGCGGCAGTACCACCCGAAGACCTTCATCCGGTCCCAGCTGATGGGCGACGACGACGCACCGGCCCGCACCGGGAGCACCGCCGCCGGGGCGACCGCCGCCGGGGCGACCGCCGCCACGGCCCGTGCCACGGCAGGGCAGATGACCGGCAGCCGGGACACGAGCACCCCGCCGCCCTTCGACGTCGACGCCACCTGAGCAGGGACCCCGTCCTCCCCACCCTTCGCAGGCTCGGGGCGGGCCCCTGGACGGGGTCGGGAACAGCAGAGGCCGGTCACCCCGCGGGGTGACCGGCCTCTGTCGTGCCGAGGGTGACTAGCGCTTGACCGGGGTCAGCCCCAGCGACATGCCGGACAGCCCGCGCTGGCGGACGGCGAGGGCGTCGGCGATCGCGGACAGCGACTGGGCGGCGGGGGCGTCGGGCTGAGCGAGCACGATCGGCGCACCGGCGTCACCGGCCTCGCGCAGCCGGGTGTCCAGCGGGATCTGGCCCAGCAGCGGCACCCGCGCACCGAGGGTCTTGGTGAGCGCGTCGGAGACGGCCTGGCCACCGCCGGAGCCGAAGACCTCCATCCGGGAGCCGTCGGGCAGCTCGAGCCAGGACATGTTCTCCACGACCCCGACGACCTGCTGGTGGGTCTGGGTGGCGATCGCACCGGCCCGCTCGGCCACCTCGGCGGCGGCGAGCTGCGGCGTCGTCACGACCAGGATCTCGGCGTTGGGCACCAGTTGGGCCACCGAGATCGCCACGTCACCGGTGCCAGGCGGGAGGTCCATCAGCAGCACGTCCAGGTCGCCCCACCACACGTCGGCGAGGAACTGCTGCAGCGCGCGGTGCAGCATCGGGCCACGCCAGACCACCGGGGTGTTGCCCGGGGTGAACATGCCGATCGAGATGACCTTCACGCCGTAGGACTGCGGCGGCATGATCATGTTGTCGACCTGGGTCGGCTTGTCGTCCACGCCGAGCATCCGGGGCACGGAGTGGCCGTAGATGTCGGCGTCCACGACGCCCACCGACAGGCCCTTCTTGGCCAGCGCGGCGGCGAGGTTGACGGTGACGCTGGACTTGCCGACCCCGCCCTTGCCCGAGGCGACGGCGTAGACCCGGGTCAGCGAGCCGGGCTGGGCGAAGGGGATGACCGGCTCGGCGGTGTCGCTGCCGCGGACCGTCTTGCGCAGCTCCGTGCGCTGCTCGTCGCTCATGACGTCCAGGCCCACCTGGACGGAGGTGACGCCGGGGACCGCGGAGACGGCCTGGGTGACGCGGTTGGTGATGGTCTCGCGCATCGGGCAGCCGGCGACGGTCAGGTAGACCTCGATGCGCACTGCGCCCGGGTCGCCGCCGACGCCGATCTGCACGTCCTTGACCATGCCCAGCTCGGGCAGCGGACGGTTGATCTCGGGATCCTGGACGGTCGCCAGCGCCGCGTTCACGGCATCCAGCTCCGGGGATCCGGTCAGCGTGTCGGACATGCGCGTTGTGTCTCCTTCGACGGGGAGCCTGCGGATTCCGGGCCCCTGCGGGGGCCCGCGCGCGGGCGACCCCCACTGTACGGCGGCTGGTCAGCTCGCCCCGGGTCAGCGGGTGTGAGCCAGCCGACCGAGAGCCCTAGGGTCGGCGGGTGCCGTCCTCCGCCCGCACCGCCACGCTCCGGGACGCCGTCGGGCTCGGCGTGGCGGTGGGGCTGTACGGGGTCGCCTTCGGTGCGGCGGCGGCCGGGGCCGGGCTGGACACCTGGCAGGCGGTGGCGACGTCGGCGCTGATGTTCACCGGCGCCTCCCAGTTCGCGATGATCGGCGTGCTCGGTGCCGGCGGGGGAGCGTTCTCCGCCGTGGGCAGCGCCCTGCTGCTGGGCACCCGCAACACCGTCTACGGCGTCCGGCTGGCCCCGATGCTGGCGCCGCGGGGCTGGCTGCGCCGGGCCGGGGCGGCGCACTGGGTGATCGACGAGACGACGGCGATGGCGGTGGCCGCACCGGACCGGGAACTGGGCCGGCTGGCGTTCTGGGTCACCGGCGCCACCATCTACCTCGGCTGGAACGTCACGACGTTGATCGGGTCGCTGGGCGCCGCGGCGCTGGGCGAGACGGCGCAGGCCGCGCTGGACGCCGTCGTGCCGGCGGCCTTCCTGGCGTTGCTGTGGCCCCGGTTGCAGCGCTCGGCGCGGGAGCCGGGCGTGCAGCGGCGGGTGGCCCTCGGCGGCGGGGTGATCGCGTTGGCGCTCACCCCGTTCGTGCCGGCCGGGGTGCAGGTGGTGCTGGCCGTGGTCGCGGTGGCGCTGGCCGGTCGGCCGCGGACGGCGACGTCTCCACGGGAGGGGGCCGCGTGAGCACCGGGATGCTGTGGGCGGTGGTGCTGGTCGGCTCGCTGGGCTGCTACCTGCTGAAGCTGGCCGGGCTCTCGGTGCCCGCGGCCTGGGTCGAGCGGCCGTGGGTGACCCGGGTGGTGGAGTTCGTGCCGGCGGCGCTGCTGGCCGCGCTGGTCGCCGTCCAGGCCGCGACGTCGGGGCCCGACCTGGTCGTCGACGGCCGGCTGGTCGGGCTGGCGGTGGCCGCGGTGGCGCTCGCGCTGCGGGCGCCGTTCATCGTCGTCCTGGTGCTGGCCGGTGCGGCCGGCGCGCTGGTGCACGTCCTCACCGGCTGAGCGCGACGGCTGGTGGGGGTCGCCGCCGGGACGGCGACCCCCACCCTGGTCAGCCGGCCGTCGGGGCCTTGACCGACAGCACCGGGCACTCGGCCTCCAGCAGGATGCGCTGGGCGTCGCTGCCGAAGACGAGCTTGCCGGTGGGGGACCTCCGGCGGATCCCGATCACGATGAGCGAGGCACCCAGCCGCGCCGCCGTCGCCACCACCTCGTCCGCCCCGCTCTGGCCGCCGACGTGCTGCTCGAGCTCGAAGGTCAGGCCGGTCTCCTCGAGCAGGCCGCGGACCTCGGCGAGGTCGTCGGGGCTGGCGTACGAGGGATCGACGTAGGCGTCCCCGCGCGAGGTGTTCAGCACGTGCAGCTGCTCCCCGCGCAGGTCGGCTTCCTCCACCGCCGCCCGCAGGGCCGCGCGGCCCTCCGGCTTGGGCACGTAGCCCACCACGATCGTCATGACGAACTCCTCTCGGACTCGGCAGGCGTGGCGGCCGCGGCGGCCAGCTCTGCCTCGGTACGGGCCTGGCGGCGACGCAGCCACCAGCCCAGGAACAGGAAGACCACGAGGGCCGCGTACACGACCGCCGCGAAGGGGCTGGTCACCAGGACCGTGGCGTCGCCCTGGCTGATGGCCAGGGCGCGGCGGAGCTGCTCCTCGGCGATGGGGCCCAGGATCAGCCCGACCACCGCCGGCGCGATCGGGTAGCCGAAGTTGCGCATGGCCCAGCCCAGCAGGCCGAGGAGGAACAGCAGGACCAGGTCCTCGACCGAGGCGCCGACCGAGTAGCTGCCCAGCGCGGCGAAGGTGAGGATGCCGGCGTACAGGTAGGGCCGGGGGATCTGCAGCAGCTTCACCCAGATGCCCACCAACGGCAGGTTCAGCACCAGCAGCAGGACGTTGCCGATGTAGAGGCTGGCGATCAGGGCCCAGATCAGCGCCGACTCGTCCTCGAACAGCAACGGCCCCGGCTGGATCCCGTAGCTCTGGAAGGCGACGATCAAGATGGCCGCCGTCGCCGAGGTGGGGAGCCCCAGGGTGAGCAGGGGCACGAGCACCCCGGCCGCCGAGGCGTTGTTCGCCGCCTCCGGGCCGGCGACGCCCTCGATGGCGCCCTTGCCGAACTCCTCGCGGTGCTTGGAGAGCTTCCGCTCTGCCGAGTACGACAGGAAGGTCCCGACCTCCGCCCCGCCGGCCGGCAGGGTGCCGATCGGGAAGCCGATGGCGGTGCCGCGCAGCCACGGCTTCCACGAGCGGCGCCAGTCGTCCTTGGTCATCCAGCCCTTGCCCGCCGGCACCAGGGGGATGGGGCCGCGGCGCAGGCGGGACGCGACGTACAGCGCCTCCCCGACGGCGAAGACGCCGACCGCCACGACGACGACGTCGATGCCGTCGGCGAGCGCGGGCAGCCCCAGGGTGAACCGCTGCTGCCCGGTGAGCGTGTCGGTGCCGACCAGGCCGAGGAACAGCCCGATCCCGAGCGAGGCGATCCCCCGGGACGGGCTGGAGCCCAGCACCGCGGCCACCGTCAGGAAGGCGAGCACCAGCAGGGCGACGTAGTCCGCCGGGCCGAGCTGGACCGCCAGGCGGGCGATCGCCGGCGCCACCAGGGTCAGCGCCACGGTGGCGATCGTGCCGGCCACGAAGGAGCCGATGGCCGCGGTGGCCAAGGCCGCCGAGCCCCGGCCGGCCTTGGCCATCCGGTTGCCCTCCAGGGCGGTGATGATGGAGGAGGACTCACCGGGGGCGTTGAGCAGGATGGACGTGGTCGACCCGCCGTACATGCCGCCGTAGTAGATGCCGGCGAACATGATGAAGGCCGCGGTGGGCTCCAGCGAGTAGGTCAGCGGCAGGAGCAGCGCCAAGGTCATCGCCGGGCCGATGCCGGGCAGGACGCCGACGGCGGTGCCCAACGTGACGCCGATCAGCGCGTAGAGCAGGTACATCGGCTGCAGGGCGGTGGCGAACCCGTCGACCAGCGCGCCGAAGTCACCCAAGGAAGCTCACCCCCTCCAGTGGTCCGGCCGGCAGGTAGAGGTCCAGCAGCTGGGTGAACAGGATCTGCGTGGTGAAGGCGAGCACGGCCCCCACGAGCACGGGCCGCCACCACGGGCGGGCGCCCAGCGACCAGGCGGCACCGCCGAAGAGCACGGTCGCCGCGATGGGCCAGCCGAGGGGTTCCACCAGGACGACCAGGGCGGCGAAGGACCCGGTCAGCTTGAGCACGGTGGGCCAGTCGGTGGTGGCCGACGGATCGACGTCCTCCCCCTCTTCGGCGGCGCCACCGCGCCCGCGGGCCAGGTCGACGAAGAGGGCGAGGGAGGTGAGCACCAGCAGGACCCCGACCGCGTACGGGAAGGCCTGCGGGCCCACGGTGTTCACCGAGCTGGGTGCGACGATGGTGCTGGCGTCGACCAGGGTGAAGACCCCGAGCGCCAGCAGCCCCACGGGGAAGGCAGCCTCTGCCCAGGACCACGCCCGCCCCGGCGTACCGGTGCGGGCGTGGTCCTGCGCGGCTGCGGAGGAGCTCACTCCACCAGCCCGATGTCCTGCAGGACACCGCGCACCCGCTGCTGCTCCTCCTCGAGGAAGGCGTCGAACTCGTCGCCGGACAGGTAGGTGTCCTCCCAGTCGTTGAGCTCCAGCCGCTCCTGCCAGGCGTCGGACTGGACCGCCTCGTCGACGAGGTCGATCAGGTTCTGCCGGGCCTCGTCGGACAGGTCCGGCGGGCCGACGACCCCGCGCCAGTTGCTGAGCTCGACGTCCAGCCCCGCCTCGGTCAGCGTGGGGGCGTCGATGCCCTCGACCCGCTCGGCGCCGGAGACGGCCAGCGCGCGCAGCTCGCCGGCCTCGATCTGCGTGGCGTACTCGGAGACACCCGAGATGCCGGCGGAGACCTGGCTGCCCAGCAGCGCGGCCAGGGACTCACCGCCGCCGGAGTAGGCCACGTAGTTCAGGTTCTCGATCGGCACGTCACCGGCCTGGGCGATCAGCCCGGCGAGGATGTGGTCGGTCCCGCCGGCCGAGCCGCCGGCGATCGACACCGACCGGCCGTTGGCCTTCATGTCGTCGACCAGGTCCTGGATGTCCTGGTACGGCGAGTCCGCGGGGACGACGACGATCTCGTCCTCGGCGGTGAGCCGCGCGATCGGGGTGCTGTCCTCCAGCGTGGCCTGGGACTGGTTGGTCTCGATGGCGCCCAGCATCACCAGGCCCATCACCATCAGGAACTCCTCGCTGCGCTCGTTGGCGAGCTCGGCCAGGCCCACGGTGCCGCCGGCACCGCCGACGTTGGTGACCTGGGTGCTGTCGGCGAGTTCGGCCTCCTCGATGGAGGCGGCGAGCGCCCGGGCGGTCGAGTCCCAGCCGCCGCCGGGATCAGCCGGGGCCATCAGCTCCAGGCGGCCGACCGATGCCTGGGCGTCGGTCCCGCCGTCACCACCGGAGTCGCTGCAGCCGGTGAGCAGGCCGAGCAGGGACGCGCCGGCCACCGCGGTCAGCCGCCAGGGGCGGGCGGCGGTGCGGGATCGTGCACTCAGGGTTCGGGACATCGGGTGGACCTCCTCGTCCGCCGGGCCGGGCTCGGCTCGGTTCGGTTCGGACGCTAGGAAGGCCGCTGCGCGGTGGGAACGTCGCGGTCGTACTGGTTGTTTCGGTCTTTGTGGTCTGTGCCACATCCGACCGGGTGGGCGGCACACTGGGGACGTGCCCCGCCGGACCATGCCCCGCCGGACGATGCCCCTCGGTGTGCAGCTGCTCCTGCTGCAGGTCGGCATCGTGCTGGTCGTGGTCGTCGCCGCCGGCGCGGTGGCCGTGCAGCTGCAGTACCAGCAGATCCGCGACGCGTACCGCCAGCAGGTGCTCACCGTGGCCAGCAGCACCGCGCGGCTGCCCAGCGTCGTGCAGGCCTACGGCGAGCCGGACCCGAGCGCGACGCTGCAGCCGCTGGCCGAGCTGATCCGCGAGGCGTCCGGGGTCACCTTCGTCGTGGTCACCGATGCCGAGGGGGTCCGGTACTCCCACCCCGACCGCACCCGGATCGGGCAGCGGGTCTCCACCGATCCGGGCCCCACGCTCGCCGGTGAGGTCTTCGTCGGCACCGAGCAGGGCACCCTGGGGGAGTCGCTGCGGGCCAAGGTGCCGGTGCGGGATGACTCCGGCCGGGTGATCGGGGCTGCGTCGGTCGGGATCCTCGAGACCGAGCTGGCCGCCGAGTTCCGGCGGGACGCGCCGGCGCTGGTCGCCTGGCTGGGCGGTGCGGCGCTGCTGGGCTCCCTCGGTGCGGTGCTCGTCGTCCGGCTGGTCCGCCGCCGGATCTTCGGGCTGGAGCCGGAGGAGATCGCGCGGCTGCTGGAGACCCGTGAGGCGATGGTGCACGGCATCCGCGAGGGCCTGGTCGCCGTCGACGACCGCGGTCGGGTCGTCCTGGTCAACGACGAGGCGTCGCGGCTGCTCGACCTGGCCGACGACGTCGTGGGCCGCCCCGCCGCCGAGGTCCTGGACGCAGCGATGCTCCCGCTGGTCGCCGGCGACCGCCCGGTGACCGACGAACTCGTGCTGTCCGGGGAGCGGCTGCTGGTGGCGAACCGGACCCCGGCGGTCGTCGGCGGCCGCCGGGTCGCCGAGGTGCTCACCCTCCGCGACCGCACCGAGCTGGCCGGCGCCCTGCGGGAGCTGGACGGCCAGCGCAACCTGACCAACACCCTGCGCGCCCAGGCCCACGAGTTCAGCAACAAGCTGCACGTGATCCAGGGGCTGATCGAACTGGGCCGGGAGTCCGACGCGGTGGCTTTCATCGACCGGGCCGGTGGTGGTCAGTTGCTCGACGGCCGGTCGCTGGCCGAGGTGGCCGACCCGGCGGTGACCGCGCTCGTGCTCGCCAAGGCGGCGGTGGCCCACGAGCGCGGCATCGAGCTGTCGCTCGTCCCGGGCTCGTCCCTGGGGTCCGGCAGCGGGGACGACGTGGTGACCGTGCTCGGCAACCTGCTGGACAACGCGATGGACGCCACCGGGACCGGCGGGACGGTGACGGTCTTCCTCGGGCCGGACCCGGACGGCGGGCTCGTCGTGCGGGTGGACGACGACGGGCCGGGAGTGGCCGAGGAGGACCGGGCCCGGGTCTTCGATGTGGGCGTCACGACCAAGCGGGCGGCCGCCGCCGACCACGGCCGTGGCATCGGCCTCGCGCTGGTGGCCCGGATCGCGGCCCGCCGCGGGGGCTCGGCCACGGTCAGCTCCGCACCCCTGGGCGGCGCCCGCGTCGAGGTGCGCCTCGGGGCTCCCGCCCCGGCGATGGCCGAGGTCACGACGCCGTGACCGGTGAGCGGACGGTGCGGGTGCTGGTGGTGGACGACGACTTCGCGGTCGCGGCGGTGCACCGCGGCTACGTGGAGTCCGTGCCCGGCCTGGAGGTGGTGGGGGAGGTGCACCGCGGGGTCGAGGCGCTGGAGGCCGTCCAGGTCCTCGCCCCGGACCTGGTGCTGCTGGACATCCACCTGCCGGACCTCTCCGGGGTCGAGGTGCTGCGGCGACTCCGGTCGCTGTCCGGCCCCCAGCCCGACGTCATCGTCATCACCGCCGCACGGGAGGTGGAGACGGTCCGGGCGGCGATGACCACCGGTGTCGTCGACTACCTGGTCAAGCCCTTCTCCCTCGGCGCGTTCCGGGAGCGGCTGGAGGCCTACCGGGTGCACCGGGTGGAGCTGCTGCGCCGCACGGCCGAGCCCGGGCGGGGCCTGCAGCAGAGCGACGTCGACCGGCTCTTCTCCACCCGGCGGCGGGTCAACGAACGGCCCCCGGCCGCCCCGCTGCCCAAGGGCCTGTCCCCCCGGACGTTGGAGTTCGTCGCCCGGACGCTCGCCAGCAGCCCCGCGGAGGACCTGTCGGCCGGCGAGGTCGGTCAGCGCTGCGGCCTCGCGCGGGTGAGCGCCCGGCGGTACCTGGAACACCTGGAGCGGTCCGGGCTGGCCGCCGTCCGACCCCGGTACGGGGCCGCAGGACGCCCGGAGAACGGGTACCGCTGGACCGGCTGACCGGAGCGCGGCGGCCGCCCGGACCGGTCAGTGCGCCAGCGGCAGCTGGGCCTGCTCCTCGGCCAGCCGCTCCGCACCGCTGGTGGTCTTCAGCGGCTTCTCCTTGATGAAGAGCACCACCAGCAGGGCCAGCGCGGCCAGCGGGGTGGCGATCAGGAACAGCTCGGCGGTGGCGTTGCCGTAGGCGTCCTGCACCACCCGGGCGACCTCCGGCGGCAGGGCCGAGACGTCGGGGACGGTGGTCTCGCCGCCGTCCGTACCGCCGCCCAGCACGGCCAGGTCCCCGGCCACCCGGCTGGCCAGAACCGCGCCCAGCACGCTGACCCCGATCGTGCCGCCGAGGCTGCGGAAGAACGACAGCACCGAGGTGGCCGAGCCGAGCTCCCGGGCGGGCACGTCGTTCTGCGCGGCCAGGACCAGGTTCTGCATCAGCAGGCCGACGCCGACGCCGAGCACGACCATGAAGGCGCCGAGCAGCCAGATCGAGGTCTGCGCGTCGATGGTGGCCAGCAGGCCGAAGCCGACGGTCATCAGCACGCCGCCGGCGACCAGGAACCGCTTCCAGGTGCCGGTCTTGGTGATCAGCGCGCCGGCGACGGTGGAGGAGACCAGCAGGCCACCGATCATCGGCAGCGAGAGCAGCCCGGCCTCGGTGGGGGAGTAGCCCAGCGAGATCTGGAAGTACTGGGACAGGAAGACGGTGCCGCCGAACATCGCGATGCCGACCAGCGCGCTGGCGACCACGGTGAGCGTCACGGTGCGGTTGCGGAAGATGCCGAGCGGGATGACCGGCTCGGCCACCCGCGACTCGACGAAGAGCGCCAGGGCGAGCAGCACTGCGGCGCCACCGACCATCAGCGCGGTCGTGCTGGAGAGCCAGTCGAAGTCGTTGCCGGCCAGGGTCACCCAGATCAGCAGGGTGCTCACCCCGGCGGTGATCAGCAGCGCGCCCAGCCAGTCGATCCGGACGTCGTCGCGCGTGACCTGCTTGAGCTTCAGCGTCTTCTGCAGCAGCACGATCGCGGCCAGGGCGAACGGCACGCCCATGAAGAAGCACCAGCGCCAGCCGAGCCACGCGGTGTCCACGATGACGCCGCCGATCAGCGGCCCGGCGACGGTGGCGACGGCGAACACGGCGCCGAAGATGCCGGCGTACCGGCCCAGCTCGCGCGGCGGGATCATCGCCGCCATCACGATCTGCACCAGCGCGGTGAGGCCGCCGGCGCCGATGCCCTGGACCACCCGGGCCACGATCAGCATCGTGGTGTCCTGGGAGAACCCGGCCAGCAGCGACCCGGCGACGAAGAGGGTCAGCGAGAGCTGAACCAGCAGCTTCTGGCTCACCAGGTCGGCGAGCTTCCCCCACAGCGGCACCGAGGCCGTCATCGCGAGCAGCTCGGCGGTGACCACCCAGGTGTAGATCGACTGGCTGCCCTCGAGGTCGGCGATGATCACCGGCAGGGCGTTGGAGACGACGGTCGCGGCCAGGATGGACACGAAGATGCCCACCATCAGGCCGGACAGCGCCTGGAGTACCTCCCGTCGGCTCATCCTGGCCTCGGTGCTGGCCGCGCCGGCCGGGTCGGTCTCCGTGGTGGCGGACATGGTGCTCCTGTCGATGGTGCGGATCGGTGGTTTCCGGGGGTCAGTGCGTGGGCTCGGGCAGGCCGGCGGCCAGTGCGTCCAGCGCCTCGTCGAGCAGGGTGGTGAGCGGGACGGCGCCGCGCTGGGCGTGCCAGCGGGAGAAGGTCACCCGGACGGCGGCGGACAGCACCGCGGCGAGGAGGCCGGGGTAGAGGTCGGTCTCCGCGGTCTGGCCGGTCCGCTCGGCGATCGCCACCGCGACCTCCCGCTCGTCGGCCGCACCGATCTCCACCAGCCGGGGGAGCAGCGAGGGGTTGCCGGCGACGACGGTGATCCGGTCGCGCAGCGCCGCGGCGTCGGCCTCGAGCTCGGTGAGGTCCGCGTGCAGGGCGGCGCGGGCGGCGGCGAGCACGCCGCTGCCGGCCGGCTGGGCACGCAGCCGGGCGGAGAGCCGCGGCTGGTCGGTGCCGCCGGGGAACAGCAGCGCCTCTTCCTTGGCGGAGAAGTGGTTGAAGAACGTCCGGTAGGAGACGTCGGCCGCCGCCGCGACGGCCTCCACGGTGACGTTCTCCCAGCCGAGCTCGATCGCCAGCCGGAGGGTGGCCGCGGCCAGCGCGGCCCGGGTGTCGGCCTTCTTCCGCTCACGCAGCCCTCGCTCGGTCATGCGCTCAGGATGCGCCGCTCGCTGCACGGTGTGCAAGCTTGCTCGCTGTGCAGCTGATCACCACCGTGCGGCGCGGCGGACAGAGCTGGGCGGACGGCGGCGGCACGATCGGTGCCGTGACGGCGACGATCGAGGCACCGGCCCGCCGGCGGGCGCCCCTGGTGCTGGCCCTGCTCGCCGGGCTGCTGACCGGCGCCGCGGCGAAGGCGGGCGACGAGTCGGGCTGGCGGTGGGCCGCCGACCTGGGCAGCTACCCCGCCGCCTGGGTGCTGGTGGTCGCGCTGATCGGCTGGTCGGCGCCCTCGCCGGCGGCGGCCGCCCTCCGCGCCGGGGTGTTCTTCGCGGCGATGACCGTCGCCTACTACGCGTGGGCCGCGCTGGTCCTGGACTTCGGCTGGTCCGTCCGGCTGCTGGTCGCCTGGCTGGTCCTCTCCGCCACCGCGGTGCCGGCCACCGCCGTGGCGGCGCACGTGGCGACCCGGGGCTCGGGGTGGCTGCCAGGAGCCCTGCTGGCGATGGCCGCCGGCATCACCCTGGGCGGTGGTGCGCTGGCCGACGCCGGTGTCCACCCGGTGCAGGCGGTGGCCGACGTCGTCGTCGCACTGGTGCTCGTCGTCGTCCTGGCCCGTGACCTGCGCACCCGGCTGTGGGCCGCGGCGCTGACGCTCCCGCTCACCGGGGTGGCCGCGGTGCTCCTCGGTCTGCTGCGCGACCTGCTGGGCTGAGCGGGTGCTCATCGTGCTGGGCGGCCTGCCCGGGGTCGGGAAGACGACGGTCGCCCGATCGGTGGCCGGCGCGCTGGGCGCGGCCCACCTGCGGGTCGACGCCTTCGAGGTCGCCCTGCTCCGGCAGGGCCTGGTGCCCACCCCGGCCGAGGTCGGCGCGCACGGCTACGACCTGGCGCTGGCCGCCGCCGACACCTGCCTGACCGCCGGCACCGACGTGCTGGTCGACGCGGTCTTCGACGTCGCCGCCGCCCGCCGGCCGTTCCGGGACCTGGCGATCCGGCACGGGATCCCGGTGCACTGGGTGCGGCTGATCTGCACCGACCGGGCCGAGCACCGGCGCCGGGTCGAGGAGCGTCCCGCCGACCTCCCCGGCCACGTCCTCCCGACCTGGGAGCAGGTGCGGGCCCGGCGGGTCGACCAGTGGCACGACCGGCACACCGTCGTCGACACCGCCGGCGGCGACCCGGTCGTCGCCACGCTCGCCGCGGTCCGCGGCTGAGGCCCTCAGCCGACGGGGTCGGCGGCCGCCTCGCGGCGCTTCTTGTTCTTCTTCTTGCGCTCGGCGGCCTCGTCGTCCGGGTCCTCGGGCACCAGTCGGTTGAGCTCGCCGCGGATGAAGTCGCGGGTGGCCAGCTCGCCGACCGACACCCGCAGCGAGGCCAGCTCCCGGGCCAGGTACTCGGTGTCGGCGCGGGTCTGCGCCGCGCGGTTGCGGTCCTCCTCGGCCTGGATCCGGTCGCGGTCGGCCTGCCGGTTCTGCGCGAGCAGGATCAGCGGTGCGGCGTAGGCGGCCTGGGTGGAGAAGGCCAGGTTCAGCAGGATGAACGGGTAGGGGTCCCAGCGCAGGTCGACCGCGACGACGTTCAGCGCGATCCAGACGATCACGAGGATCGTCTGCACCGCGAGGAACCGGCCGGTGCCCAGGAACCGGGCGATCCCCTCGGCGAACCGGCCGACCGCGTCGGGGTCCAGTCGCAGGAAGCTGCCGATCCCCCGGGCGGTGCGGGGCTGGTCCAGCCGCAGGTCGGCGCGGCGTTCGGCCTCAGCCACGGCGGGACCTCTCGCGCCAGTCCTCGGGCAGCAGGTGGTCCAGGACGTCATCGACGCTCACCGCACCGACCAGCCGGCCCTGCGGGTCGACCACCGGCGCCGCGACCAGGTTGTAGGTCGCGAAGTAGCGGGTGACCTCGGTCAGCGGGGTCTCCGGCCGCAGCGGCTCCAGGTCGTCCAGCACCCCGCTGACCAGCCCGGACGGCGGTTCGCGCAGCAGCCGCTGGATGTGCGCCAGCCCCAGGTACCGCCCGGTCGGCGTGGCCGAGGGCGGCCGGCAGACGTACACCTGGCTGGCCAGCGCCGGGGAGAGCTCGGGGGTGCGGACCCGGGCCAGCGCCTCGGCGATCGTCGCGTCGGGGGCGAGGATCACCGGCTCGCTGGTCATCATCCCGCCGGCGGTGTCCTCGGAGTACTTCAGCAGCTGGCGCACCGGCTCGGCCTCGTCCGGCTCCATCAGCTCGAGCAGCCGGTCCCGGTCCAGCGTGGAGAGCTCGGCCAGCAGGTCGGCGGCGTCGTCGGGGTCCATCTCCTCCAGGACGTCGGCGGCCCGCCGTTCCTTCAGGGTGCCCAGGATGGTGATCTGGTCGGCCTCGGGCAGCTCGCCGAGCACGTCGGCGAGCCGGGGGTCGTCCATCGCCTCGGCGACCTCGTGCCGCCGCTTGATCGGCAGCTCCTGCAGCGCGTGCGCCGCGTCGGCGGCGTTGAGCTCGCGGTAGGTGGCGATCAGCGTCTCCGCGCTCTGCCCGGTCTCGGGCAGGGCGAGCCCGCTGACCTCGTCCCACGCCAGCTGGTGCAGCTGCCCGCGGCGGCCCAGCCGGCCCGGCTCCTGGACGGCGAGGCGGGAGACGACCCAGTCACCGGTCCGGGTCTGCTCGATCGCGGCGTCGACGACGGCAGCCGGCCGGTCGGACTCCTGGATGGTCACGCGCCGGTCCAGCAGCTCGCCCAGCACCAGGGTCTCCCCGGCCCGCTGCTCGAAGCGCTTGAGGTTCACCGTGCCCGAGGACAGCCGCACCGAGGCGGAGTCCACGCCGGTCACCCGGCCCATCGGGCAGAAGATCCGGCGCCGCGGCACCACCTCGACGATGAGACCCAGCACCCGCGGCGCGGCAGTGCCCACCCGCAGCGCGATCAGCACGTCGCGGACCTTGCCGACCCGGTCGCCGTTGGGGTCGAAGACGGTCAACCCGGCCACCCGGGACACGTACGCCCTCGTCACCGTCGTCACTGGCCCCTCCTCGATGCTGCGTAGGTCCGGGGACCAGTGGCCGGCGGTGACCTCGGGAACTCGGCCACCGGAGCGGAAGGCTACCGTCGCCGTCGTGGCGGCTCCGGGACCCGATCGACTCAGCTACGAGGTCGTGGACGTGTTCGCGCCCCGGCCCTATGCCGGCAACCCGCTGGCGGTGGTGTTCGACGCCGACGAGCTGACCACCGAGCAGTGCCAGGCGCTGGCCTTCGAGTTCCACCTCTCGGAGACCTCGTTCCTCTGTGCCCCCACCACCTCCGACGCCGACTACCGGGTGCGGATCTTCACGCCGTTCGCCGAGCTGCCCTTCGCCGGGCACCCGAGCGTCGGGGCCGCGCACACGCTGGTCCGCACCGGTCGGCTGCCCGCCGGGCGGGTGCGCCAGGAGTGCGGCGTCGGCGTCCTCGGCCTGACCGTGGACGACGCGGGGGCGACCCTCGGCGGTGGCCGGCCGACCCTCGAGCCGGGTCCGGACCCCGCCGTCCTGGCGGCCGCGCTGGGGCTGTCGGCCGCGGACCTGGCCGACTCCCCGGTGCACGTGGCCGGCTGTGGCCTGCCCTTCGCGTACCTGGCCGTGCAGCCGGGCGCGGTCGACCGGGCGCGCCCGGACCAGGGCGCGCTGGACCTGCTCGGCGTGGGGGAGGGCGTCTCGGTGCTCAGCTGGGACGGCGCCACGGCCACCGCGTACGCCCGGGTGTTCGCCGGCGACCTGCGCTGGGGCGAGGACCCGGCCACCGGTTCGGCGGCGCTGGGCACGGGGGTCTGGCTGGCCGCGACCGGCCTGGTGCCGGCGGACGGGACGACGGAGTACACGATCCGGCAGGGCGAGCGGCTCGGCCGGCCGTCCGTGCTGTCCTGCACGGTCACCGCCGCCGGCGGCCGGGCCACCGCGGCCACCGTCGCGGGCACCGTGCTGCCGATCGCCAGCGGCACGATCCGGGTCCCGGCGCGGTGACCGATCCCGCCGCCCCGCCCCGGTCCCCGGCGCGCGGGGCGGGCGCCGCCGCGCCGTCGGTGTCGCCCTGGGCGGTGCACCGGCCGGGCGGCCGGGAGGTGGGGCTGATGGCGGTCGCCGTCATCGGGGTGTCGTTCTCCGGCCCGCTCACCGCGATGGTGGCCACCTCGTTCCTGGCGATCGCCTTCTGGCGCAACGCCGCCGGTGCGGTCCTGCTGCTGCCGGTGTTGCTGCACGAGCGCGCGACGCTGACCGGCCTGCGACCCCGGCAGCTGGTCAGTTCCGTCGTCGCCGGGCTGTTCCTGGCCGCCCACTTCGCCGCCTGGCTGCCCAGCCTCTCGATGACGACGGTCGCCGCCTCGACCGCGCTGGTGACCACGACGCCGATCTGGACGGCGCTGGCCGCCCGCGTCTCCGGCGTCCACCTGCCCCGGCAGGTGTGGTGGGGGCTGGCGCTGGCGGTGTTGGGTGCCGCGCTGATCGCCGGGGTCGACGTCACCGTGTCCTGGACGGCGCTGGCCGGTGACGGGCTCGCGCTGCTGGGGGCGATCTGCGCCGGTGGCTACATGCTCGCCGGGGCCCGGGCGCGGGAGCGGTTGACCACCTCGGCCTACGCCGTCGTCTGCTACTCGACGTGTGCGGTGGTCCTCGCCCTCGCCGCACTGGTCGTCGGGGTGCCGCTGGCCGGGTTCAGCGCGCGGGACTGGTGGCTGATCGCGGCGATCACCGTCTGCGCGCAGCTGTTCGGGCACACGCTGTTGAACCTGGTGCTCTCCTCGGTGGGCCCGACGGTGGTGGGGCTGGCGGTGCTGCTGGAGGTGCCGGGCGCGCTGCTGGTCGCGCTGGTGCTGCTGCAGCAGGTCCCGCCGCTGCTCGCGCTGCCCGGGATGATCGCCGTGGTGATCGGGGTGGCGTTGGTGATCCGGGGCGGGCGCCCGACCCCGGAGGCCGATCCGGTCTGATCCGGGACGGGGCGACGTTGATCATCGGCGAACGGCTGCTCGGCACGCCGATGGCGGCCGCCGTTCGACGATGATCACGCGGGGGCCGGGTCGTTCAGCGGACTCAAGGCGATCGAGCTGTCAGTCGTGCAGCAGGACGAGGCCCGGGCGCCCGTTCGGCGCATCCGGACCGTGGCCGATCCGGCGCCAGCCGCGTCGTTCGTAGAGAGCCAGTGCAGGCGTGGGCTCGTCGCGGGTCATGAGCCACGCACGCTCCCCGGTCTCGGCCAGCAGTGTGTCCAGCAGCGCCCCGCCGAGCCCCTGCCGACGGCGGCTCGGGTCGACGACCAGCAGGCAGACCGCGAAGCTGCCCTCCAGCAGGTCCGCCGCCACCTCGAGGCGTGCCCGGAGCTGGCGTCCCCACGGGTCGGACTGCTCGGGCCAGTGCCACGGGTGGCCGTAGCCGAACCCGACCAGTCGCCCGTCCGCGCGCAGCGAGGTGGTGAGCAGGTCCGGTCGGGGGAGGAGTGCGCCGTACAGGGCCGCGAAGACTGCGGCGACCTCAGGTGGCTCACCCAGCGGTGCGCCCCGGGACGCGTCTCGGTACAGCTGCTCGACCTCTGCCGCCGCCGGTGCCCCGTCGCGTCCTCGTGTCACCGAGGGGTCTGGACCCACGGAACGACCGTAGCCGTCCGCGTGGCTCCGCCGCTGTCGACCATCGGCGAACGGCTGCTCGACACGCCGATGGCGGCCGCCGTTCGACGATGATCACGCGCGGGCCGAGGAGTCGCGGAGGAGCGTCGCTACTCTCCGGTAACCAACGTCGACCAGCGGGGTTGTCCACCCACCCCGCCACCCCAGCGGAGGCACCGTGGCCGAGCTCCGATCCCGTCGTTCCAACCTCGCCGTCCCGGGCAGCAACCCCCGGTTCCTGGAGAAGGCCAAGAGCCTCCCGGCCGACCAGGTCTTCCTCGACCTCGAGGACGCCTGCGCCCCGCTGGCCAAGCCCGGGGCGCGGAAGAACATCGTCGCCGCGCTCAACGAGGGCGGCTGGGGGAGCAAGATCCGCACCGTCCGGGTCAACGACTGGACGACGGAGTGGACCTACCGCGACGTCGTCGAGGTCGTCGAGGGCGCCGGCGCCGAACTCGACTGCCTCATGCTGCCGAAGGTCGCCGACGCCGCCCAGGTGAAGGCGCTGGACCTGCTGCTCACCCAGATCGAGAAGAGCAACGGGCTCGAGGTCGGCCGGATCGGCATCGAGGCGCAGATCGAGACGGCGCAGGGCCTGATCAACGTCAACGACATCGCCTTCGCCAGCGACCGGATCGAGACGATCATCTTCGGCCCGGCCGACTTCATGGCCAGCATCAACATGAAGTCGCTGGTGGTCGGCGCCCTGCACCCCGACTACCCGGGCGACCCGTTCCACCACATCCTGATGACGATCCTGATGGCCGCCCGCGCCCGCGGCGTGCAGGCCATCGACGGCCCGTTCCTGCAGGTCCGCGACGTGCCGGCGTTCGAGGAGGTGGCCAAGCGCTCGGCCGTGCTCGGCTTCGACGGCAAGTGGGTGCTGCACCCCGGCCAGATCGACGCGGCCAACGAGATCTACGCGCCGTCGCAGGAGGACTTCGACCACGCCGAGCTGATCCTCGACGCCTACGAGTGGGCCACCTCGGAGGCCGGCGGCGCGAAGGGTTCGGCGATGTTGGGCGACGAGATGATCGACGAGGCCAGCCGGAAGATGGCGCTGGTGATCGCCGGCAAGGGGCGCGCGGCCGGGATGTCCCGCACCTCGAGCTTCACCCCGCCGGAGTAGCAGGACCCCGTCCCGCGGAGGACGGAGCCCTCGCTCAGGGGGCGAACGTGCCCTCGCTGATCGAGGCGAGCAGGCCGATCCAGACGAGCAGTCCGGTCGCCATCAGGGTCGTGCCGAGGCCGCCGACGATCACGGCGGCCAGCGCCAGGCCGTCGCCCTGCTCGCCGCTCCGCCGGATCTGGCCGCGGGCCAGCAGGCCGAGCACCAGGCCGACGGGGGCGAAGACGAACGCGGCGATCAGGGCGACGATCGCCAGCTGGTTGGTCGGCCGCCGCCATCCCGGCCAGTACCCGACCGGCCCGTAGGGCGGCGGTCCGTACCCGGGTGGCCCGAAGGGCGGCGGCCCGTACCCCGGCGGCCCGGTGGGGGCGCCGGGGGGCGGGGCGTCGTGCGGCGGCGCGGCGTAGCCGGGCGGGTCCCCGCGGTAGAAGTCGTCCTGGCTCACCGCGTCAGTGTGCCGGTCAGGCCCCGACCGCCTCGGCAGGCAACGCGGCGATGCGGGTGGCGATCGACCGGCCGGCGGCGGCCGTGGTCTCGGGGTCGTCCCCGATCAGCACCGAGAGCACCTGGCCTCGCGCCTGGGCGAGGACGACCTGGGTGGTGCCGTCGCCGAGGCGGTACTGGAAGACCACGCTGTTGGCGGCCAGGCCCTCCGCGCTCGGGCCCGGCTCGAAGGTGTACTCCTCGACCGGGCAGCGGGCGAACGCCTCGACCAGCTCCTGGACGGCGCTCGTCGCGGCGGCCGGGGTCGCGTAGGCGATCGCCTCCGACGACAGCTGCGCGGTGCCCTCGGCGTCCAGCCCCACCACCGGCTGCTTCGCCGTCCGCTGCGACTCGGAGGCGAAGGTGTACCCGCAGATGCCGTCGAGGCTCGGGTTCCCCGCCAGGTCGGCGCCCGAGGGGACCGGGTTGGCCTGCACCGACCAGCCCTCGGGCAGGTCGGCTGCCCGCAGGGCGGTGGCCACGATCGCCTCGGCCGGGTCCTGTGCGGCGGCGGGCTCGGCTGCCGCCGCCGCCTCGGCGGCCGCCCCGGCCGGGGCGGGCTCGGCGGTGCCCGGGCTGGCCGCCGCACCGTCGGCGGGCTCCTCGGCTGCCCCGCACCCGGCCAGCGCCAGCAGGGCTGCGGCGGCGGGGACGAGGAGTCGGTGGCGGGGCGTCACCACAGCGACGGTAACCGCATCAGCTGGGCGGCCGGGACGCCGGAGAGCCGCCCCGGACGTGCCCCATACTCGCCGGTAACCGAGACACCGTCGTCCCGAGGAGTGTGCGCATGACCCGCCTGGCCCAGACCGCGGACCTGACCGACGTCCAGATCGAGATCCTGTCGACGGTCCGCAGCTTCGTGGACAAGGAGATCATCCCCAAGGCCCAGGAGCTGGAGCACGGGGACGTCTACCCGACGGAGATCGTCGAAGGGCTGGCGGAGATGGGCATCTTCGGGCTCACCATCCCCGAGGAGTTCGGTGGACTGGGGGAGTCGCTGCTGACCTACGCCCTGGTCGCCGAGGAGATCGCCCGCGGCTGGATGAGCGTCTCCGGCGTCATCAACACGCACTTCATCGTGGCGCACCTGATCACCCAGCACGGCACCCCGGAACAGCAGGCCGAGTACCTGCCGCGGATGGCCACCGGCGACCTGCGGGGCGCGTTCTCGATGTCTGAGCCGGAGCTGGGCAGCGACGTCGCGGCGATCCGGACGAAGGCCACCCGGGACGGCGACGAGTACGTCATCAGCGGCTCGAAGATGTGGCTGACCAACGGGGAGAACGCCACCCTGGTCGCCTTCCTGGTCAAGACCGACGAGGGCGGCGACTCGCCCTACAAGAACATGACCACGTTTCTGGTGGAGAAGACCCCGGGCCTGGGTGAGCGGCTGCCCGGTTTCTCCATCCCCGGGCGCATCGACAAGATGGGCTACAAGGGGATCGACACCACCGACGCCAGCTTCGACGGCTTCCGGATCGGCGCGGACAAGGTCCTCGGCGGGCAGCCCGGGCGCGGTTTCTACCAGATGATGGACGGCGTCGAGGTCGGCCGGGTGAACGTCGCCGCCCGGGGCTGCGGGGTCGCGATCCGGGCCTTCGAGCTGGCCATCGAGTACGCCCAGCAGCGGGAGACCTTCGGCAAGCCGATCGCCCAGCACCAGGCCATCGCCTTCAAGCTCGCCGAGATGGCCACCAAGGTCGAGGCGGCCCACACGATGATGGTGCGCGCGGCCCGGCTGAAGGACTCCGGCGCCCGCTTCGACGTCGAGGCCGGCATGGCCAAGCTGCTGGCCAGCGAGTTCGCCAGCGAGGTCACCCAGGACTCGTTCCGCATCCACGGCGGCTACGGCTACTCCAAGGAGTACGAGATCGAGCGGCTGATGCGCGAGGCGCCGTTCCTGCTGATCGGTGAGGGCACCAGCGAGATCCAGAAGACGATCATCAGCCGCGGCCTCCTCAAGGAGTACGCCAGCAAGCGCTGACCCCATCAGGGGCCAAAGTCGCGACTTTGGCCCCCCGGGCGTGTGGAACAGCGGGGCGGGTGGGCGCCTTGCACCTCCCATGAGAGCTGCAGGAGTGACGGAGTTCGGTGGTCCGGAGGCCCTGCGCCTGATCGACGTGCCGCAGGAGCCGCTGGGCCCGGGGCAGGTGCGCGTGCGGGTGACGGCCGCGGCGGTCAACCCGACCGACACCTACGCGCGCAACGGCACCTACGCCCAGCGTGACCCGGTGAAGGAGTTCCCCTACGTGCCCGGCATGGACGTCGCCGGGGTGCTGGACGAGATCGGGGACGGCGCGGACACCGACATCCACGTCGGTGAGCACGTGATGGGCATCGTCGTCCCGACCGGTGCCCACGGCGGCTACCGCGAGGACGTCGTGCTGCCCGCCGGCTCGATCGCCCGCGCCCCCGACGGTGTCGGCGACGCCGCGGCGGCGACGCTGCCGATGAACGGCCTGACCGCCCGGCTCGCGCTGGACCGGATGGCGCTGCAGCCGGGCCAGGTGCTCGCGGTGACCGGCGCGGCCGGGGCGTTCGGTGGTTACGTCGTCCAGCTGGCCAAGAGCGAGGGGCTGACCGTCGTGGCCGACGCCAAGCCCGAGGACGAGCAGCTGGTGCGCGACCTGGGTGCCGACGTCGTGGTCCGGCGGGGGGACGACGTCGCGGCGCGGATCCGCGAGGAGTTCCCCGACGGCGTCGACGGGCTGGCCGATGGCTCGGTGCAGGACGCCGCCGTGCTGCCCGCGGTGAAGGACGGCGGGGCCGTCGCGACGGTCCGCGGATACCGCGGCGACGGGCAGCG
This sequence comes from Modestobacter sp. VKM Ac-2983, assembly GCF_026967885.1. Lineage (NCBI taxonomy): Bacteria > Bacillati > Actinomycetota > Actinomycetes > Geodermatophilales > Geodermatophilaceae > Modestobacter > Modestobacter sp. VKM Ac-2983. Next base: position 913,481 of record NZ_JAPVBK010000001.1, read on the forward strand.
CGACCTGCGGGTGTTCCCGGTGATGGTGCGCGACTACGCCGAGGAGCAGGCCGAGCTCGACCGGTTGCGCGAGCTGGTGGAGAAGGGCGTGATCACCCTCCGGGTGGCGCAGACCTTCCCGGCGGCGAAGGCCGCGGAGGCGCACCGCCGGCTCGAGGCCGGTGGCGTGCGGGGACGTCTGGTCCTCACCTTCTGACAGCGGTAGACACGCCGGCATGAGACGTCGGCGGCGCAGGGGTTCGTGGGGCTCGCTGTGGTCGAAGGGCTCGGTGCTGTCGATCGGCTCGACCGGGTCGGTGCTGTCCATCGGCAGCGTCGGTTCGGTGCTGTCGATCGGCAGCATCGGCTCGTCGTGCTCGCTGTTCAGCATCGGGTCGAGCACGTCGATCGGGTCGGTCGCGTCCTGGCTGTCGATCGGCTCGGTGCTGTCGGCGCAGTCCCGGGGGTCGCTGATGTCGTGGCGGTCGGCGGGCGCCGGCACGGGGGAGTGCGGCTGCTGCGGGTCAGCCGGCTGAGCTGCCCAGGTGCTTGGCCGCCTCCCGGCGGGAGAGCGGGCTGAGCTCGTGCTCGGCGAGGAACCGGCGCACCCAGTCGGGGTCGGTCTTGGTGTGCTCGCGCAGCGCCCAGCCGATCGCCTTGCGGACGAAGAACTCCGGGTCCTCGGCGTTGACCTCGATCACCTCGGCGAGCAGCGCGGTGTCGGTGCGCTCCTTGGCTCCGAGCTGCGCGATGACCGCGCTGCGCCGCAGCCAGCGGTCCGGGCTCCGCGCCCAGCCCTGGAGCACCGGCCTCAGCTGCGCGGGGTGGGCGAGCAGCAGGTCGCGGACCCGGGGCTGGACCCCGTCGACCAGGTCCCACCACGCGCCCGTGGTGACCATCTCCTCGTACAGGGGCAGCATCCGCAGGTCACCGCGGGCCACCGGAAGGCCGGTGAGCGCGATGGCGGCGTGCCGCTCCTCGCGGGCGGACGCCTCCCGCCACAGCTGACCGGCTGCCCGTTCGACGTCGGCCGGGTGCGTCGCCGCGGCGGCCCGGACGATCCGGCGGACCTCGGGCAGCCGCACCCCGAGGCAGGGCTCCGCCGTCTTCAGGTAGGCCTGCATGCCGCGACCCCGCTCGGGGTCGGCCGCAGCCCGCAGCGCGGCGCGCACCTCCGGGACCAGGTCAGCGGCCATGTCGGCGATCCTGCCGCAGTCGGATCGCCCAGCGGGAGCCCCCGTGCGAGGCTGCCGTGGAGGTCGCCCGCCGGAGTGCGGCCCTGGTCGGGAGGTCCCGTGAACGGCGCGCAGGCAGTCATCCGCACCCTGGTCGAGGGCGGGGTGGACGTCTGCTTCGCCAACCCCGGCACCTCGGAGATGCACTTCGTCGCGGCGCTGGACGACGTCCCGGAGATGCGGGCGGTGCTCACCCTGTTCGAGGGCGTCGCGACCGGCGCCGCTGACGGGTACGCCCGGATGACCGGCTCGCCGGCGGCCACCCTGCTGCACCTGGGGCCGGGGCTGGGCAACGGGATCGCCAACCTGCACAACGCACGCCGGGCCCGGACACCGCTGGTCAACGTCGTCGGCGACCACGCGCTGACACACAAGCGGCTGGACGCGCCCTTGGAGTCCGACATCGACGCGCTGGCCGGCACGGTGTCGGGGTGGGTGCGCCGGTCGCTGGCGACCAGCGAGGTGGGTGCGGACACCGCCGACGCGATCGCCGCCGCCGCCCGCGGTCAGGTGGCCAGCCTGGTGCTGCCGGCCGACGTCTCCTGGAGCGAGGGCGCACGGGTGGCCGCCGTCCCGGCGCGGCGCCCGGCCCCGCAGGTGCCGGCCTCCGTGGTCGAGGAGGTGGCCGGCGTGCTCGGCGGTTCGACGATGCTCTTCCTCGGCGGCGACGCGGTGCTCGAGCCCGGCCTGCGGGCCGCTGCTCAGGTCGCTGCGGGCACCGGTACCCGGCTGCTGTCCCAGCGATCGCCCGCGCGGATGCAGCGCGGGGCCGGGCTGCCCGACGTCCTCAAGCTGCCCTACGCGCCGGACAGCGCCCGGAAGCAGCTGGACGGCGTGCAGCACCTGGTGCTGGTCGGCGCCGCCGAGCCGGTGGCGTTCTTCGGCTACCCCGGCATGGACGGCCGGCTGGTGCCCGAGGGCTGCACCGTGCACGTGCTCGCCGAGCCCGGGGAGGACGGTGTCGCGGCGCTCCAGGCGCTGGCCGAGCTGGTCGCACCGGACGCCGTCCCGGAGCTGGCCGAGGCCCGCCGCCCGGACCTGCCGACCGGGGAGCTGGACACCAAGGCCTTCGCCGCGGTGGTGGGCGCGTTGCTGCCGGAGCGGGCGATCGTCGTCGACGAGGCGCTGACCAGCGGCCACTTCCTGCCCGCGGCGACCGTCGGCGCGCCGGCGCACGACTGGCTGACCCTCACCGGTGGGGCGATCGGGCAGGGCATGCCGGTGGCCGTCGGTGCCGCGGTGGCCTGCCCGGACCGGCCGGTGGTGTCGCTGCAGGCCGACGGCAGTGCGATGTACACGATCCAGGCGCTGTGGACCCAGGCGCGCGAGGGCCTCGACGTCACCACCGTCATCTGCGACAACAGCGCCTACGCGATCCTGGCCGGCGAGCTGGAGAGCGTGGGGGCGGCCGGCGGGGGAGAGCGCGCCGGGAAGCTGCTGGACCTCGGCGGGCCGGCGCTGGACTTCGTCGCACTGGCCACCGGGATGGGCGTGCCGGCCACCCGGGCGAGGACGGCGGAGGAGCTGGCCGAGCAGTTCCGTGCCGCGCTGGCCGAGCCCGGGCCGCACCTGATCGACGCCGTCCTCCCGCGCGGCTGACCCGCCGCCGGGTCAGGGGCCGCCGTCGGGTGAGCTGTCCGCGACCCGGGCCTCCTCCTCGGCCGGTGAGCGACGGCCGAAGTAGAAGATGCCGATCCCCAGCGACACGGCCAGCAGGACGGCCATGAAGACCAGCAGCGGGATCGGGCCGAACTGGGCGATCAGCGGCAGCGCCGCCGCGGTGACCAGGCCGCCGCCGAAGAACGGCTCGAACGCCAGCTGTTTGTAGCCGAAGGCCTCCATCGCCGGGGTCGCGGCGTTGGGGTCGGCGACCCGGATCAGGATCAAGCCGGTGGCGGTGACGCCGAGGGACTGCCCGAGGTCGCCGATGCCGCGTTCGAACCAGAACCGCGGGATCATCCGGCGGGCCAGGAAGACGAAGACCCCGACGTTCCAGGCCAGTCCGGCGATCGCCAGCAGCAGGAACGTCACCCAGTTGTCGGCGATCGCCTGGATGGACAGCGTGGCCAGCGCGCTGATGATCAGCAGGTCCAGCGCGATGCCCTGGATCCGCAGCATCATCTGCCGGTCGACGATGCCGGTCGCGTCGAACCGATCGACCAGCTTCTGCACCAGGACGCCGCCGATCATGGCCAGCGGGAACAGCGGCACGTACTCGAAGAGCTCGACGCTGTCGGCCCACAGCAGCTGCTCCAGCGCCTGCAGCCCCTCCAGCAGGGCGAGCCCGACCAGGATGGCCACGGCGACGATGGCGAAGTGGATGGCCAGCGGCTCGACCGAGGCGGTGCGCACCGTCAGCATCGCGGCCGGCTTCTGCTCCTCCCGCTCGTAGAGCCCGCGCTGCTCGGCCAGCGAGGTCTTCGCGTCGCTCTCCAGCACCTCGGCGCGGCCGGTGTGCACCCCCCAGTTGATCAGCGCGATGCCGACGACGACGCCGGCGACGACGCCCACCGTGGCCAGGCCGAGCGCCAGGTCCTGTCCCTGCGGGAAGCCGAGCTCGGCGAAGGTGTCGCCCAGCCCCGCCGCGGTGCCGTGGCCGCCCTCGAAGCCGACCTCGATGAGCGCGCCGACCATCGGGTCCTGGCCGAGGAACGGCACCAGCAGGAGGACGGCGAGCAGGAGCCCGATCACGTACTGGCCGGACGCCATGGTGACGCCGAGGGCCAGCTGCGGGCCGGCCAGTGCGGCGGCCTCCTTCACCTTGGGGATGCGCTCGCCGAGGAACAGCGTCGCGAAGACCACCGAGATGAGCAGTCCGGGCAGCGACGCCCAGACGTCGAGGAACTCCTCCGGCCACAGGCCGCCGGTCAGCGGGGCGTCCGGCCCACCGATCGCCTCGGCGATCGAGCCGACCACCTCCGGGCCGATCAGCAGGGCCAGGAAGCCACCGATGATCGAGCTGGGGAGGAAGAGCTTCTGGGCGATCCGCGACCTGATCCGGATGAGCTTGGCGACCAGGAGCAGGACGCCCAGCACCAGCAGGCTGAGCCCGATGACGTCGGCGGACACGGTGCCTCCCACGGGTGGGTCCGTGTCGGGGACCGGTCACGCCGGGTGGTCCCTGACGGGTGCGTACACCCTGGCGGCTCGCGTGCCCACGGACAACCCCCGGTCGGCGAGGCGGGCCGGGTCAGTCCGTCAACAGCACCTCCGTGCCTCCCGTGGCCCGGTCCCACACGATGGACCCGCCCTGGAAGTCGCTGCGGCGCCCGCCCTCGACGTCGTACTCCCCGCTCACCGGGTAGCCCAGCGGGCCCTGTTCCCAGTTCAGCTCGGCCCAGCGGTTCCGGATGGCGCCGTAGACCTCGTGGGCTCCGGTGTCGGAGGTCCAGTAGATCGAGCCGCCGCCGCTGCCGTCGAAGTGGTTGTAGCGGCCGACACCGTCGGCGGTGGGGCTCTCGCCGGTCACCGGGTAGCCCAGCGGGCCTTGTTCCCAGTTCAGCTCGGCCCAGCGGTTCCGGATGGCGCCGTAGACCTCGTGGGCTCCCGTGTCGGAGGTCCAGTAGATCGAGCCGCCGCCGCTGCCGTCGAAGTGGTTGTAGCGGCCGACACCGTCGGCGGTGGG